>JAFAUB010000039.1 GCA_019243635.1 Pseudonocardiales bacterium
AGCGCGACACCGGCCTTGACCTGGGCGAGGGCTCGTAAGCCGGCCCGCGCATCGGGCAGCCCCTAGCCTGCCCGTCATAGCTCGATGTGAGCCCTCGCGAGGGTCCCAGGTCAAGGCCGGTGTCGCGCTCACCACTAGAGACCACCCCGCCGAGCTGATCGTGGTTCGTGGCGCCGGCGCCCCCGACTATTTTCCCACCAGCGAACGGCGACTGCATGACTCCATGGCGCAGCTCTACGGGGTGCCGGACCCCGGTCTCGCCCAGCTCGAGCACATCGCATCCGGTTGGTCTCCCTACCGCAGCTGGGTGTCGGTACTCATCCGCACCCGCCGGGAAGACACCACCGGTGAGATCGCCGGTGCTCGCCGCACGACCCGGTGAGAGTAGGCATGCGCCGCGATGAGACCGGATGGCACATGATCGGGACTGACCTCAGCGAGACCATGACCAGTGTGGCGCGCTGAGGGCTTGGCGCGTCGGTGCGATGCGGCCCCATAGGCTGGGTGCTATGAACGTACCTGTACTCGCCGCCGTGGCCTGGCCCTACGCCAACGGGCCTCGGCATATCGGCCACGTCTCCGGTTTCGGTGTCCCGTCGGACATCTTCGCGCGCTACCAGCGGATGGCCGGTAACCGGGTGCTCATGATCTCGGGAACCGACGAGAACGGTACCCCGATCCAGGTGCAGGCCGACGCTGAGGGAGTCACGCCCCGCCGGCTCGCCGACAAGTACAACCGGATGATCGTGGCCGACCTGCACGGGCTGGGACTGTCCTACGACCTGTTCACCCGTACCACCACGGCCAACCACCACCGGGTGGTGCAGGAGCTGTTCCTCGCGCTGTACCGCAACGGCTACGTGCTCTCGCGTAGCGCGCTCGGCGCGGTCAGCCCGTCCACCGGTCGTACCCTGCCCGACCGCTACATCGAGGGCACCTGCCCGATCTGTGGCTATGACAGCGCGCGCGGCGACCAGTGCGACAGCTGCGGCAACCAGCTCGACCCGGCCGACCTGGTCAACCCGCGGTCCCGGATCAACGGCGAGACGCCGAGGTTCGTGCGGACCGAGCACCTGTTCCTCGACCTGCCCGCGTTCACCGAGGCGCTCGGTGGATGGCTGTCCACCCGCACCGAGTGGCGACCCAACGTGCTCAAGTTCTCGCTGAACCTGCTCGATGACCTGCGCCCGCGCCCGATCACGCGCGACCTCGACTGGGGTGTGCGGGTCCCGCTGGAGGGCTGGCGCGACGCCCCGATGAAGCGGTTCTACGTCTGGTTCGACGCCGTGATCGGGTACCTGTCGGCGTCGGTGGAGTGGGCGGTGCGCTCCGGCGACCCGGACGCGTGGCGGGCGTGGTGGTGCGACCCGGCGGCCCGCTCGTACTACTTCATGGGCAAGGACAACATCACCTTCCACTCCCAGATCTGGCCCGCCATGCTGCTCGGCCAGAACGGGGCGGGGGACCGCGGCGGCGAGCCCGGGGCGTTCGGCACGCTGAACCTGCCCACCGAGGTGGTGTCCAGCGAGTTCCTCACCATGAGCGGCTCGAAGTTCTCCACCTCGCGCGGCACGGTGATCTACGTCGGGGACTTCCTGCGCGAGTTCGGGCCGGACACCCTGCGCTACTTCATCTCGGTGGCCGCCCCCGAGACCCAGGACACCGACTTCACCTGGGACGAGTTCGTCCGCCGGACCAACTTCGAGCTGGCCAACGAGTGGGGCAACCTGGTCAACCGCTCGATCGCGATGGCGCACCGCAACGTCGGCGCGGTACCCCGGCCCACGGCTGCGCGGGCGGCCGACTCCGAGCTGCTGGCCACCTCACGGGCGGCATTCGGCACTGTCGGAGGGCTGCTGGAGCGCAACCGGTTCAAGGCCGCGATCAGCGAGGCGATGCGGGTGGTGGGCGCAGCGAACAAGTACCTGTCCGAGCAGGAGCCGTGGAAGCGCACCGACGACCCGGAGCGCCGGGACACCATCCTGCACACCGCGCTGCAGGTGGTCGCTGACGCCAACGCCCTGCTCACCCCGTTCTTGCCGCACGCCGCCCAGCGGGTACACGAGCAGCTCGGCGGCACCGGGGTGTGGTCGGCCCAGCCGCGGGTCACCGCGGTCGCCGAGACGGTCGAGGGTGCCGGCCCGGACTACCCGGTCATCACCGGTGACTACGCCGAGGAGCAGGCGCGCTGGGCGAGCGTCCCCATCGAGCCGGGCCGCCCCCTCGCTAAGCCCACCCCCCTGTTCGCCAAGCTGGACCCCAAGCTGGGCGAGACCGGCCCCGACTGGGCCCCCATCCAGCCGTGAGTGGCGATGCGGGTGATGGCTCGCATCGCCACTCACGGGTGCGGCGGTCGTCGCCGCCGCACCCGCCGCCGCTGCCGGCGGTGGTGGTCGACGCGCACACCCACCTGGACGCCTGCGGGGCCACCGATCCGGCGGGGGTGCGCGCGGCGCTGGACCGGGCTGCGGCGGTGGGGGTCCGCGCGGTGGTGACGGTGGCCGACGACATGACCGCGGCGCGCTGGGTGGTGCAGGCGTCGAACTGGGACGATCGGGTCTTCGCGGCGGTAGCGCTGCATCCCACCCGCACGGCGACGATGACCGACGCCGACCGCGTCGAGCTCGAGCGGCTCGCGCGGCAAGCCCGGGTGGTGGCCGTGGGGGAGACCGGCCTGGACTACTACTGGACTCGAGTCGACCCGGGCTGCCCGCCACCCGAGGCGCAACGGGAGGCCTACCGCTGGCACATCGACCTCGCTAAGCGAGTCGGAAAGCCGCTGATGATTCACGATCGGGACGCCCACGGCGACGTGTTGGCGGTGCTCGATCAGGAGGGTCCGCCCCCTACTGTGGTGTTCCACTGCTTCTCCGGGGATGCCGCGATGGCGCGGGCCTGCGTGGACGCCGGCTACGTGCTGTCCTTTTCCGGCACCGTGACCTTTCGCAATGCCCGCGCGCTGCGCGAGGCGGCGGTGCTGGTTCCGGACGGGCAGCTGCTGGTGGAGACCGATGCCCCGTTCCTCACCCCCCATCCGCACCGCGGCAAGACCAACGAGCCGGTCAACCTGCCCTACACCGTTCGGGATCTCGCCGCGTTGCGCGGGCAGGACGTGGCGGAGCTGGCGGCGTCGACCTCAGCCGCCGCCGAGCGGGTCTTCGGCTTCGGGCGCCTCGCGGCACGGTTCGGCGCGACCGATACCGCTGGCCGGTCCTGAGCGACTGATCGGCGACATCCACCGGCGAGGTGTTTGCGCGCTCCGCTACGAACCGTTACCTTTCCGTCACTGTCAGCCGGGGTGGGGTGGTTCCCGGTACGAGGACGGGGGTCGCTGTTCTCGTACTCCCCTGCCCGGAACTGCGATGACTGGACATCAGTGACCACTCGTACGTTCGTCCGAGGCGCCCTGCTCGCGTGCATCCTGGCGCTGACAACCGGTACCGCCGCGGCTCTCACCCTGGACAAGACCATCACCATCGCGGTGGACGATGAGCAGCGGACCATCCATACCTTCGCGTCGTCGGTCGCGGGGGCGCTGGAGTCCGCTGGTCTGCGGGTCGATGACCAGGACACCCTGGCCCCCACCGCGAGCAGTGCCGTCGAGGACGGCAGTCGTATCGTGCTCCGGCGCGGCCGACCGCTCGACCTCACCGTCGACGGCACTCAGCACGAGATCTGGACCACCGCCCTCACCGTCGAGACCGCGCTGAGGCAGGTGGGGATGCCCTCCCGCGACGTGGAGCTGTCCGCTGACCCCGCCCGACGCATCCCCCTGGAAGGCATGGCGCTGGTGGTACGCATCGCCAAGCCGATCGTCCTGTTCGACGGTGGACTTCCGGCGAAGGAGATTCACTCCACCGCGCTCTCGGTCGGTGACCTGCTCACCCAGCAGGGCGTGCCGTTGCGGGCGCTGGACACGGTGACCCCGGAGCGCACTTCGCCCGTGCTGCCCGGAATGACTGTGCGGGTCACTCGGGTCACCGCCGAGGAACTGAGCGAGAAGCGACTTGTCCGGCCCCCGGTCAGGAAGGTCAAGGATCCCGAGGTCCGGACCCTCGCGAAGAGGGTCACCGTTACCGCGGCCACCGTCTGGGATCAGCTGGCCCGGTGCGAGTCCGGCGACAACTGGGCCGCCAACTCGGGCAACGGCTACTACGGTGGTCTGCAGTTCGATAAGGCCACCTGGAGCGCCAACGGCGGTAACCAGTTCGCCCCGTACCCGCACCAGGCAAGCCGCGAACAGCAGATTGCGGTCGCCCAGCGGGTCCGCAACGCCCGTGGCAACTACCACGCCTGGCCCACCTGCTCAGCCCAGCTCGGGCTCTGGTAAGACCGGGAGGTGAGCCAGGAGGCGGGCCGGGGCATGGCGCCTACCCCGGCTGGCCCCGCGTTGCTGGGGCCTGCTGACCTGCGCGTGCTCGCCGATCGGCTGGGGCTGCGACCGACCAAGCGGCTCGGCCAGAACTTCGTGCACGACGCCAACACGGTGCGCCGTATCGTGGCGGCGGCCGGTCTGGTGGCCGAGGACGTCGTGCTGGAGGTCGGGCCTGGTCTGGGCTCGCTCACCCTGGCGCTGCTCGGCGTGGCGGGTCGGGTGCTGGCCGTGGAGGTGGATCCGCTGCTCGCCGGCGCGTTGCCCGGCACGGTGGCCGAGCGCGTCCGGGAGCGCGCCGACGCGCTGCGGATACTGACCGCCGACGCGCTGCGGGTGCGACGGGCGGAGATCGTCGAGGCGGCTGGTGGCCTGGAACCCACGGTGCTGGTCGCGAACCTGCCCTACAACGTCGGTGTTCCCGTGCTGCTGCACCTGCTGGCCGAGCTGCCGGGACTGCGTCGTGGGTTGGTGATGGTGCAGGCCGAGGTGGCCGACCGGCTGGCCGCCCCGCCGGGCACCCGATGCTACGGCGCACCCGGCGTCAAGGCGGCCTGGTTCGCCGAGGTCCGCCGCGCTGGAGGGGTGCCCCGCGCGGTGTTCTGGCCGGTGCCCAACGTGGACTCCGGCCTGGTCGCCCTGACCAGCCGCCCAGCACCGTCCACGGTGCCCAGAGAACAGGTCTTCGCGCTGGTGGATGCCGCGTTCGCGCAGCGCCGCAAGACGCTGCGGGCGGCCCTGGCCGGCTGGGCGGGTTCACCCGCCACCGCTGAACGGATGCTCCGCGCGGCGGGGGTGGATCCCAGCGCCCGCGCCGAGCGCCTCACGATCAGCGACTTTGCGAGAGTCGCCCGTGAGTGGCGATGCGACCTATAGGTCGCATCGCCACTCACGGGTTGTCCACAGGAGGCCCGTACCCTGGTGCCGTGCTTGCCGTTGTGCCGCAGCCGGTCACCGTGCGCGTCCCGGCCAAGGTCAACCTGCACCTGGCCGTGGGAAGGCTGCGCTGGGACGGCTATCACGATCTGGTCAGCGTGTTCCAGGCGCTGTCGATGATCGACGAGGTGACCGTCGCGGTCACCGACGAGCCCGGCGTGCAGGTGTACGGAGAGGGTGCCGGGACGGTGCCCACCGACCGCCGCAACCTCGCGTGGCGTGCGGTGCTCCTGCTCGCCGAGCACGTCGGGCGCCGACCCGCCGTGCGGGTGGTGCTGCGCAAGACCATTCCGGTGGCCGGCGGGATGGCCGGCGGCAGCGCCGACGCGGCGGGCGCTCTGGTCGCGCTGGCCGGACTGTGGCGCCTGGATATCAGCCGCGACGAGCTTACCGGGCTGGCCGCCGGGCTGGGCAGCGATGTGCCGTTCGCGTTGTGCGGGGGCACCGCGTTGGGCACCGGGCGTGGTGAGTCCCTGGTGCCGGTGCTGGCCCGGCATACCTTCCACTGGGTGATAGCACTGGACCACTGCGGCCTGTCCACTCCGGAGGTCTACCGGGAGTTGGACCGGCTTCGGCGGGGTCCGTCGCTACAGCGGCTCGGTGACGCCGAGCCGCTGCTCGAGGCGCTGGCTTCGGGGGACCCCCGGCAGCTCGCATTGCTGCTGGGCAATGATCTGCAGGCCGCCGCGGTGTCGCTGCGCCCCACGCTACGGCGCACCCTGCGGGCCGGGGTCGATGCCGGGGCACTGGCCGGTATCGTGTCGGGGTCCGGACCGACCTGCGCGTTTCTGTGCGCCGACGCCGACGCTGCGGTCCGGGTTGCCGCTGAGCTGGCCGGTGCCGGTGTGTGCCGTACGGTCCGGGTAGCCAGCGGCCCGGTGCCCGGTGCCCGGATCGTGGAGGACCCACGCCCCGTGCCGCCCCCCGAACCCCTGGCGCACGCCTGATGACCAACCTGGTCAACCTCGAGGCTGTCTCGAAGTCCTACGGGACCCACCCGTTGCTGTCTGGTGTCTCACTCGGTGTCGGGGTGGGTGACCGGATCGGTGTCGTGGGGCTCAACGGCGGCGGCAAGACCACCCTGCTCGAGGTGCTCGCGGGGCTCCAGGCGCCGGACGCGGGCCGGGTGAGCCGAGCCAGGGGAGTGCGCCTCACCGTGCTGACCCAGCGCACCGAACTGCCCGAGTGGGCCAGTGTGCGCCACGCGGTGCTGGATCCGCTGGGAGTCACCACCGAGCACGAGTGGGCCGCAAACCCCCGGGTGCGCGGAGTCCTGGATGGGCTGGGCATCCCGTCCTTGGGGATGGACCGACCGGTGGCCGAGCTGTCCGGTGGGGAACGACGCCGGGTGGCGCTGGCTGCGGCCCTGGTGCCCGAGCTCGACTTGGTGCTGCTCGACGAGCCGACCAACCACCTCGACGTCGAGGGTGTGCGGTGGCTCGCCGAGCATCTGCTGGCCCGGCGTTGCGCGGTGGTGGTGGTGACCCACGACCGGTGGTTCCTGGACACCGTGTGCACCCGTACCTGGGAGGTCGCCGACGGCCAGGTGGACGGCTACGACGGCGGCTACGCGGACTGGGTCTACGCGCGGGCCGAGCGGGGGCGCCGCCGCGGCGTGGCTGAGGATCGGCGGCGTAACCTGGCCCGCAAGGAGCTCGCGTGGCTGCGCCGGGGGCCACCCGCGCGCAGCTCCAAGCCGCGTTACCGCATCGAGGCCGCCGAGGCACTGATCGCCGACGTCCCCCCGCCGAGGGACACTGTCGAGCTGCTCGCCTTCGCCCGACGCCGGCTGGGTCGCACCGTGCTTGAGCTCGAGGACGTCACGGTGACGATCGGCGGGCGCCGCGTGCTTGACGCCGAGACATGGCGGATCGGGCCGGGCGAGCGCATCGGGCTGGTCGGGGTCAACGGGTCAGGCAAGACCACGTTGTTGCGGCTGCTCGCGGGGGAGCGGGAACCCGACGCGGGTCGCCGCGTGCAGGGCCAGACTGTCCGGCTGGCGCACCTGCACCAGGATCTGGTTGCCGGCTCAGCCGGCGGTGAGTCGGAGGACCTTCCGGAGTCGCTGCGGGTGCTGGAGGCGGTGGAGGAGGTGGCCCGCCACGTCACACTGGGTCCTCGGGAGACACCGGGTCCTCGGGAGTCGGGCCGCCAGGAGCTGTCCGCCTCGCAGCTGGCCGAGCGGCTCGGGTTCCCGGCGTCGCGGCAGTGGACGTCGGTGGCGGACCTGTCCGGTGGCGAGCGGCGTCGGCTGCAGCTGACCCGGCTGCTGATGGCCGAGCCGAACGTGCTGCTGCTCGACGAGCCCACCAACGACCTGGACATCGACACTCTGCAGCAGCTGGAGGACCTGCTGGATGGCTGGCCGGGCTCGTTGGTCGTCGTGTCGCACGACCGCTACTTCGTCGACCGGGTCTGTGACACCGTGGTGGCGCTACTCGGGGACGGGCGGGTCACTCACCTACCCGGTGGCATCAAGGAGTACCTGGACCGGCGCGGCAGTGCCCCGGCCCCGACAGGGTCTACTTCCGAGTCCTCTTCTGGGGCGCGGAAGGACGCCACTGAGCAGCGGGCCGCCCGCAAGGAGCTGGCCCGGCTAGAACGTCAGCTGGAGCGGTTGGCGGGCCGGGAAGCCGAACTGCAGCGGCAGATCATCCAGCGCTCCGCTGATCCCGCCGCGTTCCGGGAACTGGACGGTGAACTGCGCGCGGTACTCGCTGCGAAGAATGATCTGGAGACCCGCTGGCTGGAGGTCGCCGACGTCGCCGGTTGATGACCATCGGTGCGCGTCCTTCCCACCACGGCCCCTAAGGTGGCAGCTTGTGAGCAGGTTCGTCGACACCCTGGTAGCCCACTGCGCGCCGGACTCGCCGATCCGGTCGGATCGCGGCATCACCACCGGCGAACCCACCCGGCCGCGCCGCACCACCTGGACGGAGGTCCACGAGCAGGCCCTTCGGGCCGCCGGATGCCTGATGGGCACCGCCGCTCCCGGTGTTCAACACGGTGACGCGGTCGCGGTGCTGGCCGGTGATCCCGCGTTGATCGCTCCCGCGGTGCAGGGTGTCTGGCTGGCCGGTGGCAGCGTGACCATGCTGCACCAGCCCACCCACCGCGCCGACCTGGCGAGTTGGGCGGCGGACACCGTCAGGGTGCTCGGCATGATCGACGCCAAGCTGGTGCTGCTGGGGCCGCCCTTCGACCGGCTCGCCCCGCTGCTGGATCAGCGCGGGATCGGCTACCTGATGCTCGCCGATCTCGATGACCCGACCGTCCGACCGCTCACCGCACCGGTGAAGGTGGCCGAGGACGACACCGCATTGCTGCAGCTCACCTCCGGGTCCAGCGCCGAGCCCAAGGCGGTCCGGATCACCCACGGCAACCTCTACGCCAACATGACCGCGATGGCGCGGGCCGGGGCCCTCGACCCGGCGGGTGACGTGATGGTGTCTTGGCTGCCGCTGTTCCACGACATGGGGATGGTCGGGTTCCTCACCCTCCCGATGGCGCTGGGCCTGGAGCTGGTGAAGGTGACACCGGCGGAGTTCATGTCCCACCCGTTGCTGTGGGCCGAGCTGATCAGCCGGCACCGCGGCACGATCACCGCGGCGCCGAACTTCGGCTACGCCCTGCTGGCCCGGCGGCTGGCCGGCACCGACGAGCACTTCGACCTGTCCAGCCTGCGCTTCGCGCTCAACGGTGCCGAGCCCATCGAACCGGCCGCGGTGCGGGCCTTCACCGGCGAGGGAGCGCGGTTCGGGTTGTCGGGACGCTGCGTGGTGTGCGCCTATGGGATGGCCGAGACCACCCTCGGGGTGTCCTTCGCTCCACTGGGTATCGGCATGCGGGTGGATACCGTGGATGCCGACGCGCTGGAGACCCGGCGCCGGGCTGTCGTGGCCGGGCCCGCAGACCGCGACGTCCGGGCCTTCCCCCTGCTGGGACCGCCGTTGCCCGGGATGGAGGTGCGGGTCCTCGCCGAGGACGGTGCCCCGCTCGGCGAGCGCCACGTCGGCCGGCTGCACCTGCGCGGTGAGTCGGTCACCCGCGAGTACCTGACCACGGCGGGACCTCGTCCCACCCAGGATCCCGACGGGTGGCTGGACACCGGCGACGAGGGCTACCTCGCCGACGGCGAGGTGGTGGTCTGCGGGCGGCGCAAGGACGTCATCATCATGGGCGGGCGCAACATCTATCCCATCGACATCGAGCGCGCCGCGGGAGGGGTCGACGGGGTCCGGCCGGGCAACGTGGCGGCGGTTCGCCTCGACGCCGGCGCACGGCGGGAGTCGTTCGCGGTGGCCGTCGAGTCCAACCGGGCCGGAGACGCCGAGGCCGAGCGCGTCCTGCGCAAGGAGGTCATCTCCCGGGTGGTCGACGCCGTGGGCCTGCGGCCGGGCGCGGTGGTGGTGCTGCCACCGGCCACCCTGCCCAAGACCCCCTCGGGCAAGCTGCGCCGCGCTGCGGTCCGGGACCAGATCGCCGAATACCTACCCTGACCGGGTTTCCGTAGGTCACCCGATAGCCTGCACCTCCGAGTCCCCAGTCCAGCCGAGGAGAGATGACCGGCATGGCTTCACTACAGACCCTCGAACGTCGGATCCTCGCACTCGAGGCGCGCCTGGCCGATGTCGAGGGCGGGTACGGAGACACTCTCTACAAGCTGCGTCGGGCAAGTGTCAAAGCTGACCTGCGAACGGCGAAGATCCTCCAACGCCTCGACATCGACGACGTGTCCGAAGAGGAGATCGACACCGCGCTGGACGAGGAGTGAGGCCGGAGGGCCGCGCTGCGGACGACCACGATATTCGACGCTTTCTGCATCTACCCAGGCAGCGTAGCGCGCTACGCTGATGTGCGATTCTCGCCGGCCGGCAGATAAAGCGTATACGCGGCGATCGTCGAACCGTCGGTGACGATACCACTTCGAATCCTAACCTTCTGGTTCTCCCCGGGAGAACCAGTGCTGGCGCATATCTTGCTCCTCGTGTTCCCGTGAGCGCCGGCCGGCCTCAAGTCGGTCGGCCACGAATACGGCGCAAGCTTGGCTACTCATGACCTTAGCGGGATGAAGGTGGCCGAGACGGTGGAGCCGTCCCGCCCGGAGTCCTGTCTCCTCGACCGGTTCTCTCCGGGCGAGTGCCGCTGGATCCCCATCCTCCCATGGGGCAGGGTGCCCTGGGGGAATTCCCACGACCGGTGGGAAACCGGGTAACGGTACTGCTCAACCAGGTGGAACCCGTCGCGATCGACCGGGATGATGAGCGCGAAGTCTGGTTTTTCGACATACGAGTGGATACCCTGAGACCCGTCGGGGCGTTGGATCACATCTTCGCGGAGCCGCATCCACTGGTTGTGGTATACGATCCGGGGGGAGACCCGCTGGATCGTGAGGTCGCCAGGTTCCGGCTCAGGTTGTCAAGTCATACTGGGAGACCAACTCATGTCGATCACCGACAACGATTCGATGGGTGAGGTCGAGGATGTGATCGAGCTGGTCGTAACACCGGCGCCAGAGCACAAGAACCGGCTGATTCATGTCTATTTTCAACTTCTCGCGCTCATCGTCGCTGGGAAGCCGGCATGTTACGGACTCCTCGAAGTGAACTCGGTAGCCGAGCTCTTCCATGCGAGGGTGCATGTCGCCCGGCTCGGTGCTGACTTCCCGGAGGATCAGTGGCTTGCTGACCAGGTCGAGCCTGAGATAGCTCGTCGACAGCTGCACTGGTGATCCGCCCACGATGCCTTGCCGGCGGGCTCGCCGCAGGACGAGCGTCCCGGTCGGCACACCGAGACCGCGCCCCACCATCACATCAGCCTCGACCTCGCTGACCGTCGTCTCGGTGAATGGCTCGTGGCCCGTCTTGGCCGCCGAGACATGGAACCCGCGCCAGGTCCCGACTTGACGTGTCACGTCATCAGTCGCTCTCCGGATGCTGGGGCTGCGGCCATGCACCTGCGCACCGGTGCCGGTGGCCAGGATGATGAGACCGCGTTCGGCGAGGATCCGCAGCGCGTGCCCCGGGGCCTCGTGAACCTGGTGGTCGAAAAACAGGTTGGAGAGATCATCTTCGACCCGCACGTCACCGGGGAGTGCGTCATCATCCTCGATGAGGATCCTGCTCGGGTGCTGCGCGACGCGTTGATTGAGTGGCTCGGGTGAGCGGGGTGGACGTCGCTCGGGTGTGGCTGGCCACCGGGCTCGGCACCGCGCCCGAGCTGACGTTCAGACCGCGCCCGCTGCCCTACGACCGGGTGAGCCTGCCCGGTTATCCCCCAGACCACGACCAGATATGCGCGGCATGTGACATCACCGCAGGGAAGCTGCCCGGTGATCCCGGTGCGGCCGGCCTTATGACGACGAGCGCCACCCAGCAGGACCGGCCATCGCGGCGGTGCGGACGCCGCACAGCTGTTTCGTTGGATCAGTGCAGCTGGTTCTGGGTGGCGGCCAGGCCTTGGGTGAGGAGCTGCTCGACGGCGTCGGCGCAGCGGTCCACCAGCAGGTCCAGCTCGCGGCGCTGCTCGGCGGAGAAGTCGCGCAGCACGAAGTCAGCCGGGTCCATCCGGCCCGGAGGTCGGCCGATACCGAAGCGTACCCGCAGGTAGTCCCTGCTACCCAGACACCCCGAGACCGAGCGCAGGCCGTTGTGCCCACCCTCACCACCGCCACGCTTGAGCCTCAGCACGCCGTGATCGAGATCCAGGTCATCGTGCACGACCACCACGTCGGCCGGGGGGATCGTGAAGTACCGCGCCGTCGCGGCGACCGCCGGCCCGGAGACGTTCATGAACGAGCGTGGGCGGGCCAGCACCACCCGCCGCCCGGCCAGCCGCGTCTCCAGCACGTCGGCCCCGGCCTTGTGCGAGGTGAGACGCCCACCCGCCCGACGGGCCAGCTCGTCGACCACCATGAACCCGACGTTGTGCCTGTTGCCGGCGTAGCTGGGACCCGGGTTGCCCAGACCGACGACCAAGGCGACCTCACCGGCGACCCGGTCGGTACTACCGTCACTACCGTCAGCGGTCACGGCCTCATCGACGACCCGGGTCAGGCCTGCTCGTCGGCTGACCCGAATGCGGAGGCATCCGATGCCGCCTCGTCCTCGCCCTCGGCCCCGAGGTCCCCGGCGGTCGATGCGACGATATTGATCACGAGGTACTCCGGGTCGGTTCGCAGCTCCACGCCCGGTGGCAGCGGCACCTCGCCGGCCAGCACCCGGGTGCCCACCTCGGCGTCCTGGACGGACACCTCGATCTCGTCGGGGATCGCCATCGCGTCCGCCTCGACCTGGAGCGTCCCCAGCTCCTGGGTGACCAGCGCGTCCGGGCCGGGGTTGCCGGTGACGACGATATGGACGTCCACCACGACCTTCTCGCCGCGCGAGACGATCAGCAGATCGACGTGCTCGATGTAGCGCCGGAGCGGATGCACGGTGACGGTCTTGGTCAGCGCGAGCTGTGGCCGGCCCGCCAGGTCGAGGCTGAGTACGGCGTTGCTGCCCTGCTCGCGCACCACCCGGGCGAACTCCAACGCGGGCAGCGCCACATGCAGCGGGTCGCTGCCGTGCCCGTAGAGCACCGCGGGGATCTTGCCGGCGCGTCGGGTACGGCGGGCGGCGCCCTTGCCGAACTCGGTGCGCGGCTCGGCGGCCAGACGGACCTCGGACACGGTGGACTCCCTTGGCGGAAAGGCGGTGACGGCGAAGTATAACGGGTCAGGCATTGCCGTCGAACAGGCTGGTCACCGAGCCGTCCTCGAAGACCTCATGGATCGCGCGGGCCAGCAGCGGCGCGATGGACAACACCGTCATCCCGGGAAAGCGCTTCTCGTCCGGGATGGGCAACGTGTTGGTGAAGATGATCTCGCGGGCGCCGCAGGCGGACAGCCGCTCGGTAGCCGGGCCGGACAGCACCCCGTGGGTGCTGGCGACGACGACGTCGGTGGCGCCGGCCTCGAGCAGCGCCCGCACGGTACCGGTCACCGTGCCACCGGTGTCGATCATGTCATCGATCACCACGCAGAGCCGGCCGTCGATGTCGCCGACCACCCGGTTGGCGACCGCCCGGTTTGGTCTGTCGGGGTCGCGGGTCTTGTGGATGAACGCCAGCGGCGTACTGCCGAGGGTCTCGGCCCAGCGCTCGGCCAGCCGCACCCGACCGGAGTCCGGTGACACCACGGCCAGCTCACGTCCGGCGTAGGTGTTCTTGATGTGGCCGGCGAGCACCGGCAGCGCGAACAGGTGGTCCACCGGGCCGTCGAAGAAGCCCTGGATCTGGGAGGTGTGCAGGTCCACCGTCATGATCCGGTCTGCGCCGGCGGTCTTGAACAGGTCCGCGACGAGCCGGGCGGAGATGGGCTCGCGCCCGCGGTGCTTCTTGTCCTGGCGGCTGTAACCCCAGAACGGCATCACGGCGGTGATCCGCTTGGCGGACGCGCGCTTGAGCGCGTCCACCATGATCAGATGCTCCATGATCGCATCGTTGATCGGGGCGGTGTGGGCCTGCACGACGAAGGCGTCGCAGCCGCGTACCGACTCCTCGAACCGGACGAAGATCTCACCGTTGGCGAAGGAGTAGGCCGACTGTGGGGTGACGGCGACGTCGAGGTGCTTGGCCACCTCCTCGGCGAGCTCGGGGTGGTAGCGCCCGGAGAACAGCATCAGGCTCTTCTTCGGGGTCGCTGACATGGTGGAAAGGCTCATGCTCGCTCCTGCCGTGGCTGGGCGCCGTCGGTCTGCTGGGCCTGGGCGGCCGCGTGCGCCGCTGGGGTTCCCGGGCGCCGCCGGGCCACC
The DNA here is from genome assembly GCA_019243635.1 of Pseudonocardiales bacterium. Lineage (GTDB taxonomy): Bacteria > Actinomycetota > Actinomycetes > Mycobacteriales > Pseudonocardiaceae. The sequence goes on from JAFAUB010000039.1 coordinate 14,104, forward strand.
CAGCCCTCGATGTTGCGCTGGCGGCCCCGCGCCACCGCCAGCGCCCCCGGCGGCACGTCCTGTGTGATCACTGAGCCGGCTGCGGTGTAGGCACCGTCACCGATGGCCACCGGGGCGACGAACATGTTGTCGGCGCCGGTCCGGGTGTGCGCGCCCACGGTGGTGTGGTGCTTGGTGACCCCGTCGTAGTTGACGAACACGGTGGCCGCGCCGATGTTGCTGCCCGCTCCGATCGTCGCGTCCCCGACGTAGCTCAGGTGCGGCACCTTCGCGCCCGGGCCCAGCTGCGCGTTCTTGGTCTCCACGAAGGTGCCGACCTTGGCTCGCTCGCCGACCCGGCTGCCCGGCCGCAGGTAGGCGAACGGCCCGATCTGTGCCCCCTCGGCCACCACCGCACCGAGGGCGTGGGTGCGCACCACGGTCGCGCCCGCGCCGACGGTGCAGCCTGAGAGAGTCGAGTCGGGCCCGATCGCCGCACCCGGACCCACCGTGGTGCCCGCCAGCAGCTGGACCCCGGGATGCAGCACCACGTCCGGAGCGAGCTGGACCTCGACGTCCAGCCACACCGACGCGGGATCGACGACGGTGACCCCGGCTCGCATCCAGTGCTCCAGCAGCCGCCGGTTGCACTCCGCGCCCACCGCGGCCAGCTGCACCCGGTCGTTGACTCCGGCCACCAGCCACGGGTCCGGGCACGGGTGCGCACCGACCGACAGCCCGCTCGCGCGGACCACGCCCAGTACGTCGGTGAGGTACAGCTCGCCCTGACTGTTGGACGGGCCCAGGCGCCCCAGCGCATCGCGCAGCACCTCGGCGTCGAAGGCGAACACCCCGGAGTTGATCTCATGGATAGCACGCTGCGCCGCGGTGGCGTCCCGATGCTCCACGATGCCCGTGACCCCACCCGAGCGGTCCCGCAGCACGCGCCCGTAGCCGGTCGGGTCCTCGACCATCGCGGTCAGCGTGGTCACCGTGTGCCCGGCGCGGTGGTGCTCGGCGATCAGTCCGGCCAGCGTGCCGGTGTCCAGCAGCGGTACGTCACCACAGCTGACCAGCACCGTCCCGGACAGCCCGACCGGCAGGACCTCCAACGCGACGCGGACGGCATCACCGGTGCCGCGCCGCTGGGCCTGCACGGCGGCACGCACCTCGCGGCCCAGCGCGGCCGCGACCGTGCGCAGGTGGACCTCCACCGCGTCCCGACCGTGACCGATGACCACGACCAGGTGCTCAGGGGCCAGCCCGGCGGCGGCCCGCACCGCGTGCTCCACCAGCGGCCGACCGGCCAGCGGGTGCAGCACCTTGGGGATCGCCGAGTGCATCCGGGTGCCCTCACCAGCGGCCAACACGACCGCCGTCGTGAGGCTCCCGCCTGGGAGCATCGGCCTGTCCTTCCCGTACAGCGCTCCGCCGCCAGGATTCGAACCTGGACCATCGGAACCAAAATCCGAGGTGCTGCCTTTACACTACGGCGGACGAGCGGGCTGAGGACCCGCGGGCACATCGTGACACGACCACGCTCTTTGCGTCCGCTCGGGTGGATAATCTACGGTTGAGCCGGCGGCCGTCCGCGCCTGCCGACAAGAGGAGCACCGGCCGATGACGCTGACCGCCGACGCCGACCAGGAGCACATGGATCCCGAGCCGGTTTTCTCGGGTCGGCGGACATGGGGACCGCACATTCTGGTGTACCTCTTCGTGCTCGCCCCCATGCTGGCCTTGACGCTCGCGGTGCCGGTCGCCTGGGGGTGGGGGCTGGGCTGGGTGGATATCGCGTTGTTCGCGGTCACCTACTTCGTCAGCCTGCTGGGGGTGACCGTCGGGTACCACCGCCACTTCACCCATGGCTCCTTCAAGGCCAAGCGGTGGTTGCGGGTGAGTCTGGCGGTGCTGGGCAGCACCGCCATGCAGGGTCCGCTGCTGCATTGGGTGGCCGACCACCGACGGCATCATGCGTACTCCGACAAGGAGGGCGACCCGCATTCGCCGTGGCTGTTCGGTACCTCCCCGATCGCGGTGGCCAAGGGCTTCTGGCATGCCCATATGGGCTGGCTGTTCAACCGGGACCTGACCAACCCGCGCCGGTTCGTCCCAGACCTGCTGGCTGACTCGACGATGGTGCGGGTCAGCAAGTTGTTCTGGCTGTGGACCGGGATCTGGCTCGTGCTTCCGGGTGTGGTCGGCGGGTTGGTGGCCTGGTCCTGGTGGGCGGTGCTGACTGGGCTGTTCTGGGCTGGGCTGGTCAGGGTGTCGTTCCTGCATCACGTCACCTGGGCGGTGAACTCGGTCTGCCACATGGTCGGCAAGCGACCGTTCGCCTCGCGTGACAGGGCCGCGAACTTCTGGCCGATGGCGATACTGTCCGCGGGGGAGTCCTGGCACAACCTGCACCATGCCGATCCGACATCGGCCCGCCACGGCGTACTCCGGGGGCAGATCGACATCTCGGCTCGGGTGATCTGGCTGTTCGAGAAGCTGGGTTGGGTGTGGAACGTGCGCTGGCCGACGCCGCAGCGGCTGGCCAAGATCACGACACGGGCCTGAGTCGCCGGCTGCCGGCGTGCTGAGGGACCCGCTCCGCGCGCCCGGCCTGAGCACCGGTCACGTCACTGAGTGATTGCTTGGTGACTAAGCGTATCCAACACTCTGGGGAACCTCGTTGCGCCATTCGGGTGAAAGTCACGATGGTTGCCGTGACCAGGTAACGACTGGCAGTGGCCGGTAGATATACGCACTGTGGGGAGGGGCGAACCCACTATACGAGAGGGTGAGTGCGGCTCGCGGTGGGCCTGGTCGGTCACTAGACGTGCTCATGGTCGGCGTGCGTTCCGGAACATTCAGTTGTCGGCAGATATCTCGAGTCACGGTAGGGGGCCCGTCTCGATGAAGTTCGGTGCAGGTAATCCCGACGTCCGCGTGGCGGTAGTGGGCTATGGCTACTGGGGCTCCAAGCACATGCGGGTGCTCAGCAGCATGCCGGGTGTGCAGGTGACCATCGTCGACGAGGATCCCGAGCGGATCGCGGAGGCCAGGCGAAGCTACCCGTCGGCAGAGTCGACACTCCATCTCAACGACGTGGTGGAACAGGTGGATGCGGTGGTCGTCGCGACTCCGCCGACCACGCATGCGGCGGTCGCGCTGCAGGCACTGCGCTGCGGGCGGCACGCTCTGGTGGAGAAGCCGCTGGCCACGACGGTCGAGGATGCGCAGGAGATGGTCGAAGCGGCGGCCGCCGGCGGCGTACACCTGATGGCGGGACACACCTTCGAGTACAACGCGGCCGTCTGGAAGCTGAAGGAGATCATCGACTCCGGTGAGCTCGGCAGGATCCTCTACATCGATGCCGCCCGGCTGAGCCTGGGTAAGTACCAGCGTGACTGCAACGTCATCTGGGACCTCGCTCCGCACGACATCTCGATCGCATCGTTCCTGCTCGACGAGGTTCCCAGGACTACCTGGGTATGGGCCAAACGGCATGTCGGAAACCGCCACGCGGACGTGGCCTACCTCCGGTTGGACTTCGAGCGGGCGGTCACCCATGCATTCGTGCACGTGAGCTGGCTGGATCCGTGCAAGGTCCGGCGAGTCACCGTTGTCGGGGAACGTAAAATGGCCGTCTACGACGATATGTCGGACAATGAGCGTGTCCGGGTGTACGACATCGGCGTCGACCCCACCGATCCCGATGACCACGGTGAGTCGCACGCCATGCCGGTTTCCTACCGAACCGGGGACATCGTCTCGCCGTTCATCCAGTTCAATGAGCCACTGTTAGTGCAGGATAGCCACTTCGTCGAATGCATCCGTACCGGAGCCAGGCCGAACACGCCCGGCGAGCGCGGGCTGGACATCGTGCGAGTCCTCGCCGCCACCGACGTTGCGGAGGCCACCGGGCGTCCAGCCTTCGTCGCCGGCAGCATCGACCCGTCCGGGGCGGACCTCATGCGGGGGGTGGCCTCGTGACCGGTAGCGGCGGCATCCCCTCCGATGTTCCCCCCCGCGTCCCTTTCCTGGACCTCCACGGCGTCAACAACGGGCGGCGCGAGGAGTTCGACCTTGCCTGGAAGACGGTGCTGGACCACGGTCACTTCGTCGGTGGCTCCGAGGTCGAGCGCTTCGAGCGTGAGTTCGCGACCTACTGTGAAGCCGAGGCCTGCGTCGGGGTGGCCAACGGAACCGATGCCCTGGAACTCATCCTCGACGGTCTGGGCATCGGGCGTGGTGACGAGGTCATCGTCCCCACGAACACCTTCATCGCGACGGCCGAGGCGGTCTGCGCGACCGGTGCCCGGCCTCGGTTCGTCGATGTGTGCCCCGACACCCTGCTGATCGACCCAGCCGCGGTGGTCGCCGCGGTCAACAGCTCGACAGCCGCGATCATCGCCGTGCACCTGTACGGCCAGATGGTGGATCCCGAGCCGATCTCGGCGATCGCCGCCGCGCACGGGCTCGCTCTCATCGAGGATGCCGCGCAGGCCCACGGCGCCCGGCACCAGGGCAGGCGCGCGGGCAGTGTGGGCATCGCCGCCGGGTTCAGCTTCTATCCCGGCAAGAACCTCGGCGCCCTGGGCGACGGTGGTGCGGTGGTCACCAGCGATCTCGCCCTGGCCGACCGGATCCGCTGCGTGGCCAACCACGGGCGGTCCGCGGTCGATCGCTCTCTGCACGACCTCGCCGGGCGCAACAGCAGGCTCGACACGCTGCAGGCGGCGCTGCTGTCGGCCAAGCTGCCGTTGCTGGATGCCGACAACGCCCGGCGCGCGGCGGCGATGGCGGCCTACCGCGAGATGCTGCCGCGGCACTGCATGCCGGTATCGGTGCAGCCTGGCGCCGAACCGGTGTACCACCTGGCGGTCATCCAGGTCGAGCGTCGCCGCGAGGTCGGTGACGCGCTCACCGCGGCCGGTATCGGGTGGGGTGTGCACTACCCGGTCCCCTGCCATCAGCAGCCGGCGATGGCCGCACTCCACGAGCCGGTGCCGGTGACCCAGAAAATGCCGGTGGCCCAAAAATTTCCGGTAGCTCAGAAATTTCCGGTAGCGGAGCGTGCGGCCGGCCGGATCCTGTCCCTTCCGATGTCCCCCACCCTGACCATCGAGCAGGTTGCGCGGGTCTGCGATGTGCTCGGAGGTGCGCTATGACGGACGTTTCGCATGTCTTCCAGTACGGGGCTAGCGAATCGAATGGAAGTTCGACGGGCCAGGAGCAACCGCAGCGGTCCCTGGGGACCGGCGAGGTACCGCTGCCGCGTTCGTCGGGTCAGCTCGACAGTCCCGCCGAAGACCGCGGCGGGGGCTGGTTGACGACGCGCCTGGTACTGGTGGCGTTGACGATCATCCTGCTCGGCACTGCGGCCGGGCTCCTCGGCGCGCTGGTCTTGCCGAAGACCTACGGAGCTCGCGCGGAGATCCTCTACTCCATCAGTCAGGACCAGCAGAGCGGTGACCCTCTTCGGCAGGATCGTCAGCTCAGCAACCAGCTGGTGTTTCTGAAGAGCCGGAACGTGCTCGAGCCAGTCGCGCAGAAGCAGGGCCGGCAGTACGACGACCTCGACAAGAACATCAGCGTGACGGTCCTGGACAACAGCGAGGTCATCCAGGTCGAGGCCGACGGTCCCACCAAGCTGGCCGCGATGCAGACGCTGCAGGCCGTCATGGACGGGTATCTGACGCTCATCCGCCAGCCCAGCGGAGCGACCTTGAACCTTGACACCCAGCTCGCTGACGCTCACGCGAACACCACTCAGATCCAAACCCGGGTGCAGCAGCTCACCACCGCGGTGTTGGCCGGAACCGCCACCCAGACTGCCCTCAACGACGCCCGGACACAGCTCAACGCCTCGTTGGACCGGGAGAAGGCGATCCAGGCCAAGATCGACGACCGTAAGCTCAACGGGCAGGCCGGACCGGACGCCCAGTTGCTGACGCCGCCTTACTCGTTGCCCGACCCGGTGTTCCCGCAGCCGCTGATCGCGGCCGGCACCGGTGCGCTGGTCGGTGTGCTCGTGGTCGGCGCGATGGCGGCGGTGGTCGCGCGGCGTCGGACGAGGCTGTGAGGGCCCGGTTGTGGTCGCGGCGACGGTGACGGCGCTTGAGGACCAGACCGCCGCCGCCACGGTGCGGAACTCGGCCACCGTTGCGGGGTGGACGCTGGTGAGTCGGGTTACTGGGTTGCTGCGGGTGGTGGTGGTCGGGGCGGTGCTGGGGCCGACTTATTTCGCTAATGCCTTTCAGACCGGTTACGTCGTCCCGAACCTGGTGTTCACGTTGATCGCTGGGCCGGTGTTGGCGATGGTGGTGGTGCCTGGGGTGGTCCGTGCGGTGGGTGGTGGTGGTGTGGCGCGGGCGCGGGAGGTGCTCGGTGGGGTGGGGGGGTGGTTGCTGGGTGTGTCGGCTGGGGTGGTCGTGCTGGTGATGGTCCTGTCTCCGGCGGTGGCCTGGACGCTGACGTTCGGGATTCCGGAGCCCGTTGCCCGGGCGCGGGGTCTGTGGTTGTCCACGCTGCTGGTTCTGTTCGTCGCGCCGCAGGTCCTGTTGTATGCGTTGCTGCATCTCGGTATGGCCGCTCAGCAGGCTCGGGGGCGTTTCGCGCTGGCGGCGGGTGCGCCGGCGGTGGAGAACGTGGTCCTGGTTCTGACGGTGGTGTTGGCCGGGTGGTGCTACGGGGTGGGGCTGGACGTCGAGCGGGTGCCGGTGGGTCTGGTGGTCGTGCTCGGGGTGGGCAGTACTGCGGCTGTCGCGCTGCACGCGGTGCTGCAGCTCGTGGGTGCCGCGCGGGTGGGTCTGCTGGTCCGCCCGTCGATGCGGTGGCGGAGTGATCCTGAGGTCCGCGCGGTGACCCGCAGGTTGGTGCGTTCGGTGGGGGTGGCGGCGTGGCCGGCGGCGGGGATGTACGTGCTGCTCGCGTTGGCCGGTTCGGTGCCCGGTGGTGTCTTCGTGGTCCAGCTGTCGTACTCGGTGTTCTATTCGCTGTCTTATGTCAGTGCTCGCGCGGTGTCGATGGCCGCGTTGCCCGGGTTGGCGCGCGCGGCGCATCGTGAGGATGGTGTGAGGTTCGGCTCGGCCTGGCGCCAAGGTCTTTCCTACGCCGTCATGGCCAGTCTGCCGCTGTTGGCGCTGCTCGCGGTGAGCGCGTCGGCGGCGGCGAACATCCTGGCCAACGGTGAGTTGCGGCACGCTGCCTTGATCGGGCCGCTCGCCACCTGCCTGGGGGTGGTGGCGGTGGCTCAGTTGGTGGGTGGGGTGCATGACATCGGTCGCCAGGCGTTGTTCGCGCGGTTGGAGGACCGGGTTCCTCGGCGGGCCAGTGAGGGTGCGTTCGGGGTGATAGTTCTCGCTGCGGCGGCGGCTCTGTTGCTGCCGGCTGATGGGTCTCGGTTGGTCTGGTTGGTGGTGGCCATCCTGGGTGGTGAGCTTGCCGCCGCGGCGACGGTGGTGGCCCGGTTGCGGCGGGTGATGTGGCCTGAGCGGTTTGCGGATCTCCGGGCTTTGGGTGGTGCGCTGGTGGCCACGCTGGTGATGGCGCCGGTGGCCGCCGCGATGTGGTGGATGCATCAGCTCGACGGTGGGGACCGGCTCGCCGACCTCGCGCTTCTCGCCCTGGGTGGTGTCGTGGCGCTCGGGGTCTACGTCCTGGCGCTCCGTGTCGCGGTGCGACGGATAGGTGGTGGGTCATGACTCCTACCGAGAGCCCGCCGACCCCTGCGGTCAACCGCGGGCTGGGGCTGGGAGCCGCCGGCTGCGCCCTCGTCGGCGGGCTCCTCGCGGTGGCGGCTGGGCCGCTGCTCGCGCTCACCGCTATCGGAGTGCTGGCCCTGGTCGGACTGTTCGCCGCCGCAGCCTACCGGCCGGTCGTCGCGACATACGTCTATCTGGGCGCCCTGCCCCTCATCGCCGGCATCAACCGCGGCAACCTGATCCCGCTGGTGCGCCCCAATGAGGCGCTGCTGGTCGTGCTGCTGGCCGGCGCGCTGGTCGGCGGCTATCTCCGGTGGTGCCGGGGCGAGCGGGTGCCACTACAACTGCATCGGCTCGACATCCCGCTCGGTGTCTTCCTACTGATGTCGACAGCGTGGCCGCTGCTGTCCATGACACTGCGCGGGCAGACGCCGGCGACCTCCGATCTGGCCGCCGTGCTGCCGGTCTGCAAGCTCATCGCCATCTATCTGCTGGTGCGCTTCAGCGTCACCACCGAGGCCCAGCTGGTGCGATGCTTCCGGCTGGTCATCTGGCCGGGAGCCGTGGTCGCGGTGATCGCGATCCTGCAGACTCTCCACGTCGGCCCGGTCGTCTCGATGCTGCAGACCTTCTGGACGCCTGACAGCAACGCGGCGGCACTCGCCGAGCGGGGCACCGCGACCCTCGGCTCGCCGATCGCCACCGGTGACTACATCATCATCTGCCTGACCCTGGTGATCTGCTGCGGGGTCCGGGGGCTGCTGGGTCGCCGGGAGCGGCTGGCGCTGGGACTCGTGCTCGGGGCCGGTGTGCTCGCCGCCGGCGAGTTCTCCACCTGGATCGCCGCTGTCGTGGCGGCCGGGCTCATCCTGTGGCGTTTCAGCGCCGTGCGCCGCAGCTCGATGCGGTTCCTGTGGCTGGTCCCGGTCGTGCTCGCGGTCGGCGCGCCGGCGTTGATCGGCCGGTTGCAGGGCTTCGGTGACTATGGCGTGCCACGCAGCTGGATCGGCCGCTGGAACAACCTGTCCGACTTCTACCTACCGAAGTTCGGCTTCATCAACGTCCTGCTGGGGGTGTCGCCCAACTCGGTGCTGCCGGCACCCGAGAGGTGGCGCGAAGTCATCTACCTGGAGAGCGGCTACCTGGAGCTGCTCTGGATCGGTGGGATTCCGCTGCTGGCCGCCTTCATCTGGCTGTCGGTCGCGGTGCTGCGCAGAACCAGCGAGCTCATGTCCCAGTCGCTCATGACCCGGGCGCAGTCGGACGCCCCCCGCGCGGCCGCCTCAGCGTTGTGGGTCTGTTGGTGGTTAGTGCTCATCCTCACCGTCCTCGATCCGCATCTGACACTGCGCGGCAGCGGGGACGTGCTTTTCATGCTGATGGGAATCACCACGGGGAGGCTCAGTGTCCAGCGGCGTTGAACAAGCACGCTTGCCCGCTCGGTGGGAACCGGTTGCTCGACGCATTGTCGATCTGCTGGTGGTGATGGTCGCGTTACTGGTGCTCGCCATCCCGATGCTGCTCATCGCGATGGCGATCAGGCTGGGGACCTCAGGTCCGGCGTTTTATCGCCAGCAGCGGATAGGCCGGGGGGGCCGACCGTTCACGATGTACAAGTTCCGCACCATGCGGACCGGCTGTTCCGACGCGCAGCACCGCGAGCTCATCGCTCGCGAGCTGCGGGGTGAGGACACCTCGGTCGACGGCAGCTGGAAGATCGACAGTGATCCGCGGGTGACCCGGATCGGCTCGATCCTGCGACGCACCAGCATTGACGAGCTTCCCCAGCTGCTCAACGTGCTGGGGGGCCAGATGTCGTTGGTCGGGCCCCGCCCCTGCCTGGGCTGGGAAGCGGAGATGTTCCCAGCGAGGTTCGCCGAGCGCTTCGACGTCCCGCCCGGCCTGACCGGGCTCTGGCAGGTCAGTGGGCGCAGCACGATGGGCACGCTGGAGATGTTGGAGCTCGATCTGGCCTATGTACGAAGCTGGAGTTTCTGGACGGATCTCGCGATCCTGCTGCGAACTGTCCCGGCGCTGCTGCGGGGGCATGGCGCACGCTAGTGAGAGATCGTCTTTTGGCAGCTGGGGGGAGCAGCCTTGACGGCCGTCGCACCGAAGTTCTTCACGATACCGCGACTATCACGCCGGGCCCGGACAGTCGTGCTCGTCGTCCATGTCACGATGTCGGTCGGATGGCTGGGGCTCGACGGCGCCCTGGTGGCTCTCGAGGTGACCGGGCTGTCCACCGTTCACTCGGCGGTGCGAGCGGGTATCGCCACCGCGACGGCTGTGATCGCCTGCTGGGTGCTCGTACCAGTGGTGTTCTTCTCACTGGCCAGCGGGCTGGTGCTCGCGCTGTCCACCCCCTGGGGCCTGGTGCGGCACTGGTGGGTGATCGCCAAGTGCGGGATCGCCGCCGTGTTGACCGCCGCTGGGCTGCTGTTCCTGGTGCCTGCGCTGCCTCAGATCCTCGCCGGGGGCGGTGAGCAGGCGGAGATGCGGACACTGATCGGGAGATCGGTCGCGCTCGTGCTGCTGCTCGTCGCGACGGGGCTCTCGGTGGTCAAGCCCTGGGGCAAGACACCGTGCGGTCGCAGGGTGCGACGGCGACCACCTAGAGAGGCTCCGCGTCGGGCCACCTAGCCCGGTTCAGCAGAAGTAGCGATACAGCAGCGTCCCGGCCTGCCTGGTCACCTCATCGGGCACCGAGTCGCCGGTGAGCAGCCGGGTGAGCTCGCCGAGCAGCGTACCGGCCTGGGAGTTGCCGCGTGCGTCCTCTCCGCCGGCGCGCAGGGTCACGATCCGCCGCTGCTCGGTGGCCCACTTGCGCTTGTACGCGATCAAGCCCGGTTGGTCGAGGTCGGACAGCCCCCAGTCGACCAGCCGGGCTCCTCGCTGGACACCCCACCGTATCCCGGCCCAGAAGATCGCGTCGTTGGGGCGGAGAGCCAGGTGCTCAGGGCGCGAGGCCCCGAACTTGTAGTACAGCGTGTCACCCCAGACGAGGAAGACCGCGCCGGCGACCAGCTCGTCGCCGGCGCGGGCGAGCATCGTCACGATCGCGTCGTCGCGGGCGAAGGCGTCCCAGATGTGGTCGAACAGCTCGACGGGCTGGGCGAGCAGCCGGTACTTGCGCTTGCGCAGCGAGACGTGCAATCCGTGGAACCGGTGCACGGCGTCCCGGTCGGTGTGCGCCCGCACCCGGACCCCGTCGCGCTCGGAGATCGCGATGTTGCGGCGAGCGTGCTGGGACAGCCGCTGCCGGATCTCCTCGACGCCGCCGTTCAGCGGTGTGCCGTGCCACGCCGCCGCGGCGACCTGGTCGAAGCGGGGGTCGCCAACGGGCACGGCGCCCTCGAAGCACCGCAGCGTCAGCGGAGCGGCCGCGGTGATGACCCCGTCCACGAGGGCTCTCCAGTCGAGCTGGTCATCGGTCAGCGGTTCGGCCCGGTCGGAGAACGGCAGGCTGGACACCCTGTCACCGCGGATATCACTGATCGGCACCCAGGCCAGTCCGGCGCGCGGCTGCCCGTCCCAGCCGAGCCGGATGGCGCCGGCGGGGGTGAAGCCGTAGGTGGCGCAGACCGCGTCGATCCACGGCGGCGAGGTGAACACGCTGCCCAGCGGGCCCATGGCGAGCAGCCGCCAGCGGGGATCACTACGCGGGTCGGTGAGCAGGGTTTCCGGCTGCGTCACGGGCGCGTTCACGGGGACGACAGTACCCGTCACCGACAGTACCCGTTACGCTGAGAACATGACCACGCTGTTCGTCGCCACGACGGGTGGGCACCTGACCCAGCTCGACAGTCTGGCCGGCCGCATCCCCCCCGATGGCGCCTCCCACCGGGACGCCCTGTGGGTGACCCATGCGAACGAGCAGAGCCGGTCGATGCTGGCGGACCGGGACGTGGAGTTCGTGCCCTACGTCGGGGTGCGCAACGTGCCCGACGTGCTTCGGTGCATCCCCTCTGCGCGCCGGTTGATGGAGCGTCGGAAGGTGACCCGAGCGGTGTCGACGGGCTCGGGGATCGCGTTGGGGTACCTGCCGTATCTGGCCGCCCGAGGCGTGGAGTGCCACTACATCGAGAGCGCGACGCGGGTGAGCGGGCCGTCGCTGACCGGGCGGGTCCTGCAGTGGGTCCCCGGGGTCCGTACCTACACCCAGTACCAGAGCTGGGCGGACCAGCGGTGGGGCTACGCCGGCAGCGTGTTCGACGGTTATGAGTCCACTGCCGTGACGCGGATGCCCGATGGGGTGGTTCGGGTGGTGGTCACGGTGGGGGCGGCGACTCAGTACCCGTTCCGCCGACTGTTCGAGCACCTGGCGCCGCTGCTGGCAGCCGAAGGCGCCCTGGCGCGGGCGACCGGGCTGCCGGTGGAGGTGCTGTGGCAGACCGGCGACACCCCGGTGGGTGACCTGCCTATCCGGGCTACGCCGGTGCTGCCCGCAGCCGAGCTGGGCGCCGCGCTGGGCAAGGCGGACATCGTGATCAGCCATGCCGGCACCGGGTCCGCGCTGGCCACCCTGAACGCTGGGCGTTACCCGATCCTGGCCACCCGGGAGCGCGCGCGGGGCGAACAGGTCGATGACCACCAGCACGAGCTCGCCACCGAGCTCGCCCGGCGAGGCCTGGCCAGGCAGCGCGACGCCCAGTCCATCACCATCGAGGACATGGTCCAGACCATGGGCGTCTCGGTGCGGCGCACCGCCTCACCTCCCCCGTTCGAGCTGCGCCACTAGTCAGTCGGCGACGGGCCGCAGGCCCGCGGCGCGAGCGACGCTGACCGCTTCCAGCCGGCTGCGGACCCCGAGCTTGATGAGGATGCTGCGCACGTGAGTCCGGACGGTGCTGGTGGACACCACCGACTCGGCGGCGATCCGGCTCACCGGCTCGCCGTCCACCATGCGCAGCAGCACCTCGCGTTCGCGGTGGCTGAGCACATCGAGCCGCGCGCTGCAGTCGCGGGCGCGCCACACGTCCTCGCGCAGCGCGCGCAGCACCACGCCGAGCTGCCGGGGCGGGTAGAAGGCATGGCCGAGCGGTACCCCGCGCAGAACCTCGAGCAGGTGCTCCAGCGAGCTCTCCTTGGACACCCACGCCGAGGCACCGGCACGCGCCGCCGCGACGGCCTGGGCACAGTCGTGGCTGCCGGTCAGGACGACGAGATGTGCCGGGGGATAGGCGGCGCGCAGTCTGCGTAGCAACACTGCGGTCGCGACCGTCGCGGGCCCGATCTCGCTGGTGATCACATCGGGGCGCGCTGTCCGGACCATGTCCAGCAGCCGCGGGTCCTCCGGAGCGGCGCTGCCGACGACCCACAGATCAGCGGCGGTGGACAACCGGACGGTCAGGGCGTCAGTCAGCATCAAGTGCGGGTCGATGAGGAGAACCCGCACGAACGTCACGGGCTCAACTGTGCCCGGCTGCGGCGCCGGGCGGCAACACCCGATCTCCGTGACGTCGCACCGACCATGCGGCGGGCCGGGCTGGTCCACCTTCCGGTGGAGTTCAGCCAGGCCCGAGGGAACGCGTACAGCGCGATCGCGGCGTCGAGCACCCGAAGGAACGGGAAGAACACCCAGAGAGCCAGGAAACGCAGCCTGCGTTCGACCAGCGCGACGAAGCAGGTCAGCGCGAGATCGGCACCGGTGACCGCGAGCAGCAGCACCTGCGGGCTCATGTGCGCCGCGACCGCGTCGTGCACCGGGGTCATCCCGGGCCAGGCCAACGCGGCTGGGTACGCCGCAGGCACGGCGAGGACTCCCACCAGCAACGGCAGCAGCAGGAAGAACATACTACTGGCCAGCAGCTCCAGGAGCAGCACCGTGAGCATGGCGCTGAACAGGCTGCACCGCGGCGGATGCCGGCGCACCGTCTGCCAGAGCCCCAGCCCCCAGCGCTTGACCTGGCGGACGTAGTCGCGCAGGTTGTCGGGGTCCTGGGTGACCGCGACGGCATCGAGGGTGAACGCCACCCTGCCCAGCCGCTTCTGGTAGATCTCGAAGGTCATGTTGAAATCCTCGATCACCAGGCCGGGTGGGTTCATCTCGATCCTCGGCAGCACGGCCGTGCGGTACATGCTGGCGAAACCGGGCACGATGTGGGTGGCGTTGGTGAACCGCCAGGTCTGGCCGAACTTCAGGAGCCGCTGGCTGATCGCGTAGATGCGCTGCCGGTGGCACACCAGCACCTTGCCGACCAGCGACAGGCCGCGTTCGTGCCAGTGGGTCCGGACCGCGCCGGCCACCGCGACGACCTCGGGGTCGTCGAAGTGGGGCAGGGCGGCGGCGAGGTATCCCGGCTCGATGGTCGTGTCGGCATCCAGCAGCAGCACCGCCTGGAACCGTTCGACCAGCCCGAAGCGGTCGACCGCCTCCTCGAGGGCGCCGGCCTTGCCCACGTTGGCGCGCGTCTCGATGACGTTGACCCCGGTCTGGCGGGCTAACTGCGCGGTCCGGTCAGTGGAGCCGTCGGAGACGACGTGGATGTTCTCCCGGGGGACCAGAGCGGCGATCGCCTCGATGCTGCTCTCGATCACCAGCTCCTCGTTGTGCGCGGGGATCAGCACCGCCACGTCACGCACGGTCATCGCGGGAACGCCGCGCTGGGTGCCGCGGCGTCCGGCCCAGGTCTCCTCGAGCAGCCGCGCCAGACCGATGGCCGCCCACAGGGTGAAGTTCACGCCGACGACGACGACGGCAACCGACCACCAGGGCATCAGCGGGACGACCCTTCAGCGCTCAGAGAGGTCACCGGCAGGATGTTGTGCACCGTCGCCCAGGTCCGGTCGTCCTCCCCGCCGATCATCCACAGGTAGGCTCCCCGGATCCCGGCGGTCTTCGCGGCGTCGAGCTTGGCCGCGGTGCTCTCGGCGTTCTCGAACCAGACCTCGTGCTCCCGGGCCTGGGCGTCGGTGTACCGGAACGACGGTGACTGGCTGAGCCGGTCGTACCGCAAGGTGGCGTGGAACGCTCTGGTGCGGCCGAAACACTGCAGCCAGGTGACCACCTCGCCCTGACCGTCCGCGCCGTCCACCCAGTCGTAGCCGGAGACCGGCACCCCGAGCACGATCTTCGCCGGGGGGATCTGAGTCCTGGCGTAGTCCAGCACCTGGTGGACCCAGGTGATCGGCGCGACCGGTCCCGGGGTGGACGCGGCCCAGTGGTAGTCATAGGCCATCAACCGAACCTCATCGGCCGCCTCACCGATGGCCGCGTAGTCCTGCGCGACGTTGCGCTGGTCCTCGCCGACGTCGGTGGTCTTCGCGAACACGGCAATCGAGAGGATCTTGTTCTTGTCGTGGAGCGCGTCGGCCAGGTGGGTCACGAAGGTGGTGAACGTCTCCCGGTCGACGGCTCGCAGATCCTCGTAGTCGATGTCGATCCCGGCGTAGCCCTCCCGCTGCACCAGCGCGACGACGTCGCTCACGTGCCGGGTCATCGCGGCGGGGTCGTGCAACATGGCCGCGACGGGCTCGTAGGCCCACCGGCCGTTGGTCACGTTCGCGATCGTCGGCACCAGCGGGATCCCTGAGTGGCGCAGCTGGTCCATGCCCGCTGCGGTCTCGGCGGCCCGCTCGGGCACCTGCGGGACGATCTGACCGTTCCGCGCGATCCCGTAGACCCACGGGGAGACCTCGTTGAAGCTGGCCCGGTTGGCCGCCACGACGCTCGGGCCCTCGGTCAGGTTCCAGAACGGCAGCGACCCCACCACGAGGGTTGCCGGCCGCTCGCCCGGTCCGAACATTCGCGGCACCGTGACCAGCAACGCCACCGCGCCCAGGAACAGCAGGATGAGGAAGCCCGACCCGCTCAGCACGCGCCGCCTCATCAGAGCGCCGCTGCCGGTGCCACACCCGGCCGGCTCTGCTCGGCGATCACGGACCGGAGGATGTCGTCCAGCGTCCGCACCGGGCGGAAACCGATCATCTTCCGCGCCATGGCGCAGTCCGGGACGCGTCGCTGCAGGTCCTCGTATCCCGGGCCGACACCCTCCTCATACGACATGTGGATGACGTCGCTGGCCGAGTGGGTCAACGCCAGCACCCGTAAGGCGAGGCCGGCGATGGACACCTGCTCGGAGCTGCCGAGGTTGACGGCGGTGCCGTACGCCCCCTGGTGCTCCACCAGCGCCGGCAACGCCGGCACCACGTCGTGCACGTGGCAGAAGCAGCGCACCTGGGCGCCCGTCCCGAAGATCGTCAGCGGTGCCCCGGCGAGGGCCTGGGCCACGAACCGGGGGATGACCATGCCGTAGCGCCCGGTCTGCCGAGGGCCCACCGTGTTGAACAGCCGGACGATCACCGCCTGCAGTCCGAGCTCGGTGACGTAGCCGTGGGTGAGACTCTCATCCACGGCCTTGGCCTCGGAGTAGGACCAGCGGTGCAGCAGCGGCGAGCCGACCACCCGGTCGTCGTCCTCCCGCAGGCCGATCTTGGTGTTCTTCCCGTACACCTCGCTGCTGGAGGCGATCAGAACCCGAGCCTGGTGACGGTGCGCCGCGGTGAGGACGTTCTCCGTCCCGTGGATATTGGTGCGCAGGCTGTGCAACGTCCGGTCGCGGATGACGAACGACCCGACGGCCGCGGCGAGGTGGAAGATCGTGTCCACCTCGCCGGCGAGCGTGTCGAGGAGCGCCCCGTCGAGTACCGAGCCCGGTACGTAGCGGAAGCGGGGGTGGTCGTTGATCGAGGACAGGTTGTCCATCGAGCCGGTGGACAGGTCGTCGAGCACGACGACCTGATGGCCCGAGGTGAGGAGGTGATCGGCCAGGTGGGAGCCGATGAAGCCGGCTCCGCCGGTGATCAGCGCGTGCATCAGTCGCCTCCTACGGGGGTGGACACGACGTGGCCGGCATCAGCGGGGCGCCAGCGGACCGGTCGATGGCGGGCGCCTCGCCGCCGCGCCATCAGCCGGTCGTAGAGGTCGTCGACCCGGCGGGCCACCGCCTCGATGCCGTACCGCTCACGGATGGTGGGTACGCCCTCGCGGGGGCGCGCTCCGCCGGCCAGCTCGGCGGCGATCTCCCCACGTAGCCCCTCGAGGGTGCCGGGTACCCGGCGGGCCCGCTCGGTCTCGATGCCCTCCAGCGCCGGGCAGGTCGTGTAGAGCGCGGGTATGCCGTTGACCAGTGCCTCCAGCACCGACAGCCCGAAGGTCTCCTGCTCCGAGGCCGCGACGAACAGGTCCAGAGCCGAGAGCATGGCGGCCACGTCGTGCCGCTCACCGGCGAAGGTCACCGGCTCCGCGACGCCCAGGTGCCGCGCCTGGGCCTCCAGCTCGGGTCGGATCCGCCCGTCACCCACGACCAGCAGCCGGTGCTGGTCATCGAGTAACGGCGCGGCGGCCTTGATCACCAGGTCGAAACGCTTGATCGGGTCGAGCCGGCCCAGCACGCCGATGACGTAGGCGTCGGGGGGCAGACCGAGCTCGCTGCGGACCCGGTCCCGGGCGGCGCCGTCGTATGCGACCCGGGCGAAGTCCAGGCCGTTGGGGATGACCTCGATCTTGCGGGCGCCGACCCCCCATCCGGTCAGCCGTTGCGCCACCGCGTCCGACACCGCGATCGTGGCGTCCGAGCACAGGTCGGTGCCGAGGTAGAGGGCGCGCACCCCCAGAGTCATCCGCCGGCGTTCCAGGTGCGTCGCGCCGATGGAGTGCTCGGTGGTGACCACCACCGGTGTGCCGGCGAGCCGGGCCGCGAGCCGGCCGTAGACGCAGGAGCGGTACAGGTGGGTGTGCACCACATCGTAACCACCGGCGCGGATCAGGCGGGTCAACCGCGGCAGCGCGGACAGCTCGGTGTTGCGGGTCATGCCCAGATCGCGGACCCGCACGCCGTCCCCGGAGATCATCCCGGCGACCGGGCCGGGATTGTAGAGCGTCACCACGTCAGCCTGGTGGCGAGTGTGCTGGAGCAGTGACCGCAGCTGGAGCTCGGCCCCTCCCACACCCAGCCCTGTGATCACGTGGAGAACCTTCATCTTTCTTTCCTCCTGGGGACACGGTGCACAGGGTGCGGGCCAAGATCACCATGTCCATCCACGGCGACCAGTGCTCGATGTAGAAGTTGTCGAAGCGGACGCGCTCGGCGATGGAGGTGTCTCCGTGCAGTCCATGCACCTGAGCCCATCCGGTCAGTCCGGTCCGCATCCGGTGCCGGTCGCCGTACCGCGGTATCTGGCGGGCGAAGCGCGCCGCGAAGTACGGCCGCTCCGGCCGCGGCCCCACCAGGGACATCTCCGCCCGCAGCACGTTGAGGAGCTGGGGCAGCTCATCGAGGTGAGTCCGGCGCAGCCATCGACCGAGGCTGGTGGTGTGCTCGGGGAGCACCGCCCAGCGGACGTCCGAGTCAGCGTGGTCGACCATGGTGCGCAGCTTGAGGAGCTGCATCGTCGTACCGGACCGGGTGAGGCGGGTCTGGCGAAACAGCGCCGGGCCGCCATCGTCGCGCCACAGCGCCACCGCGAGCGCGAGCAGCACGGGTGTGACCGCGGCGAGCAGCGCCGCGGCGCCCACGAAGTCGAAAGCGGCCTTGGCGCCGACACCGAGCCGACCGTGTCCGAGACGGCGAAGCGGGACCAGCGGTATGTCACACAGCTCGTCGAGACAGCCCCGCGGCAGGGCGGTGCCGAGCTCGTAGAGCCGCGGCACCACGCAGACGTCCACGGGCAGCGGCCGACAGGCCCGCACCAGCGGTACCAGGTCTTCGTCCCGGGTGGCGGGGAAGCACACGATGACGCGCTGGATGCCGTGGCGGGCGATCACGTCGGCCAGCTCCGTGAGCTCGCCGAGCAGCGGCAGGCCGGTCGGGTGCGGCGATGGCCTGTTGTCGAGGAACCCTTGGGGCGCCAACCCCAGCTCCGGGTGCTCACCCAGCAGTCGGGTGACCCGAACCGCGGTGGCGCCGGTACCGACGACCAGCGCCGGTTCGAGCAGCAGCCCCCGCCGATGCGCGGCCTTCAGCGCGGCGCAGGCCCCGGCGCGCAGCGCGACCAGCGACGCGGCGGACAGCAGCACCAGCCGCAGCCCGTCGGGTCCCAGCTGCGGCCCTGCGGCGAGCAGCGGCATCGCCGCCACCGCCACGGTTCTCGGCAGCTGGTCGGAGACCCGCCGGCAGATCCGGAGCCGGTGCTGCCCGTCGGCTACCAGCAGCACCAGCACCGCGCATGCATACGCCGTCGCCCCCCACCCCGATGCCCCCCATCCCGCTGCCCTGGCCAGCAGGTCCGCTGTGGCGAGGCCGGCGACGTCGACCGTCGGCAGGAGCATCGGGAGCAGGGCCACCGGCGCGGCGAGTGAGGTGCTCACCGGTGGGCTCCGGCGGTGGTGAGTGCGCGGGTCACCGCGCGCGCCGCGTAGTCGGCACCGTAGACGAACCGCATGACCGGTCCGAAGGTCGGTGCCACGGCAGGTCCGATGAAGTACAGGTCCGGTACCGAGGACTGGAAGTCCGGGCCGACGTCGGGACTACCCGCCAGGGTTCGTACCCTCGACCGTAGCGCCGCGTCCAGGAAGATCAGCCGGTCCAGGTCGGCGCGGTAGCCGGTGGCGGACAGCACGTGCTCGACCGTGATCTCTGCGGCGTCCCCCCCGTTGACCGCGCCGTTGCTCCCCCCGTTGACCCGCAGCCCGAGCCGCACGCCCCAGGGCTCATGTTCCGCCCACCGCACCGAGTGCCCGACCAGCGTACGGATCTTGCCCTCCACCCGAGGGCGCAGCCAGTACGCGCCGGCCGGCCCCAGCGCGCTGCGCGCGGTCCGGACCCGCCGAGCGGCGCTCAGCCGGCGGAACAGGTCGGGTTGAGTGGAGTAGAACCAGGTGGACCAGCCCGAGCCCAGCGGGGCTTCCGGTTCCCGTAGCCGCCGCCGGATCGATCGTCGCTCAGGCAGCGGAGCGCTGTTCCACACCAGCTCCGGCGTGCGGGCGAGCACGGTGACGCTCGCCCCGGACTCGTGCAGGAGAGCGGCCGACTCCAGCGCGGACTGGCCGGCGCCGACGACCGCGACCTCGCGGCCGGCGAACATCCGGAGATCGTCGTGTGCGCAGGTGTGCGTGCATACCTGCGCCGGCAACGCGACCAGAGTGCCGGGCAGATGAGCGAAGTGCTGCACTCCGCTGGCCACGACGACCCTGCGGGCCAGCGCGGCGGTCCCGTCGGCCAGAGTGATCTCATAGGGCCCGGTCTCCTGTCGCCCGCCGACCCGGGTCACGTCGATGACCATCAGCTCTTCCAGGTGTGGAACCTCGGCGCGCTGGAACCAGTCTCCGTAGGCCACGAACGTCTCCAGCGGTACCGGGAGCCCGTAGTCGGCATAGTCCCGGCCGGTGGACCGGCAGAACGCGCGCAACGTATGCTCGCCGGCCGGGTCGGACAGGTTGGAGGCGTATCCCTGCGACTTGAGGAACATGCCGGCCGGCATCGCCTCCCGCCACAGCTGCATCGGCAGCCCGAACTGGCGGAAGGGGATGCCGGCGGCGCGCAGGTGGGCACCGAGCGACAGGCCGTAGGGGCCGGCGCCCACGATGGCGACGTCGACGGTGTCGTTCGGGTCGCCGTTCATGTCGTCGTTCATGTCCGCGTCCATTTCTGTCCGGGGCGGGTCATCGCCCGCCACCCCATGCGCAGGCACATCAGCCCGAACGGTGCGAGATCATCTCGGGCGAACCAGGCCAGCTCGTCGGCCCGGCGCAGCGACGTCACCCAGGACCGGAGGCCCAGGCCGCAGTGCCGGTAGGCCAGTGCCGCGATCGGGTCGTAGTTCTCCACCAGAAAGCTGCGGCCGAAGTGTGGCGAGCCCTGCGGCACCGCACGGCCGGTCAGGTCCAGATGCGCCGCGACCACCACGTCGACACCCGCGTTGTCCTGGAACAGCCGGAACTGCGCACCCAGTCTCGGGTTGAAGTCCAGCAGCTTGTACTGGCCGTCCCGGGGGTCGAGGCGGTAGTCGAGGTCGACGATGCCCCGAAAACCCAGCCGGGCCACCAGCTCGGTGGCCCGGCGGTGCAGCCCCGGGTGGTCCACCCAGCGCCCGAGACTGGTCAGCCCGGCGTGCGCCGGGTAGGACCGTTCCTTGATCCCGACGAAACCGGGCCGGCAGCGCGACTGGGCGTCACAGTAGCCGTGGAAGAAGTAGTCCTGGGCCTGCCGCTGGTGGTGGGGGGGGATGTAGTCCTGCAGCATCAGGGTGCCGCACTCGGAGTCGGCGCAGGCTCGCCAGCTGCGCGCGAGTTCGTCGCGGCTGCGCAGTACGGAGGTGCTGCGCAGCCCCTTCGCGCGGCCGGACCGCCACGGCGTGGCCAGCTTGGCGACCAGTGGGAACCCGAGCCGGTCCGCGAACTCCTCGGCGTCGGTGAGAGACCCCGGCAGCGCGGCCGCCACGCACGGCACGCCCAGCTCGCGGCAGCGCTGGTACAGCGTGTACTTGCCGGCCAGCCGGCGCGGCAGGCCGCTGGGCGGGTCGGGGAACAGGAACCAGCGCCGCAGGTCGGTGCCGTGCTCGGCGAGGAAGATGGCGCTGGCGTCGTCGGTGGGGATGAGCACGGCCGGGCGTCCGATCCGCTCGGCGAGCCTGCCCAGCCCGGCCCGCACCCGTTCGGCATCCTCGGCGTCTGGCCGCCAGATCCATCGGTCGTGCAGGTAGCGGGATCCGGCCGCGGGTGCCAACCGGTCCTCGTGCACGCCGTAGACGGGCACGCCCAGCCGGCCCAGGCTGCGGATCGCGCCCAGCCCGCCGTGGTGCAGGGCGTTGCGGTCGAGCTTGAGGATGACCGCCGGTACCGTGACGTCCAGCTGTGCCGTCGTCATGGGGGCGTGCAGGCCGCGGGTCATCGACGGTCGGTCCTCACACCACACTGCGCCGCGTGGCGCAGTCGAACAGGTAGGTCGCGTCGAGGACCCGAGGGCAGCCCCGGACCCAGCTGTAGTCGGTGTCGGGGTGCACCACGTGGATGACCGCCAGGTCCCAGTCGGCTCCACTGGGGGCCGCGACGCTGCGCATCAGCCGGCCCTCGGGTGTCTGCACGGCCGGCACCAGCGGGTCGTGGTAGCCGACGTCCGCGCCGCCGCGCGTGAGTCCGTCGATGATCAGCAGCGCCGGCGACTCCCGGACGTCACTGACGCCGGCCTTGTAGCTGGCGCCGACCACGATCACCTTGGCTCCGGTGGGTGAGTGACCGGCTCCGGCGAGGACCTCGGTGGCCCGCTCGACGACGCGGGCGGGGCGCGCGTGGATGGAGCGCATGGCCTGCTCGATCAGCGGTGTCGGTCGGTCCCGCTCGCGCAGCTGCCACAGCAGGTAGTGCGGATCGCACGGGATGCAGTGCCCGCCCACCCCGGGTCCGGGGAACGCGGCGAGGAAGCCGTAGGGCTTGGTCGCCGCGGCCAGGGTCACCTCGATCGGGTCCAGCCCCAGCGTGGCGCACACGTCGCTGAACTCGTTGGCCAGCGCCAGGGTGACCGCGCGGAAGATGTTCTCGTACAGCTTGGTCAGCTCGGCGGCCTCCGGAGAGCTCACCAGATACACCGAGTCGGTCAGCTGCCCGATCACCCACGCGGCCCGCCGGCCGCACTCGCCGGTGGTTCCGCCCACCACCCGTGGGGTCTCGCGCTGGAGGTGGTCGGGATTGCCGGGGTCGATGCGCTCCGGGCTGAAGGCGACAGAGACGTCCGTGCCGACGGTCAGCCCGCGCCCGCGCAGGGGCTCGACGAGCAGCTGCCGCGTCGTGCCGACGAAGCTGGTCGAGGTGAGGATGATCGTCTGTCCCGGGTGAGCGTGTGCCACGACGGTCTGGCAGGCGCCGCGCACGGCGGACAGGTCCGGGACGCGCCGCTCGTCCACCGGGGTGGGCACGCAGACGATCACCGCGTCGGCCTCGGCCAGCGCGGCGCTGTCGTTGGTGAGCCGGAAGCTCTCGTCGCCCCGTGCCGCCGCCAGCCGCGCTCGGTCGAGATCGGACAGGTCGACGTCGCCGGACTCGATGGCCCGCAGCCGGTCGGCACTCACGTCGAGGCCGGTGACCCGCGACGCGCTGCCCAACAGCCCCAACGCCGTCGGCAGTCCGACGTACCCGAGACCCACGACCGCCACCGGCCCCACCCGAGACTGCCCCTTACCGGCGGCCGGCTGTCCGTCTGGTGAGAAGGGCACCAGCCGCCTCTCCAGAAGTCGCTCACGCCCGTTGATCGCGAGCGAAAGCCGGTGTTCAGCCACAATTCCCCCCGACTGTGGATCCGTGCTATGCCGACGGTCGCATCAGCGGGGCGCTGGGTCCTCCGTCATCGAGGGGAGGTCGCCTACGTCGTTCGGTGGATGGCTCGGCCGGCCGCAGCCCGCGCCGGTCCGGCCGGCAGGCGCCACGGGATCGGGTCGGGGACGGCAGGTTCCTCCCGGCCGCAGCGTCACCCGGCCCGGCACCAGCGTCCCGGCCTCTCGCGCGGCACCCGGCACAGATTTCTCCGATCTCGGTGAATGACCGAGGCGTCCGCTGGGTCCGCCCCCGTCGGGGCGCGCCGGTACTCCAATGTCGCGCCGCGTGAGGACGAGAACGACCCGCAGCCGGACAACGAGGGTGAGTGGCTCGTCGCCGGCCGCACCTCGGCGGGCGTGCTGGTGGTCGCGCCGAACTCCCGGTACACGTTCTCCTTTCTGCGTCCGGCCGGCACCCCGTTGCGTGAGGTGCGGGTGCCGGAGTCGAGCTCCCGGTTTCGCTCCCGTGATGTCTTCCCGCGGCTACGGCAACCTGAAGACCACCTGGTCGCAGCCGCCGGCGCCCTCAGGTACCCGGGTGTGGGTACAGGTCGGTGACCGCGGCGTCGAGGCGACCGTCAGTGACGGCACGTTCGAGGTGCCGGCCGGGCAGACGTCGTTCGCGCCCGGAAGCTCCGGGTGGCGCACCCCCGTCGGGGACATCATCTGGTATGAGGTGTTCGCCCGCGGCGCCAGCGCCGCCGCGCTGCTCGGCCATCCGGCGGCGGGCACCGAGGTCAAACTCACCCCGCGTTGAGGCGGGGCGGGTACTCGACGTCGCCGCGCACCTCGGGCGTGCCCTGTCCACGGCCACCTGCGGGCATCCCCTCGACCTCGAGGGCTGGGGAGGTGGAACCGGCGACAACAGACCTCGGTGCAGACACCGCAACGCCGCTCATCCGAGAACTTCCATGCCCCTAAGACAGGGGAAACCTCTGCTTCGAGGTGGGTCGCCGGTCACATTCTGCGCATACGCAGGTAGCGGCGGAAATCTGATAACGAGAGAAGCCCGAGAGTGAGCAGGCCAAGGACGATGATCGCTGCCAGTACTGCTGCGAAGTAGCCAACGACGTCCATGTGTCCCCGTCTTTCAGTGGTTCAGCGTGGTCTGCGCCCGCAACACCGTCGGCCGGCGACCGCGAGCCTCATCGGCTGCGATGTCCTCCACCCGGCGCGTTCCCTCCACGACAACTTAGCGGGCACTGTTGCATTAAGCAATCGGCCCAGCCGACCTCCTCCACTCGCGCGCCCAGAAGCCCTGCGGAAGTCCGACCGGCGGATGACATCCCCGACCTCGACGCGCAAGCCAAGACCGCCTTGATCATGGGCAAGGGAACGCCCCGCCGGCCTGACCGGTTGGCCGCGTTGGGTTGTGCATCCCTGCAGCTGGCCCGCGACCGTGGACCTCTCTTCGATCCGGGGGCAGGATCCGGATGTTGTGGCGGTGGTGCTGATGGCGGTCACCGAGCAGAACGACCCTCGGGTGGTCGTGGTGGTCCCAGCCCAGCCCCACCACGAACATGGCGCGGTGGGTGGGGGTGGTGTAGGCGTGGAAGACCAGAAAATCGTGCCGGTGGGTGTGCAGCACGTCTTGGCCGCCCGGGTTCAGATACGCGTCATCAAACGTGTGCTGGTTGAGGAACTGTCCGTGGTGCTTGACGAACTCATCGCACAGCGCGTCCGCGGTGGCGTAGTTGATGAAGTAGCGGCCGCCGTGGTAGGCGTTCGCCGAGTAGAACAGCACATACCTGCCGCCATGGCGGAGCATCGCCGGCGCCTCCACGACGTGGTCTTCATCGGCCCGGTCCGCCCGGATCACCGCCCGCCGGTGGCCGATCGTGTCGGTGCCGTCGGCGGTCAGCCGTTGCAGCCAGATCGTGGCGTTACCCCGGCGGGTGGCGCTGTAGAGCAGGTAGTGCCGGCCGTCGGTGTCGGTGAATGGCTTGGGGTCGATGGCACCGGTATCCCCGGGCCGGCACACCAGCGGGTGCGATCCGACCGGGTGGAACGGACCCTCCGGCGCCCACGCCCACGCGACCCCGATGCACTGGGCACGCCGGCTCGCCGACCGGGCGGTGAAGTACAGCAGGTAACCGTCGTCGCCGCGGGCGGTGACCGCCGGTGCCCACACGCTGCCCTCACCGGGAGCGGTCGTATCCACCCACGCCGGCAACTCGGGCAGGGCATCACGGGCATGGCTCCAGCCACCGGTCAAGCGAGTCGAGCGCCGCACCGGAACGTGCAAGGTTCTCCCTCCATAGCGGCTGGCCGTGGAGTAGGCGTAGTAGGTGCCGCCAACCGACAGGACCGTCGGGTCGGGGAAGTCGTGCGAAATCGACGGCTCGATGCGGGCTGGAAGTCCCGCCCCGATGGTCGTCGCGACCATCGCCGCGACCGCCGGCACGGTCGCCAGCAGGTTCCGCCAACCGCGACCCACCGACAAAGACATCGCCACGAAAGCTAGCCCGACGGCTGAGCCCATCCCGTGCGGGGTACTCTTGTCCGCGGCACGACGTCCCCAGCGGGCTGATCAGCCGGGGGCGAGCGATCGCACGGCGGCCAGGGCCGTGTCGACGTCGGCCGGTGAGTTCACGAGGCTCGGCGCCAGCCGTATGAAGGACGTCGCGTAAGGCGCCGCAGAGGCCACAACGCGTCGTTGCAGCAGGCGGGCCACGGCGGCCTCGGGAGTCATCGAGTCCACCTCGAAGCAGACGAGCCCCGAGGACAGCTGCGGGTTGCGCGGCGTGTGCAGCCGGACGTGTTTCATGGCGGCCAGACCGTCCTTACACTGGGTGTTGAGCTGGTGGATGCGCTCGGCCACCCGCGCGCGGCCGAGCTGGTGGTGGAATGCGAACGCGGCCGGTAGCGCCCACAGGTGTTCGAATGCCTTGAACCCCCCGGGTGTGACCCAGGTGGCGCGTGTCGGCCCCGCTGGGGGCCTGTTCTGTATCCAGGCAACGGACAGCTCATGTTGGAAAGCGGGGATCGTGGGCTGTATGTCGGCCCAGCGTCCGTCGCGCCCCCAGATGACGCCCGTACCGCGCGGTCCCAGGATC
Organism: Pseudonocardiales bacterium; assembly: GCA_019243635.1. GTDB lineage: Bacteria > Actinomycetota > Actinomycetes > Mycobacteriales > Pseudonocardiaceae. The sequence goes on from JAFAUB010000039.1 coordinate 40,085, forward strand.
CACTTGTGCGTGCCGGCGGCGAAGAAGTCGAGGCCGATGGCGGCGACCGCCTCGTCCTCCACGCCGAACCCGTGCACGCCGTCCACCACCAGCAGCACGCGGTCGCCGTCGGGTCGGCTCGCGTTGCGCTCGGCCAGCGCGGCGGCGACCGCGCGCAGCGGAAGCTTCACACCCGTGCCCGAGTGCACCCAGGTGAGCCCCACCACGCGGGTCCGCGGCCGCAGCGCGCGGCGCAGGCGATCAACGATCTCGTCCTGGGCCGCGGCCGCCGGCTCGTCGTAGAGCGCGATCTTGCGAACGGTCGCTCCGGCGCGGCCGGCGGCTAAGCGGATGGACTCGTGATGGGAGTAGTGGTCGTGCGTGGTGGTGAGCACCTCCTGCCCGGCGCGCAGCGGCAGGCCGTGGTAGATCAACGCCAACCCCATGGTGGTGCTGCCCGTGAGCGCCACCTCCTCGGGACGCCCCTCCAGGTACTCGGCGGCTGCCGCCGCGATCGTGGCCGGCATGTCGGACTGGTTGTGCACGGCCAGGAAGGGGTTCCGGTCGATCGTCCTTCGGTGCCGTTCGATCTCCTCCCGAACGCCGTGTGGATGGGAGGCGAGGAAGAAACTGCTCATATGGATGTAGTCGGGTGCGAGATCGAACTGCGCCCGCACCCATTCCCAGTCGGGCACCACCCCAGTGGGGGCCGTTCCGGGGACCTGTGCTGTGCCAGCGGCGCCCGGCACCGAACATGCGGTCAGCGCAGCCGTTCCGGTGACGAGGAATGCGCGACGGTCCATGTTCTCCCTCCTCACAGTGTGAACGGCGCGGTCAGCCCATCACCCGCGCCGCCTGGATCTTTCCGGGTACCTCGCCGACGGCCGGGTCCGCAGCGTGTGCGTGTGGTCCAGCAGCGCTTCCAGCGCTGGTCTCGGGTGTCCCTGCCCGACGCGGTTGTCGGTGAAGGACCGGTCCAGCGCGACGTCGTCAAGCTGCCGTACCGGTTTTCGGTCCAGGCTGCTTACCCGTCCGTACCCGACGCGTTGGCCGTTCACCCCGCCCGCCCTTCGCCGACCGCCGACCTGTCAGGGTAAAGCCTCGACGGTGTCAGTCGAACGAGGAAAGCCCCGAAGAGCAGTTGAAGCTTCAGCCTGCGGGAATCGACGAGGTCATCCCTTCCGTGCGGAGAATGCTCAAGGAGAAGAAAGGTTGGGCCGTCGGTCCACCGGGCTATCGACACCAGTTCATCGACGTCGGGCGAGCTGGGCGGTGATGGTGGCGAGCCGGTCGTGGGTGTGGCGCACGTCGAAGGCTTTCGCGGCCAGTGCGGCGGCCTGTCCCTCGGTGGAGCGCAGGTCGGCGTCGGCGAGGCGTCGCGTGAGGGCCCCGGCTACCGCGTGGGTGTCGCCGACCGGTACCCGGGCTCCCACGCCGGGGGTGATGGCCTCCGCGAGGCCGGGGATGTCGGAGACCACCACGGAGCACCCGCTGGCCAGCGCCTCCAGCAGGGTCAGCGACAGGCCTTCCCAGCGGGATGGCAGGACCACCACGTCGGCCGCCGCGTACCAGGGTCGGGGGTCGGCGACGGGTGGCACGAAGCGTACGCCGGGTGGGGCGCAGCCACGCAGTGCGGGCAGCAGGTCGCCGTCACCGACGATGCACAGCTGCGCTCCCGCGCAGCGTCGCCGCACCTGGGGCCACGCCGTGAGCAGCACGTCCTGACCCTTCTGCCGGGTGACCCGGCCAAGGCACACCGCCAGTGGAGCCTGTGCGCCCACCCCCAGCCGGTCCCGGGCGGCGGCGCGCGCCCGCTGGCCGGCCGGCGTGAAGCTCACGAGGTCGACGCCGTTGCGGATGACGACGTGGCGGGCGCCCACCCGCCGGTGACGGGCGTGCGCGGCCTCACCCTCGCCGACGCACACGACCAGGTCGGTCCACCTCGCCGCGAGGCGTTCCCAGGCCAGCGCACCGCGCCCGGTCGCGCCCCCAGCCGCCAGCCAGGACCAGCCGTGCGGTTGGAACAGCGTGGGGCGCGCCCCTCGCATCGCGAGCCGCCCGGCCAGCCCCGCCTTCGCCGAGTGCAGGTGCACCACGTCGGGCTGGACCGCCCTGACCAGCAGGCGCAGCCGCCGCGTCTCGGCCACGGTGTCCACGCCGGGGGACCGCGTCGCGGGCCAGTGCAGCCGCGCCACCCCGCGTGCGCCCAGCTCGGCGGCGAGGTGCCCGCCGGAAGGGCAGGCGACCACGACCCGCCAGCCTCGGGTGAGCTGGTCGGCGGCCACGGTCGCGACGTAGCGGGCCACCCCGGCGCCGGTGGGCTGGGCCGCGTGCAGCACGCTCAGGGGACTCACCGGCGCAGGTGGTGCCGGTACCACTTGGCGAGCAGTCGCAGCGACCCGTCACGGTCCCCGATGTAGGTCCGTGGCAGGGCGTGCGGGCCGGTCAGCCGCGAGCGCCAGATCGCGCATCCGTAGTCGTAGCCGGCGGCCCGCACCGCGCCCACGGTCAGCTCGTCCAGGTGCCCGTAGGGGTAGCAGAAGCCCGCTACCTCCTGACCGGACACCTCCCGCAGGACCGCCCGGCTCCCCGCGACCTCAGCGGTCAGGACATCGCCGTCGCCCCTCGAGGTCAGCGACACGTGCCGCCGACCGTGCGAGCCGATCTCCATGCCACCGGCCGCCGCGTGCCGGATCTCCTCGGCCGTCATGAGGGCTTTGCGGGGACCCGCCGCGTCCCAGGAGTTGGTGCCACCGAGCAGGTCGGCGAGCACGAACACGGTCGCGGTGAAGCCGAACCGCGCCAGCGCGGGCAGCACGTACTCGCAGAAGTCGGCGTAGCCGTCGTCGAAGGTGAGGCCGACCAGACCCCGGTCGGTACCGTCGCGCCGGGCCGCCAGCAGCTCGCGCATCGAGGTGCCCCGTAGGCCCCGCCGGCGCAGCCAGCGCAGCTGCTGCTCGAACCGGGCGGGGCGCACGGTCACGAGGTGGGGGTCCTGGTCGTACGGCGCGACCGAGTGGTACATCAGCACCGGAGGCTCACGCATGGCGGGAACCGACCCGGGTGTGGCGGAGCGCCTCCCTCGCCACCGTGACGGCCTCCAGCCGGCTGTGCACGCTCAGCTTCGCGAAGATCTTGTTGATGTGGGTGCGGACCGTGTTCACCGACATCCCGAGCTCCTCGGCGATCTCCGCCGGGCGGTGCCCCCGCGCCAGGCACACCAGCACGTCGCGCTCCCGGGGGGTCAGGCTCTCCAGCGGTCCCTCGCGGCGCTGCGCCCGCCCGACATCGGCCCGCAGCTCCCGCAGGACGTGGCCCAGCTGCTCGGGAGGAAAGCAGGCCTGGCCCTGACCAGCGCACCGCAGTGCGTGGACGAGTGCCTCGACCGAGGACTCCTTCGACACCCACCCGTCGGCTCCCGCCCGCGCGGCGTCGAGCGCCTGCTCAGGGTCACGGCTCGCGGTGAGGACCACGACGCGCGCGGGCGGCCATGCCGCGCGGAAGCGCCTCAGCGGTGTGGCCGCATCGTGGGCCTGCGCGACCTCAATGGTGATCACGTCCGGGCGCGCCGCGGTGGCGAGCACATCGGGTTCGGGGTCTCGCGTCGCGCAGTGCCCGACCACGACGAGGTCGGCTGTGGCGGACAGCCTGGCCGCGAGCGCCTCGACCAGCATCTGCTGGTCGTCGACCAGCAGTACCCGGATCGGGACCACACCGCGAACCGTGCCCAGCCGCATCGTCGCGCTCACGGCTACCCCGTCCTCGTACGGCCCTCCGGGCCGTGCTGGTCGTGATCGACGAGGTCGTAGCGCACCGCGAAGGTGGCGGCCTCGAGTCGGGAGTGCACTCCGAGCTTGGTCAGCAGACCCTGCACGTGACTTCGCACGGTGGTGGTCGAGACGCCCAGGCGCAGTGTCATCGCCGGGGTGTCGAGCCCCTCGACGAGCAAGGCGAGGCATTCCCGCTCGCGGGCCGTCAGGTGAGCCGCGAGCCGGCGCGCTTCGGAGACGTCGGACCGTCCGCCGCCCGCCCGGGGTGCGTCCAGTACGACCGCCCCGTCGATGACCCGTCCCAGCGCGTGGACCAGTCTGCGGACGCCCCATGTCTTGGGCACGTAGCCGGCGGCCCCCAGCCGGACGGCTTTGCGCATCGCGTCGGTATCACCGTCGGCCGCGAGGATGACTATTCGGGTCGCCGGGCTCACCGCGATGATGTGACAGATCGCGCCGACTCCGTCGCCATCGGAGAAGCGCCGACCCAGCAGGCAGATATCGGGCCGGTGATGGTGGACCGCCTCGATCGTCCCGGTGAGGCTTCGGGCGAGCGCCGGTACTCGGAACCCCTGCCTGGCCAGTACCGAGACCAGTGATTCCGCGAACACCGCGTGGTCGTCGCCGAGCACGATGCTGGTCATGTCGGATCGAGTCCCCAAAGTATGGTCGGCCCAGAAGTATGTCGGTACAGGGTATGGTCGGCGCAGAAGTTGTCGGTACAGGGTATGTCGGCGCAGAAAAACCGTGATATGCGATTGGCTGCCTTCAGCATACAACGCGACACGGCGAATCGGTTACCGAGGTCGCCGGACCTGGCACCTAATATGTTCTTCGAGGACTACCGACCCCGCTCGCCGCGCCTGCCTGCCGCTACCGACCCTGGGCGGTCGAGGACGAGTCCGGATCGGTATCGTAGGGCCACGACCCTCGCGCGCCGGTCCCGTCCCGGGCAGGGGTCCGTTCCGCGTCGACCACGTCTGCGTCCGAACAACGTCGCCGCCCGAACAACGTCGCCGCCGAAAGGTTCACCACGGTGCCTGTAGCGACCGCGCTACCGACCACACCCGCTCACCTGTCCGGTCTGCTCGAGGCGGTGCTGCCGGAACCGTCGTTGCGGGAGCTGGTCGGCCGGGCCGGCGTCCCCGAGCTGGAGCTGCACGGGCCGCCCGCGACCCGCCCGCTGGTCGCGGCCGCGCTGGCCCGCGCGGGGCATCCGGTGCTGGCCGTCACCGCCACCGACCGGGAAGCCGGTGAGCTGGCCGCCGAGCTGGCCGACGTGCTGGGCGCCGGGATGATCGCCGAGCTGCCCTCCTGGGAGACACTGCCGCACGAGCGGCTGTCCCCCCGGGCCGACACCGTGGGGCGGCGGCTGGCGGTGCTGCGCCGGCTGGCCCATCCCGAGGAGTCCGGCGAGACCTCCACCGGCCCGCTGCGGGTGGTGGTCACCGGCGTGCGGTCGCTGATCCAGCCGATACTCGCCGGTCTGGGAGAGATCGCCCCGGTGCGGCTGCGGGTCGGGCAGGTGCACGACTTCGACGGCGTGCTGTCTCGGCTGGCGGATCTGGCGTACACCCGGGTCGACATGGTCGACCGGCGCGGCGAGTTCGCGGTCCGCGGCGGCATCGTCGACGTCTTCCCGCCCACCGCCGACCATCCGGTGCGGGTGGAGTTCTGGGGCGAGGAGGTCTCCGAGATCCGCTCGTTCGCCCTCGCCGACCAGCGCACCCTGGCGCCCGCTGCCGAGCTGGATGCGCCACCGTGCCGGGAGCTGCTGCTCACCGAGGGGGTGCGGGCCGCTGCGGCGCGACTCGTCGGGCAGGCCCCGGCCGGGCCGGTCGCGCAGCTGCTGGAGAAGGTCGCCTCCGGCGTTCCGGCCGAGGGCATGGAGTCGCTCATCCCGGTGCTGGCCGGTGAGGAGCTCCGGCTGCTCACCGACGTGATGCCGACGGGCACTCACGTGCTGCTCGCCGATCCGGAACGGATCCGGGCCCGGGCCGCTGACCTGGTGCGCACCGGGCAGGAGTTCCTGGAGGCGTCCTGGATGGTCGCTGCGGGTGGTGGCGAGGCCCCGGTCGACATCGCGGCGCTGGACCTGTCCGCCTCGGCCTACCGCGACCTGGGCGAGGTCGCCGAGCACGCCCTCGGCACCGGGCTGGCGTGGTGGACGCTGAGCCCGCTGACCACCGACGCCCACGGCCCGCTGCGGCTGCGGATCATCCCCGCGCGGTCCTATCACGGTGACGTGACGCGCGCCTTCGCCGACCTGCGGGCGCATACCGCCACCGGCGGCGCGGCGATCCTGGTGGTGCCCGGCGCGGGCACCGCACAGCGTGCCTGCGAGCAGCTGCGCGACGCCGAGGTGCCGGTGGTGCACGCCGTCGACGGGCTGTTCCAGCCACCCGACGCGGGCACCGTCACGGTGGTCCGCGGCACCCTGGAGGACGGCTTCGCGGTTCCCGCGCTGGGGCTGGCGGTGCTCACCGAAGCGGACGTCACCGGCGCCCGCGGTGGCACCGGTAGCCGGGAGCTGTCGAGGATGCCGGTCCGCCGTCGCAACGCGGTGGACCCGCTGGCGCTGCGCGGCGGCGATCACGTGGTGCACGAGCAGCACGGCATCGGCCGGTTCCTGGAGATGGTCGAGCGCACCGTCGGGGGGTCCACCCGGGAGTACCTGCTGGTGGAGTACGCGCCCAGCAAGCGGGGCCACCCGGGGGACCGGCTGTACATCCCCACCGACCAGCTCGACCAGGTGAGCCGATACGTCGGGGGCGAGCTGCCGACGCTGAACAAGCTGGGGGGGTCGGACTGGGCCAAGACCAAGGGCCGGGCCCGCAAGGCGGTCAAGGAGATCGCCGCTGAGCTGGTACAGCTGTACGCGGCTCGACAGTCCTCCCCGGGGCACGCGTTCGGCCCGGACACCCCGTGGCAGGCCGAGCTGGAGGACGCCTTCGCCTACACCGAGACGCCCGACCAGCTCGCCGCGATCAACGAGGTCAAGGCGGACATGTGCCGGGGTGTCCCGATGGACCGGGTGGTCTGCGGTGACGTCGGCTACGGCAAGACCGAGATCGCCGTGCGGGCCGCCTTCAAGGCCGTGCAGGACGGCAAGCAGGTGGCCGTTCTGGTGCCGACCACCCTGCTCGCCCAGCAGCACCTGCAGACCTTCTCCGACCGGATGCACTCGTTCCCGGTCACGGTGCGCGGGCTGTCCCGGTTCACCCACCCCGGCGACGCGTCGGAGGTGCTGCGCGGTCTGGCTGAGGGCTCGGTGGACATCGTGATCGGCACCCACCGGCTGTTGCAGCCAGGGGTGCGGTGGAAGGATCTCGGCTTGGTGGTGGTCGATGAGGAGCAGCGCTTCGGCGTCGAGCACAAGGAGCACATCAAGGCCCTGCGCACCGCCGTCGACGTGCTCACCATGTCCGCCACCCCGATCCCTCGGACCCTGGAGATGAGCCTGGCCGGCATCCGCGAGATGTCGACCATCCTCACCCCCCCCGAGGAACGCCACCCGGTGCTGACCTACGTCGGGGCCTACGACGACAAGCAGGTCGGTGCCGCGATCCGCCGCGAGCTGCTGCGCGACGGGCAGGTCTTCTACGTGCACAACCGGGTGTCCTCGATCGACAAGGCCGCCCGAGCGATCCGCGAGCTGGTGCCCGAGGCCCGGGTGGCGGTGGCGCACGGGCAGATGAACGAGGACCAGCTCGAGCGCACCGTCGCCGGGTTCTGGGAGCGCGAGCACGACGTGCTGGTGTGCACCACGATCGTCGAGACCGGGCTGGACATCTCCAACGCCAACACGCTGATCGTGGAGCGTGGTGACCTGCTCGGCCTGGCGCAGCTGCACCAGCTGCGTGGGCGGGTCGGGCGCGGCCGGGAGCGTGGCTACGCCTACTTCCTCTACCCGCCCGAGACGCCGCTGACCGAGACGGCGCACGACCGCTTGTCCACCATCGCCCAGTACGCCGAGCTGGGCGCGGGCATGGCTGTGGCGATGAAGGACCTGGAGATCCGCGGTGCGGGCAACATTCTGGGCGGTGAGCAGTCCGGGCACATCGCCGGAGTCGGTTTCGACCTCTACATCCGGCTGGTCGGCGAGGCCGTCGAGGCGTTCCGCCGGGTGGCCGGCGCCGGCGGCACCGACGGCGCGCCCGGGCCCGCGCCGGTACGGGTGGAGCTGCCGGTGGACGCGCACCTGCCGCACGACTACATCCCCGGGGAGCGGCTGCGGCTGGAGGCGTACCGCAAGGTCGCCGAGGCGATGGACGCCGAGACGCTCAACGCCATCACCGATGAGCTGCGCGATCGCTACGGCGCCCTGCCGCCCGCCGTGGTGACCCTGCTGGACGTCGCGCGCTTCCGTCAGGTGTGCCGGGCGCACGGGGTGGCGGAGGTGACCCTGCAGGGCCCCAGGCTGCGGTTCGCTCCGGTGACGCTCCGGGACTCCCAGGTGGTGCGCCTGAACCGGCTCTACCCCCAGGCGGCGTACCGGGCCGCCGGCCAGACCCTGTCCGTGCCCAGACCCAGCGATGGCTCCGGCGGTATCGGTGCCCCGCCGCTGCGCGACCGGGAGCTGCTCGACTGGTGCACCAACCTGGTCACCGCGGTGCTCGGCGGCGTGAGAGGGTAGTGCCCGTGCGAAGGGTCCTGCGTGCCGCCGCCGGGGTCGCTGTCGCGGGGCTGCTGGTCGGTGGTTGCGGCTTCGGCTCCAGCCGGCTCGGTGCCGCCGCGTTCGTCGATGGTGTCGAGATCCCGACGGCGCAGGTGCACGGTCAGCTCATGACAGTGCTGGCCAAGGAGAGCCCACAGGTCCGTGCCCAGCTGGAGGCGGGCCACCAGCTCGGCGATGTGTCGCGCAAGATCGTCACCGTCCGGATCAGGCACCAGCTGCTCGAGACCGCCGCGCGGCGGGCCGGCGTGACCGTCGACCAGGCCCAGGTGAACCGGCTGGTCAAGGCGCTCGGCGGCGCCGAGGCCGCGTCCAAGGGGACGATCTTCGACGCCAAGTCCTACCGGCAGCGGGCCGCCGACCAGCTGCTCATGGCCGCGCTGGGCCGCGCCGTCGTGCGCACCAGCGCGATCACCGTCGACTACACCACCGCCGACACCCGAACCGCCGCCGAACAGCGGGTGGCGGAGCTCGCCCAGGACGGGTCCACGCGGGCTCGCCGGTCGATAGCAGCCGACGTGCGCGCCGGGAAGGACGCCGAGCTCGACAAGCGGATCGTCGCCGGGGACGACCCGATCTTCGCCACCACCCCGGCGTTCGGCGTCGCCGAGGGCACGGTAGTGGCCTTCCAACTCGAGGACACCAAGCCCTGGGTGGTCATGGTGGTCAGGAACCGGACCGACCGCGGTGTCCAGCCGTCCGAGCACGCGCCCCCCGTCGACGCGATCGACCCCACCGTGCTGGAGGCCATCGGCCTGCACCAGCTGAGCCGGGTGGGTGCGCGGGAGGGAGTGCGGCTGTCCCCCCGCTACGGCATCTGGGACCCGGTGAACCTGCAGGTCGTCTCCGATGTGAACGAGACCGGCGGCTTCATCGCGCCGTTACGCGCTTCCCCCCTCGCGTGAGGCTGCTCCGCGAGCCGGTGGTCGTCAGGCTGTCCCCCCGGCTCGGCGCGGTGCTTCCGGCGGTGGCGGCCCGCCTGCTGCGGGACGGGGCGGCCCTGCACGCCGACACCGACGTACCGGTTGAGCTGGCGCGGCTGTGCGGGGCGCATCCGGTCGGTGACGCCGTGCGGGGGCTGCTGCTCACCCTGGATCCCAGGACCGGTGTGGCGGCCAGCTGGGTGGCCACCGGTGCCACCGTGCTGACCACTCCTGAGCCCGCGGGGGCGGCGTTGCTGGATGCCGTCGCGGTGATGGACCGGTTGCGGTCCCCGGGTGGCTGCCCATGGGACGCCGAGCAGACCCACCGCTCGCTGATGCCCTACCTCATCGAGGAGGCCTACGAGCTGTACCAGGCACTGGAGGACGGTGACACCGGTGCGCTGCGTGAGGAGCTCGGCGATGTGCTGCTGCAGGTGCTCTTTCACGCCCGGGTCGCGCAGGAGACGCCGGAGGGCTTCGACATCGACGCGGTGGCCACCGGGCTGGTGGCCAAGGTGGTCACCAGGCATCCGCACGTCTTCGCGGGCAGCGAGCAGGTGCTCACCGCCGCTGAGCAGGAGCTCCGCTGGGAGCAGCTCAAACGCGCCGAGAAGCGCCGCGAGTCGAGCGTCGACGGGGTCGCGCTGAGCCAGCCGGCCGTGGCGCTGGTGGCCAAGCTGGTGTCCCGGGCGACGAAGGCGGCGCTTCCGGCGGATCTGCTACCCGGTAGCGACGGTGGTAGCGGCACGTCGTTGTTCGCGCTGTCCGCCGCGGCGACGCTGGCCGGCGAGGATCCCGAGGCCGCGCTGCGTCGGGTGGCCCGGCGGTTCGCCCAGGACGTGCGCGCCGCGCAGCGCTCCGCTCGGGCCGCCGGGTTGGACGCCGATCAGCTCACCGCCGGGCAGTGGCGGGAGCACTGGCCGGGCGTATCTCCGTAGCGCGCTCGTCGTTGATCTCTGGTATGAGTCGAGGGTTGCCCCGAGCGTCGCAGTACCTGCTGCGGGGGGTGTTGTCGGGCGGTGCGCTGGCCTGTGCGGGCCTGCTCCTGGCGGGTCTGGGTGCGGTAGCCGCTCCGTTGCCCGACCGAGGGCTCCTCACCCCCGCGCCGGCGGCGATGGCCGCGCCCGCCGCGTTGCCCGACGTTCCGGAGCCCGCCGTGCAGCCCGTCGGCGAGGCTGTCGGCGCGCCCCAGCACGCTGCTGCGCCGATGCACCAGGCCGTCACCATCCCGGTGCGGATCCCCGCGCCTCCCCAGCGCTCGGTGGCGCCCCAGCTGGCGTTCGCCGACTGGGCCACCCGGATGTCCCTCGTCACCACCATCCCGCAGCGCGCGCTGGAGGCCTACGCGAACGCCCATGCCGTGATGGCCGCGACCCAGCCCCACTGCCGCATCACCTGGGTCACCCTGGCCGCCATCGCGGCGGTCGAGTCCAAGCACGGTGGCTTCGAGGGTCGCACTCTGCTACCCGACGGTCGGCCCTCGTCGCCGATCATCGGGATAGCGCTGAACGGCGCGCCCGGGGTCAAGGCCATCGCCGACACCGACAACGGCCTGCTCGACGGCGACAAGGTGTGGGACCACGCTGTCGGGCCTTTCCAGTTCACCCCCTCCACCTGGGCCAAGTGGCGGGCTGACGGGAATGGGGACGGGATCACCGACCCGCAGAACATCGACGATGCCTCCCTGGCTGCGGCGCAGTACCTGTGCGCGGACAACCGAAACCTGGGCTCCGGTGACGGCTGGCTGCGAGCGATCCTGTCCTACAATGATTCCCTCGACTACGCCCAAGAGGTCTACGGTTTCGCCCAGCGTTATGCCCAGAACGCCCAGGGCGTCACCTGAACATTACCGGCCGTTTATCCGGGTAGCCGAGGAAGGCCCCTCGATGCGGTTCAGTCGGGTGGGCTGCGGGTAGGCTGGCTCAGCCAGCGGCTGTCGTTGTCACACCGACGGTACTGACCCAGAACCGACAAGGAGCGTATCTCTGTGGCCGTCATCGAGGACATCGGAGCCCGCGAGATCCTGGACTCGCGCGGCAACCCCACCGTCGAGGTTGAGATCGCCCTTGACGACGGCACGGTGGCCCATGCCGCAGTGCCCTCCGGAGTGTCCACCGGGCGCCACGAGGCCGTGGAGCTGCGGGACGGTGACCCCCAGCGTTACCAGGGCAAAGGCGTGGAGTGCGCGGTGGCCACGGTACTGGATGAGATCGCCCCCGAGCTCATCGGCGTCGAGGTGATCGAGCAGCGCGTGGTGGACCAGAAGCTGGTCGACCTGGACGGCACCCCCGACAAGTCCCGGCTGGGCGTCAACGCGATTCTCGGGGTCTCGCTGGGGGTCGCGAAGGCGGCCGCCGAGTCCAGCGGCCTGGAGCTGTTCCGCTACATCGGCGGCGTGAACGCGCATGTGCTGCCGGTACCCATGCTCAACATCCTCAACGGCGGTGCGCATGCCGACACCGGAGTCGACGTCCAGGAGTTCATGATCGTCCCGGTCGGCGCGGACTCGTTTCGTGAGGCGCTGCGCTGGGGTTCTGAGGTCTACCACGCACTGAAGTCGGTACTCAAGGCCAACGGGCTACCCACCGGGCTGGGGGACGAGGGTGGTTTCGCGCCCGACCTCCCGGCTAACACCGACGCGCTGGACCTGATCGCCACTGCGGTGGACAAGGCCGGTTTCACCCTCGGCCGGGACATCGCGCTCGCGCTGGACGTGGCCGCCACCGAGTTCTTCGCCGACGGCGCCTACACCTTCGAGCGCAGCGCCCGCAACGCCGAGCAGATGATCGCCTACTACGCCGAGCTGCTCGACGCCTATCCCTTGGTGTCCATCGAGGACCCGCTGGCCGAGGACGACTGGGATGGCTGGGCGCGGCTCACCGCCGAGCTCGGCGCTCGGGTGCAGATCGTCGGTGACGATCTCTTCGTGACCAACCCGGAGCGGCTGGAGGAGGGCATCACCCGCCGGGCGGCCAACGCGTTGCTGGTGAAGGTCAACCAGATCGGCACACTGTCGGAGACCCTGGACGCCGTGGCGCTCGCCCAGTCTCACGGGTACCGTTGCATGATCAGCCACCGCTCCGGCGAGACCGAGGACACCACGATCGCTGACCTGGCGGTGGCGGTCGGCTGTGGGCAGATCAAAGCCGGCGCCCCGGCCCGGTCGGAGCGGGTGGCCAAGTACAACCAGCTGCTGCGTATCGAGGAGACCCTCGGGGACGCGGCTCGCTACGCCGGGGACCTGGCGTTCGCCCGGTCCGCTCCGGAAGGCTAGACCCGGTGCGGATCGGCCACGCGTTGGGCGTCACCTCGGGGCGCCGGGCCGCGCTGCTCGCCGCGCTGGTCTGCGTGCTGGTGCTGAGCGTGGCGGTGCCGCTGCGCAACTACCTGGGACAACGCGCCGAGCTGGCGGCGGTGTACGAGCGGCAGCACATGCTGGCCGACAAGATCGCGGAGCTGGTGCGCCGCCGCGGCCTGCTGGCCGATCCGGCGCAGGTCGAGACCCAGGCCCGTGAGCGGTTGCGCTACGTGCTCCCCGGGCAGGCGCCGTACCTGGTGCAGCTTCCCCCCGGCCCGACCGGCGCTGCCGGTCCCAGCAGTGGCCAGACGTCCACCCAGCCGTGGTACGGCCGGCTCTGGAAGTCGATCAACAATGGGTGAGCCGGTGGGCCGCCCGGATGTGGACCGCGCCGACTGGGAGGCCGTCGCGGCCCAGCTGGGTCGCCCGCCGAGGGCGCTGCGGTCGGTCGCGCACCGCTGCGGCTGTGGGCTGCCCAGCGTGGTGCGGACCCATCCCCGGCTCGCCGACGGCACCCCGTTCCCCACGCTGTACTACCTGACCTGCGGCAGGCTGACCGGGCAGGTGGCGCGGATCGAGGCCAGCGGCGCGATGCGGGAGATGACCGACCGGCTCGCTAGGGATCCCGAGCTCGCGCGGGCCTACCGGGCCGCGCACGAGTCGTACCTGGCTGAGCGGGACGCGGTGGCACCGTTGGGGACCCAGGTCAGCGCCGGTGGGATGCCGGATCGGGTGAAGTGCCTGCACGTCCACGTCGCGCACGCCCTTGCCCTCGGCCCCGGCGTGAACCCCTTCGGCGACGAGGTGCTCGCCCAGATCGGCCCCTGGTGGACTCCCGGCCCCTGCGTTCCGCATTCAGCGGGCTGAGCGGGGTAATAGAGTGCCTGGTTACCCCGCTCAGCCCGCTGAATGCGCCGGAGCTCGGAGGTGGAGATGGTCAGGGTGGGGGCGATCGACTGCGGGACCAACTCGATCCGGTTGCTTGTCGCCGACGTGACCGGTGATGCTCTGGTCGATGTGTGTCGGGAGATGCGCATCGTCCGGCTCGGCCAGGACGTCGACGCCACAGGTCGGTTGGCGCCGGAGGCCGTGGAGCGCACCCGCGTCGCGCTGGCCGACTACACCGCCATCGCGCGGCGCGCGGGTGCGCGGCGGGTCAGGATGGTGGCCACCTCGGCGACCCGCGACGCCGCCAACCGGGAGGACTTCTTCACCATGGTCCGGGGGACCCTCGGTACCGATGCCGAGGTGATCACCGGAGATGAGGAGGCCCGGCTGTCGTTCACCGGCGCGGTCGGTGGCCTGGACCCCGCGCTCGGGCCGGCCGTGGTCGTCGATGTGGGTGGTGGGTCCACTGAGGTGGTCTTGGGTGCCTGGAAGGCCGGGAGGGCCGAGGTGACGGCGGCACGGTCGGTGAACGTCGGATGTGTCCGGATCACCGAGCGGTACCTGCACTCGGACCCCGCGACGCCTGAGGAGGTCGGTGCCGCGCGGCGGTTCGCGACGCGGACCCTGCGGGAGGCCTTCGCCGAGGTGCCGGTGGACCAGGCCCGTACCTGGGTCGGCGTGGCGGGCACCGTCACCACGCTGTCCGCCGTCGCGCAGCGGCTGCCCGCCTATGACTCCGAGCGCACTCACCTGTCCCGGCTCTCGCTGGACCGGGTTCGCGGCACCGCCGAGTACCTGCTGGCCTCGACGCGTCAGCAGCGGGCCGCCGACCCCGTCATCCACCCCGGCCGGGTGGACGTCATCGCCGGCGGTGCGCTCATCGTGTGGGTGCTCGCCGAGGAGCTGCACAGCCGGGCCGGCATCACCGAGCTCGTGGTCAGCGAGCACGACATCCTCGACGGCATCGCGCTCGGCCTGGCCTGATGGGCGACGCGCATGACCTGGACACCCTGGACGAGCAGATAACCCGGTGCCGGGCCTGCCCGCGGCTGGTCGCCTGGCGGGAGAAGGTCGCGACCGACAAGCGCGCCGCCTATCGTGACCAGACCTACTGGGGGCGCCCGGTTCCGGGGTTCGGTCCGCCTGATGCCGCGCTGGCCATCGTCGGGCTCGCGCCCGCCGCGCACGGCGGCAACCGGACCGGCCGGATGTTCACCGGGGACCGCTCCGGCGATGTGCTCTACGCCGCGCTGCACGCGGTCGGCCTGGCGGACCGGCCGGTCGCCACCCACCGCGGTGACGGGCTGACGCTGCACCGCACCCGGATCACGGCCCCGGTCCGGTGCGCACCCCCAGCCAACAAGCCCACCCCCACCGAGCGCGACACCTGCCGGCCCTGGCTGGTCCGCGAGCTCCACCTGCTGCGCCCGACGCTGCGCGCGGTGGTCGTGCTCGGCGGTTTCGGCTGGCAGGCACTCCTACCCGCGCTGAGCGTCGCGGGCTGGGCGGTGCCGACGCCGCGGCCCCGCTTCGGGCACGGTACCGAGGTTGCCCTGGACGGGCTGCACCTGCTCGGTTGCTACCACGTCAGCCAGCAGAACACCTTCACCGGCCGGCTCACCCCGGAGATGCTGGTCGACGTGCTGCGCCGCGCGGCCGAACTGGCCGGGCTGGGGGGATACTGCTGATATGGGTTTCACACCAGGGGGCCCGCCGCGCATCCTCATCGTCGGCGGGGGCTATGTGGGGATGTACACCGCGCTGGGGCTGCAGTCGAAGCTGGCCGGGGGCGAGGCATCGGTCCACGTGGTGGACCCGCAGCCGCAGATGACCTACCAGCCGTTCCTGCCCGAGGCCGCGGCTGGTTCGATCGAGCCGCGGCACGTGGTCGTGCCGCTGCGCCGGGTGCTCCGGCGCTGCCACGTCGTGGGCGGCCGGGTCACCAGTGTCGACCACGCCCACCGGTTCGCCACCATCGAGAACTGCGCCGGGCAGCTCGAGCGGCGCAGCTACGACGTGCTGGTGATGGCGCCCGGCTCGATCGCGCGCACGTTGCCCATTCCCGGGCTCGCCGAGCACGGTATCGCGTTCAAAACCATCGGCGAGGCGATCTACCTGCGCAACCACGTGCTGTCCCGGCTGGAGGCCGCCGACGCCACGGCCGAGCCGCGGCTGCGCCGCAAGCTGTTGAGCTTCGTGGTGATCGGTGGGGGATACGCGGGGATCGAGGTGCTCGGCGAGCTGGAGGACATGGCCCGCTACGCCTGCCGCTACTACGAGTCCATCGAGCCGGCGGACATGCGCTGGGTGCTCGTCGAGGCCACCGGCCGGATCATGCCCGAGGTCAGCCCGAGAATGGGCCGCTACACCGCGAAGGAGCTGACCGGGCGCGGTATCGAGATCTTGCTGAACACCCGGGTCACGACGATGGAGAACGGTCACGTGGTCCTCGACGACGGCACCGAGTTCGACGCCGACACCATCGTCTGGACCGCTGGGGTGCGGGCCAACCCGGTACTGCGGCAGACCGACCTGCCACTGGATGACCGCAAGCGGCTGCGCTGCACGGCGACCCTGCAGGTGGTGGGATGCCCGGAGGTTTTCTCCGCCGGGGACTGCGCGGCCGTGCCCGACCTGACCTCCAAGGACCCGAACGCCATCTGCGCCCCGTCGGCCCAGCACGCCGTCCGGCAGGCCAGGGTGCTTGCCGACAACGTGATCGCCCACCTTCGTGGCCAGCCGCTGGGGCGCTACCACCACCGGTACGCGGGGTCGGTGGCCAGCCTGGGCCTGTACCGCGGGGTCGCCGAGGTCTATGGGGTCAGGCTCAAGGGCATCGTGGCGTGGCTCATGCACCGTACCTACCACCTGAGCCGGATGCCGACGTTCAACCGCAAGGTTCGCATCGTGGCTGACTGGACGACTGCCCTGCTGTTCCACCGCGAGGTGGTGGCGCTGGGCCAGATCAACGACCCGAAGGCCGACTTCGTCCGCGCCAACGCCGCTTCGTGATCCGCCCCAGGCTGGTACCGATACCCTAGGCGAGCGCCCCCGTAGCCCAACCGGCAGAGGCAGGTCCCTTAAAAGGGCCGCAGTGTGGGTTCGAATCCCACCGGGGGCACCCCTGTCTACCATCGTCGAAGGCTTCCTGGCCTGCTTAGATGAGGTCAGGGGGCCTTCGCTGGTTATCCGGCTGTGTCCAGCCAAATCCGGTGCTCAACGGCTGTTCGTGCCCTATACGTGCCCGCGTTGTGCTCCCGGCTACGCCTCGTGGAGGGTGGCCTCGATCCGCTTCCTCGCCAGCTCGTCCTGCCCTGCGAGGCACTTCGCGTAGATCTGGAGCAGCACCGCGACGCTGTGCCCTGCCCACTCCGCGACTTGCGTCGCGGGCACGCCTGCGTTAAGCCACGTGGAGACTGCCGCGTGGCGCAGGTCGTAGGGGCGCCGGGCGAGCGGTGAGGTGAAGTCCTCAGCAGGAGCGCGGCGGCTCGCGCTTTGCGCCAGACCCGATGGTAGGTGCTCTCCTCCAGTTCGCTCTTGCTGCGGACTCCTCGGAATAGTCGGCCCTCAGCGTCGGTCCCGTGGGTAGCCAAGTGGTCGTGGAGCAACTGAGTGAGTTCCGGGGGGCAGGGCAGGGTCGTTCCAAGATCGTTTAATGACTCAGTCGACCTGAGCAAGATTGATGATCTTCGGTGT
>JAFAUB010000051.1 GCA_019243635.1 Pseudonocardiales bacterium
CACCGGACGGTACCGGTCATTGCGGGGCACTTCTATCGGTCAGCGCAGACGACGCCTCCGGCCGGTGCGTGCTGGTGCTGGGCGTCGGCGGCTGTTCCGGGGAGGTATAAGGTGGAGATGACCATGGTGGTCGTCTTGCGGGCAGGAGCCGGAGTGGGGTTCGGTCGCGTTGGTGGGCTTGCCGTGGAGCAGGCCCGGGGCAGGTGCCAGGCGAGGGGGGGCATCGACGTGCTGAACGAAGTTGACACTTCACCCCGGACCGGTGATGAGGAGCGCAGCTGCGGGCATCATTAGGAATGGTTCGTCAGTCGCAGACCGTGTATAGCGTGTGACGTGCTGTTGTAAACATTCAGCCTGGTGCGTGGAGCGAGCTGATGCGCGGCTCGATGTAACGGTGTGTGGTACGGGCGTGTCGGTTGTGGTGTGATCGGCTGGGGTGCGGTCTGATCTCGGGGTGCCTGCCCCGGAGGAGATGTCGCGCGATGCGCTGATCGCGCTGGTGGGTGCGCAGGCTGAGCGGATCGCTGTGCGGGATGGGCAGATCACCGCGATGGCCGGGCGGGTGGCGGAGTTAGTCGAGGCCAACGAGGTCCTGGCGGGCAAGCTGGCCAGGCTGGAGCATCTGCTGTCGCGGAACAGTAAGAACTCCTCGAGCCCACCGTCCAAGGACGATGATCCGGGCAGAACCCCGCCGCGGGAGACCAAGCGCGGTGGTGGCGGACTCAAACGGTCCAAGGGCAAGCAGCCGGGGGCGCCGGGGTCGCATCTGGCCTGGACGGATACGCCCGATGAGCGCGCCGACCGGTTCCCCGAGGGGCGTTGTGAGTGTGGTGATGACCTGGCTGGCGCGCGGGATCTGGGGGTGGCCGACCGTTACCAGCAGCATGAGGTCCCGCGGATGGCGGTGAAGGTCACCCAGTATGACCAGCATCAGGTGGTGTGCGGGTGCGGGCGGGTGCACACCGCCACCCGCCCGGAAGGCGCCCGATCGGGGATCGTCGGATATGGCCCGAACCTGCAGGCCTTCGCCGTGTACCTGATGGTGGTGCACTTCATCCCCGCGCACCGCTGCGTGGCGCTGCTCCAGTCCCTGACCGGGGCGGTGCCCTCAGTCGGGTTCGTGCACGGCATGCTCACCCGCGTCGCGGGACTGCTGGGCGAGACGGACAAGCGCATCCGCGCCTTGATCACCCGGGAGCACGCGGTGTCCTGTGATGAGACCCCGCTGCGGGTCGGGCCCGAGACCCCCAAGCCCGGCAGGAAGAAAGCCGAGAAATACCTGCTGGTCGCCGCCACCGACCTCTACACCCATTACCTACTGGGCGACCGCGACCTGGACACCTTCAAGGCATTCGTCCTGACCGAGTTGACCGGTTCGGTGATCGTGCACGACCGGTACCAGAACTACGACTCGCCCGAACTCGGGCACTTCGTCCACCAACTCTGTTGCCGGCACCTGCTCGGCGACACCAACGGTGCCGCCGAGGTCTACCCCGACGCGCACTGGCCCACCCAGATCACCGACGCACTCCGCGAGCTGGTCCACCAGACCAACCTCGCCCGCGAGCAGGGCCGTGACGCGATCGACGACACCATCCGCACCGAATTGATCACACGGTTCCGGCACGGCGTGCGCGTCGGGCTGTCCGACACCGCATCCCCCGGCACCCGCCCCGGCGAGCGCAAGGCCCGCCTCCTGCTCCAGGTTCTGCGCGACCGCGAAGCCGACGTCCTGCGCTTCACCCACGACCTCAAGGTCCCACCCACCTCCAACCAGGCCGAACGCGACCTCCGACCCAGCGAAGTCCAACAGAACACCTCCGGACGCCTCACCAGCGAGAAATGCACCCAAGACCGCTACACCATCCGCGGCGTCTTATCCACAGCCACTAAACACGGCCTGAACATGATGACCGTCCTCCACGACGCGATCGTGGGACGACCATGGATGCCCCCGGACCCTGCCCCCGCCTGACCAGGCAACCCACGATAAACCCACCCGGCCGACACGAGCCCGCCGGTCATCACACCATGCCACCACCCAGAACACCAACGTGTACCGGCTGAATGTTTAC
>JAFAUB010000110.1 GCA_019243635.1 Pseudonocardiales bacterium
GATCGTGGGACGACCATGGATGCCCCCGGACCCTGCCCCCGCCTGACCAGGCAACCCACGATAAACCCACCCGGCCGACACGAGCCCGCCGGTCATCACACCATGCCACCACCCAGAACACCAACGTGTACCGGCTGAATGTTTACGGATCAACAACGGCGAGATCGTCATCGAGCCGGTGCTGGCGAAACGGCTGGTCGACCGGCCGCGAGGTGACAAGAAGGATGCCATCACGGCACTATCGGATCGTGAGCTGGACGTGCTGCGGTTGATGGCAGAGGGGCGCTCGAACAACGGGATCGCCGGACAGCTCTACGTGACGCCCAAGGCGGTCGAAAAACACATCGCGAATATCTTCGCCAAGCTCGGACTGCATGCCGACACGGCCGCGCACCACCGGCGAGTGCTTGCCGTCCTGACCTACCTGCGGTCGCAGCGAACTGAGAACTAATGATCAGGACGCTCGCAGCGAGGCCGGTACGCCTGCTCACGGGCGCGTGCCTGGTGGGTGCCGCGTTCGCCGTTGTGGACGACGGCCTCGGACTGGTCGTCACACCCCCGGCGGTTGCGGTGCTGCTGCCGTTCATGGCGGCAGCGGTCAGTGCAACGGGGCTCACACTCGCGTTGCCCCGGATCGACCGGTTGGTCCACGGCCTCGCGCACCGCTCGATAACCACCCCGTACGCCGCCCTCGCGCACACCGCCGCCAGGATCCAGGCGGGTTCGTTGGACGAGTCCCTGCCCGGCCTGGCCCGGGTCCTCGCCGAGGGCACCGGAGCCGCGCGGGCTGTCGTCTGGTTGGCGGTGGAGGACGAGCTGGTCAGCGCCGCGTCCTACCCCGCCGTTGAGAGCGCGCAACCGCATTCGCTCGCCAACCTGGCGGCCCTGCTGGCACAACCGGATGTGGACCACGTGGTTCCGGTGCTTGACGGGTCGGTGCTCCGGGCGGCGCTAGCCATCGGGAAGCCGGGGCTTGCGGTGACGCCGGCCGACAAACGCTTGATGCATGACGTTGCAGACGGCGCTGGACTGTTACTGCGCGGTGTCCAGCTCAACGCTGAGCTTCACCAGCGGGTGCGGCGAGCCGACGAACTGGCCACAGAGCTGCAGGCATCCCGGCAACGGCTGACTCGCGCGCGGGATGTCGAACGTCGTCGACTGATCGCCGAACTCACCCAGGTGACGACCGACCGGCTCGCCGCGCTACGCACCGAACTCGCCCAGGCCAAGGATCATCTGTCCGGCGGTACGCCGCAGGCCGAGCATGCCCAGCAGGCACTGGAGCGAGCCCGGACCGGACTGGACGAGTTGCTCGAGCGCTTTCGCGTGATCGCCCGAGGGGTGCACCCGGCAGTGTTGCGGGATCAGGGTCCCTATGGGGCTCTCGACGAACTGGCGACCGAGCTACCGCGGCCGGTGCGGCTATCCGGGACGCTGTCCCGGCGGTTGGCCTGGGAGGTCGAATCGGGGATCTACTTCCTGGCGGCCTCAGCGATGCAGCATCTCGTTGGCCGACCGGCTGAGCAGCCATTACAGGTGCATCTCGAGCATGCTCAGGGACGGCTGGCCGTCCGCATCGATGATCCCGCCCTCATCACACCGGCCGAGGGCGTGCTCGCCGCGCTGACCGACGACGTCGACCGGCTGGCGGCGCTCGGCGGTGACGTCGAGTTCGCCGAGCACGGCGCGCGCGGCGCCGTGCTCCGAGCCTGGTTACCCGACCAGCTCGAGCCACCGGTCGACGACGTGACACAAGCGCGATCCAGCTCGGTCGGATCAGGTCAGGTCGCGCCGTGACGGCCACGCGGCGTCATCGGTTGGAGACTGCGGAACAACTGTTCAGCTGCGGTCTGGCGGCCACCCTCGTGATCGTGCTCGGAGGGTGCGGTTACGTGGTCATTCGGGCCGCCGCTGCTCGCCTGACCGGTAGCGAGACGGCGGCTGCGGCCGCCGCGACAACGCTTGTCGCGCTGCTGTTCCTCCCGCTGTACGTGCACGTCCCGCGGCTGGTGGACCGGCTACTGCACGGAAGGCGGCCGACGCCTTACCACCTGCTGGCCGACATCACGGCGCTGTCACGAGCCCCGTCGGCCCGATCCGCGTCGGCCCCATCCAGGTCGGCTGATGCGCCAAACCTCGCCCCAGTCGCCGAGGCCATCGGGCGTGGGCTGGGCGCGAGCTCGTGTCGGCTGACCGTCCTGCATCCCGGGCTGCAGGACCGAACCTACGTATGGACGGACGGTGCCGCCGCAGCCGACGAACACGTGGTGCTCCCGATCCAGTTGGGAGGCGAGGACATCGGCGCGATTGCGGTGAACTGGAGCGCCGTCACGGGGCTGCGCGCCCAGCGCCGTCACCTGCTGGAGAACATCGCGGACAGGCTGAGCGCCATCCTCCAGGTGAACCGGCTGGGGATCGAGCTCGAGAGACAACTCCGTGCGGCGCTCGCACACGCCGAGGACATCGCGCTCTCCCGTCGACAGGCGGCCGCAGACATGGACAGCGAGCGGCGAACAATGGAGCGGAACCTGCACGACGGCGCACAACACCATCTGGTGTCGCTGCGGCTCGCTTTGGGCCTCGTCCAGCACGATGTCGCGTGCGGTCAGTTCGGCCAGGCGCGGGATCGGCTGGATCAGCTCACCACCCAGATCGACACCGCGGAGGCCGTGCTCGCAGAGACCGCGACCGGGGTCTGTTCGACCCTGCTTTCCCAGCGCGGACTCGTCGCGGCGTTGACTACCGATCTGCGCGGCGCGCACCCGCCGATTGTCGTCACGGTGCACGGCATCGCCGTAGACCGCCACTTCCCGCCGGAAGTCGAGGCGGCCGTCTACTTCTGTTGCCTCGAGGCGGTCAACAACGCGCGCAAGCACGCACCGGGGGCACATGTGACGGTGCAGGTACAGGTATCGGAGGCGGACGCCACGCTGCGTTTCACGGTCCGCGACGATGGACCGGGCTTTGAGTCCCAGGCTGATAGCGCCGGTACCGGCACTGGTTCGGGCGGGCGCGGACTGCGCAACGTCACTGCCCGGATCGTCGCGGTCGGCGGCACACGAACTCCAGGCCCAGCTAGACGAGCCGCCGCGAGTGAGGATCACAGGTCCCGCGCGGGCGGGCACCGTCCACCGAGCCGGCGCGCTCAAGGCCCGCTCGGCACTGCGGGCGCTCGACGCTGTAGTGCGTTCGTCGCCGCTGGGTGGAGAGCGAGCGATTCACTTGCGCTACCAGCTCGAGTGCATCCACTCGAGCACCCACGAGCTGACTGAGATCGATCTCGTCGATGAGCTACGAACCGGCAGGCTTCCGCTGGCCGGCGAGGAACGCCAAGCGGCCGAAGAGTTGTTAGGGGCAACCGGTGCCGAGCCGAGGGCCAGGCTCGGGCTGCCGGCCGACGCCGACGCCGACGCCGTGCGCCGAGCCGCTGAACGACAGCTGGCTCGCTGGCGGCGCTGCGCCTCCCATCCGGGGTCCACCAGAGCTGTGCGGGACGCGGCCGAGGTGTTGGTCCAGACCTGCGAGGAGCTGCTGGCGCAGGCCCGCACAGACGGGTGACTACGGCGTCATACGAGCGTGGCCAGGTCGATGGCTGCCTTGACGAGGCTGAGCTCATCCGGCGGGACGCCCCTCGGTGAGTTCAACCACCCGCCGCGGTCGCGGGGCCTGACGTGCAGGTCGACATAGCAACCGTAGTCGATGGCGAACCCGTCATAGAGTGTGCCCGGACTCTTCGAGTCCACGATGCCGCGTTGTAGCACGTGCAGCAGGCGTGCGTCGTAGAGCTCGTCGATCGTGGCGTGCCGCGCGTCCAGCTGGTCGAGCAGGAAGGTGCGGGAGCGGCGCCGGCCCACCACCTCATCGATCAGCAGCCGCAGCATCCGGCGGCTCGGCTCGTTCGCGTTGATCGCGGTCTGCTTGTCACGCAGGTACCAGTCCCGGGCCGCCCGGCGCACGTCCGACAGGCCGATGGGCTCGTTGCGGGCGTGCTGCGCGGCCAGCGCGGCGATGTTGATCGCGTCCCTCGGCACGCCCTCGGCCGCGCGCACCAGCTCGGAGAAGGCGTTGGGACGGAAGGTGGCCTCGATGAAGCTGTCCGGGTCCGGCGGCGGATCGTAGATCATTTTAGCCAGTCGTGCGCTGGTGTGGTTGTGGAACAGCTGCCCGAAGAACTCCTGGGCGCGGCTCCGGGCATTGCCGAAGATCATATGATCGTCGAGGTTGACCGCGGATGCCGCATCGGCGCCGACCTCGATCCCGACGTAGTCCCCATTGAGCGAGGACTGGCGTAACCGTGACCGACGCTCGACCGCCGCGAACTTCACCGTCACACCCGGGGTCGGTAGCACAGCTCGCCGCAGCAGGTCCGCCAACAGGGGCTGGAGGTCGAGCGGGACGCTGCTCCATTCGTCCAGCAGTAACCACAGCCGCGCGCCGCCCAACGCGCTGGTAATGCCTCGCAGCGCCCTGCTGAGCGGTCCGAACACCACGTGATGCCGCTCGACTCCGGTGCGCCGTGACCGGCTCTGCGCCGCGACCGACTCATGCCGTGACGCGGATACCCGGGCATTCGGGGCATTCGGCGACACGCTCAGCTCGATGCCCCCTGACGACCCGGCCGAGCCACCGAGTGTGGTCTCCTGCTCCACCTCACCGACGACCTCGACCGCGGTCGCCGCCTCCGCCAGCGCGTCCAGCGCGAGCAGCAGGGCGTTCTGGTCGCCGATCTCGGGTCCGAACGCCACCGCGAGCAGCTCGTCCTGAATCGCCTCGAGTGTGTCCACCAGCAGATGGGTTCCGCGCACCGTCGGGCTCAGGTTACTGTCGGTGTACATGCCCTCGGCCGAGCCGATGGTGCGCAGGTCCAGGTACACCGCCACATCACCGGTGCGCTCGATGAGATTGCTCAGATAGAGCAGGGCATGGGTCTTCCCGGTTCCCCGGCGCCCGTACAGGATCTGATGGTCTGTCGAGTGCAGCATGGCGGAGAACGACCCGGCCGAGACGAACGTCATGGCGAGGGTGGAACGGTCTGCGCCCTCCGCGCGTCGCGGAATCCCCATCAGGGCCTGGTTGAGGTGTGCCTGCCGGGAAAGTCCCATTGTCACGTGTCCATTCATGGGTCTGGTCAAGCTCGGCCGCTACAGAAAAGAGGACGAGCAGCGCCCGATGAATACGTCATACTCAACCCGCCGGCCTTACTCAACCCAGTCGAGTGAACTTCGGTGCGTCACCTGCTTTCACCAGCGGACACCGCCATGGTGAGGACGTTGCGGTGGGTCTGGCGCAGCAGCAGGGCGAGGCTGACGAACCCGATGACGAGGTAGCCGTACCAGGAGTCGGTCGCATCCCAGAGGGCATGGAGGACCACGACGAGTAAGAAGGTTCCCACTGCGGCGGCCAGCGCGCGTGGTCTCCAGCGTTGGGCATGGGCCCACCACAGCGCCGCCGCGGCGAGGCCGGTCCAGGCGGCGTGCCCGGCCGGGCTGAGCACTCCACGCAGCAGGAGCAGGCCCTCGACATCGGTCAGGTCACCGCCCGTGGCGAGTAGCGTCACAAACCCGTAGCCCAGTGTCTCCAGGACGGCGAAACCCATGCCCACCGCAACTCCGATGAGCAGCCCGTCAGCGGGGTTGGCCCGGTACCGCGTGAAGATCAGCATTCCGACCGGCACCAAGAGCTTGGCGGCTTCTTCGATCAGCCCGATGAGCACCGTCGGCAGCCCGCCCAGGCGTCGCATGGTGTCGAACTCCAGCACGCTGGCGACCGCGGCGCCCAGCACCCCACCCAGCAGCGCGCAGCTCAACAGGACGCTCAGCGGCAGGTCATAGTCCGGGTTTCGGCCATCCATGTAGACCACGAAGGTCACCGGAACCAGCAGCGCCCCCAGCACCAGCAGCGAAGGCACCAACGTCGGGTTTCCGGTAATCACCAGGGCCCTCAGGACGGCGATGAACAGCCCGGTCCCCACCAGCAGTACTGGCAGCCACGCCCACCGCCGCGCCCGAGTCCGACGCTGCCGGCCTCTCGCGGGTACCCCGAACCGCTGGGTGGTCATTGCACCACCTTCTCATCGACACCATACGACACCAGCAGCAGTCAGAGCACCGACCAACCCGTGTCAGCTCTGCACATGCGTCCGTAATTGCACGTGCATTGACCCATGCGACAGGATGTGCTATGTTATGTCCTTCGAATGCGCGCAGGACACCCACAAGAGTGAAAGGCGCACACGAGAAGGGCTGTTGAGCAATGACGGGGACGGTTCACGTCAGCGTGTCGGCCACACGGCCCGCCGATGTGGCGTGGCACACAGCGCAGTGGCTGGCCCGACGGTTGCCGCAAGCCGCAGCACTGAGCAGCTACGTAGCCTCGCGCAGATTCTCACGACCTGAGCAGTGCAGCGCTGGTTCGTATTAGCCGCGACAGGATAAATAAACAGATAGCGCGGTTGCGCGACCGATGAAACCGCAAACAAAGGACGCGTAGAGATGGACCATGCGAGAACCCGAGCGCCGTTCGTGACGTGGTTTACCTGTGGCTCCGAGAACATAGATCATGCAATCAGCGAAGACGACGTGGTAACCGGGATGTCGGGTGGCTCCGGCCGATACACGGCCCTCTGTGGCGCGACGGTGTGCGTCGCGTCCATGGTCTCCCCACCGGGCCGGCGTTGTGCCTCGTGCCAAGCCGCTGTGCTGCTCTTCGAGCGTGACTCACCATCCCGTCGCACCGGGTTCCTCAGCAAGCTGCTCGGCCGCGGTCGGCACCGCGACGACTCCGCAAACTCCCAGCCCGGCGCGGGGTACCGGTTTTTCGGACGGCGGAAGTGACGGGCCCGCTACGACTGGGCACGGCTACATCGCGCGGTAGTCGCGGGGGCCCAGCCGGGGGCCGAAACGGGGACGCCTGAACCCCGAGGCTTCGACGTAGCGCACGGCCCGGTGCCGCTGTGGCGCGTAGGGCGCGAGGACCTGGAGCATGCCCGCATCGTCCAGTGGTCTGCCCACGAGCGCGTAACCGACGACGGACGGGATGTGATAGTCGCCGACGCTCACCGCATCGGCATCCGCCCAGGCTCGCTGGGCCACCTCAGCGGCCGTCCAGATCCCGATCCCGGGGACCGTGCACAGCAGGTCACGACCGGCCTGTCCGGTCAACGCCACCGCACTCTCCAGCCGGGGCGCCACCGCAGCCGCCGCCAACAGGGCCCGGCGCCGGGACTGGTCCACCCCGGCGTGGTGCCACTCCCAGTCCGGGATCGCGCGCACCGCTGCCGGACCGGGCGGCACCCTCAACGGGGCTGGGCCCGGCGCCTGTTCTCCGAAGCGCCGGCACAGCTCGCGCCAGGAACGTCGAGCCTCGACGCCGGTGACCTTCTGCTCCAGCACCGCGGCGACCAGCACATCCCACACCCGGCGGGTAGCGCCCAGGCGCAGACCCGGCATCCGATGCCGGACCTGCGAGATCAGCGGGTGGTGTGATACGAAGGCGCTGTCGTCGTCGGCGGCGCCGAGCAGCGCGGGCAGCCCGTCCAGCGCCCAGGCCGCACCCGGCCCCCATCCGGTGGCGTGCACCGTGCCGCTGTCGTCTCGCCGAAGCGCCAGGGTCGCGGCACCGGCTGGAGTGCTGCCCGCGCGCCACACGGTGCCCTCGGCGTCCACCCGCATCGTGGGGTCACCCCGGCCGCGGCGCAGCGGAGCCAGTACCGCACGGAGATCCACGGGATACTCAGGTGCCCAGCTCCGGCGCGAGGGCGGCGCGGGTGCGGGCGCGGCGGGATGCGGCACCATGTCAGGCACGCCGGGCCGCGCGGCGCACCAGCCGCAACCTGGCGGCCAGCCCGGCTCGCAGCGCCAGCCGCAGCGGGGCGTACAGCGGGCCGGGGTGCCGGTCAGCGAGGTAGCGGTAGGTGCTGCGGTGGTGCTCGGCGAGCATCTGCTCGGACACTCGGCTGGTGGCGTGCCCGCCGAGGTGGGTGACCTCCGCGCTGGGCACATAGACGTTGAGCCACCCGGCGCGGCCTAGCCGCTCACCGAGGTCGACGTCCTCGAAGTACATGAAGTAGCGGCAGTCGAACCCGCCGACGGACTCGAATGCGGTGCGCCGTAGCAGCAGGCAGGACCCGGACAACCACGGGGCGCTGCGCTCCCCCAGCGCAGTGTCGGACTGCCGGTAAGCCGTGCTCCACGGGTTGCCCGGCCAGATCGGGCCGAGCAGCGCGTGCCCGATGCCGCGGCCCAGCGCGGGCAGCAGCCGCGCCGAGGGGTACACCGTCCCGTCCGGTCGCCGGATCAGCGGCCCCAACGCCGCCGCTCTGGGCCACCGCCGCGCGGCCGCGAGCAGCTCATCGAGGCTGCCGGGGTGCCACTCGATGTCCGGGTTGGCCACCACCACCCACCCCACCTCGTGTCCCCACTCGACGACTCCCCGGTTGGCGGCACTGCCGTATCCGACATTCTCCCCCGTGCGCAGCAACCGCACCCCATCGCGGTGGACCGCGCGCTCCGGGGCCCCGTCGGTGGACCCGTTATCGACCAGCAGCACCCGCGGCGGCCGGCTGGTGGCCTTGAGGACCGAGTCCAGGAACGTCTCGAGCGTGTCGCCGGGCGAGTAGGTGACCGTGACTATCGCCAGATCCTCGCCATATGACCGGCCGTCGGAGTTACCGGGGGGCACGACGCTCGATTGTGCACCCCGGCGTGGGTAGCGGACCTAGCGGGACCGTCGACGCGCCACCGCGGCGCGGAGGTAGGCCTCGCGGTGGCGCGCCGCGCTCACCGCCCAGGAGAAGTCCTTGGCGCGCCGCTGCCCGGCGGCCGAGAGCTGCGCCCGACGAGCCGGGTCATCGAGAAGCTCGACGAGCCCGGCGGCGATGTCCTCGGCGTCGATGCCGCAGTAGGCCACCGCGTCCCCGCCCACCTCCGGAATCGCGAGCCGCCGGGTGGTGAGCACCGCGGCCCCGGCCGCCATCGCCTCCAGCACCGGCAGCCCGAACCCCTCCCCCAGCGACGGGTAGGCCACCACGACCGCGCCGCCGAGAAACCCGGACAGCTCCGCCAGCGGGAGGTAGCCGGCCCGGACCACCCGAACCCGGTGCGGCACGGCCCGCAGCTCGCGCTCCACCCGGCTGTCCCAGCCCGGCGGCCCGGCCAGCACCAGCACCGGCGGATCAGACCGGCCCGCGAGGATCCGGCCGGCCCGGATCCGACTGGCGAGGGTGAACCCTCGGATCAGCGCCGGCACGTTCTTGCGCGGCTCGAGCGCGCCGAGAAAAGCCACGTAGGGGCTGCGGCCCAGGCGCAGGCGGTGCCGGACTGCGGCGATCTCCTCCGGCGAGGGTGGGTGGAAGCGGTCGGCGTCCACCCCGTGGTGCACCACGTGCAGGTCGCCGACGCCCGCGCCGGCGACGCACCCCAGCTCGCGAGCCGTCGACTCGCTGGGCACCACGCACACCTCGGCCCTGCGCAGCGAGGTCCGCGTCCAGGCCCGGAAGAAGCGTGCCTTGACCGGCGAGTGCACCCTGGGGGCGGTGAAGAAGGTGGCGTCGTGCAGCGTGACCACCGTGGCCACCGGGCCGGCCAGCGGCATCGTGTAGTGCGGGCAGTGCAGCACGTCGACCCGCGCCCGCCGCACCAGCCGGGGCAGCCTGGTCTGCTCCCAGGTCAGCCGCGCGGTCCGGGCGACGGGCCGCGCCATGGCGGGCAGCACGTCGGCGTGCGGGGCCAGCGCGGCATAGAGCTCGGCGTCCCGCGGCTGGCACACCACCATGGGCGCGGCACCGTCGGCTTCCAGCGCCGCGACCAGGCAGTCCACGTAGCGACCGACGCCACCGCGGTCGGCCGGCACCGCCGTCGCGTCGATGAGCACCCGCGGCTCGGTGAACACGCGGAGATCTTACGACGATACGGACCGTGACGGCACAGCCCACCAGCGCGCCGCCGGCAACGACGATCGGGGTCCGGGGCGACTCACGAACGCCGACGGCGCAGCTCCAGATGCACCGCCCACACCCGGCGGGCGGTACGCTCCCAGCTGAACCGCTTCGCCCGGGACCGGCCCGCGACGCTCATGGCCCGCGCCGCGCCGGGGTCGGACAGCACCACGCGCAGCGCGGCCGCGAGTCCATCGGCGTCGCCCCGCCGAACCGTCACACCGGCGCCCCCGGCGACCTCGACCAGCGCGGGGGCGTCGGAATGCACCACCGGCACCCCGGCCGCCATCGCCTCCAGCACCGGCAGGCCGAAGCCCTCCGCCAGGCTCGGTGCTGCGAGCACCGCCGCGCCGTGCAGCACGACGGCCAGCTCCTGGTCGGTGACCCGGCCCAGCATGTGCACCCGGGCCGGGTCCAGCCCGGAGCGCCTGGCCAGCGCGGCCGGGTTCACCCGCCCCCAACCCGGCTGACCGACCAGTACCACCGGCAGATCCGGGGCGTGCGGCACGGCCAGCGCCGCGAGCAGTGTCTCGATGCCCTTGCGCGGCTCGAGGGTGCCGACCGCCAGCACGTAACGCGGCGGCAGGCCCAACCGAGCGGCGATCCCGGCGGCCTGTTCCGGCTGGCGAGTCACGGTCGCGGTGACGCCCTCGCCGACCACGTGCACCCGGGCCTGGCAGGGCACATGCCGCGGCAGGTCGTGGGCGACCGCGGCGGTGGGCACCACCAGGGCATCGGCCCGGCGAGCCGCCCGCCCGACCATCCGGCGGTGCCAGCCGACCCCACGCCGGGTCAGCCCCTCGGGATGAGTCCAGGGCACCGTGTCGTGCACCGTGACGACCAGCTCGCAGCCGCGGCGAGGACCGGGCGGGGCCAGCGGGGTGGGAGCGTGCACGGCGTCACCGCCCGGCCACAGCGGGACGCCCCACCACAGGAGACGGCGGTCCCAGGCCGCGACGAGCGCCCGGCGGGGCAGCGGCAGCAGGTGCGGCCCCTCCACTCCGGGGATGACCGCCGCAGTGGGGTCGGCGTGCCGGGCCACCGCGCCGCCCACCGTCCAGCCGGCCGGCGCGGTGGCGGCCAGGGCCGCGGTGAGCTCACGGGAGTACCGCCCGGTACCCCCCGGCACCGGCGCGAGCAGCTGCTCCAACAGGACCACCAGCTTGGGCACGCCGGTGAGTGTGACACGGGTACCGTCACGTCCCGTGGCAGCACAAGCCCGAACCACGGTGGTCGTGGTCACCTGGCAGGGCCGCGGTCTGGTCGGTCGCTGCCTGGACGCGCTGGCCGCCCAGACCCGTCCGCACCGGGTGCTGGTGGTCGACAACGCCTCGACCGACGGCACCGCTGCGGAGATCGCGGCACATCCTGGGCTTGCTCAGGTGCTGCGGATGACCCGCAACATCGGCTACGCCGGAGCCCTGGCCGCCGCGTTGCCCCAGGTCAGCACGCCGTTCATGGCATGGCTCAACGACGACGCGCAACCGGAGCCGGGGTGGCTCGCGGTGCTGGAGCAGGCGCTGGACGACGATGGCGCAGCCGCCGCCGCGGCCTCCGTGCTGCACGCCCCGGACGGCACCGTGACCTCGACCGGCGTGGCGCTCACCCGCCTCGGGTACGGCCGGGACGCCACCGGGGCGCTGCCGTTCGGTTTCTGCGGCGGGGCGGCGTTGCTGCGCACCGACGCGCTGCGCACCGTCGGCGGCGTGGCGCGCTCCCTGTTCTGCTACTACGAGGACACCGACACGTCGTGGCGGTTGCGGCTGGCGGGCCACCGGGTGCTCGCCGTGCCCGGTGCCCGGGTCCGGCACCTCGGGGGCGCCTCCGCGCGGCACGGCACGCCGGCCTTCCACCACTGGAACGAGCGCAACCGGCTGCTGGTGCTGCTGCGCTGCGCCCCCGCCCGGGTGGCCGCCCGGGAGCTGGTCCGCTTCACCGGGCTGACCCTGGTGCTGCCCTGGCGCCGGGACCACCCCGACACCCCCAACTTCGCGCCGCCGCTGCGCCTGCGGGTGCTCGCCGAGGTGCTGGCCCGGCTGCCCGCGACCCTCATCGCCCGCCACCGGATCTCCCGCCACTGCGCCATCCCCCGCGCGGCCGTCTGGTCCACCTGGGCCGGCCATCCCTGATCGCTCCCGCCGTACCGATCCCGGCGCGGCGTCTCACGAGCAGCCGGCAGATGTCAATGGTTGCTGTCCAACTCAGCACTCCCTGCTCCCAGGCCAACTCGAGCGCAGGCCGCACCGGCGATGAAGTCGGCCAAGCCGACACGTCCGCCGACCAGCCGGCGCGCGGGCCGGGTTCAGGATGTGGGGCGTAGGCCGAATGTGGTGTCGACCTCGGTGGCCAGGCTGTCGACGTCGGCGGCGAAGGAGGCGCTCGTCGCTGCGGAGCGCGCCGCGCGTTCCAGCTCGTGCAGGTGCGTCATGAGCGCGTCGCGGCGTTCCGCAGTGATCCACGGGGCCTGGCCCAGCGCGCGGGTGAGGTCGTCCTCGGCGCGCCGCAGCGCGAGGCCGGCGCCCGCGTCGCCACCGGCTCCCAACGACGCCGCCCCCGCTTCGACGTGCAGCGACAGCACGCGTAGCTGCGCGGAGGTCTGCCGGGCCTGCTCCCGCACCGTCGCCACCCGGTCCGCCGGTGTCGGCGCGGTGGACCGGCCGGCCAACCCGCCCAGCACGCCGCCGAGCAGGAACGCGGCGAGGGCGACAACCACCAGCTGCCGGTGCCGTCGGGCCTGCGGAGTGGAGAGTACCATGATCAGGCGTGCCCGACGATGACCGCGGCGGCGCCTAACCGGACACCCATCGCGCCTCCCAGGCGCGGCGGGGCCGCACCATCGACAACCACGTGGCCCCCAGCGCGTAGACGGCGACCAGTACCGCCTGGCTGGCCAAGGTCTGCACGCTGGGCCAGTAACCCAACGCCTGGCACACGAAGATCGGCGCGTGTGGCAGTCCGTCCAGCGGTGTGCGCCCGACCAGGTCGGCTGTCTGGAGACTTCGCACCGCGTTACCGAGGAACGCCACCGAGGTCGTCATCAGCAGCGCCACGGCGCCCACCAGGAATGTCCTCACCGGCAGCCTCCGGCCCAACCTGAAGATCAGACAGGACATCACCGCCAAGGCCACCAGACCGGCCGCCAGCCCGGCCACGACCCACCAGCCCAGCCCCTGGTCGAACTCGACCAGCGGCTGGTAAAGCAGGGCGGTCTCCAGTCCCTCCCGGCACATCCCGGTGAACCCCACCAACACCAGCGCTGTGGTGGACCCGACCGACACCGCGCTGAACAGCCGGCTGCGCAGGAACTCCATCCAGCGGCGATGCTCCGGCCGGGCGACCAGCCAGAAGGGGACGTACAGCAGCACCGCGACAGCGGCCGCCGCGACGACCACCTCCAGCGCCTCCCGCCCGGCCGGCACCATCGCGAGCACGTACCGCAGGAGTAGGTAGGCCGGCGCGGTAGCCACCAGCCCGAGGATCACTCCCCACGCGATGGGCCTGCGATGCCGAGTGGACTTCGTGGCCTCCAGATATCCCAGCAAGGCGGTCGACAGCAGCACCGCCTCGAGGCCCTCCCGAAAGATGACCAGGAAAGACTGGCCGGCCACCACCGTGACAGCGGCGAAGCCGGTGTCGGTCAGCCGCCGCTCGATGTCATCCATCAGCCGCCGCAACTCGACGATACTCGCCCGCACGGTACCCACCGACGCCCCAGACCTGACCAGGTCGCGGATCTCCGCGAACTGCGTCTCGGCATCGTCGGTCAGGTCCGGAGCCACCACCCGCAGCGACACCTCGACGTACTCGAAGTGGTCCAGGTACCCGGTCTTGGCCTGGGCGTAGGCCTGGCCGATCTTTCCCTGCTCGACCAGCTCCAGGGTCTGGTCGATCGACGCGCGCACCATGGTCAGCTGGTGGATCGCTTCCGCACGCGAGACCGCCTGCCGCTGGGCGGCAGCCCGCGGTGCCGCGACGGCGCTCGCGGAGCCCACCATGGTGACGACCGGCGTCAGGAGGGCGAGCGCCAGCAGCACACCGAGCAGCCGGCGCCCGATCATCCTGGGTACTTCGCCAGGTACGCCCGCACCGCTGAGGAGATCCCGGCGGAGCCCGTGTCCGCCGACGCGGCGTCCCCACCGCCCGCAGCCTTCTCCAGCGCCACGAAGCCGTCCTCCATCGCGAGGTAGGTGTCCTGGTCGTTGCGCCTGACGGTATCCTCGACCGGCTTCCAGATCGGCTCGATTCGGCCATCGAGGCCGGCCGCCTCAGCCTTGTCGGCAGCCGAGACCCGGGCGATCTCCTTGGCGATCCGCTCGATCTTCCGCAGACCCGTCGCGGCCTGCGCCGCGCTCACCTGCTGTGCAGGCTCCGCGAGCGCCGACGCGGATGCTGCGGACTCCGCCGGCGTCCCGCCGCCTGTGCATCCCGCAAGTCCACCGACGCCGACAGCCACCAGGACCAGAGTCCAGCTCCGCCACCTACTGCTCAACATCGAACCCTCCGGATGCCCCGTCAGTCCATCGAGTGATGGTTAGGCTATATATATCGGACGCACCATCAAAAAGTCACTCAGAGAACGCGAAATGAGGTCACATAGTCAGCCATTCAGCGTAGTCTGCTGGTGCTTCTGGTCGCAGTATGAGACCTCCACGCTGCACTGGGTAGTCTTCGATGGCAGCCCAGCTGGTCAGGCGGTGACGGCCTCATCGGTTGGGGGAAGACATCCCGACGGCGTGGAAGCCAGGTAGCGCTGGATGGTGGGGGCGATCTCGGTGATGAGCTGCGTCGGGGTGAGCGCGGCCACGGGGGGCAGACGTAGCACGTAGCGGCACAGCGCGAGGCCGAGGATCTGGGTGGCGACCAGGCCGGCCCGGCACGCGGCGTCGGCCGGGTCACCGAGACGAAGCACGGCAGGGGTGACCTGCTCGGCGAAGATCTGCTGTAGCCCCGCGACGGAGTCGGGGTCGGTGACCGCGCAGCGCAGCAAGGTCAGCAGCGTCTCATTGCCGGGGGGGTGTTCCCACCAGGTGAGGAAGTGCCGGATCAGCACTTCGCCGAGCCGCTCGGGCACGACGGCCTCCAGGTCGGGCAGCCGCAGGTCGACGTCCACGGCAGCGGCGAAAAGGCGGTTCTTGCTGCCGTAGTAGCGCATCACCATGGAGGGGTCGATGCCGGCGTCGGCGGCGATCGCCCTGATGGTGGCCCGCTGGTAGCCATCAGCGGCGAACCGCCTGCGTGCCGCGTCGAGGATCGCCGTGCGGGTCGCGGCGGAACGCCGTGGCGCTCGACCGACGTCCATGACGACAACCGTAGGCCAACGCTTGTTGACTTACCAATCCGTCGTGCCTATCGTCCTGTCAATGGTCGTTGACCCACAGTCTGCTCGCCAGGACCGCTCCCGATGAGGAGATCCCCATGACCGGGAACGGCCCTGGCGAGCAGTTCGACCTCCGCACACTGGACGCGGACGCCACCAGCCTGACCGGGTATGAGGGCCGGTTCGACACCGTGCTGGACAGCGTGCTCTACCACTGTCTGGACGAGGAACAGCGCCGGCTCTACGCCACGGCGCTGCACCGCGCCACCAAGCCCGGCGCCCTGCTCAACCTGCTGTGTTTCTCCGACACCACCGTCGACGGACCGCCCGCCCCACTGCGCGTCTCGGCGGAGAACCGGCGCACCACGCTGGCGTCCGCAGGATGGACTGTCACCGATCTGCGCCAGAGCACGATATCGGTCGTCGTCTCCCCTGATCTCGCTACCCAGTTCGGCCACACCGTCGCCGTCGACGAGAAGGGACGCACCCAGACCCCCGCCTGGGCCGTGCGCGCCCACCGTCGCGAGGATCTCTGACACGCCTTGTCGGCGGCTCGGCGGGACTATACATACGTCTGTCTAATTCCGTAGTATCGTCGTATGCGGGGGCCCGGCAGTGGAGGTCTCGATGACGCTACGACGCGGGATCCGGTGGGTGGTTCGGCACGGGCTGGTCCGGCGGACGGTGCAGCGCCAGATGCGCGCCGGTGACCTGGGATCGCGGCTGATGATG
The DNA here is from genome assembly GCA_019243635.1 of Pseudonocardiales bacterium. GTDB lineage: Bacteria > Actinomycetota > Actinomycetes > Mycobacteriales > Pseudonocardiaceae. The sequence continues at coordinate 15,984 of JAFAUB010000110.1, forward strand.
GACCCGACGATCCGCGAGAACCCCTTCCCCTGCTACGACGAGCTGCGCGCGCAGGGCCGGCTCGTCCGCACCGACCTGGCGCTGTTGTCGGCGCACCACGATGTCTGCCTGGCCGTGCTGCGCAGTCCGGACTTCGGCCAGATGTGCTTGGACCAGGTACCCGGGATTCTCCGGCTGGGCATGCGGCTCGGCGGCCACCCGGTGCTGACGCCGATCGAACCCCCCTCCATGCTGGTGGTGAACCCACCCGAGCACACCCGCTACCGCAAGCTGGTCACCCGGGCGTTCTGTGCGCGGACCATCGCCGCCATGCGTCCCCGCATCGAGCAGATCGCCGAGGACCTGCTCGACGAGATCGCCCAGTCGAGCGCCGACGGCCCGGTGGACCTGGTCTCGCGCTACGCCAGCCTGCTGCCCGCCACCGTGATCGCCGAGATGCTCGGCGCGCCGGTCGCGATGCGTCGCCAGTTCCTCGACTGGGGGGCCGGGGCGGCACTGTCGCTGGACATCGGACTGAGCTACCGCGACTTCCGCCGCACCGAGCTCGACATCACCGCGCTGCACCGCTGGATGCTCGGCCATTTCGCCGATGTCCGCCGCACTCCCCGGGACGGCGTGCTCAGCTCGCTGGTGGCCGCGCACGACCAGGGCGACCAGCTGACCCTCGACGAGCTGAGCAGCATCGCGATGCTGCTGCTCGCCGCCGGGTTCGAGACCACCATCAACCTGCTGGGCAACGGCGCCGTCCTGCTGATGCGCCATCCCGACCAGCTGGACGTGCTGCGCGCGCAACCGCAGCGGTGGGCCGGCGCCGTGGAGGAGATCCTGCGCTACGACTCCCCCGTGCAGCGCACCGGCCGCCTCGCGCAACGGGACACCGAGGTCGCCGGCTGTCCGGTCAAGGCCGGCTCGTTCATCGTCGTGCTGCTCGGCGGCGCGAACCGCGATCCCGCAGTCTTCCCCGACCCCCACCGGTTCGACGTCACCCGGCCCGAGGCGGACCAGAACCTGGCATTCTCCAGCGGCATCCACTACTGCATCGGCGCCGCCCTGGCCAGGCTGGAGGGTGAGATCGGCCTGCGGGCCCTGTTCCGCCGGTTCCCCGACCTCGCCCTCACCGGTACCCCCCACCGACGCCCCACCCGCGTCCTGCGCGGCTACGACGCGATCTCCGTCCGGCTGACCAGTCCTGCGCTGACAGCCACGTCGGCTCCGTCTGCTCTCCACCCGAGCGAGCAGGGATGACAGCCGCGCTGGTCCGTGGTAGTCGCGACACGCTGGCCGGCCTACGCAGCGTGGGATCGACCCACGGCGCCCAGTCCTGTTCAGGGCCGCCGGGGACTCGGATCTCATCGACGTAACGGAGGCCGACCCGCTCGACCCCATCGACACCGCCGATCTCCTGCCTCACCTCGAGCACGTCGGCGACGAGAGCCCGCATCTGCTCCCAGCGGTATGCGCTCAGACCAGTCGTTGAAGACAGCGGAAGGGCGCAATCGGGGCGGCTCAGTCAGGCCGGCATCGAGGGCTAGGATCCGCGCATGAGCTTTGCTGACACAGAGCGGAACAGGGCGGCCGTGCATGAGGCCGGGCATGCCCTCATTGCCGCCTCACGTGGTCTTGGTGTCGCTGTCATCGAACTGCATAGCAGCGACGGAGAGGGGGGGACGCGTCTGCGCGAAGAACCATCAGAGCTCGACCGGGTATGGGTTTTATACGGAGGCCCGTTCGCGGAAAGAATCGTCTTCAGGAAATGGGCGACAGACCCCGTACCGCCTGAGCTTGACGAGCTGCTGTTGGCGCACCGCCTATGCTGGGAAATAGGAATTTACGACACCATCGAGATCAGGGACCAAGTGGAGGCATATCTCCAAGAGCAGTACGTCCGGCTTGAGCTTATTGCGGCCCGACTGTTGGAGACCAATACACTGCACGGCGCTGAGCTCGACGAGCTACTTCGGGAAGAGCTCCTGGGGTCAGCGGAGCTGGGGTAGGACAGTGGCCAGAGATCCACAACCGCTCGACGCCGGCCCGCTCAGCCGGCCGTGCCAGCCGCACCGGCTCATGCGGCCCGAAGTCCTACACCCGAAGTCCTACGCCCGAAGTCCTGCACAGGACAGCGCGTAGCCGACGCTCACCATGGACACCGGGTACCCGAATCGCACGAAGCGAACCGGCATGGGCCGGGTCGGAACGGGGGGAACATCGCCGTGAGGGTCGGGTTCGGGCGGCGGATCCGGGTCGGGGTTGGCGCAGTGTCCAGCCGCCTTCGTGTTTGAGCCGGTGGTCGTGGCGGCAGGCGTCGCCGAGGTTGGGTCCGAGGGTCGGGCCGGGTGCAGCGCGGCACCGGGTGCACGGCGGGCGGCATCGGCGCGGTACCGGTCCTCGCCGGGGGTGTCGTGGTCGAGTCGGCGGCGCAGGTCGGCGACCACACCCGCCCACCGGCCCGTCGCGGTCGGGTTCGCGGCCAGGGCGCCTTGAGAACCTCCACACAGTCGAAACCCGACAGCCGAGACAGCTCAAGACCGGTCAGAACGCGCGACAGCTCCGGCCCCGGCGCCATGCCCGCCAGATCCTCCGGAACGTCCGCGAGCCCGGGCTGCCGTGCCGCGTCGTCTCGGTGGCTGTGGGTCGCTAGGCAGGAGCGCACCAGGTGCTATCGTGAAGCCATCCGGAAGAACGTGAATGGAGGCCCAGTCGTGACGGAGCTGGTGCATGTCGGGATGTTCCTCAGCTGGTGTCACCAGGACGCCGAGGCCAAGGAGGCGCTGCTCGGCCAAATGCATCTAGACGGCCTGGCGGGGATGCGTATCAGCTGGTGGGAGGACTCGCACCTGCTGCTTGGTGAGGACTGGCGGCGGCGGATCCTCGCCCGGTTGGACGGCTGCGACTATGGCTTGCTGCTGCTCAGCCCGGGCTTCTTCGGCAGCCGCTTCATCTGCGAGGAGGAGCTGCCCCGGCTGTTCGGGCGGGGCGTGGACAAGGTGTTGCCGGTGATGCTGAAGCGGGTGCCGATGGACGGCTCGCGGCACTTGCACGGGGTGGACGCGCGGCAGATCTTTTTCGGGTCCGGCGGCCGCTGCTTTACCGAGACCCGGGGCGCCGGTCGGGAGCGCTTCGCGCTCGAGCTCGCCACAAAGATGCGCGAGCGTGTGTTGAGCGACGCCTCCTGATGCGGCGGCTACCACGGCGGGCGGTGCTCCGCCACCTCGACCGGCTCGCTGAGGACCTCACTTCTCGGCAGCTGTCCCGGCTCCGGGCGCTGGCTGATCTGATCGGTGACGACGGCCGGATCCCGCTGCCGCGGGCGCTGGACGCGGCGACGCCCGGGGGCGAGGACACCAAGGCGCAGGATGCGTTCCGCAAGTTCCGGGCCGCGCTCGAGGACGCGGCGGATGGAGCGGGCGTCGAGCTGCGGCTGGTGAGCGACCAGCGGAAGGCCCCGCCGCGGGACAGGTTCTGCTGGTTCGAGGGCGCGGACGTCACCGATGACGAGGTGGCCGAGCTGTCTGGCCGGGAGGCGGCCCGGCTGACGACAGACGAGCCCGTGGGGCCGTTCGCGACCGAGGTGCTGCACCCGGTCGTGTACGTGGAGACCGCCAGGAACGCGTCCGAGGCGGTCCGGGGACGCGAGCGGAAGTTCGTGGCGCTGCTGACCGAGCAGCTGTCCGCGGTCCCCGGCTACCGGGTCAGCAGCGCGCTGGACATCCGACTCGGGGTCGATCTCCAAGCCGAGCGGCGGCGGCTGCGGGAGACCGCGGATGTGGTGGTCGAGCTCGACAGCGCCGCCGCCCGGCGGGACGAGCATCCGGGCGCAACGGTCCGCCGGCCGATCAGGGTGGCGCTGGAGAGGGTGGCGCGTGGCACGGACCGCACCGCGGACGTCGTGCACGGCGCTGATCAGCCGTTCGGCCGGCGCGCGAACCGGACAGCCCGCCTGGGGTTCATCGAGAATGTGGTGGGTTTGATCGACGATCGGCTGCGGGAGACGGTCCCACCGGCCACGCCACCGCCACCGGACTCGGAGGCGCTGGCCCGGCGGCTCGCCGATCGGCGCGCCCTAGAGGTGAAGCCGGTGCCGCCGCAGGCCGGGGAGACCTCGCTCGCCTCCGACGCGCTGACCGAGCCGAGTCCGCGGCGGCTGGGCAAAACGGTACCGGCGGTGCAGCGGCTGCTGGACTGGGCCACCGACAGGTCGGCGACCGCCCGGCACCTGTGCGCGCTGCTCGGCGACGTCGGCATGGGCAAGACCACTACCATCACGCTGTTCACCCAGGAGCTGCTGGACCTCCGCGACCATGACCGGTCGGCGCCGCTGCCGATCCTGTTCGACCTGCGCGACCTTTCCCCTGACGTGGTGCGCGGGGGGGCGGGCCTGTCGGCGATCCTGACGGCGCTGCTGGAACAGGGCGGCCTCGGCGCCGGCCCATCAGCCGATCAGGTGCTGGACCTGGTCGCCGGCGGTGACTGCGTGCTGATCTTCGACGGGCTGGACGAGGTGCTGGTGCATCTGGACCCGCACGCCGGCCAGGTGTTCACCCGCACACTCTGGCGTGCCACCGAGGACACCTGGCGCTTCCGCCCGGCCGACCGGAAGTCGGCCCGGCCGAGCAAGCTGCTGCTGTCCTGCCGGACCCACTACTTCCGCACGATCCGGCACGAGATGACGCACTTCACCGGGCAGCACCGGGACGGCCCGGCCACCACCGACTACCTGGCCCTGCTCATGCTGCCCTTCGACGAGGAGCAGGTGCGGGCCTACCTGGCGGCCAACCTGCCCGGCGCCGACGTCGACCGGCTGCTGGACCTCATCGACAGCGTGCACAACCTGCGCGAGATCGCCGAGCGACCGCTGACACTGCGGATGGTCGCCGAACAGTTGGAGACGCTCGAGCGGGCCAAGCTCACCGGCCGCACCGTCCGCGCGGTCGACCTGTACGAGTCGTTCGTCAGCCAGTGGCTGGAACGGGACGACGGCAAGCACTCCCTGCTGCCCGAACACAAGGAACTGCTCATGGAGCACCTCGCCGCCGAGCTGTGGCGCTCCGGCCGCACCACGTGGGGGGTGGTCGACGTCGAGCAGTGGCTTCTGGAGTTCCTCAACGGCCGGCCGGACCTGGAACTGCACTACCCGGCCCGCGTCCCGGATGTGTGGAAGGAGGACCTGCGCACGGCGACGTTCCTGGTCCGCCGGGACGACGACACCTTCGGCTTCGCGCACACCTCACTGCGCGAGTACTTTCTCGCCCGCCATCTGGGCCGGGCGCTGGAGCTGCCGCCAGAACAGGTACGCGAACGGTGGCAGCTGCCTGTGCCCAGCCCGGAGACGCTCCACTTCCTCGGCCAGTGGCTGGCCGGACGCGACGCGGCGGGAGGCGCGCGCGCCACGGCCGCCCTGGCGGCGTTGGCGGCACACACCCCGGCCGGCCGGGCCGATGCGGCCGCGGTGCTGGCCTTCGCATACAGCCTGGCCGCGGCCCGCGGCGGCCACCCGAGCCACGATCCGGCCGGTTCCCGCTTGGCCGGCGCCGACCTGACCGGCTGGTGGATCGATGGCGGCGACCGCCGGCTCGGCCTGCGCAGCCTGTCGCTGACCGGAGCCGACCTGACCGACGCCGTGCTGCGGGACGTGGACCTGTCCAGGGCGGAGCTGGGCGGCGCGGACCTGACCCGTGCCGAGGTGCACGACAGCGACCTGAGGAGCGCCGAGCTGCGCCGCGCCGACCTGACCGGCACGGTGTTCCGCCACTGCGACCTGACCGGAGCCCGCTGGACCGGCTCGACCGCGTACCAGACGCAGGCGCTGCGGTGCCACCCGGCGCAGGACCGGCGGCGGCAGGGCTGGCTGGTGGCACCAACCAGCGCCGCGCGCCCGTCCGCCGCCAAGATGTCGGCGTTCACCGGCCACACCGGCGGGGTGACCAGCGGCGCCTGGAGCCCGGATGGCATCCGCCTGCTCACCACCAGCTGGGACGGCACCGCCCGGATCTGGGACGCGGCCACCGGCCGGCCCCAGCTCACCCTCACCGCCCACACCAACACGGTGAGCGGCGGCGCCTGGAGCCCGGAGGGCACCCGCCTGCTCACCACCAGCTGGGACGGCACCGCCCGGATCTGGGACGCGGCCACCGGCCGGCCCCAGCTCACCCTCACCGCCCACACCGACGTGGTGAGCGGCGGCGCCTGGAGCCCCGACGGCACCCGCCTG
>JAFAUB010000116.1 GCA_019243635.1 Pseudonocardiales bacterium
GCCATGACCGATTGAAACCGCCGTCCGCTGGATTTGCATAACGAGCGGGACGGGGAACGGGATCGGCGCCTGACGCGGCTGTGTCAGCGTGTGCTGGAGCTGGTTCCGGCTGCGGAGTTACCGGGGGCTGGGGGCGATACACGCCAGCCGTGGCCGAGTGAGGTGCTCCCGCTGACGGCGAGGTGGGAGCAGGGTCGAGTCGATGGCGTGCCGATGCTGCCGGTGGGTTATCTGGTGCGCGAGGAACTCGCCGATATCCGCAGTGCGGTCCTGGACGGGCGTTCGACAGTGGTGGGTGTGGTCGGGCGAGTGTCCGGAGTGGGTCTGATCGGGCAAGGCGGCATCGGTAAAACGGTGCTCGCCACGGCACTGGCCCGCGATCCCGTGGTAGGGAGGAGTTTTCCCGACGGGATTTTTTGGGTCACTCTGGGGGAGAATGCGGATTTCCTGGCCGCCCAGCTGGATCTGCTGGCCCGTCTGGGTGTCACCGAGACCACCGTTAGTTCTGTCACCCAGGGCACGCGCGCGCTGCGCGATGCACTAGCGCAGCGGCAGTGCTTGCTGATCGTCGATGACGTCTGGTCGGCCGCAGCGGCCAAGGCCTTGGCGGTCACCGGCCCGCACGGCCGTGTTGTTTTCACCACCCGAAATGCCCAGGTTCTCGCTGCCGTGAGTGCCCAGCTTAAGCGCGTGGATGTGCTGTCGAACGACATCGCGCGCCACCTGTTGGCACAGCTCAACAACACAACGGTGGAGCAGTTACCCGCTGAGGTGGGCCGCGTGCTGGCCGGGACGGGCCGGGTCGCGCTGGCGCTCGCGTTGGTCGCTGCGGCAGTGCGTGGCGGCTGTAGTTGGGCGCAGGTCGTCGCTGAGCTAGACCGGGGTCAGGGGATCTTCGGTGGGCACCCGTATGCGAACACCTTCAAAGCTCTCCAACTGGCTGTGGCCACCCTGGATGACGCCGGCAAGGAGGTCTATCTCAGCCTGGCGGTGTTCCCCAGCGACACCCAGATCCCGCTGCCTGCGATCGCACGGTACTGGCACCGACTGCGCGGGTTGAGCCTCAGGCAGACCCGCGCTCGGCTGGGTGAGTTCGCCGCCCGCCAGCTCCTGACCCTTAATGCCGACCAGATTGGTTTCCACGACCTGCAACACGAGTATCTGCTCCTGCAAGTCGATGATCTCGAACTGTTGCACACCGACCTGCTTGCTGCCTACTGTGACTTGCTCACCAACCACCAGCAATGGTGGCAACTCCCCGGGACGAACCGTACCTGTGGGATTATCTGATCCATCACCTCCACGGCGCGGGGAACGATGCCGAGGTGGTCACCACGATGACCGACCCGGCTTACCTGGCTACGCGGAGCTTTCTGCATGGCCCTCGGGCAGCCGAAGCCGACTTGCGACGTACCGAAGCTCTCCTGGCGCACCCTGACCTTAGATGGTGGCGGCGATGGTTCGGTCGCTATGGCCACCTCATCTCCGGCCTTCCTACCCTCAGCGACACTGCCGCGACCACCGCCCTGCAGCTCGCCGATACCCTCCCTAGCACCCAAGCCCGAAGCCTCAACCTCCTGCAATCGCCCCCGTACCTGACATCACTGTGGGGGTTAAGCTCCGCCTCGGAGAGCCTGCACCGTGTGCTCACCGGCCACCACGGTCCCGTGTTCTCGGTGGCGTTCAGCCCTGACGGCACGCTGCTGGCCAGCGCCGGCGGGGACGGTGCGGTGTGGATCTGGGAGACCGCCAGCGGCCGCGAGCGCACCGTGCTCACCGGCCACCAAGAGATAGTGTCCTCGGTGGCGTTCAGCCCCGACGGCACACTGTTAGCCAGCGTGGGCCGGGATGGCACCATGCGGGTATGGGGTGATAACGCGATGGTTAAAGTCGTAAAGCTCGGTTTCGAAATTCGACATCTTAGCTGGCACGGTGGTCTCCTGGCTCTCGCCGTAGATCAGTCAGTCGTAGTTCTCCGCATTGCCCACACCCTCGCCTGAGTCAAGGAGGGTTATTCAGGCGGTGGCGTAGAAGTGCAAAGCGATTACGGTTGAGATGGTCGTGGTGAATGTCGCGAGCGGTCGACGGTAGTCGGTGTGCATGATGCGCCAGGTCTTGAAGTTGGCGACGGTCCGCTCGATGATGTAGCGGATCCTGTTGATTTGGGTGTTGAATTCTTTCTCCCAGTCCGGCAGATCGCGGTGCATGGGCTTTTTGATGGGAGTGATCACGTCGTTACCGATGTAACCTTTGTCGCCCATCCGGTTGCCGGGATCGAGTGTCGGCAGGACTCCTGACTCACTCAGGCAATAAGTGTCGTGGTGACATCCCTCGACCGGATCGGAGATCCACGCGAGGCGTCCGGACAGCGTGCAGGCGATCTGGACGTTCATGCCTGTGGTCTTGTGCCTGCCGGAGTACAACTCCGGATGCGAGGCCCATGACCAGCACGGCGGCAGAGTGCCGTCCACGATGTACTGTGCGCGCCCGTCGAGCTCGTCGGCCGTGGGCACATACCCGCTGAGCGCCTTGCCCGGCAAGGGCGTCACCCCAGAAATCGCGCGGCTGATCGTCGGCTGGGACACCCCGAACGTCTCACCTGACTCGGCCTGCGCTCGATTGCGACGCGGATACGTCAATGCCACGACGACAGACTCGAACAGCCCCAAGATCGGCGGCCATGTATTACCCGGTAAGCCCACAGCCGCCGCGCGGACCAAGACACACAGCTCGACGATTTCATCCTTGCTGAAACCTGTTGTATAATACAAAGCCGGCGGTCCGTTCCTTGGAGGTTGAGTGTGGCAACCCAATTCTTCCAAGAAACGGGCCGTCACTCACGGAGGCGCGCCGACGGGTTCTCAATCAACTCGCGTGAATAACCCTCAAGCTGCTCAATTTCACACGTCCCGGCTGAACAAAGCACGTCTGGATTCACTGTGACCCCCGCGCCCGCCTGGGCGGCCCGCGCGAGCACGGCCGTCAGGCCGCGCGCAGCACGCGGGACCGGCCGGGGCGGGCAGGTGAGTGGGACGGGAGACTCAGCCACCTCTGCGCCGCCGAAGGCGGCCTTGATCCCATAGAGGTGAATTCGGCAACAACGCGGTGACACGTGTGTGTAGTCCGTCTGATGCTTGACATTGCGGTTTCACCTGATGCTTGACGTCGGGCCGGGCCGCCGTCTCCTGGGTTCCGATGTGCAGTGATCGCCTGACCCGGACGGTGACTCGTGGCCTGCCGGGCGCGGCCAGCGTCGGCCGCGTGGTATCGCGGCGAGCGGGACTGGATACTCGCGCTGCTTGGTTACCCACCGCTGTTCGTGCCCGGTCCGTGAGCTTCTCTTCCGGCCATACCTCGGCTGCCGGTGCTGGGTCTGTTCTGGGACTGATCGCTGACTAGGCTTGGGTGGGTAAGAGTTGACCGAACTGGGAGGGACACATGCGGGAGTCACACTGCGCGGTGATTACGACCACCGACAGCCTGGACGGTGCCGAGGTGCTGGCGCGCGGGATCGTGGACGCTCGTCTTGCCGCCTGCGTGCAGATCGTGGGGCCGATCCGCAGTATTTATCGGTGGGAGGGTGATGTGCAGAGCGACCAGGAGTGGCAGTGCTGGGTCAAGACCAGCGCTGACCGACTGGATGCGCTGACCGAACACATCAAGAAGAATCATACCTACGACGTGCCGGAGGTTGTTGCACTGCCGATTGTGGGTGGCAGTACGGACTACCTGTCGTGGGTGACGAACGAGACGAGACCGGTCTGAGCCGCGCCGTATGATTATCGGCGCAAGGCGAAGACGATGTGGTCCCGCAGGGCACCGGTGGCGCCCTGGTCGCTGTTGGTGGTCAGTGATGATGCCAGGGTCAGGAGTCGTTGCCGGGCGATGCTGGCCTCGGTTCGAACCGTGATGTCGATCGCCTTGTCGGCAAAAGCGTTCGCGCGGTCGAAGTCTTTTGTTCGGACGGCGAGGGTCGTGAGGTCGGCGAGCGTGATCGCGCGGGCTTTGTTTTCCGTGGGGGACAGGGACGCGAGCAGGGACTCGGCGGTGGTGGTCGTGTCGCGGTGGTTCAGTGCCATGTAGGTGGACACGGTCAGGCCACCGAGCCTGTTCGCGGTGAAGAACCCGGTCCACACGCGCTCCGTGCGTGGTCGAGCGAAGTCGAACGCGGTGAACGCGCGTTCCAGTGCCCGCAAGGCCGCCGTTTCGTCGCCCAGGCGGCTCAGCTCCTCGGCCGCGCGGGCCGCGATCCATGACCGTGTCGCGGGCGCATAGCTGCCTGGTACGTATTCTTCGGCTTGTTGTAACAGGCGGGCGGCTGGCTCGACATCATTTCGTGAACCAGCGAGGTAACTCCAGTATCCCAGCGCGCAGGC
>JAFAUB010000030.1 GCA_019243635.1 Pseudonocardiales bacterium
CGGGGCAGCGTCGTGGCTGGCCTGGTCGAAGTAGCCGCCGGAGTCGGCAGGCACCGGCTCGGAACCGTCGTCTGGCAGGTCGCGGAGCAGGTAGAACTCGATTTCGGGGTGCACGTAGCAGGTGAAGCCCGCCTCCGCTGCCCTGGACAACGCCCGAGTCAACACGTGTCTTGGGTCGGCCCAGGACGGCGAACCATCGGGCATGGTGATGTCACAGAACATCCGGGCCGAGTAGTGCTCGCCGCGCGGGTTTTCCCACGGGAGAACCTGGAACGTGGCCGGATCCGGTTTGGCGATCATGTCGGACTCGTAAGCCCGGGCAAACCCCTGGATGGCGGACCCGTCGAAGCCGATGCCGTCGGCGAAGGCGCCTTCCAGCTCAGCCGGCGCCACCGATACTGATTTGAGGTAACCCAGCACGTCGGTGAACCACAACCGAACGAACCGGATGTCGCGTTCCTCCAGCGTGCGCAGCACGAACTCCTGCTGGCGATCCATGCGCGCAGGGTAGAGGACAGTCGGTGACGGCACTGTGGTCCGCCCCCTACGATGCCCCTAGGATGACAGGGTGCGCCTTGCCACCTTGTTCGCCGCGCTGATCATCGCGCTGGTCACGTCCTGCAGCGGAAGCGGCGGGCAGAAAACCACCCTTCCCGACGGCGCGGCGCTGCTCGCCGACTCCGCCAAGGCGATGCGGGCGGTGACCACCACCCACTTCGCCGTCGACGTCCAGGGCAGCACACCAGGGGTACAGCTGCGCTCCGCCGACGGCCGGCTGACCCGGGAAGGTTCCGCGCAGGGCAGCGCCAGGGTGGACGAGGGCAGGCAGACCCTCGAACTGCAGTTCGTGATCATCGGCCAGACACTCTACCTGCGTCCTCCGACCGGCCCGGTCCAGAAGCTGCCGTTGTCCTTCGCAGGCGCGGTGTACGACCCGTCGGCGATCCTGAACCCGGACAAGGGCATCGCTGCGGGGCTCGCCAGCGGTACGGGCGCCACCACCGAGGCTCGTGAGCAGGCCGACGGCGTGGACAGCTACCGACTCCGGGTGAAGTTCCCGGCACAGCCGCTCGGCGCGCTGGTGCCTGGGCTAGACCCGGACAAGACCAGCGAGATCTGGGTCGCCGCTCAAGGCTCACAGCTGGTCAAGGCCCAGTTCCCGACGAGCTATGGCACAGCCACTGTGCGGTTCTCCGACTTCGACGCTCCGGTCACGATCACCCCGCCGGCCTGATCACGGTCTGCTTCGATGAGCGCGACACCGACCCACCTCCGGCGTCGCGGGCTGGCATTGGGCGCTGGAGCACTGGCCACCCTCCTTGCCGCACTGGACGCCTACGTCGTGGTCAGCCTGCTGATCGACATCATCCGCGACCTGCAGGTGCCCGTGAACCATCTGGAGCGGGCCACCCCGATCGTCACCGGCTTCCTGCTGGGCTATGTGGCGGCGATGCCGCTGCTGGGGCAGGCATCCGACCGCTTCGGCCGGCGGGCACTGCTGCAGGCCAGCCTGGTCACGTTCGCGGCTGCGTCGGCGGTCACCGCGGTCGCGGAAACCCTGCCGGTGCTCGTGGGGGGGCGGACCCTGCAGGGCATCGCCGGTGGCGCGTTGCTCCCGGTGTCCATGGCGCTGGCCGCCGACCTGTGGCCAGGTCGGGGCCGGTCCACCGCATTGGGTGCGCTGGGCGCCGCTCAGGAGCTGGGCAGCGTGCTGGGCCCGCTGTACGGCGCCGCGCTGGCCGCGCTGGCCGGTTGGCGCGCCGTGTTCTGGGTGAACGTCCCGCTCGCGCTCGCCGCGGTGGTGGCGGTACAGCTGGCTGTTCCAGCCAAGCCTCGGCCGGTTGGGTCACAGCGCCGGGTGCGGCTGGACCTCGTGGGCGGCGGCTTGCTGGCGCTCACGCTGGGGCTGCTGGTGGTCGGGCTGTACAACCCTGACCCCGACCATGGGGTGCTGCCGTCATGGGGATGGTCGGTGCTGGGCGCGGCGACGGTGACCGGGGTGGCGTTCGTGCTGTGGGAGCGGCGGGCGACGGTGCGGCTGCTCGACCCCCTCGGCGTGCGGTGGCGGGTCTTCCTCGCGTCACTGGGGGTCAGCCTGGCGGCCGGAGCGGCACTGCTGGTGACCCTGGTGGACGTCGAACTGTACGCGCAGACCGTGCTGGGCCGCGAGACCGCCGCCGCGACCGCGATCCTGGTCCGGTTCCTGGTAGCGCTGCCCGTCGGGGCGCTGGTCGGGGGACTGGCGGCGAGCCGGGTGGGCGACGCGGTGGTGACGCCGGCGGGGATGTCGCTGGCCGCCGCCGGTTACCTGCTGATCGCGCGATGGCCGGCGGATATCGTGGCCGCGCGCCACGATCTCGGCTTCCTCACCCTGCCCCGACTCGACTCCGACCTGGCTCTGGCCGGCTTGGGGCTCGGCCTGGTGATCGCGCCGCTGTCCGCGGCGGCGCTGCGCGCGACCCCGCCCGACCGGCATGGCGTGGTGTCCGCCGCGGTGGTGGTGGCCCGGATGACCGGCATGCTGGTAGGCGTCGCCGCGCTGTCCGCCTGGGGCCTGCACCGCTTCCGCGAACTCACCGCCAACCTGGCCACCCCACTACCCTTCGGCGTCAGCGCGCGGGTGTACCAGCAGCAGCTCGCCGGCTACCAGCTAGCCCTGCAGGCTGCCCTCCGTACGCAGTACAAGGAGATCTTCCTGCTCACCTCGGGAGTGTGCCTCCTGGGTGCCCTCGGCGCCCTGCTGATCGGCCCTGGGCTGATCGGCCGTGGGCTGGTCGGCGACGCGCGTACTCACCAGGCAGCTCACACGACACAGAGCGTCGCGCGCTTGGGCAGGACGAGCCGCACCAGGTAGTCGGACACCGCGTCGTCCACGCACTTCACGCCCTGCAGCACGACGGTGTGCCGGTTGCCCTCGAAGGTGACCAGCTTGCCGCGAAGCCGGCGGGCCAGCTCCACGCCAGCCTGGTACGGGGTGGCCGGGTCGCCGGTCGTGGAGACCACCAGCACCGGCGACAGCCCCTCCACCTGCGGCTCGGTGGGCTCGCCGGTCGGCGGTACCGGCCAGAAAGCGCAGGCGTCCCGAGCCGCGGACGGCGGGTGCCCGTCGTCGAGGAAGGGCGCGGCCTGCCGGTAGAGCCGGTCGGCCTCCCAGACCACCGCCGGATCCGTCACCGGGGGGTCGTCTACGCAGCGGACCGCCTTGAAGGCGTCCTGACTGCCGGAGTAGCCGTGCTCGTCACGCTGGTAGTAGATGTCGGCCAACCTCAACAAGGTGGAACCGGTCCCGTTGGCCAGCTCGGTGAGGCCCCGGTTGAGCACCGGCCAGAGCTGGTCGGTGTACAGCGCCTGAATCGTGCCGATGGTCGCGTCGGAGTAGGACAGCTTGCGGTCACCGACCGGCCGCGCCGCGATGGTCAACGGCAGCAGCAACTGCTGGAACCCGTGGTTGGCCTGGTCCTTCGGGGTGCTGCCGAGCCAGCAGTGGGACTGCGCGAGACACCAGTCGACGAAGGCGTCGAACGACTGCTGGAACCCCGCACCCTGGTTCACCAGACTCTCCACCAGATTCTCATTCGGGCCAAGCACGCCGTCGAGCACCATCGCCCGCACGTTGCCCGAAAACTGCTCGGCGTAGGAGATACCGATCCGGGTGCCGTAGGAGTACCCCAGGTAGTTGATCTTCTCGTCACCGAGGGCGGAGCGCATCACGTCCATATCCCGCGCGACATCTCTGGTGCCGGCGTTGGCCAGCACATCCATGCCCGCACGCTCGGCACACAGCGCGGCGTAGGCGCGGTTCTGGCTCTCCGTCTGCGCGATGCCGGCCGGCGAGGTGTCCAGGTCGACGTCGAGCCGCTCGGCATCCTCCTCCTGGGTGTTCCGACAGATGATCCTCGGCTCGCTCGCGCCGACACCGCGGGGGTCGAAGCCGACCAGATCGAAGCGACGGCCCAGATCGGTGCCGGCCACCGCCGTGGCCAGCGACGCGACCGCGCCCATCCCCGAGGCGCCCGGGCCACCGGGGTTGACCAGCACGGAACCCAGCCGCGCCGGCTGGTCGTCGGCGGGGCGGCGGAGCACTCCGAGCCGTGCGGTGCGCCCATCCGGATGAGCGTAGTCCAGTGGCACCTCCACTCGGGTGCACCGCAGGTCAGGGTCCGCGAAGGACTGTCGATCGCGGTCGGTGACGGCGAAGTCCGCGCAGCCGCTCCAGGTCAGTCGCTGGCTGTAGAACCGCTCGAGGCCTCGGGGCACCCGCCCTGCGGGGCCGGCCTGGTACCGGTACACGCCGGCGTCCGAATGTGATCCCGCGACGTCGGCGGACTGGCGAGCACCCTCGGCCTCGGCGGCGCAACCGCTGAGGACAAGCGCGATCACCAGGACGGCGGTCGAACGCAACAGGCGCGGCATCCGGCAGATCCTAAGCCGCCTCCGCCAGGCGGCCCTTGGCGCACTCACGAGGAATGATGAGGGCATGCCGCAGCTGCGCCTGGCGCTGGCCCAGGTGAACCCGTGCGTGGGTGACGTCGCGGGCAACGCCACGATGATCGCCGCGCGCTGCCGGGAAGCCGCCGACGCCGGTGCGCATATCGTGGTGTTCGGCGAGATGGCGCTGACCGGCTACCCGGTGGAGGACCTGGCGCTGCGGGAGTCATTCGTCGCCGGGTCGACGCACGCCCTCCGAACACTGGCGGCGCGGCTCGCGCGGGACGGCTTCGGGAAGCTGGCCGCCGTCGTCGGATATCTGGACTCCGACGCCCATGGTCCTCGCGACGCGGCGGCGGTGTTGTACCGGGGGCGGGTGGTAGCCCGCCAGTTCAAGCACCACCTGCCCAACTACGGGGTGTTCGACGAACGCCGGTACTTCGTCCCTGGCACCACCTTGACCGTGTTCCGGCTGCACGGTCTGGAGATCGGGATGGTGATCTGCGAGGACATCTGGCAGGTGGGCGGTCCGATCACCGCGCTGGCACGGGCCGGGGTGGACCTGCTGGTCGCGCCCAACGCCTCCCCCTACGAACGAGACAAGGACGACACTCGGCTGGCGCTGGTGGCCCACCGCGCCACCGAGGCGGGTGCGCCACTGGCCTACGCCAACCTGGTGGGAGGCCAGGACGAGCTGGTCTTCGACGGCGACTCGATGCTGGTCGACGGGCGTGGAGAGCTGCTGTTGCGGGCACCGCGGTTCACCGAGCAGCTCCTGGTGGGTGAGCTGGACCTGTCCGGCGGGTCGGCCAGGACAGTAGGCCGGTACGCCGGGCTCGACGTTCGCCGGGTAGTCCTCGCCGACGACCCCCTGCCGGCCTACCCACCTGGGCCCGCCGTGCCGGTGGCCGAGCCGCTGTCCGAGGAGGCCGAGGTATGGAACGCGCTGATGACGGGCCTGCGGGACTACGCGCGCAAGAACGGGTTCGGCTCGGTGGTGCTCGGGCTCTCCGGCGGGATCGACTCCGCGGTGTGTGCCGCGCTCGCGGTGGACGCGCTGGGCGCCGACGCGGTGTACGGGGTCTCGATGCCCTCGTCTTATTCCTCGGCGCACTCTCGATCCGACGCCGCCGACCTGGCCGAGCGCACCGGCCTGCACTACCGGGTACAGCCGATCGGGGACATGGTCGACGTCTTCGTGCGCCGGCTCGGCCTGTCCGGAGTCGCTGAGGAGAACGTGCAGGCCCGCTGTCGGGGGGTGACCTTGATGGCGCTGTCCAACCAGCATGGCCATCTGGTGCTGGCCACCGGCAACAAGTCCGAGCTCGCGGTGGGGTACTCGACGATCTACGGCGACGCGGTCGGTGGATTCGCGCCGATCAAGGATGTGCCGAAGACCGCGGTGTGGGCGCTGGCGCGGTGGCGCAACGCCGTGGCCGAGAAACGGGGTGAGACCCCGCCGATCCCCCCCAACTCGATCAGTAAGCCGCCCTCGGCTGAGCTTCGTCCCGGCCAGCTCGACGCCGACTCGCTGCCCGACTACCCGCTGCTCGACGAGGTGCTCGACGACTATGTGGAGGAGGACCGCGGTTTCAACGACCTGGTGGCGGCGGGTTTCGCGTCGGAGCTGGTCGAGCGCATCGCGGCGCTGGTGGACGCCGCGGAGTACAAACGCAGGCAGTACCCGCCCGGAACGAAGATCACCTTGAAGGCCTTCGGCCGGGACCGGCGACTGCCGATCACCAATCGCTGGCGCGAACGGGCCACGCCTTGACAACGTCGTCGAAGGAGCATCATGGCAATTCTGCACCCGCCTGCATCTCAGGAGGTGTCTCCCAGCCGTACCCCGGTCGTCGCTCTCGACCTGGATGTGGCCGGAGCTCGCCGCAGGATCTGGCTGAAGCTGGAGAGTCACAATCCTCACGGTTCTCTCAAGGACCGTACGGCGGAGACGCTGTGGGAATCCGTCCGAGATCGGGTGCATCCGGCGGAAGGCGTCATCGAGTCCACGTCCGGGAACCTGGGCATCGCGCTGGCGGCACGATGCGCCGACCGCGGCGTACCGTTCACCGCGGTCGTGGACCCACGCACCAGCCCGGCCTCGATCGCCATGATGCGACGTTACGGTGCACAGGTGGCCATGGTTCATCGCCTGGACTCCAGAGGTGGTTATCTGCTCAGCCGCCTGGAGTACGTCCGTGAGCAGATCCGGGCACGGCCCAATCTGGTCTGGTCCAACCAGTACGAGAACGATGCGAACCCCCGGGCGCACCGCGAGCGCACCGCGCCGGAACTGTGGGGCCAGATCCGGCGTCCGGCCACGGTGATGCTGGCGGTCTCCACCGGTGGCACGTTGGCGGGTTTTCACCAGTTCGCCCAACGGCAGGGGGTTCCCTGGACCGTCGTGGGGGTGGACGTCGAGGGATCCCTGGCGCTGTCGGACGAGATATCCGGAAAACGCGTTCTGACCGGCATCGGGTCCAGCCAACGGTCCGCCTTTGTGCGGTCCGGGGCGGCGCCGCTGGTCATCGTCTCGGCTCATGAAGCCGTGGCGGCATGCCTATGGGTTCTGGATGTGGCGGACATCGCCCTGGGCGGTAGCTCTGGGGCGCTGGTAGCGGCCGCGCTGCGATGGTTCCGTCTGAACCGCCACGACGACACCGATATCGCTGTGGTATGCCCTGACGGCGGTGACCGCTATCTCGGCACCGTTTACTCCGCCGTGTGGCGGAAGGAGAACATCGCCGTCCACCCGCACACTCCGAGGATCGGTGTGCTGCGCGTACACCGCGAACACCGGGAAGCGAACAGTGCACGATGACCGAGAGCGTCCTGTTCCTGAACAGATCCGCTGTCGAGACGTGCGTCGCGGCACTCGACCTACCCGCGGTCCTCGCAGAGATCCTCCGTGACCATACCGCACAACGCGCAGTCATTCCGAAGGAAGGCTACCTGGCCTGGACGAACTCCAGTGGCGCCTATTGTAGGTCCATCACCATGCTCGGCGGTCTTCAGCGCAGCGCCGGCGCGGTATACGGACTCAAGGTGATCAATGCGGCGGTGAGCAACCCGCAGTACGGCCTGGAACGGGCCGGCGGTTTCACCTTCCTGTTCGATGCGGAAACGGCACGACCGAAGGTCATCGCCGAGGCCGGCTATCTCAGCGCTGTCCGCACGGCCGGCTACAGCGTACTGAGTATCGAGCAGCTCGGGCCGGCCTCGTGGGACTCGGTATCCATCCTCGGATGCGGCACGCAGGCCGGAGCGCATGTCGACCTGCTGGTGAGACACTTCCCCGGCTTCAGGGCCCTGCACGTGTTCGACCTCGACCGGGGGCGGGCCGAGCAGTTCACGGAAAAGATCACCGAGAAGTACCCGGCGCTGCGGGTCCGAGCCACCGGCTCGGCTCGGGCCGCCGTACACGCGGCTTCGCTGGTCATCACCGTGACGACGAGCAGCGCGGCATACATCCCCGCCGCGTGGATCGAGCCGGGTAGCTTCGTTGCGCACGTGTCCCTGGACGACCTGATGGCGGATGTCTTCCAGTCGGCCCAAGCCCTCTACGTCGACGACGTGGACCTGGTGCGGGATAACCCCCGACGCATTCTCGGCCAGCTGCTCCAGGAGGGGACCGTGTCCTGGCCGGCCGGTGACGCGTCTCCCGGAGCCGGCTCGTCGAAGGCCGCGACGATCACCGGAACGTTGGGCATGGTGCTGGAGGGTCGGTGCCCCGCCGTGCGGCCGTCCACGGGCTACGTGGTGAGCAACCCCTTCGGCATGTCGATCCTCGACGTCGGGTTGATCGCCGCCGTCCACCGGCAGACTCGTCTGCTGGGACTGGGGCAGGTACTGGAACTGCACTGAGGAGAGCCCGATGGAACGGATGGTTGGTGCCCCGAAGCCCGCGCCTGAGACCGGTCTGTTCTCGCTCAGCGACGTGGACCCAACCGAGATCCACCGTCTCGTGGAGCGATCCACCGAACTGTTTCACGACCCCGGCGCGCACGGCCGCCCGCTGGCGGACACCGACATCGGTGTGCTCTTCACGAAGACCTCCACTCGAACCCGTACCGCTTTCTCCGTCGGCGCCCGTCGTCTGGGCGCCTCGGTCATCAGCTACGGCCCCGGGGACCTGCAGCTCAATACCGGCGAGTCGGTGCGGGATACCGGGCGGATCCTCGGGGACATGCTCGACGGTGTGGTGGTGAGGACGGCGGGCCCACTCAGCGAGCTCCGCGAGCTTTCCCGGCACGGCCGTGTCCCGGTCGTGAACGCCATGGCAGCCGAGGAGCATCCCACTCAGGGCATCTGTGACCTGGCCACCATGCGGTTACACCTGGGCGAGCTGACCGGGGTGAAGGTGCTCTACATCGGTGAGGGGAACAATACGGCGGTAGCCTTGACCCACGGTTTGGCCAGCGTCGGCGGGAGCATGCTCACCCTTGCCACCCCGCCCGGCTACGGCATCACCGAACACGAGCTCAACAGCGCCAAGGCGGCAGGAAGCCGAGTCGGCGCCCAGATCACACCGGTGTTCTCGATGGACCACCTGCCCCCCGACATCGACATCGTCTACACCACCCGCTGGCAGACCACCGGGACCGCGAAAGCCGACCCCGACTGGCGTGAGCTGTTCCGCCCTTTCCATGTCAGCGAGGAACTCTTGGCCCGGTGGCCGGCCGCACTGTTCATGCACGACCTTCCCGCCCACCGAGGGGACGAAGTATCCGGGAACGTACTGGACGGCGAGCGTTCCATAGCGTGGAGCCAGGCAGCCATGAAGCTGGCCAGCGCCATAGCGGTCCTGGAGTGGTGCATGCCGCGCGCGCGCCTCCAGCGTCGGTCAGGCAGCCGAGCGAGTGGTCACAGGCCCCGCCTGGAGGACCGGGGTGCGGCGCCTGGCGTGCGGATCTTTGAGTATCGCCACCTCCTGCCCGCTGATCTCCGTCCGCCTCGAAGACCACACGTCTTCTTCGACCCGGCGGACACGGAGGTGGGCATCTGGGCCACCGTCGATCTCATCAGGCCAGGGTGTACGGTCCTCGACCTGGGCTCGGGTAGCGGTGCCGCCGCGTCAGCGGTGGCAAGGGCGGGCGCTGGGCATGTCCATGGTCTCGACATCTCCGGTGACAGCGTGCTCTGGGCATCCCAGCATTACGCCCTGGAGACCGAGAACACGCGAGTGACCTTCGGGGTCGCCGACTACGCGCTTCTCGCTCCGTCCCAGTTGCTCGGCAACTGCCCGTTTGACTCGCCACCCGCCGTCGTCGCGGGCAACCCTCCGTACGTTCCCGTGCCACCACAGGCAGGTGCCAAGAAGCTTTCCATCGACGGCGGACCCGATGGCCTTCACTTGGTCCGGCTGATCGTGCGTCACGCGGCCGACATGGGGTCCGACCTCGGGATCACTATCGGCAGCTACTCTTCGCCGCGCGCCGCGGCGTCCCTTCTTCACGAATCCGGCTACGAGATCTCACGTGTCACATTGAGCGCACTACGACTCGGGGACTACACGTTGAAGAACATCGAGAGGGTACTCGAGCTAGAGGCTGAGGGCGAAGGCCCGTTACTCCGGGCGTACGACGGAGTCGTCTATTATCTCATTGTGGGACTCTCCTGCCAGCGAACCCGGAACACCGCGGGAGGCGCCATGCAGCCGACACTGGCGCCCGACGAGCTGCTCGCACTTCTCCGCCTGGCATGCAAGTCGCGGACTCCAGCCTTGGAAGCGCTCGACACCAGCCCGGTCGCATGCCCGGTCCCCGTTCGGATACTGGTCCTGCCTGACGAACCTCTGCGCCATCATTGCTAGCGAAGAACAGAAGGGTGGCCGGCGACAGTGAGACAACCATTGACCATCGGAGTCGAGGAGGAGTTCTTTGCGGTTGACCCCGGTACCCGCAGCCTGCTGACCGACACGCGGCCGCTTCTCGAGTCCGCTTACGCCAAACAGGTCGACCACGCGAACCCGAGCTACAGCGAAGAGCTACGACCATGCATGGTCGAAAGCAGAACGGGCATCTGCCGAGACCTGAACGAGGTGCGTGCCGACCTCCGCGACCTCCGCGGCAACCTGGTTCAAGCCGCCGGAGAGACGGGCAGCTGGATCGCTTCGGCTGGCTCCTTCCCACTGGCCGACTGGCGAACCCAGGGCTTCACCCCGAAACCACGGTTCGAGCACATAGCCAAGACCTACACGCGGCTGGCCGAAGAACATGTCATCTGCGCCTGCCACGTTCACGTCGGAGTCGAAGATCGCGACACAGCCATCCAGGTGATCGATCGGGTCCGCCCCTGGCTGCCCGTCCTCTCTGCGCTGTCCTCCAGCTCTCCCTTCTGGATGGGCGGAGACACCGGCTACGCCAGCTATCGCAGCATGATCTGGGAACGGTGGCCGATGGCGGGTACACCCCCTACGTTCCGATCGTTCGACCAGTACAAGAAGAGCGTGAAACTGCTCATCGATACTGGAGCCAGCGCCGATGCCGGCCAGATCTTCTGGGATGTCCGTCCCGGTACCAGGTACGAAACCGTCGAGTTCCGCATCGCGGATTCGTGCGCCACCATCGACGAGACCATCGTCCAAGCCGGACTGTCTCGCGCACTTGTACAAGAATGCCTGAATGAACTCAGCCGCGGAGATCCCTCACCCGATATCCGCACTGAGCTGCTGCGTGCAGCCAAGTGGCGCTCCGCCCGGTTCGGCCTCACCGACAGCCTTCTGAATCCAATTTCGGCCGAGCTCGTACCGGCCCATTCGCTCGTGGACCAGCTATTCACATACGTGCGCTCTCCCCTGGAGGAAGCCGGAGACTGGGACGAGATGACCAAGCTCGTCGAGCGTACGAAATGCCTCGGTTCCTCGGCTGAGCGGCAGCGGCGAGTCTTCTCCACAACCAACCGGTTAGCGGATGTGGTCGACCTTCTGGTGAGGGAGACGGCTACACTGTAGCTTGTTCGACGACCTCGACGGGTGAAGAAACCATCAACCAGGAGGACCAGAGTGAGCCGAGAGCCCGAAGTTGTGATCACCGCGTATCCGGATGGTCCCTATCTCGTCAGGGGGGCGTACAGAATAGTCGACGAAGACGGGAATGAGATCGGGTTGACACGCCGAACGGTGGCCCTTTGCCGCTGTGGCCGCTCAGGCCAGAAACCCTGGTGCGACAGCTCTCATAAGTTGTCCAACTTCAGGACCCCGGCAAAGACCCCCCGCTCCTCACTTCCTCACAAGAAAGACGATCCCGGCGGGCGGCCGGGCCTTCTCTAAGCACGCAGCCCATTCGATCCAGCCTTCGTAAGCGACTCACGAGGTGACCGAGGCACCTCCAGGTCCACGAAGGGAAGGCTTCTTACGCGACCAACAGTCAAGCATGTACTGAGCGAACGCGGCGTCAATCCCCGCCCACGCCGAGGCTCCGAACAAGATGTCTCCCACCAAAGAGGGGTCCTGCTCGACCAACCCTCCCGCAAGATCGTGTAAGGCGACCATGTCGTGAATGGAGTCTGCAATCACGTGCTCATCGAAGAAACCAGTCGCATCGGCACCGTGCCCGAGCCTTCGAAGACCTTCGGCCACCAGTTTGTTCGAGAGGGCAGACGTCATCTCCGCAATGACCAGATGACCGACAGCGGCTCCCCGCAGTCGGCGGTGGAGCCCGAACATGGACATTAAGTTGGTAGGAGCAAGGGTTATTCCCGGGATTAGGCCCAGGTATGCGCCGTATCTGCTGTCGAGACCCATCGCATCCATAGTGGTTCGAAACAAGACGGCGTGGACCCGTTCAGCCCTCCCGCACCCGTACTCGTCGAATTCTATCTCAACCAGAGCGGCCTTGGCTTTACCCTGTAAGCGCGGGATCACCCAGGAATGAGGGTCCGCCTCTTTGAGCTGGTAGGCGGACCGGTGAATGATGTAGTCCTTCAACTCGTCGGGCGTGGCCTTGTCTCGCAGGTATCTGGAGAGTGACGGACCAGGTTGAGCTGCAATCTGGTTCAGTGTCAACTTTACGTCCGAGGAGTCTCGCCACGCCTCGTCGCGGAAACACTCAAGGAGGCCCGACTCGAACGCCTCTTCAAGCCGCCCGCGCAAGCTGAGCAGCGAAGGGTTCCATTCCCACCGCGCATCGACGCCGGAAAAGCCCCGGTAGTGGATCTCGTAACAGGCGTAAAGGGCAAGGTGGAGGTCGTCATCCGCGAGTGGGTCGCCTTCGATGGGAGGAACCCCCTCCAGATCTCCGGGAGTGCCCACCAAAGCCTTGAACAGTATTTCGGTAATGGGTCCCCGGGGATTGGGCAAGGGGGGCTCCCAGCGCTCCGGTAACCCTGATACAGTCGATTCAGTGGTGACGGTCATCGAATGCCTCCTCATCACTGCGCCCTGCTGATGGATCATCGAACAGGCTGACAGATCGAACGGTTCGGGGTTGGATTCCAGCGGCGCCGACCGAACATGGCAAGTATGCCATCGGTGGAGCTGATGCATCGGGGACGCATCGCGTCCAGCCCGGCACACCGCGTCGGCGTGAGCCCGTGCACCAGCCGGTCCAGGTTTCACGGCCCGCCTACCCGACGCCAACGCCTTCGATCCCACCCCGCAGCGTGTGTGTCCTCCTCGACGTCGGCGCCGGCACCATCCGACACTGACCCCACTATGAGTCTCGTCGCACGCTGATGCCAAGCCCTGACAGTCGGTGCCACGCTTGTGATATAAGCGACCCAGCATGACCCGGGGACCGGCGAGCTACGACCGGCCTCGAGGGAGGACGGTCAATGATGACCACAGCTGCTGCCCGGCCCGCGCTGTACGGCGGGCCGGTGGGCCCCGACCAGAAGGTCAGGCGTATCCGCGTCCAGGATCTCATGGCGGCCAAACATCGCGGCGAGAAGTGGGCGATGCTCACCGCGTATGACTACTCCACGGCCGCGCTGCTCGACGCCGCCGGAATCCCCGTACTGCTGATCGGCGACTCAGCGGCCAACGTCGTCTACGGCTACGACACGACGGTACCGGTAACCGTCGACGAGCTGGTGCCCCTGGTGCGTGGCGTGGTCCGCGGCGCCCGCCGAGCGCTGGTCGTCGCCGACCTGCCCTTCGGTTCCTACCAGTCCTGCCCGACCCAGGCGCTGGAGACCGCCGCCCGGTTCCTTAAAGAAGCCGGCGCGCATGCGGTGAAGCTGGAGGGCGGCCGCCGAGTGGTGCCTCAGGTCGAGGCGCTGGTCGCGGCGGGTGTGCCGGTGATGGCCCACCTCGGGCTCACCCCGCAGTCGGTGCACGCGATAGGCGGCTACCAGGTGCAGGGTCGGGGCGAGTCCGGTGAGCGCCTGCTGGCGGACTCGAAAGCCCTGGAGGCCGCCGGAGTGTTCGCCATCGTGCTCGAAGTCGTCCCCGCCGAGCTGGCCGCGCGAGTCACCGCGGTGACGAGTGTGCCCACCATCGGGATCGGCGCCGGACCGGCCTGCGACGCGCAGGTCATGGTGTGGCAGGACATGGCGGCCTTCCACCCCGCCAGTGGCCCCGCACCGAGATTCGTCAAGGCCTACGCCAAGCTCGGCGACGGGCTACGGCAGGCCGCGAGCCACTTCGCCGAGGAGGTCCGCTCGGGCGCCTACCCGGGTCCCGAGCACACCTACCACTGAGCGAGGGGCTCAGACGCCGGTGATCCGGATCCCGGCGTGCGCGTGGTAACGTCTGTTGATCGCGACGAGGTTGGCGGTGAGTGCTTCCACCTGGCCGGCATTGCGCAGCCGCCCGCCGTAGATCCCTCGCACGCCGGGTATCGCCTCGGCGAGGGCGCACACCAGATCGGTGGCCTCCCGGTGCTCGCCCAGCACCAGCACGTCGATGTCCAGGCTGCTCACCTCGGGGTCGTCCAGTAGCGCAGCGGAGACGTGATGGAACGCGGCGGTCACCCGAGACTCGGGCAGCAGGGCCTGGGCCTGCTGGGCGGCGCTGCCCTCCGGCACCACCCGCGGGTACGGTCCCCGGTTGTCGAATCCGAGCGGGTTCACGCAGTCGATCACGATCGTGCCGGCCAGCGGCGAGCGCAGCGACGTGAGCAGCGGGGCGTGACCGTCGAAGGGAACCGCCACGAGGACCAGGTCCGACTCGGCGGCGCAGCCGGCATTGTCCGTGCCGCGCACCCGCCGCGAGCCAGCACGTTCCCGTAGCGAGGCTGCGGTGTGCTCGGCGCGGTCGACATCTCGGGATCCGATCAGCACCGACAGCCCGCCGAGTGCCCAGCGGTAGGCCAAGCCGCAGCCCTGCGGACCCGTGCCACCGAGAACCCCGATGGTGAGCGCTGACAGGTCGGCCTGGGTCACGGGCTGATGGCCGGCGGACGGCGGGGTATCGGATCCAGGCAGGACACCAAGACCTCCCTGGACTGCGGGTCGGACACCACGGCGTCATCACGATCTCGGTACACCAGCTCGCCGGTGGTGTCGATCTCGAGAAGATAGCCGGCCTCGGCGAGCTGACCCTCGTCCAGGTCGACCAACCGTTCGACGCGGCTGGGCACCACCCGGTAGACCGGCCACGGTAGATCGCCGTAGGTTTGATGGAACTCGTCGATGAGGTAGGTCATCTGCTGCTGCCAGGGTAACGGCATCTCCTCAGCCAGCGACCGGGGCAGCACGACATAGCCCTCGTCGACCCCGAGCTTGGCCAACTCGAGATGGTCCCGTAGCGGGGTGGCTGAGGCCGGCCGACCGGCCGGTCGCGGGATCGGATCCGACGCGTACACCTTCACCTCCGGATGTCAGGCCTTCGCGACCGGCACGCCGGGCCGGACCGCGAGCGGCATCAACTCGTACTCATCGAAGCTCACAGCCCGCTGCCGCAACGGCACCGTCTGGTTCGCCGCCTCGACCATGCGGCCGTTACCCAGGTACATCGCGACGTGGTGGATGCTATCGGGGTTCGAGGTGTTGTAACCCCAGAACAGCAGGTCCCCCGGTTGCGCCTGACGTACCGGTAGCTGGGTGCCGGCCCAGTACTGCTGCGCCGCCACCCGGGGCAGGGTGACCCCGGCCGCCTGGTAGGCCCGCAGCATCAGACCTGAGCAGTCGTAGGCGTTGGGTCCGGTGGCGCCCCAGACGTAGGGCTTGCCCACCTCACCCAGCGCGAACCGCATAGCCCGCCCGGCAACCTCGGAGGCTTCCCCTGGTGGGAGTGGCGCGGTGCAGGACACTCGGGTGAACTCCGTGACGTCCCCACCCACCGCGCCGATCACGTTGACGGCCAGCGGTTCCCACTGGTGGTAACGCTCCGGGAAGGCCGAACGCTCGATATCCTGCGCGGAGTCACCTGGCCGCTGGGTCTGCCAGCCAGGCACCTTCAGCATCACGTCGTAGAACTTGTTGATCTCGTAGCCGGGGTCCGTCACCTGAGCGGCGGTGCCCCACCCCTGCGATGGGCGCATCTGGAAGATGCCCAGTGAGTCCCGGTCGCCATAGTGCAGGTTGTGCAGCCGGGACTCGGTCATCCCGGCCTGGATGGCAACCTGCCAGGCCCTCGGCGGCAGCCGGCGCTGCTTGCCGATCGCGATGATCTGCTCGACGACGGCTCGTTGCTCCGCATCGAGGTCGCTGACCCGGACGGCCACCCGTGGCGCTTCCCTCGGATCGGTGGCCGCGAGAACCGATCCGCACGGCGCGCCGAACACGAAGTCGCCGGAACCGACGCCGCCGAGCAGGGCAGCGATCGCGGCCACCGCGATGAGGCCGCCGAACACACCGACGATCAGCAGCCCGACCAGCCACCGCCGCATCAATCAACCCGCCCGCTCGTAGCCGGCCACCCGCCAGCCGGCGGGAGTGGAGACCAGCAGCAGCCGCAGCACGACGGCGGTGGTGGGCACGTCCACCTCAGCCGAGCCCGCACCCGCGCTGACCGTCCTCGGCGCCTCGATGATCTGGGCGACCGGCACGTTCGCCGGGTCAACCGACTGGAGTTGGGGGAACAGGTCGTCAGTGGTGTAGGGCCGCAGCTGCTCGGCCCACCGCGCCGAGGTGATGCCCGGCGGAACGGTGAGAAAGGCCTTCGCCCACGAGCGCGCGACGGTGAGCGCGGCGGCTGGGGCCGGGATGCTCGGGGAGGGCACCTGAGGACGGCGGGCGGCGCCGACCTCGCCCAGCGCTGAGGACGGCACCGGGGCGAGCGAGCCGGCTCGCGGGCTCTTCGACGGCGCTGCGGGGACCGCGCCGGCCCGGCTCTCGGGCAGCGCCCGCTGCGCTCCTATGGTGATCACGACCAGCGCCAGCACGGTTGCCGCGAGGTGCTTGGGGGAACGCAACGGGGCACCCCAGAATCTGCGGTAGACGGCCGCGCGGCCGCGGTGGGTGCGGATCGGCACGGAGGTCTCCCCAGTCAGTCCGCAGTCCGGACGCTGTCACCAGCGGTGCTTTCCACGCCGACCTCGAGGCCGGCTGACGGCCGGTACACAACCCATACCGGGCGCCCGGCCACCTCTTCCAGCTCGGCCTGGCGCGGCTCGCCGCGCGGATCGCTGACCGCCGAGGGCACGTACACCGGGTCCTCGCCAGCCCGGGCTCGGCTTGTCGCGGTGATGCTGAATCCGGCCGGCAACGCCGCCAACCGATCCGGCCGCGACGTGCTCTCACCCGACCCGGTCAGCGCCGTCTCTCCGCTGCCCGATCCCGAACCGCCCGACCCAGAACCGCGCCATCCGGAACCGCCCGACCCAGAACCGCCGGGACCACCAGCGCCGAGCGCCGGGATCACCGCCGGAGCGCCGCCTCGACGGTCCAACCGCTCGGCCGCGACCACCACCGGCGCGCCGGCCTCCGGTCGCCCGCGACTGCCGGCCGCCGAGTCCCCGGTCGGTGCGCCCGAATCAGCCTCGGTACCGCGGGCCTCCTCCCAGAACCGCTCGGATGGGGTGGCCTCGGCACCTGCCCTACGCCGCCGCAGCCGGGCCAGCGCACCCGGTGGCGCGGCGGGTAGCGCACCACCCACCGCACCGACCGCGAACTCCGTCATCTGCCACATCCGTCGGATCGGGCGGGCTAGCAGCAACATCACCAGCGTGATCATCCCGGCGAGCAGCATCTGCGCGAGCACCGAGATGGTGCGGGACGGATCGAACACCCACACCATCACCAGCGTGTGCAACGCGGCCAGCGTCGAGAGCACGACGATGTTGAGCAGCGCGGCACCGACAGCGCGGCCGACCCCGCGCAGGAGGTCGTGATGCAGGATCGCGATCAGGCCGATGACCGGGCCGAGCAGGATCACCACCCGCAGCAGCACCTGGGCTAGCAGCAGCGCGGCCTGGGCGAGCAGCTGGAACAGCCCGAACATCACCGCCTGCAGCGCGGCCAGGAACCCGACGCCGATCCGGTTGCCGTCCACCCCCTGGAAGTAGCCGTAGGCGCTGCCCGTCCGCTCGGCGATGGCCTTGTACTCCTGCTTCTTGCGGTCCGCGACGCCGGATTTCGGATCGTCCGCACCGGCCGCGATCTCCTGCTTGGTGTAGGCCTGCGCACGGAGCAGGTCCCGACCGAGCTGGGCGGCCTGCGGACCGTCCGGGGAACCGAACTCCCCGCGCAACCAGTTTCGGTAGATGATCTGCTCGTGCAGCAGGGTCGGTAGCGCGTCACGCTGCTCGATGCCGACCTGCTGGAGGAAGCCGGTGCGCATCTGGTTGCTGCCCTCGACCAGGACCCCGTCCAGAACCTGGGTATACAGCAGCGGGGTGAGGTAGGTGGCGGCCGCCAGCCAGATGCCGGCCAACGCCCACGCCGCGCGCCTGCTGACCGTCGCGAGGTCGCCGCGCCAGATCGACCGGAACAGCACAACCGCCAACAACACCGCGACCAGGCCGAACCACGGCGCGTACACGCTGTCATACAGCGCGACCGTGCCGGAGACGATCAGGTCGTTCAGCGGGGCCAGCAGACCGCCGTCAGCGAGCGCGTAGTGCAGCCCGTTGGTGGCACCGACGATCACCTTGCCGACGTCGAACAGCAGGTTCCCGGTCCAGGTGTCGATCACCGCGTTCGGGTTGCGCAGGCCTGAGGGACCGCAGCCCAGGTCGTAGGTGTGCCACACCAGCCCGGCGTAGCCGACCTCGGCGTACACGCTGTTCGGCGCGCCGGCCTGCAATGGCGTGGGGTCGATGGCGCCGACCATGCCGGACCCGGGCCGTTCCGGGTTGGGCGCTTGTTTGCAGTCGTCGACACCGGGGACCTGCGCCGGCGCCGGTGAACCCAGCGCCGGTGAGCACAGCGCGGCCTGCACGCCGAGCACCGCGATGACCATCATCAACAGCGCTGCGACTCTCCTGCCGCGCGGCATCCGGACTCTCATGCTCTCGCCCTGACCGCGGCCCCCGGGCCGATCCCGTTGCGCCCCGAACCGTTGCGCTCGTCAGGCGTGACATCGGGATCGCCAGGCAGTGGTGCGCTGGGCAGCTCAGCACCGGGGGGCTCGCCGCGCAGGGCATCCGGAGTGGTGTCCAGCGCGACGCACAGATGCTCCAGGTGCGCGCCGGAGAAATCCACCCGGACCCGCTCCACCCCGCCGGCACCGTCGCCGAAGATGAACTGCCGAGGTGCCCGGTCCCGTTCGGTGGCCACCCGGTCACCGCCAGGGCGGCGCCCCAGGGAGGCCACCACCTGCTCATATCCCACCCCGATGGGAACCTTGAGTAGTCGTAGCGCATCCGACTGCGCGGGCCCGTCGTCCAGCCTCCCGATGAAGACCGAGTCCAACAGCGACACGAAGCCCTGGATCTTGAGAAAGTCCGCCGGGATCTGTGACGACAGCAGGACCCGCACATTCCACTTGCGGGAGTCCCGGGCGAAGCGGTTCATCAACACCCGACCGGTGGGTACCTCGGACAGGAAGAACGCCTCGTCGATCCAGACTCCCTTGCGCTGGTCACGGGGACGCTCATAGATCGACCGCTGGGTCAGCCAGGCCGCGAGGTTGAGCAGCTCCACACCGAGCGACTCGGCATCGGTCCAGTGCTCCCGGCCGATGTTGTCCTTGGGCAGGGGCAGGCCGGACATGGTGAGCACGGTGAGCCGGTCGTCGCGCGCCTCGGTGTACGGGTCGGCGTCCTGCTCCGGAATGAGCAACGACATGCGTTCGCGCATCTCATCGAGGAAGTCGGCGACCACGACTGCGTGCTCGTGATGCTCGGAGGGGTCACGACGCAGCATCTCGAACACCTGCCCGGGATCGGCGTCGGGCCGCCCGCCCACCGCACGGACCGCACGGAGCAGCACGATGCGGGTCTTCGCCATCCGGGCGACCTCGAAGGGCAGCACTCCGGTGAGGACGTCGAGCACCAGCCGGCGCCGGGTGGCGGCCGTCAGCGCCTTCTCCCGCCGCCACGCCCGCTCCGGGTCCTCCTCGTCGAGGAAATGCGCCAGCTCGGGCTCAGCGACCACCCGGTACGGGTTGAGGATGCCGGGCTGGGCGTTGAGCAGGTTGATCGGCCGGGCGTAGGGCCGCAGCTCAGGTAGCTCACACAGCTTGGCCAGCGGGCCGGAAGGGTCCAGCAGGGTCCAGTACGCGCCGGAGCGCAGCGTCTTGTACACGATGCCGCCACCCAGGAAGGACTTGCCACCACCGAGCCCCGCCACCAACGCGGTCAACCCGGAGGAGTCCCGGATCTCCTGGGCCATCCACGGGTCCCAGGCGACTGGGCGCCGAGTGGCGGTACACGTCTCGCCGAGCAGGATGCCGCGCCGGTCCCCCACCTCCGCAGTGGCGGTGGGCACCGCCGACGCTGCCCAGATCACCGAGCCTCGGCGCAGGTAGGCACCTGAGGACAGCGGCTCGCCCGGGATGAACTCGCGGGCCAACGCGTACTGCGCCTCCGGATGCTCGATGGCGATCTTGGGTTTGTAAAGATCCAGGAGCTGCTGCGCCAACCGCAGCGCGTCCCGCTCAGTGCTCCCCGAGACCGCGACCCGCCACCACGACCGCACCCGGGTGCCCAGCGCGGTGAAGCCCGAGGTCATCTCGTCGTCGATCTCCAGCACCCGGGTGGCCTGCCGGACCAGGCTCTGCGGCGGCTCGAGATCGTGCTCGTCGGTGTAGTGCCGCACCTGGGAACGCACCTTGTTCATCTGCCGCTGCAGCTCGCCGGCCACTTCCTCCGGACGGCGCACATAGATGCGTGCCGACCACTCGACCCCGGCCGGCAGGCGGTCTGAGCGCTGCACCCAGGGATCGTCGATCTCAGGGATCCGCAACCCGTGCATCTGCCCCACGGTGAGCACCACGACGTACCGGGCGACACCGGCGTTGGAGCCGGTGCGACCGCGGACGGTGAGGGTGGGCGCGTAGGGCTCGGTGTGGAAGTCCGCCGCGTCGGTGAAACTAGCCAGATCCTCGGGCTCCCAGGTGGCGCCGGGCGCCGCAGGCAGGTTACGCGGGGCGGGCAGTCCCAGCGAGCACGACCGGTGCATCAACCAGGACATCTCCTCGGCGGTCACCGGCCGGCCCTCCAGCCCGGTGACGCCGATCACGCCATCGAGATGCTCGACCTCGGCATCGATCGCGACCAGCTCCGCGTCGACGGCGGTGGGGAACACCCGTCGCAGCACCGGCGCGGCCCGTTCGACGACCCGGTCCACCATGGAGCGGGTCTGCACCTGCACGCCGAGATAGACCTCCTTCTCAGCCATCGAGTGCCCGAGCAGCTGCTGCTGCTCACCGATCATGTAGTCGTCGAAGGACAGCGCACCGGGGGTATCGGGCAGCCTGCCCACCGCGTTGCGCACGTGCGCCTCGGCCCACATCCGGATCGGGTACGGGCGAGCGGTGACCCGCAGGTGCATCCACCGGCCCTGCAGCTCCGCGTACTGGCCGGCGATGGCGTGGATCAGGTCCTGACGTTGCGAGTCCGAGCGGAATGACCAGCGCTGCGAAGCCAGCCGGTACCACGCGTAGACTTCCTGCCCGTTGCGCACCAGGTGCCCATCGATGGAGCGCAGCGCGATGGACGGGGTGTAGGTGGGAGCGGAGGCTTCTCCAGGAAGCTGGTGACCGCGCCGGCTGGAGCCACCTCGAGGGGCAGGAGTAGCCGCCATCGAGCGGGGGTAGTCCTGGGTCGACTGCTGGTCACCTTCACTGCGGGGAGGACGTCGGAGCCCGAACACCGGTGCGCTCCTTCCTGCCACGGCCCCAGCGACGGGTCGGCCGCCGGTCGGGTCGAGGGCGGTCGCGTTCGACCCGGATCCGCGCCGCGCTGGCGGCACCAGCGCGAACCGCAGCCACCTTCCGGGGGGCGGTGAGCTCGCGGACCCACATCACGGCGACAGCGCTCAACGGACGTTCGTGACTGATCCGGGAGCCGATGATCCGGGTGAGCACGATGGTGATGAGCAGTCCCCAGCCGGTGGAGAAGAAGCTGAAGCCGATGCCCAGCTGACGCTCGACACCGAGCACCACGAGAAACATCACCATCCCGATACCCCAGGCCACATACCGTGCGCGCCAGGGGAACGTCGCCTTGGGCGGGCCGAGCCAAACAGCGTCTACCCGGTAGACATCGTCATCGGTGCGGATCCGCAACGTCGCGTCACTCCTCACTCAGCCGCTGAACAGGTTGGCGATCCACGTTCCGAGGTTCACGCCCGCGCCGGACACCGCCAGCCCGATGACGCCCAGTGCGATGATCACACCTCCGACCCGTCGCATCACCCCGGCGTTGTCTCCCCTGCCACCCCCCAGCCACAGCAGCAGAACCGCCACCGCCAGCAGCAGCAGCGGCACGACGTTGTCCAACATCCAAGTGCGCAGGTTATGCGTGCCGAGCTCGGCTCCCTGGGCGACCAGGGTCAACGCAGTCATCGCAACCCCCTGGGGGTCTGATCATGGCACAGCGCCGAGCGGCCGCCCGGCGGGTAGTGAGTAGACCATGCCAGGGTTGGCTGACAGTACCCGGCTCGCCACGCCCAGTGTTGTGCATATCTCAGTCGCGCCCGTCTCACCCGTAGCCCGGCCGGCTGCTGTGTCTTGGGTCGGCGTTGGTGACCGGGTAGTCTTCATGACGCTGGCCGGGCTGTCTTTCGACAGTGCGGTTGTGGCACCGTGTGTCGGAGGGACTGGTCGACGTGAGCGAGACTTACACCGCGGTGTACGAGCGGGACGGCGAAGCTTGGGTGGTGGAGATCGCCGAAGAGCCTCGGGTTCGCAGCCTGTGCCCTAGCATGGCCGAGGCTCGAGAGAGCATCCGATGTGC
This sequence comes from Pseudonocardiales bacterium, assembly GCA_019243635.1. GTDB lineage: Bacteria > Actinomycetota > Actinomycetes > Mycobacteriales > Pseudonocardiaceae. The sequence goes on from JAFAUB010000030.1 coordinate 22,653, forward strand.
TCTTGCCCGGTGGCTCAAGACTGATCCTGAAGAGCTTCGCATCGTTGACGACTTCCGCCTGCCCGCCCAGGTCCGAGCCGTGCGGCAGTCGGTGAAAGCGACTCGGACAGAGTACGAGCGGGACCGGATGATGGCCGGCATGACCGATTCCAGATCGGCAATGAGCTGGGCCGAGGACCTGGGAATGTCCATGCGGGACCCGATGACGGTCGAGGCGCTCAAGAGCCTAGGGAACAGAGAGGTCTCGATCGATACATTCTGCCACACGATTACAATGGCGGAGGAGCTGTCAAGGTTGACGGCGACCGCCAGTCGCGCTTCTCAGGACGGCGCCCCCCAAGAGGGTGTAGACAACCGCAGCGCATGTGATCGCCGAAACTGAGTCCTGGCCGTGCTGCCCTGCACAGGCATAGCTCAGTTTCGAGGATCATGCTCCCCCGGCGCAGGGTTGGCAGCGCTAGGCGGACGAGCTGGCCTGTAAGCCGGATTCTGTGCACCGGGTGCCTTGCGGCGTCCCGGCCGGCGGTCATCCATCTCGGCCTGCCGTCGCCGGCAGGCTCCAGCGGCCCACCCGCAGGCATCGGGCGGGCCACCCTCAACCGCCTGCGCAGCGCGCCGAAGCCGGCGCGCCTTTTGGCCTTGCTCCAGGTGGGGTTTACCGAGCCGTCCCGGTCACCCGGGACGCTGGTGGTCTCTTACACCACCGTTTCACCCTTACCCCTCTCACGCGGGGCGGTCTGTTCTCTGTGGCACTGTCCCGCGGGTCACCCCGGGTTGCCGTTAGCAACCACCCTGCCCTGAGGAGTCCGGACTTTCCTCGACGGGCCCGTCACCGAGCCCGACGCGACCGCCCGGCCAGCTCGTCCGCTCCCCTAGCATAGATCCCTCCACGGCGGGTTAGCGTGGCGCCTCGTGCACGGTCGACTGCCAGCGTCGGCGCTGCGAGTCGCGGCGGGCGTGGCGGGCCTAGCGGTGTCGACCTATCTGCTCGTGAGGTGACCGGTGTCGTTGACCAGGCTTACCATGGCGGCACCGTCGGGATAGAACTCCGCTACCGACAGCGACGTGACATCCAGGTGCAACCGGTGCAGCAGCGAGGGTCCGGCATCCAGCGCCATCCGCAGCAACGCCTTGATCGGCGTCACGTGGCTGACCACGACCAGGGTGGCCGCGCCGTGCTCGGCGATCAGCTGGTCACGCACCCGGCGCACCCTGTGGTGCACCGCGTCCATGCTCTCACCGCCCGGCGGGGCCACCGAGGTGTCGGTGAGCCACCTGGTGTGCAGGTCCGGATCCCGGGCGCTGGCCTCGGCGAAGGTCAGTCCCTCCCAGGCCCCGAAATCAGCCTCGATCAACCCGTCGTGGACGTTGAGCGGCACGCCCAGCGCGTCGGCCACCGGCTTGGCGGTCCGCCTCGCTCGAGGTAGCGGCGAGCTGACCACTGCGGCGACACCGTCGGTGCCGGCCAGCCGCGCTGCCGCAGCGGCGGCCTGGCGCTCCCCCAGCTCGGTGAGCGGCAGGTCCGCGCGCCCGGAGTACCGGCGCTGCGCCGAATGCTCGGTCTGCCCGTGCCGCAGCATCAGCAGCCTGGTCGAGGAGCCGGTGGCACCAGACCAGTGCACCGGTGGCCCACGGTGAACCCCAGTCTGGGACGCGGCGTGACAGGTGACACCGGCCTGGGCGTCCATCGCCTCGTTGGCCAGCCGGTCGGCGTGCGCGTTGCGGGCCCTGGGCACCCAGGTGTACCTGACGTCACCGAGCCGGCGGGCCAGCTCGGCCGCCTCACGGGCCAGCGGTCGCAGGTGCGGTTGCTTGACCTGCCAGCGCCCGCTCATCTGCTCCACGACCAGCTTGGAGTCCAGCCGCGCCTCGGCGGACCGCGCCCCCTCCTTGACCGCGGCGCGGAGCCCGGCGATGAGGCCCGAGTACTCGGCGACGTTGTTGGTGGTGCTGCCCAACCCCCCAGACGCCTCGGCGAGCAGCTCCCCGGTGTCGGCGTCGCGCACCACCGCCCCGTACCCGGCCGGCCCGGGGTTGCCCCGCGAGCCACCGTCCGCCTCGATGATCACACGTCGGCTCACGGCCCGGACTCCCCTCACAGACCGGATTCGGAGGTACGGACCAGGACGACACCGCATTCCTCGCAGCGCACCACCTCGTCGGGGGCCGCCTCCCGCAGGTGCCCGATCGCGGTGCGGTCCAGCTCCAGCCGGCAGGCACCGCAACGGTGCTCACGCAGCAACGCCGCGCCGGTACCGTTGCGGGCGCGGATCCGCTCGTAAAGCGCTACCAGGTCCGCAGGTAGCTCGCCGATGAGGGCGTGGCGCTCTTGCTGACCATGCTCCTCGGTGGACCTCAGTTCCGCCAGCGCCTCATCCCGGCGGCGATGTGCCTCAAGGCTCCGCTGCTCGATGCCGGCCAGCGCGGCACGGCCTCGCTCGAGGTCGGCCGCAGTGGCCTCGCGCCGTTCCATCACCTCGAGCAGATCGTCCTCCAGCACGGTCTGGCGGCGCCTCAGGGTCGCCAACTCGTGTTGCAGATCTTCCAGCTGCTTGCCCGAGGAGATCGACCCGGAGTCGAGCAGGCCTCGGTCCCGGTCCTCCCGGGCGCGCACCTGATCGATCTCGGCCTCCAGCTTGCGGATGTCGCGGTCCAAGTCCGACACCGCCGTCTGCGCGGCGACCAGCAGGTCCCGCGCGGACAGCAGGTCCGCCTCGGCCAGCTCGACCTCGGCCAGCTCGGGCAACGACCGGCGACGGTGCGCGGCACGGGTCAGCTCGGCGTCCACCACGGCCAGGTCAAGCAGCCGGTGTTGTGCGGCGGGATCGGCGTTCACCGCGAGAGCCTCCCAGGTGGGTGCGCCGAGCCGATCGTCCAGGGACCGGCGCGGCGCTGCGATACGTGAACATCGACCGTACCGCCGGCAGGCACCGGCACCACCGCCGCGGCCCGGTCATAACGCCGCCGCAGCGGGGGCCAGCACGGCCCGCAGCCCGGCTATCAGCAACGTGGCGATCTCGGGAGGCCGGACCGCGACCCGCAGGTGGTCGCCGGATAGGCCGGGGAACGTGTCAGCGCGCCGCACCGCGATGCCGACATCGGCGAGCGCGACTCGGACCCGCTCCCCCGCCGGCACGCGCAGCAGCAGGAAAGGGGCAGCGGCCGGCTGGTGGACCCTGACGCCGGGCAGGTCAGCCAGCCGGCGGACCATCCACTCCCGGTGCCGCACAGTCTGCGCGGCCGCAGCGGCGGCTTCGGCGACCGCGGCCGGGGCACTGCACGCCCGCACCGCCTCCAGCACCAGCGTGCTCACCGGCCACGGCGGGCGCGGTGCGGCCAGCCGAACGAGCAGATCGGGCGACCCCAGGGCGTAGCCGGCACGCAGCCCCGGCAGGGCCCAGGTCTTGGTGAGGCTGCGGAACACCAGCAGGCGGGGGGTATCGCGATCAGCCGCCAGCGATTCCCGTTCCCCGGGCACCGCGTCAGCGAAGGCCTCGTCCACCACGAGCACCCGTCCCGGGCGGGCCAGCGCGCGCAGGACCTCGGCCGGATGCAGCACGGAGGTCGGGTTGGTGGGGTTGCCGAGCACCACGAGGTCGGCCGCCGCAGGGATCCGTGCCGGCTCCAGCCGGTGCGCGGCGTCGGTGAGCACTCGAGTGACCGGGATGCCGGCCCGGCGCAGCGCCACCTCGGGTTCGGTGAACGACGGGTGCACCACCGCAGCCGACCGGGGCGCCAGGGCGGGCAGCAGGGCGAAACCCTCCGCGACCCCACCGAGCACGAGCACCTCAGCAGGGTCACGGCCGTGCCGGGCGGCGACCGCAGCGCGGGCGGCGGCGTCCTGTGCGGCGCAGGGGTAGCGGCCGAGCCCGTCCAACGCCGCGACCAGCCGCTCGCGCAACCACACCGGAGGCCCGTCGCCGCGCACGTTCACCGCGAAGTCGAGCAACCCCGGTGCGGCGTCGACGTCACCGTGGTGGCGCAGCAGCTGGTCCATTGGCCATGCACGCTAGCGCGTACTCACGAGTGGCACCGTGGTACGGGAGAAAGCAGCTCTCCCCCCGCCGCCGCGAGTGAATGACGCTTGCTGTCCCTCGCGGGGTTTGTCGCAGTCCCCTGGTCGGCCGGCGGACTTCGACTGTTCACCCTCGTGACGCACCGTCCTCCCAGTGAAGCCTGTGTTTGCGGGAGGTGCGCTCGTGATGGCCCTCAGCCGCGGTGTGCCAGCGCCGTTATCGCCGTCGGTAGGGCGTCGCGTGCGGAAAGGCGGGTCACCGACAACAGCGGAAGCGGCCTACTACCCGAGGACACGGTCCCCGACTTCGAGACCAACCACATCAACGGCCTGCTGACCTGCGACGGCAACACTCCGATGCTGAATCAGCCAGGCCACACCGTCACCGTGCTACGACTCGGGCAATGCCGATGAGTGCAGTGACGGCCGCCGCCCCCTCGTGGCGCGGCGCTCGCACCCGAGCGTGTGCGTGGTGTTCCTCACCCGGTAGGAATGCCCAGCTCAGCCGCGGCGATGTCGGTCCATCGGTACACCTTGTGATCGCGGTTGAGGTCGATCAGCGTCGCGCGGTGGACGGTGATCTCGGCCGAGGTGACCAGCCGCTCAGTCAGGCGCTGGGCGATCGGCCCGGCGGGGCCTGCGGCATTGGAGTACGCCAGCGAGACATGCGGGCGGAAGTCGTCGGAGTCCTCGGGCACGTTGTCGGGCCCCCGTACGTCCGCTATCGCGGCCCGGATCGCGGCGCGCAGGTGAACAACCGGCTCGGGGGGCCGCACCGGCAGCATCAGCGCCTCAGGATCCACCCGAGCCGGGCCGAGTGTGACCGTGAACGGAGCCAGCGCAGCGCAACGACAGCGGGCGGCATCCACGATCGCTCCGACGTCGGCACGGTCCACCTCATCGGTGAAGCCGATGCCCTGCATGGTCAGGTGCAGCCAGCGCACCGGGATCGGGTCGAGGGTGGGCAGACCATCAAACATGGGGGTGTAGTCGGCGGCCAGCTGGTGAACCGAAGGTTGGTCCTCGAACGTCACGTGCCAGGTGTAGAACGACCGGCCCACCCGCCAGCCGGGCCGCCACCACCAGTGATCCCGCATCACGTGCACGGTCTCCACCATCAGTTTCCACCGCCTGGGTACTGGCTCAGACGCACTCGTCCGCCCAGGTCAGACGTGCATCAGCTCGGGCGGCACGCGCAGGGCGTGCCGGTCCTCGGGTGGGCCGAGCACCTCGGGGTGCAGGATGCGCGCGAGGATCTCGGCACCGTCGACCACCCGCGGGCCCGGCCGGCTGAGGTACGAGGTCGCGTCCAGCGCCCACACGTTGCCGTCCCGGACCGCGGGCAGCTCCGGCCAACCGGCGGGCAGCCGGGCCCTGGGCAGCTCACGCAGCGTGTCGACCGCATAGAAGCCGCAGGGCGCCAGCACGATCACTTCCGGGGCGTAGGCGCTGATCTCCTCGGCCGTGGTCGTCCGGGACACCTCGCCAGAGGTGCCGAACCCGGGGTCGCCGCCCGCGACGCCGACCTGCTGGGGCACCCAGTGACCCGGCGCGAACGGAGGCTCCAACCACTCGAGGACCATGGTGCGCGGGCGGCGGGGGACTCCGGACAGGGACGCCTCCAGCGCGTCGAGGCGGGCACGCAGGGCACTCACCAGGGAGTCCGCCTGGGCACCGCGACCGGTAAGCTCACCGACGGTGACGATGTTAGCCAGGATGTCGGCGATCGTGGCCGGCTCCAGTGAGACGACGGTGACGTCGGCGTCCAGCCTGCGCGCCGCCTGCCGCACCGTGCGATAGCTGACCGCGCAGACGTCGCAGAGCTCCTGGGTGAGGATCACATCGGGGGCGAGCGCCCGCAGCCGGGCCTCGTCGAGGTCGTAGATGCAGCCATGCCCGTCCAGCTGCGAGCGCACCGCGTGGTCGATCTCCGCGCTGCTCATCCCCTGGTGCGAGATGCGGCTGGCGGTCAGCTGGGGCAAGCGGGCGACGCCGCTCGGGTAGTCGCACTCGTGGGTGACCCCGACCAGCGAGCCGGCCAACCCCAGCGCGCAGACGATCTCGGTCGCGGACGGCAGCAACGAGACGATCCGGGGCACCCGCGTCGTCATCACATCCACCCTAGTCCCGGCGGTCTCTGGATGATTGCGCACCTTCCAGCCCCTTCACGCGCGGTCTCATGGACGCTTGTGCACCGTCACACCCGCTCGCATGGATGCTTGTGCACTCTCCGCTCCAGATGAGATCGCCGGCCGCAGGGGCGTCCGGGCACACTTGGCGACGTGGGAAGCTCAGGCCGTCCGAGGCGTTACCACGTGTGCTTCGTGTGCACCGAGCACCGTGATAGCCTCTTTCTGTGACGCACAGGGCGGGCATTTATTGCAGGATCAGCCGCGACCGCATCGGCGCAGGTCTGGGCATTGAGCGGCAGGAGCGCGACTGTCGTGAGCTGGCAGACCGGCTTGGTTGGGTCACGATCGACACCTACGCAGACAACGACCTCTCGGCCTACAGCGGCAAGCGACGGCCCCGCTACGAACGACTCCTCGCCGACATCGAGGCCGGCTACCTGACCGCCGTCATCGCATGGCACGCCGACAGGCTTCACCGCTCCCCGGTCGAGTTGGAGCGTTACATCGCCGTCTGCGACCGAGTGGGTGTCCCTACCCAGACCGTCCGAGCCGGTCACCTCGACCTGAGCACCGCCAACGGACGCATGAACGCGCGCATCACTGGCGCCGTCGCGCGGCATGAATCAGAGCAGAAGGGCGAACGTGTGCGCAGGCAGAAGCAGCAGGCTCAGGCTCAAGGCCGTTGGATCGGTGGGAGGCGCCCGTTCGGGTTCGCCATCGACGGGGTCACGTTGCGCCCCACCGTCGAACAGCTACAGGCGATGCACGATCGTGCTGCGGCGTTGTACGGAGACACGGTGCCCACCGTCGATCAGCTGGGCAAGCTTGCGGACCGCCTCACCGCCGAGGCGGACGCCATCGCGGACGCCTCGCGCCGAATCCTCGCCGGAGAGTCTGTGCGCTCGGTTGTGTCCGAGTGGAATCGGGCAGGACTTACGACCGCCACGGGCGCCCCGTGGGACGGCAGCAAGGCCCGGCAGATGCTTCTGAGGCCGCGCAACGCTGGCCTCACTGGGAACCGCGGCAGAGTCCTCGGCCCCGCGGTCTGGGATCCGATCGTGGACCGGGACAGCTGGGAAGCTCTTGTCGCATTGCTGGGTGACCCGTCACGGCGAACTCACCGCGGGACCTCGCTCAAGCTCGTCGGCTCGTTCCTGTACCGCTGCGAGTGCGGCGAACCGGTGCGCTCGGGTGGTCAGCGCGAGGACGGGAAGCCCCGCTACGCCTGCGCTGTCGGCCACCTGCGCCGCCTCGCCGAGCCAGTGGACGACCTCGTGTTCAAAGTAGTCGAGCGGCTGCTCGTGAGGGACAACGTTGAACTGATAGCACCTGCCGCGGACCTCGCGCCCCTGCGGGACCGGCTCGCCACCCTGCGAGTCCGCAGCGAGGAGATCGCCGCCCTGTTCGGTGACCCCGACTCGGGCATGACGGGTACACAGTTTCGCGTGGCGAACGAGCGCCTACAGCGCGAGATCCGCACCACAGAAGCCGAGCTTGGCCGGAGGTCGGCCAGCTCCGCGTTGGCGGGAATCGCGGACGCACCCAACCCCTCGCTGGCGTTCCGAAGCGCGAGCATCGACCGTCAACGGACAGTGATCGACCTGCTGATGACCGTCACACTGACGCGCATCGAGCGAGGCAGGCGGCCGGGCGGCAGCTATTTCGATCCGGCCACGGTGGAGATCGTCCCGAAGAAGCAGGGCGAGTGACTCGTGTCGCTCCGTCCGATCTCTACGAACTGTGCACAGTCTGTCGCCCGCCAGTGCGCCATCGAGCGTTGCGCTCGGAGATACCGCGTACCCGCAGGTTGTGCCGCTTAGCGGCGGTGGTCTTCCAGTGCTCCAGCGAGGACCGGACGGTGCGGTTGTGGGACCTCACCGACCGCGCCCGGCCCAGCCCGCTGCCCAGATGATGGCAGTGACGACTTACGCTCACGTACTGCCCCTCGGCGAGCGAAGTCAATCGCGTACCGCGTTCGCCCAGATACCTACGCGAAGATTACGATACTAGGGGCTACCTCTTATTTCACGGCGGTCTCCAGGGGTGAAAGCACCACCGGCTTGACCTGGGACCCTCGCGAGGGCTCACATCGAGCTAACGACGGGCAGGCCAGGGGCTGCCCGATGCGCGGGCCAGCTTACGAGCCCTCGCCCCAGGTCAAGCCGGTGGTGCTTTCACCGTTTGACATCAAGCGCCTTGACCCGCTTCAGGGGTGACCACACGACGAGCAAAGTTGCCAGGACGAGGGACACTGAAACGGGCTGACCTCCAGTTCGTCGGGCGGGGCACTGAACCGCCCCGGGTCTGATGGAGGCTCTGTCCTAAGTGGAGGATGGAGAGATGGCCCGGTCTACGAGGCACCCTCGTGAGGTGCGTGAGCGCGCGGTGACGCTGGTGTTGGAGCATCAGTCGGAGTACGCGTCGCAGTGGGAAGC
>JAFAUB010000025.1 GCA_019243635.1 Pseudonocardiales bacterium
GGCAGGGGCACGGTCTTGACCTAGGTCTCACACTAGAACCTGTCGTTCAAGTGCTCACCCACCGGCGGCTGAGGACACCACCCTGCCGCAACTCACGGCTGGCTGGTACAACCCCATTAGGTCGTTCAGCGCATGCGGTGCTCCACCTTGACGCCTGCCCCTGGCCTGCTACAAGACAAGCTCGCCGACGCGACGGGATACCCGCTTCCGCCCCGCCCTGTCACGGGCAGGCCGACACCTCGCGTACGAGTGCCGGAGGCCGCCCAGGACAACCAGCGGACCGTCGATCACGCCGGACCGAGCAGCTTGCCTCTTCTGGCACGGTGATGATCAAACCTCGAACCGCAGGAGTTCGACCATACGTTGGAGCTGGCCACCCCGAATCAACAGGATTCGCTACATGATCAACGGTAGGAAAGCGTTAGATCTGGGTCGTGGCGATCTGTCGGGCGGTCCGGGCTAGCTCCTGGGTGTCGGTGCCGGGTCGGGCTTCCAGCGCGGTGGCCAGTGGCATCAGCCATTCCCGTCGGGCGGCGACGGACTGCAGGGTGCTCACCTCCTTGATGGCCTGGTGGGCCAGCGTCAGTCCCCGGGGCTCGCCCGCCCGCACGTGCACCTCGGCGAGGAGCAGTTCGGTCATGGTGCGGCCCCGGCGGTGGCCCTCGCTGTAGGTGCGTGCCGCGCTGGTGGCGAACCGCTCGGCGGCGTCGAACCGGCCCAGGTCGCGCTGAACCACGGCTGTCCCGAGATCGGCGTCCGCGCGCTCGAAGGTATCTCGGGGCTCCCACCCCTCGCGCGCCTCGGCGAGGCACCGGGTGGCCTCATCCAGGCCGCCCATGCGGGCGTAGGCGGCTGCGGAAGTCCGGCCAAGCCGCGCGATGAGGGTCGGTACCCGGGAGTCATCGGCCTGTGGGCGAAGCTGGAACCGCCCGAGCTGCAGGAGCTTGAGCGCATGGTCGGGATGCCCGGTGCGGGTCAGCACCATCCCGGCATGCCAAGCGGTGTTGGCGATCCCGTAGGTGTCCCGGGTCGTACCGGCCAGCCGCAGGGCGCGGGTGAAAAAGCCCGTCCCGTCCAGCCCGGAGTCATAGCCCCACCATCCCGTCTCAGTGTGCAGCTCCGCTAGTGCGGCGGCCAACTGCGCCTTGACGGCATCGGTCGCGGGCACCTGCATCCACCGGGTGTAAAGCGCCGCGACGGCACCGAACACCTCGGCCTGCCCGCCGTAGTAGCGCGCCACCCCGCGCAGCTGCTCAGTGACCGCCCGCACAGTGTGCACATGGGCCATATCCAGCCGCGAGGGCAGCACCTGCCCAGTCGGCAGGGCCAGCTCGGGTAGACCCAGAAACGCCTGACCCAGGGCCGCCGCCATGGTGGTGGCGACCAGGGAGCGGCGTCTCATGGCCCCGTCCACCTCCTCGACCGGAGGCGTGTCCGGCGTCTGTTCACCGTAACTCAGGCCCATCCAGGCTCGGGGTATGCCGAGCCCGTCAGCGATGCGCTCCAACACCCACACATCCCGCACCTGGCGGCCCTTGCGGATCTCGCTCACCTCCGACTGGGACTGCCCAGCCAGTTGCGCGATCCGGCGCTGACTCACCCCGAGGCGTCCGAGCAACCGGTAAACGGTGCCGATGTCACGGGCGGCCAACGCGGCGCGCATGTCGTCACCTTCGAAGAACTCAGGGTCAATGGGACCCACCGGGGATCACCTTTCTGTAAGCGAGACGGCGGTATCCGCCGCACAGGGCGACGTAGCGGCCTCCGGCGCGGCGGCCCGCAGCGAAGGACTCAGCGGTGACACGATGCGCGATACCGGTCGGCCCGTCAGCGAACCCGATGGTGTACCCCGTCGTGGTGGCGACGGGCGTCCGGGCGAGAGGGCCCTGGCCCTGGTCGATCGGAGCGCGGCACTTCGCCGGTAACGGTGCCTGCCTGCCATAACGCCTCGCTCCTGCGACGGTTTGCTCGCTGTGGTGGGTACCTCGCCCGGCGGCGGTCATGGGTGGGCGGCACCGCCGGGCGAGGCGAATCAGGGTGGTGAGCACTGGTGAGGCGCCCCTTCAGGGGCGTCGAGGTGGCAGGCGTAGCAGCGGCTGCCGCTGAGGGACCACGCCGAGCAGCCCGCCGCGAATCTCGTGCCACACGATGCAGGGAAAGCGGCGGCGGCGCCATCTCCAACGACGGCAGGCGCGGCACCGGCCCGCCGAGGTGGGCCGGTGCTCGGCCAGGACCTGCCGTAGCGCGGTGATGGTGTCGAGGCGGTGGCCGGCTCGCTCCAGCTCGATGAGCTTGTCCCACACCGAGCGGGCGAACCTGCGTGCGTGGGGGTGATCGTCCAACCAGACCAGAGTCCGGCTCGACAGGCCCAGCGCCGCATCCATCCCGGGCATCATTACAGAAGACGCCAGGGACTCACCCAGGCACGAAGCCTCTTGACACTCACGATCGGGGCCGTCGTCAACCACGGGTCCTATTCCACCGAGGGCGGCGCCCCTGGGGAAGGTCCCGTCCCTAGTCCGAGATCTCCCGAGTGCGCTAGTCCCAACGGACACACACCACAGCGGGCACCAGACCCGCCGCATGTGCACAACGTGACGACGCGTGCGCGCACTGTGAGGAGTTTCCTTTCTCTAGTCAAGCGCCGCCTTGCGGCGGCGCACCTGACTCACGTCGTACTCACCGGGGCCTCCGGCCCGATCCACGACACTGCGCGCGGCCCTGACGGGCCGTGCTCGGTCGCGGCCCGGCCGGACAGCCAACCATCAACTGGGGTAGGGCGCGCCGCCGCGCACGTCACAATCAGCCCGGGGAACCACGCTCGGCACCTCGCATCCCAGCTCCGCGTCGGCGGCCCGCCAGGGTTCTCCATCCCTCCACAGGTCCCCGGGATCGTCCGATGCTGCCCCGGTGTCATTAGGACGCCTGACGGCGTCGCTGCGCGATGGTGCACGCGCCACCCTTGGCCCCGCCGAACCAAGGCAGAGGCGTGCCGGGTATGAGGAAACAAGGGCGAGCCCTACACGGATGAGGAAAATCCTCACTGTCGATCACTAGGACAACCGTCAGCAGCTGCTCCACCTGACCATGTCGGGGTGCTCCATTTCCGATGACGTACTGATCATCACCGGCTCGCACGCCGACGAATGACCGAGAAACCGCGCACGAGCGGGAGAATGCCCGAGAGCCGGTTCATCTCCCATACCGAAACCTGATTCACTCTTCCCGTCGGCGGGCCTGGTCGTGCTCACCCAGATTCGCCAGGACAGCGGCAAGGATGAAGGCCGAGCGCAGGGTCTCGGGGTGCTCATCGCCCAGCACCCGGCGCATGCGAGTTAGGGTGTCCTCGCCAAGCTGGCGAGCCCGCTCATACTGCCCCAACCCCCACAGGGCGGCAGCAAAGATGCAGGCTGAGCGCAGGGTGTCGGGGTGCTCATCGCCCAGCACCCGGCGGCAGCGGGACAGGGTGTCCTCGCCGAGCTGGCGAGCCCGCTCATACTGTCCCAACCCCCACAGGGAGATGACGAGGGTGGTGGCTGAGCGCAGGGTGTCGGGGTGGTCGTCGCCCCGGACCCGGCGGCAGCGGGACAGGGTGTCCTCGCCGAGCTGGCGAGCCCGCTCATACTGTCCCAACCCCCACAGGGAGAGGGCGAGGATGTAGGTCGAGCGCAGGGTCTCGGGGTGCTCATCGCCCAGCACCCGGCGACAGCGGGACAGGGTGTCCTCGCCGAGCTGGCGAGCCCGCTCGTAGTGTCCCAGCTCCCACAAGTTGAGGGACAGGGTGTCGGCTGAGATCAGAGCGTGGGGGTGGTCGTCACCCAGCACGTGGCGCATGCGGGTGAGGGCTTCCTCGCCGAGCTGGCGGGCCGGCTCGTAGTGCCCCAGCTCCCACAAGTTGAGGGAGAGACGGCCAGCCGAGTCCAGAGTGTCGGGATGGTCCTCACCCAGCGTGGAGCGGCGCAGGTCCAGGGCGCGTTCGAACAGCGGCCGGGCGGGGCCGGGTTCCCCCCGGATCTGCAGATACCCTGCGGCGCGGTGGAGCAGCCAGGCCACGTCTTCCTCGACCCCGGCGAGGGTGCGATGCGGGCCGGTGGCGACCAGGACGTGTGGCAGGAGCTGGCGCCAGGCCGGCCAGGCCGGTGGGTTGTCCCACGCCTCGTCGGCCGGGACTGCGGCACGCAACAGCCGAACCATCAGGATAGGCAAGCCGGGTTGCTGGTGGGGCTGGGTGCGCACGATCGCGGCGAGCAACCGATGCAGTACCAAGGTGCCGGGCTCGACACGGGCCAGCCCGTACTGACGCAGCAGCCGGATCAGCGCGGTGAACGTCAGCGGATCCCCGGCCACGGTCGCCAGGGGGTCGGGCAGTTGGACAGGGTGGGTGGTGAACAGGGTCAGCGGGATCGGCTCCGGCCCCAGGTAGGCGACCAGAGTGAGTAGCACCAGCGCAGTCGGGGACTGGGCGGTGAGCCGGTCGAGAGCGACCTGGGTACTAGCGGCCAGCGACATCGGGTAAGTCGCGGGAGCGCTTTGGGCCAGCAGCTCCCTAGCCCGCTCAGCCAGCAGCGTGAGGTAGTCCTGCACGCCGGTGTCGGTGTCGGCCAGGTGCGCCCCGGCCTGGGTCAGCGCCAGCGGCAGATCCCCCAAGGCCTCGGCGACCCGCCCCGCCTCACCCTCACTCAACTGCGGGGCGCGACGGCGCAACAGTGCGATCGACTCGCCCCGGTCAAACACATCCACCCCCACCGGGCTGGCAAGCTCATGCCACCCGGGGTTCCGGGAGGTGATCACCACCTGCCCACCCCCAGGTAGATACCGGGCCAACGCTGCGGGATCCTCGGCATTGTCAAAGATGACAAGCCACCGGTCCCGGTCCCGCAGTGCCCCCAGCAGCCGGGCCACCGCTGCGGTCATCGGGTCGGTGAGGGCCGTCAAACCCAGAGCGTGGGCCAGCTCGGCTAGCTGGTCACCCACCAGCGCTGGCTCTTCCGCCCGAATCCACCACACCATGTCGTACTCGGCCCCGTAACGGTGGGCGTACTCAATGGCCAACGCGGTTTTCCCGATCCCACCCATCCCATGTAGAGCCTGCACCACCACCCTTGAGTGTCCGCCTTCGAGTGCGGCCCGCAACGCGGTCAGCAGTTCCACCCGCCCGGTGAACACCGGATTGCGAGCGGGCACGTTCCACACCCGCGCCGCCAGTGCATCACCTGATCCGGCCTGCGGCAGATCCCGCAACCCCGCAAACAGTACTTCGCTGAGTTCCTCCGGCGTCCCCACCGTCGCCGTGCACAGCCCACACTCGCTCAGCCGAGCCCGGAACGCCTCCTGCCGAGCCGCGTAGTACCGATCGACAAACAAATCCTTCGGACCCTCGGCCTCCTCACCTAGCAGCACCACCAGCCTCGGTAACCCAGCCTCGCTGGCCACCTCGAACTCTAACTCCGTGTACGACAACTCCGGACGATCGGACACCGGCGATCCATAGCGAAACCCCACCACCGCCACATACACATCCGCGCCCAGCACCGCATCCCGACACACCCGCGCCGGCTGCTCATCCCTCGGCCCGAAATACGCCATCTCCACAATGGCATCCCCGGCCCGAGACACCGCCCGCTCCGCCGCCGCCACAAACGAACGCCCCACCGGCAGCCGCCGCAACTCCGAGGTGTGACTCACAAATACTCGCCGTGGCCGTACCATGCCACCCAGCATCCCACCTCCTCCCGATCGCGACCACGACCAGCACGACGAAACCGGCCACAGATAGACCGAGGCAGCGCCATAAGATTCTCAAATCCGCAACCAAGCAACAGGCGCCTCCGGCGGGCCTCGCTCCGGGATGATACCAGGGCCGGGCCCGGAGAGTGGGGGGTCACCAGGGGAGTGGGTATCCCGTCACGCCGGCGCCGGAAGCGTAGCGGGCCGGGGGGCGGGGGTCCAGCTCGTTCAGCGCGTCGGGTGCTCCAGCTGGACCCCCGCCCCCCGGCCCGCGGCAGGCCGACACCCCGCGCGTGCCATCAACACCGGTCAACAGCGGGGCACTGCGACCCGGCCTGACCACCGATCGAGGCCCATGACGCCGCAATGGGCGCAGCCTTCCAAGCTGGGGCTCGCACGTGCTCCCGCTCCAAGATCATGCTTCCGGGACTTCGGCACGTATTCGGCACAGCCACCCGTAGACGGCCGGACGGGGCCGGACGTAGTCGGACTGGACGAAGATCGTCCCCTGACCGTCTAGCTGCTGGTCAGGGGACGATCTTGCTGGTGTGGCGGGTCAAGGATTCGAACCTTGGTAGGCATCAGCCGACGGATTTACAGTCCGCTCGGCACGATGGCCGGTAGGTGATGAAACTGAGCGACAACCACCGCGTATGGGGGTGGATTTTCCCCGGCACCGGCAGTGCGTACCTCGCTACTGAGGAGAGATCCGCATTGTTGGGCCCCCACCTATGAGCGCCTGGCGTACCTGATCGCGCGTGCCGACGAAGGACCGAGAAAGTCGCGCGCGAGGGGGGATGGCTGTTACAGCTCCCACGTTGAAACCTGATTCACTCTTCCCGTCGATGGGTCTTGCCCTGCTCATCCAGACTCTCCAGGGCAGCGGTGAGGTGGTGGGTCGAGCGCAAGGTCTCGGGGTGGTCGTCGCCCAGGACCTGGCGCATGTGGGTGAGGGTGTCCTCGCCGAGTTGGCGGGCCCGCTCGTACTGCCTCAACTCCAACAGGCAGGTGGCGAGGGTGCTGGCCGAAAGCAGGGTGTAGAAGTGGTCGTCGCCCAGGACCCGGCGCTGGCGGGTAAAGGTGTCCTCGCCGAGTTGGCGGGCCCGCTCGTACTGCCCCAGTACCGACAAATTGATGGCAAGGATGTAGGCCGAGAGCAGGGTGTAGGGGTGGTCGTCGCCCAGGACCCGGCGCTGGCGGGTAAAGGTGTCCTCGACGAGCTGGCGGGCCTGCTCGTAGTGCCCTAATTCCCGTAGGTAGACGGCGAGGGTGGTGGCCGAGCGCAGGGTGTGGGGGTGGTCGTCGCCTAGGACTCGGCGCTGGCGGGCGAGGGTGTCCTCGCCAAGCTGGCGAGCCTGCTCGTAGTGCCCCAATGCCCACAGGTCACCAACGAGGTTGCTGGCCAAGCCCAAGGTATCGGGGTGGTTATCGCCCAGCAGGGAGCGGCGCAGGTCCCAAGCGCGTTCGAACAGCGGCCGGGCGGTGGCGGATTCCCCCCGCGTGTATAGATACTCGGCGGCGCGGTGGAGCAGCCAGGACACGTCCTTCTCGACCCCGGTGAGGGCGCGGTGGGGGTCGGTGGTGACTAGGACGTGCGGGAGGAGCTGGCGCCAGGCTGGCCAGGCCGGCGGGTTGTCCAACGGGTCATCCGGGACCACGGCACGCAACAGCCGAACCACCAGGGTCGGCAGGTCCTGATGCTGGTGGGGCTGGGTGCGCAGGATCGCGGCAAGCAGCCGGTGCAGCGTCAGGGTGGCGGGCTCGACATGGGCAAGCCCGCGCCTACGCAGCAGCCGGGTCAGCTCGGTAAACGCCAGCGGATCCCCGGCCACGGTCGCGAGGGGCTCAGGCAACCGGGTGGGGTGGGTGGTGAACAGGGTCAGCGGGATCGGCTCCGGCGCCAAGTAAGCAGCCAGGATGAGCAACTCCAGCGCAACCGGGGACTGGACGGCCAACTGGTCAAGAGCGATCTGGACGCTAGCGGCCAGCGGCACCGGGTACATGGCGGAAGCGCCCTGGGCCAACAGTTCCCTGCTCCGCTCAGCCAACAGCGTCAGATAGCCCTCCACACCGATGGCGGTGTCGGCCAAGTGCGCTCCAGCCTGAACCAGCGCCAATGGCAGATCCCCCAGCGCCTCCGCGACCCGCCCCGCCTCACCCTCAGTCAACTGCGGAGCGCGGCGACACAACAGCGCGATCGACTCCCCCCGATTGAACACATCCACCCCCACCGGAGTGGCCAGCTCATGCCAGCCAGGGTTCCGGGAAGTGATCACCACCTCCCCGCCACCCCCAGGCAGATACCCGACCAACGTCGCGGGATCCTCGGCATTATCAAAGATCAGCAACCACCGATCCCGCTCCCGCAATACCCCCAACAACCGCGCCACCGCCGCCACCGTGGAGTCGGTGACGGCCGCCACACCGAGGGCGTGAGCCAGCTCAGCCAGCCGAGCTGGCACCAGCGCTGGTTCCTCAGCTGGAACCCACCACCCCACGTCATACTCCGCCCCGTAACGGTGGGCGTACTCGATGGCCAGCGCGGTCTTCCCGATCCCACCCATCCCGTACAGGGCCTGCACCACCGCCGTTGAACGCTTCTCACCCCGCAAGGTGGCATGCAGTGCGGTGAGCAGCTCATCCCGCCCGGTGAACACCGGACTACGGGCGGGCACGCTCCACACCCGCTCCACTGGCGCATTCTCCGACCGAACATGCGGCAGATCCCGCAACCCCGCGAATAGCACCTCGCTAAGCTCCTCCGGTGTCCTCACCGTCGCCGTAGTCACCCCACTCTCACTCAACCGGGTCCGAAATGCCTCCTGCCGAGCGCCGTAGGGAAGATCAACAAACAGATCCCTCGGGCCCTCGGCCTCCTCACCCAGCAGCACCACCAACCGCGGTAGCCCAACCTCGCTGGCCACCTCGAACTCCCACTCCGTGTAGGACAACTCCGGGCGATCAGCCACCGGCGAGCCATACCGGAACCCCACCACCGCCACATACACATCCGCGCCCAGCACCGCATCCCGGCACACCCGCGCCGGCTGCTCATCCCGAGGCCCGAAATACGCCATCTCGACAATCGCATCCCCGGCCCGAGACACCGCCCGCGCCGCCGCCGCCACAAACGACCGCCCCACCGGAAACCGCGCCAACTCCGACGTATGACTCACAAACACCCGCCGAGGCCGCGACACGACACCCAGCATCCCACCCCCGATCACAACCACGAACAAGACCAACACAACGAAACAGGCCATCAACACCAGCAGCCGGACACCCCCGACACGAACGGCCCACCGACCACACCAACGCCAGCCAACCTCAGCCGGCTGGCTGGCGCGCCGGTGAAAGGGACAACCAGTCAGCCCCCGCGCGCGATCTGCGCAAGGACCTTCCCTCCAGTCAGGTCGGACCACCCACCTGGCCGCAGTCCCGACCGCAACGAGCAGCACCAGGCAGCCCACAGACACCACCCAGCGCACCCTGGTTCTGTTCGTGGATGTGGGCGTCACCTGCTCGGCAATGTCGACGGCACCGCTCTGTGGGACCTTTTGGTGTTCACGGATTCCGACGGCGCTCGCGTCGCCGGGGCACACTCCCGCAGCGCAGCGAGGACGTACGACCTGGACCTGCGGCTTCGTCAACGGCGATACTTGGCCACGAGGAAGGCTCCGGCGCCGTCCGAATTCGGCGACATTGATCATGACCACAAGTGCCGAGCGCCGTCCAAATCGGCGAGCAAGTGTCGTCAGATTTCGCGCACATAGCCACGGCACGCACCCCGACGCCCACGTCGCGCGATCCGACCACAGATCCGCCCACACCTACTAATCACAGGGCCTCCACACTCCAGGGTCGTTCCAAGATCGTTTAATGACTCAGTCGACCTGAGCAAGATTGATGATCTTCGGTGTGTCGCGCCGGTGGGCGAACGAAGCTCCGGTAGGACGAGTGGTCCTTCCACAGACTTCTCGTTTCCCCCGGAGCTTCGTTGCT
>JAFAUB010000031.1 GCA_019243635.1 Pseudonocardiales bacterium
CGGAGCGGGTGGCCCGGCAGCGGGCCGCCGCCGCGGCGGCAGCCCGGCAGCGTGGCGCCGCGGTGGCCGCGGACGTGAAGCGGGCCGGGGAGCTCGCGCTCAGCCGCATCGAGGTGTCGCTGCGGCGGGCCGCGGCGGAGCGGGACGCGGTGGCCCTCCAGCGGGCGCAGCGGGAGCAGGGCCTGGCGCAGGTCCGGGCCCGGGCTCACCAGCTCGCCGGGGAGCTGGACGAGCTCACCGACACGGTGCATCGCGACGAGCTGCTGCGAGCGGCGCAGCGGCTGCGCATCGAGCAGCTCGAGACCAAGATCTCCGACGACTTCGGCATCGGCCTCGATGACCTCGTCGCGGAGTACGGGCCCACCGTCGCGGTGCCACCGACGGCGGCCGAGGTGGCCGAGTACGAGGCGGCGACCCAGCGTGGCGAGCAGGTCGGCGTCCTGCGGCCGGCTCCCTACGACCGGGCTGCGCAGACCCGCCGCGCCCAGCGCGCCGAGCGCGACCTGACCCTGCTCGGCAGGGTCAACCCGCTGGCATTGGAGGAGTTCGCCGCGCTCGAGGAGCGTTACAGGTTCCTGTCCACCCAGCTTGAAGACCTCAAGGCCACCCGACGCGACCTGTTGACCGTCATCGCCGAGGTCGACGAGAAGATCCTCGAGGTCTTCACCGAGGCCTTTCACGACGTGGCGCGCGAGTTCGAGACCGTCTTCGCCACGCTGTTCCCCGGCGGGGAGGGGAAGCTGCTGCTCACCGAGCCCGACGACATGCTCACCACCGGCATCGAGGTCGAGGCCCGCCCGCCCGGGAAGAAAGTCAAGCGCCTGTCACTGCTGTCCGGCGGGGAGAAGTCGTTGACCGCGGTGGCCATGCTGGTCGCGATCTTCCGGGCTCGGCCGTCACCGTTCTACGTGCTCGACGAGGTGGAGGCGGCGCTGGACGACACGAACCTGAGCCGCCTGATCGCGTTGTTCGAGCTGTTGCGAGATCGCTCGCAGCTGATCGTGATCACACACCAGAAGGCGACGATGGAGGTTGCCGACGCGTTGTACGGGGTAAGCATGCGTGGCGACGGCATCACCACCGTGATCTCGCAACGGTTGCGCGGCGCCACCGACTCCGCCGGCGCCGCCTGACGCGTCACAGGACGCCAACGAGGGGATCGCCGTGTCGCTACCGTTGACCATGTTGGATGAGTCGCTCCTGTTTCTGCAGGAGTCGCGCGTGTCGTGGAATGTTCAGCTCGAGCTGGGCACCGACCATCGCCTCGACGAGGCCGAGCTCCGGCAGGCGGTGCTGAGGTGCTGCCGACGTCATCCACTGGCCCGCGCGCGGTTGGCACCGTCACCGCGGGGCGAGACCTCCTACCGGTGGGACCTCGCCGACGAGGTGGATCTCGACCCGCTCCGGGTGGTGGACTGCTCGGACCGCGCCGCGCTGAACCGGCTGCGGACCGAGCTGTACACCCCGCCCATCGCCCTGGACACCACCCCGGGGTTTCGCGTCGCCCTGGCCCGGCGGCCCGGCGGGGACCTCGTGCTGCTGTCGGCCAGTCACATCCTCGCCGACGGGGTCGGTGTCGTGCGCCTGATGCAGACGATCGTCCGGGCCTACCGGGGCGAGCCGGACCCGCCGGATCCCCTGCCGCTCGCCCAGGCCCGCGATCTCGGTTCGGCACTGGCCCCCCGGACTCGGAGCGAGAGGTGGGCCCGGCGGCTGGAAGGACCTCGGCGAGTCCGCGAGGCGCTCGACCCGCCGAGCCGGATCGCCGCCGTCGGCGCCGGTGACCGCGACGGTTTCGGGTTCGTCTTCCGTACCCTCGACCTCGGCGAGGCCACGACGCCGCAGCTCGCGCGACGGCCCCCCGGCACGACGGTCAACGATGTCCTGCTCGCCGCGCTGCACGTCACCGTGCAAGCCTGGAACTCCCAGCACGACGCGCCGACCCGACGTGTCGGGGTCATGATGCCGGTCAACGTCCGTCCCGCTGACCGTTTGTGGGATGTCGTCAGCAACCTCACCTCGAACGTCACCGTCTCCACTGCCCCGGACGACCGGGTGGACCTGGCGACCGCGACCGCGGCGGTGGCGAGACAGACCTGTCAGACCCGCCGGAACATCCGCGCCTATGGCTTGTACGACCTTCTCGACGCCATCAGGAAGGCGCCCGCGCCGGTCAAGCGCGCGGTGCCGAGGTTGGTACGTCTGACCGGTGACCGGTTCGTTGACACCGCGATGCTGTCGAACCTGGGCCGGGTCCCCGACCCGCCCACCCTGAACGCCAAGCCCGGCTCCGAGCCCTCGGAGCTGTGGTTCTCCCCGCCGTGCGACCCCGCCTGCAGCGTCTGCCTCGGCGTCGCCACCAGCGGAGCGCGACTCGCCCTGGTGGCTCGGTACCGCTACGACCAGTTCGACGCCGACGCCGCGGCAGAGTTCACCGACCTGCTGACAGCCCAGGTGCAAAGTCGACGCTGAGTCGGGGGGCGGCGGGGGTGGCTGCGAGACGGTCTGGGTGTCGAGCTTCGCGCTATAGCCGTTTTGTGACGCCGCCATGGTGGAGGCCGGGTGGCCGCTAGTCGTACTGGGTGGCGTTCGTGATCATCAGGTCGCCGCAGCGCGTCCTGAGCGCGCCGGGAGGCTGGTCAACTTCGGGCAACAGCAGGTGCGCGTGGTAGTCCACCGGGGAACGCGCCCAGCGCCCCGGGCGGCCCGCAGCGGGCGACGTACACCCCGTAGGAGTGGTCGACGGCGTGGGCGTACCAGTCCATGCCGCCACCCCACGCGGGGCGGCGGCCACCGAGCATCCCCCGCCTAGCGACCAAGCGTCGCGAGAAACGCCACCCGGATGGGCTACACCGGCAGGCCCGCCCGGTAGGCCATTCCACGCAGCTCCCGGCCCACCGCGTCCCGGCGTGAGCGCACCAGCAGCTCACCGAGCACCTCCCGGACGAACGGTTGACGTTGCACCTTTGCTGGTGAGATCAGCTCCGCCTTCCGCAGCGCCTTCACCGCGTCGTCCTGGCGCCCCCGCACCCGGGCCAGCGCACGGCCGTAGTTGGCCCAGTAGGTCGCCCGCCGTACGGCGGACGGGAGTAGCTCGGGGTGCAGTCCCTCCGCGATGCGGGCGGCCCGGGCAAAATCGCGCGCCTCCAGCGCCACCGACATCCGCCACACCCCGACGTTGGTCGGCCCAAAGCCGAGCCAATAGGCATTTCCCTCTCCGGTTCGAACCGCCAGCTCTGCGGCATACTCCAGCGGCGCATCCATGTCCCCAGGTCGCTTGTCGGCAACCGCCACCAACGACCGAGATAGCGCCAACATGCCGTCGAGCTGGCTGGATTCGGGGATGGTCGTGGGTACGGTCACCGAGTCGAGCTCGGCTTGCGCCGCGTCGAGTTCCCCAGCCGCCAGCAGCCCGTTCGCGGCACCGAACACGGCCAGACCGACGACATCGGCGCCACCGTGCTCCCGGGCGGCTCGGCGGGCCAGTAACGCGGCCTGCCAGCACAGATCGGGGGTCGCACCCATGGCCACAAGAAAACTGTGGGAGCCCTGTACATGCAGCAGTGCCGCCTCTGCAAGCAACTCGCGGACGTCCCGACCAGCGATCATGCTGGTGTGCAGGTCCCGGATCAGTGCGGGCAGCTCGCGGCCCACCTGCTCGTCGTCGCTCTCCTTCTTAGCCGCCACCAGTGCCGCCACCCGGCTCCGCAGCACATCCACCGGCACTACCTGCCCGGCTGGGTCGTCGCGGCTGACCGCGATCAGCGCGCGCCGGACCGCCTTCACCGCCTCGCCTTCCCCGTTGCCCGGCGCTGGTACCGAAAACCTGGTCAGCTCAGAGGGGGCTACCTGGAGCGCGTTGGCCAGGGCCACGGTCTGTGCGCGGCTGTCCAGAGCGACTTCCCCGCGTTCTATCCGAGACAGGTGTGCCTTGCTGATCCCGGCCAGCCCGGCGATCACCCGCAGCGACTTGTCCCGGGCGTAGCGGATCTGCCGCAGCCGGGCGCCGATCGTACGAGCGTCGTCGTCAACGTCCACGGAAGTCTCTCTTCGCCGGGTCCCCTCGCCGATGCCCCGGGGAGCTACCCCGGGGCGGACACCTCGGCGAAGAGGTGACGCAAGGCTACGCCGCGCACCCGTGGCCGCTGGATCTGACGGTCGCGACCAGTTCCGTTCGCCTCCACACCCCCCGACCGGTCCCGCTACCGATCCCGGCTGACGCCGACTGGGAAGACTCGCAGATCTGGGCAGAACCACCACCGGAACCCCACCATCACCGACACCCGAATCCAGCGCCGACATCACACCCTTCTCAAGCGAACCGCCACTGCGGCCCGCCGCCGCACGCCGCCCGCCGTCCTCCAGGCGAGCCGCGGGGCGACGCTGTTAACAGCGCGAAAATCTTGTGGTGCTGTGGTTGGGGTTACCGGCCGAGCGTGTGACGATCGATGGCGTGAGGTGTCGGGTAGGGATCACTGACCGATGACGTCGTCAGCCCGACAGGGCTCAAGCGCTGAACAGGGCAAGCGCCTGGACTCGATGGCTGTCCAGGCCGGAGTCGTCTCAGAGTCGCAGCACCACGCGCTGCGAGCCGACATCCGCCAGCTGTCGACGCTGCTCGGTGAGACCCTGGTCCGCCATGGCGGTGAGGAACTGCTCAAGCTGGTGGAACAGGTGCGGGGGCTGGCCAGGGTGGTCCTGCTGGAGGGCAGCGTGGAGATCAGGTCGCTGCTGTCCACGCTGGATGTCGGCACGGCCGTCCAGCTCGCCCGGGCGTTCTCGACCTACTTCCAGCTCGCCAACGTGGCCGAGCAGCTGCACCGCTCGCGCGAGCAGCGCGCTCAGCTCGGTGGGCGCGACGGGCCGCTGCGCGCGGTGGTGGACCGGCTGGCCCGAGAGGTCGACCGGGCCGAGGTGGAGGCGGTGCTGGCGCGGATGGAGCTGCGGCCGGTGTTCACCGCTCACCCGACCGAGGCGTCCCGCGCGTCGGTGCAGGGCATCCTGCGCCGGGTGGCCGACGTTCTCGACCAGGACCTGCCCGAGGAGCAGTCGCGGCGGCGGCTCGCGGGGCTGGTCGACCTGCTGTGGCAGACGGACGAGATCCGGCCCGGCCAGCCGACGGTTCTCGACGAGGCCCGCGCGGTCGCCTACTACCTGGAGCAGCTCGGGACCCACGCCGTGCCGGACCTGTTGGAGGACCTCGAGGACGAGCTCGCCCGCGCCGCGTTCGCGCTGCCGCCACGGTCCCGTCCGGTGATGCTCGGCTGCTGGGTCGGGGGGGACCGCGACGGCAACCCCAACGTCTCACCGCAGGTCACCCTCGATGTCCTGCGGCTCTACGCGGAACGGGCGCTGACCATCCAGCTTGCGCTGATCGACCAGCTCGTCCAGGAGCTGAGCGTGTCCACCCGCATCGTCGGCGTCTCCGAGGGACTGCGGCGCAGCCTCGCCCATGACCGGCGCCTGCTGCCCGAGGTCTACGACCGTTACATCCGGCTCAACGCCGACGAGCCCTACCGGCTGAAATGCTCCTTCATCCACGCCCGACTGACCCGGACCCAGCAGCGGATCCGCGACGGTGCCCCGCACCAGGAGGGACGGGACTACCTGGGGGCGGAGTCCTACGTCGCCGACCTGGAGGTGATGGACGCCTCGCTGCGCGGGCACCTCGGGGACCGCATCGCCGAGGGCACCCTGGCCAGGACGCTGCGCAGCGCCCGAGCGCTGGGACTGCACCTCGCGGCCCTCGACGTGCGCGAGCACGCGCAGGCGCACCACGCCGCGCTCGCGGCCCTCTACGACCCGCTCGGTGAGCTCGCGGTGCCCTACGTCGAGCTCGACCGTACGGAGCGGGCGGCGCTGCTGTCCTGTGAGCTGGCCGGACGCCGGCCGCTGACCGCTCGGTCGGCTGAGCTGCCGCCGGCGGCGGTGGACGTGCTCGCTGTCTTCGACGCGATCCGGTCTGCCCAACAGACCTTCGGTGAGCCGGCTGCCAGCACATACATCGTCTCGATGGCACGAGGCGTGGACGACGTGCTGGCCGCTGCGGTGCTGGCCCGGGAGGCCGGTCTGGTCGCGCTGGCGCCACCGGGGACCCCTGCGGCCGGTGGGTGCACGTGCACGGTGGACCTCGTGCCGCTGTTCGAGACGACCACCGAGCTGCGCCGCGCCGGAGAGCTGCTCGACGTGATGCTGAGGGATCCCTCCTACCGGCAGCTGGTCCGAGCCCGGGGGGACCTGCAGGAGGTGATGCTCGGGTACTCCGACTCCAACAAGGAGGCCGGGATCACCACCTCCCGCTGGGAGATCCAGAAGGCGCAGCGTCAGCTGCGCGACACCGCCGCCGCGCACCGGGTCCGGCTGCGCCTGTTCCACGGCCGCGGCGGCTCGGTCGGCCGGGGCGGCGGGCCGGCCGGGGAGGCGGTGGCCGCCTCGCCGTACGGCACGGTCGACGCGACGATGAAGGTGACCGAACAGGGCGAGGTCATCTCCGACAGGTACTCGTTGAGCGCGCTGGCCCACGACCACCTGGAGATCCTCCTCGCGGCGGTGCTGGAGGCGACCCTGCTGCACCAGACCTCGCGGGTACCGACGGAGGTGCTGGCCCGGTGGGACGAGGCGATGGACGTGGTCAGCACGGCCGCCCACACGGCCTATCGCGACTTCATCGGCCTTCCCGGGCTCAGCGAGTTCTTCTCCGCGGCCACCCCGGTCGACGAGCTGAGCTGGCTCAACGTCGGGTCCCGACCGGTACGGCGACCGGGCGGCGGGAAGGCCACGCTGGACGGGCTCCGGGCGATCCCGTGGGTGTTCGGGTGGACCCAGACCCGGATGCTCGTGCCCGGCTGGTACGGCCTCGGCTGCGGCCTGCGGGCCGCTCATGACGTCGGGCTCGGTCCGGTGCTCGAGGAGATGCGGGACTGGGCGTTCTTCACCAACCTGCTTGGAAACGTCGAGATGACGCTGGCCAAGACCGACCTGCGGATCGCGGAGTGCTACGTCTCGGTCCTCGTCGAGCCCAGCCTGCAGTCGGTGTTCGACACCATCGTCGGCGAGCACGACCTGACCAAGCGCGAGGTGCTGCGGCTGACCGGCGACTCGACCCTGCTGGCCCGCCACCACCTGCTGCGCCACACCCTGCAGGTGCGGGCCTCCTACCTGGAACCGCTGCACCACCTCCAGATCTCGCTGCTGGCCCGGCGCCGCGAGGTGGACGAGCCCGACCCGGATCTGCGTCGCGCTCTGCTGCGGACCGTCAACGGGATCGCCGCCGGGATGCGCAACACGGGCTGAGCCCGGGTGTCAGGCGCTGCGCTCGCCGACGTCGAGCAGGTGCCTGACCAGCCAGTGCACGACCTCGCGCACGAAGACCGCGAGGCCGGTGGTACGCAGGATGTCGTGCCCCTCCTCGGGCAGCACCAGACAGCCGGGGGAGGCGCCGCGCTCCCGTAGCGCGGTGAGGAGCTGCTCGGCCTGGGTAGGCGGCACGTTGGTGTCCTGGGCGCCGTGCACCACCAGCAGCGGGGCGCTCAGCCGCGCGATGCGGTGGATCGGCGACAGCTCACGGAGCAGCCCCGCGTCTCGCCGGGGGTCGCCGTACCTGCTCACCGCCGCCGCCGCGATCCACGGCTCCGTGTGGGCGAAGAACGTCTCGAAGTCGGTGATACCGCTGGCGTCGACGCCCACCCGGAACAGCGCGGGATAGCTCACCATCGCGGCGACGGTCAGGTAGCCGCCGTAGGAGCGGCCGGCGCAGCCTAGTGCGGCGGGGTCGGCGAGCCCGGCGTCCACCAGGTACCCGACCACGTCGGCGACGTCATCGACGGCGGCGAACCGCCGGTGGCGGACATCGGCGTCCACGAAGGCGCGTCCGAAACCCGACGAGCCGCGCACGTTCGGCGCGAACACCGCGACGCCGTAGCTCAGTAACGCCTGATAGAGCGGGTTGAACGTGGGACGTTCCTGTGCCTCTGGGCCGCCGTGCAACCAGACCAGCGTGGGCACCGCGCCGAGCGCTCCGGCCGGCCGGTAGAGCCAGCCGCTCAGCTCCAGGCCGTCCCGGGCCCGCCACCGGTGCAGCTCCGGCCGGGCCGGCGCGTCAGGTGGCCAGGGCGGTGGCAGCAGGGGAGCCAGTCGCACCGGTTCGGCCGGCCCGTGCTGAGGGTGTGTCACAGCCGGGTAGTGCAGGACATGCGGCGGCTCGGTGCCGGACTCCACGGCGAGCACCAGCGACTCCCCGTCCTGGGCGAAGGCGCAGCCGGTCACCACCACCGCGGTCGGCGTCGGCAGCGCACGACGCCGACCTCCCACCAGGTCGACGAGCTCGATCTCGCTGTGTCCCTCGACGTTCCACACCGCGACGACCGCGCGGCCGGTCGGCTCGAGCGCGAACCTTTCGAGCTCGGCCCCGTCGCGCGCCGCGATGACCTCGGCGGCCTCCGGGTAGCCGGCGGCGACCCTCGGCAGCGCGAGCAGCGCGGCGAACCCGTGACGGGCGTCGGTGTGCAGGTAGATCATCCGACTGTCGGGGGCGAAGCGGGCGTCGGCGACGGTCGCGTCGGCGCCGAGCAGCTCGGCGCGGCTGCCCGTCCGGGTGTCGACCAGCAGCAGGCGGCGCTCACCGCGGGCGCCGCGGCGCACCACGGCGTAGCGCCCGTCGTGGCTGAAGGTGCACACCGTCGCCGCCACGCCGCTCGCCAGATGACGGCGACGGCCGGAGCACACGTCCATCGCGTACGCGGTGAGCATGGCCGGGTCCGTGGCGCTGCTCTCCGCAAGACCCACGACGTGCCCGCCGGGCTGCCAGCGGCCCATCCACGCCACCCCGGCGGGACCTCCGGCGACGACGTGGGCGTCGGAGCCGTCCGGGCGCAGCGCGCGGACCAGGGTGCGCTCGCCGCCGCCGGGCGCCGTCACCAGGCACAGCCACTCGCCGTCGGGCGACCAGCTGACCGCCCGTACGTAGTCCTCGCCGGTGTCCAGCCGCACCGGCGGGCCGACCCGCGCCGGCGGGATCAGCCATACCCGGGGCGTGCCGTCGCGGTCGGAGACCACGGCCAGGGTGCTGCCGTCCGGGGACAGCGCCGGTGAGGTACAGGTCTCGGCGGCGAGCCAGTCGAGGCCGGGCAGCTCGGCGCCGAACCGGGCAGCGTTCACCTAGATCCCCTTGCCCTGCAGCCACATCTCCAGCAGGGCGACCTGCCACAGGGCGTTGGACCCCAGCGTGGTCCGTTCAGCGTTGGGGTCGGCGAGCATGCGCTCCAACCAGTGGGAGCGGAAGACACCGCGGTCCTTGGCTACCGGATCGGTCACCGCGTCGCGCACCCGGTCGAGGAACGAGCCGGACAGGTACCGGATCGCCGGCACCGGGAAGTAACCCTTGGGCCGGTCGATGATCGTGTCCGGAACGACGCCGCGGCCGGCCGCCTTGAGCACACCCTTTCCACCCCCGGCGAGCTTCAGCTCGGGTGGGCAGGCGGCGGCGAGCTCGACCAGCTCGTGGTCCAGGAACGGCACCCGCGCCTCCAGTCCCCACGCCATCGTCATGTTGTCCACCCTCTTGACCGGGTCCTCGACCAGCATGACGGTGGTGTCCAGGCGCAACGCCGCATCGAGCGCGGTGTCGGCGCCGCGAGTGCCGAAATGCGCGTCGACGAACGCCCGGCTGTGGTCCCTGGTGAAGAAGTCACCGGCGACCAGCCACTCCGGCTCGAGCAGGTCGGCCAGCTCGGCGTGCGGGCGGTCGACGAACACCTCCGAGTACGCCGCCGCGGCCCGGTCCCGCGGCACGCCGGCAAGCGGAGGATACCAGTCGTAACCGGCGAACACCTCATCGGCGCCCTGCCCGGACTGCACCACGGTCACCGACCGGGAGACCTCCTCGGAGAGCAGGTAGAACGCGACACAGTCATGGCTGACCATCGGCTCGCTCATCGCGTCGATGGCCGCGTCCACCGCCGGGAGCAGCCGCTCCGACTGGACCATGATCTTCTGGTGGTCGGTGCCGAAATGGGCCGCGACCTGGTCGGAGTAGACGAACTCGTCCCCGGACTCGCCACCGGCGGCCTCGAACCCGACGCTGAACGTGCGCAGCCTCCGCTGACCGCCCTCGGCCAGCAGCGCCACCACCAGGCTGGAGTCGATGCCGCCGGAGAGCAGGACGCCCACCGGAACGTCGGCGACCATGCGCCGCTGGACAGCGAGCCGCAGCGCGTCCAGCACAGCGCCCGGCCAGTCGGTGATGTCCCTCGCATCGCTGTCCCTCGCATCGGTGTGCCCGGCATCGGGGCCCGGACCGGGACCACGTCGCGAGAACACCGGCCGCCAGTACTCCCGGTCCTCGCGACGGCCATCCGAATGCACGGTGCGCACGGTGGCCGGTGGCAGCTTCTCCACCCCCATGAGGATCGTGCGAGGAGCCGGCACGACGGAGTGGAAGCTCAGGTAGTGGTGCAGCGCCACCGGATCGATCGAGGTGTCCACCTCACCCGCGGCGAGCAGCGCCGGCAGCGTGGAGGCGAAGCGCAGCCGGCGAGGAGTCTGTGAGAGGTACAGCGGTTTGATCCCGAGTCGGTCCCGGCCGAGCACCAGGCGCCCGCTGTCGCGCTCGAGCACCGCGAAGGCGAACATGCCCAGGAAGTGGTCCACGCAGCTGGTGCCCCACCGATGGTAGGCCTTGAGCAGCACCTCGCTGTCGGAGTCGGAGAAGAACCGGTAGCCGAGGGCGCTCAGCTCCGAACGCAGCTCGCGGTAGTTGTAGATCAGGCCGTTGAACACGACGGTGAGCCCCAGCTCGGGGTCGACCATGGGTTGCGCGGCCCGGTCCGACAGGTCGATGATCTTCAACCGGCGGTGGCCGAGTGCGGTGCGGCCGCCGGCGTGGACCCCCCAGCCGTCGGGGCCGCGACGGTGCATCGCGGCGGTCATGGTGGTGACCGCCGCGATGCCGGCCGGTGTCTCGTCGAACCTGATCTCGCCCGCGATGCCGCACATCGGCAAGCTCCTCTCAACGCAGGATCCAGGTGTCCTTCGCGCCACCGCCGCGTGAGGAGTTGACGATCATGCTGCTGGTGGCCGCGACCCGGGTCAGGGCGGCTGGTGGCACCTCGACCCGGTCACCGAGCAGGACGAACGCGCGCAGGTCGATCGCGCGGGGCTCCAGCCGGGTGCCGGTGAAGGTCGGGTGGGTGGACAGCGACACCAGGTCCTGGGCCACCCAGTCCTCGGGGTGTTTCTGGACGGTGGCGGCGAGCTCGGCCAGCTCGGCGGAGTCGGCGTCCGGTCCGATCACGACGCCGTGACCACCGTAGCCGTCCACCGGCTTGAGCACCAGCTCGTCGAGCCGGTCGAGCACCTCCGCGAGGTGGTGCGGGTCGGCGCACGGGTAGGTGGGCACCTGGGCGAGCCGCACCTGCTCGCCCAGGTAGTAGGTGATCATGTCTGGCACGTAGGCGTACACCCGCTTGTCGTCGCCCACCCCGTTGCCCAGCGCGTTGAGCAGGCTCACCCGGCCCTCGGCCACGGCCGCGCAGATCGCCGGCCCGACGGGCCGCCCGTCAGCCCCGATCGCGTCGAGCAGGGTCTGCTCGTCGAGCCGCCGGTAGAGCACACGGAGGTGCCGACCGTGCGCGTACACCCCGCGCTCGGTGACCGTGAGCTCCGCGGGAGTGACCAGTGGCAGACCCATCTGCTCCGCCAGCAGCCGATGCTCGTAGAACGCGGCGTCGAGGGGACCGGCGCTCAGCAGCGCGATCGTGTCGCCGCCGGCCCCGTCCGGAGCCGAAGCCAGCAGCGTCGTGCGCAGCAGCTCGGGTACGCCTTCCAGCGGCACCATGCCGGTGGGTGGCTCCAGGTCGGGCAACACGCTGCGCACCAGCCGCCGGCTGGTCATCGCGTACCCGATGCCCGAGGGCACCCGCAGGTTGTCCTCGAGCACGAGCCAGCCCTCGGCGCTGTCCCGCACCAGGTCGATCCCGCTGATGGCGGCTCGCGCCGCGCGCCGGCTCGACAGCCTCCCGAGACCGCTCCAGCCGGGCGAGCCGGTGACCACCGACGCCGGCAGCACACCGTCCCGGATGACCTCCTGGCGGCCGTAGACGTCGTGCAGGAACGCATCCAGCGCGCGCACCCGCTGGGTCAGCCCCGGCGTCAGCGTCGCCCACTCCTGGGCTGTGACGATGCGCGGTACCAGGTCCAGCGGGAACAGCCGGTCCGGCTCGTCGTCAGCCACCCGGAACGTCACGCCCCGCGCCCGCTGCTCGGTGTGCAACGCGTTCACCGCGGCCCTCATGCCGCGGGCTCCCAGCCGGTCGAGCACCCGGAACATCCAGCCGTACTGCGGCAGAACCCGGCCGGTGGCCCCCACCGCCTCGTCGTAGCCGGCGCGGCGGTAGCCATCGATCAGGGCCGACGTCCTCGGCACCGTGGTCGGCGGGTCGCGGTGCAGCGACTCGCCGCGGGTCTGCGCGAGCAGGTCGTCCACCACGTCGGTGAGTTCGCCGCGCCGGCCGAACATCCGGCGCTGGCCGGCTGCGGAGCTGCCCGCGGCCAGTGCCCGCTGGGACAGTTCCCACACCTGCTCCCAGTCACCGGATGCCTCCAGCTCCGGCCGCAACCGGATGACCAGCTGTTCGACGAGCAGCGACGGCGGCACCAGGGTCGGCCCGTCGAGGAGCTCGACGAGGTCTCCCTCCAGTCCGGACCGGGCCGCCCGCCAGGTCGCTGCCCGCAGCAGCTCGTGGCGGGTCTGGGGGAACGGCCTGCCGTCGGCGACCCACCCGCGGGCCCGCTGCACCAGCGCCCGGAACAGGCCGGCGATGAGCACGACGGCGTCCACCGCGGGGCAGGCATCGCAGATCCGCAGCTCGACGGTGGGCAGGTGCGCTGACGGGCGGATGTCGAAATAGACCATGCCGGGGTCGCTGATCGTGCCGGAGGCGACCAGGTCGGCCACCATGGCGTCGTAGTCGGCGGCGTTACGCATCGGCCCCGGCGGGCCGGCGGTCGGCCAGCGCTGCCAGACCATGCAGCGGTAGCTGGCGTAGCCGCTGTCGGCTCCCCGCCAGTACGGCGAGCTGGCCGACAGCGCGAGGAAGGTCGGTAGGTGCAGCGCCACGTGCTGCACGACGGCGACCGCGACGTCCCGATCGGGCATGTCGACGTGCACCTGGGCCCCGCAGATGTGCTGCTCGCGGACCAGCAGCTGGTACTCGTGCTGCATCCGCTCGTAGCGAGCACCGGCCGAGATGTCGGTGCCGAGCAGGTCGACCAGGGGCACCGTGCCGGCGGCTACCACGCCGAGCCCGAGTGGGTCGGCGACCTCGTTCAACCGGCGGCGCAGCCGACAGAGCTCGGTGCGCAGCTCGTCGAGGCTCTCGCAGGGCAGCGTGTTGGCCTCGATCAAGGAGCGCTGCAGCTCCGGCGCGAACGAGTCGCTGTCCAACTGGCCGAGCATGGCCTCGACCGCCGGCACCGCTCTTCGGGTCTGCAGGTCGACGAGATGGAACTCTTCCTCGACACCGATCCGTGAGGTCAAGAAGTCGCCCATGGTAGTGACGTTAGGCGATTGTTGTTACCGCAACTTTGCCGAGCAGCGGCCGGTGGTGCTGCGTCATGGGCGAGTCGAGTGGTTCCCGCTGGTGCCCGTCCGGCGACGTAATGGGGCCTCAACCGGGTAGCAACAGCCGTCGCCGATGCTGACTGGGTGACCGCAGCTTCGGCCGCGACGGCCACGCACTGCCCGTACTGCTCGCTGCAGTGCGGCATCACGCTCACGCCACGCGGCGCCATGGTCGAGCCGGCAGCTCGCGAGGACTTCCCGGTGAACCGGGGCGGACTGTGCATCAAGGGCGCGACAGCCGCCGAGCTGCTGGACCAATCCCGAGCGGGTTCACCAGCCGCTGATGCGAGACGGTCGCGGCACGCCGCTGCGGTCGGGGAGCTGGGAGGAGGCACTGGACCGGGTCACCGCCGCGATCCGGCGCGCCCAGCGGGCGCACGGGCCCGCGGCCGTGGGTTGCTTCGGAGGCGGCGGTCTGACCAACGAGAAGGCCCACCAGCTGGGCAAGTTCGCCCGGGTCGCGTTGCGCACCTCGGCCATCGACTACAACGGCCGGTTCTGCATGTCCTCGGCGGCGACGGCCTGCCAACGAGCCTTCGGCATCGACCGCGGGCTGCGCGCGGACCGCGCATCTGCACCTGCAGGCCGCCCCGGGCACCGACCTCACCCTGGCCAACGGTCCGGCCAGGGCAACGGGCAGGGCGGCAGGGAGCACGGGCAGAAGGCCGACCAGCTGCCCGGCTACCGCAAGCTCACCGACCCGGCGGCGCGGGCGCACGTCGCGACCGTCTGGCGCGTCGACCCCGACGAGCTGCCCGAGCCGGGACCGTCCCCGGCACCCCGCGGCTGTTCACCGAGTCTTTCCCGACCCCGGATGGTCGCGCCCGGTTCCACGTGGTGCGCTCCGGTGGCCCTGAGGAGCTGACCGACCAGCGGTTCCCGTTCGTGCTCACCACCGGCCGGACCCGCACCCACTACCAGTCCGTGCGCTGTGTCCTCCAGGCGCGCCAGGCGCGGCTGCCCACTGCCTTCGTGACCTCATTCACGGGCGGATGATGCCGGACCCCGCGCGGATGGCGAAAGATCCTCATGAGTGCCCGCTGGTCGGTTTGCGCCTAGCGTGCGCTGACCAGCGCTGCTCACCTGAAGGACTGGGTGCCAGGATGGTCTGGTGTCGAGCGTGATCTGGATCGCTGTCGCCATCGCGGTGGTGCTGTTGGTCGCGCTGGCGGTGGGCCTGTTACTGGCTCGCCGCCGGCGGATCAGCATCGCCGAGAAGCCTGACCAGCAGGTGGAAGCCCCCCCGACGCCTCGCCGTTATCAGGCTGGCGGCTCCATCAGCTTCTCCGCCGGCGGAGGCGGCCCACCGGCCCCGCCACAGACCCCGGCCCCGCCACAGACTTCCGCTCCGGCGCCGCCGAAACCGCCTGCGCAGGCACCCCCGAAACCGCCTGCGCAGGCACCCCCGAAACCGCCTGCGCAGGCACCCCCGAAACCGCCCGCGCAGGCACCCCCGAAACCGCCCGCGCAGGCACCCCCGAAACCGCCCGCGCAGGCACCACCCGCACCCGCCGCGCCACGGGCTTCCGCCTCGGCGCCGCCGAAACCCCCTGCGCAGGCACCCCCGAAACCGCCTGCCCAGGCACCCCCGAAACCCCCTGCCCCGGCGTCGCCTGCGCCGGCCGTGCCGAAGCCCACATCGCCCGAGCCTGCGCCGACGGCAGATCTGGCCCCGCCGGCGAATGTCGCGCCGGCTGCTCCAGCCACACCACGACCCGTTGCACCGGCTCCGCCCATGCCGGCTCCCCCCACGCCGGCAGCCGAGCAACCGATTCTCGCTGAGCCAGCGCCCACGCTGGTGGAACCGATCGACGCCCCGGCCGGTCGGCTGGTGCGGCTGCGCAGCCGGCTGTCCCGGTCCCGTTCGGCGTTCGGGCAGAGCCTGCTGGGCCTACTCGGCGCGGGTGACCTCGACGAGGACTCCTGGACCGACGTGGAGGACACCCTCCTGCTCGCCGATCTCGGCGCGGCCACCACCGCCGAGATCGTGGAGCGGCTGCGCGCCGAGCTCGCTGCGCGCGGCGTGCGAACCGCCGAGCAGGCCCGTGCGGCGCTTCGCGACGTGCTGATCGAGGCGCTGCGTCCGGAGCTGGACCGTGCCGTGCGGGCGTTGCCGCACGATGGCGCCGACGGCGCGAGCGTCCCCGGCGTGGTGCTGATCGCCGGGGTGAACGGCACGGGTAAGACGACCACCACCGGCAAGCTAGCCCGGGTGCTGGTTGCCGACGGCCGGCGGGTACTGCTCGGTGCGGCCGACACCTTCCGGGCCGCCGCCGTCGACCAGCTGGTCACCTGGGGTGAGCGCGCCGGCGCCGAGGTCGTGCGAGGTGCCGAGGGCGCCGACCCCGCCAGCGTGGCGTTCGACGCGGTCAAGCGGGGTAGCGCTGACGGGGTGGACACGGTGTTGATCGACACCGCCGGCCGGCTGCACACCAAGACCGGCCTGATGGACGAGCTGGGCAAGGTTAAACGGGTGGTCTCCAAGCAGACCGAGGTGGATGAGGTGCTGCTGGTGCTGGACGCCACCACAGGTCAGAACGGGATGACCCAGGCCAAGGTGTTCCGCGAGGTCATCGATGTCACCGGCATCGTGCTGACCAAGCTGGACGGGACCGCCAAGGGCGGCATCGTCTTCCACGTGCAGCGTGAGCTGGGGGTGCCGGTCAAGCTGGTGGGCCTCGGCGAGGGAGTCGACGATCTTGCGCCGTTCGAGCCCGCTGCCTTCGTGGACGCGTTGTTGGACTGACTTTCGTGACGCGCGGGCGGCGGTACGAGGAGCCCCGCCACGTCCGCAACCCGGATGTCATAGTAAGACCTCGACAGTTAACGTGGTCGAAACATACCGTGCCTCTGGCGGAAACACTTTCTGCTCACTCTTTTCACACGCGCCACCCGATCGTGGTTGTGAGGCCGCCACAGAGGAGTGAACCCGTGCCAGACACTGGTGACACCGCCTGGATGCTCGCCAGCTCCGCCCTGGTGCTGCTCATGACTCCGGGCCTGGCGTTCTTCTACGGCGGCATGGTCCGCTCGAAGAGCGTCCTGAACATGATGATGATGAGCATGTCCGCGATGGGGGTCGTGGGCGTGCTCTGGGTGCTCTACGGCTACTCGGAGGCGTTCGGCAACGATGTCGGCTCCGGCCTGATCGGCAACCCGGCGGAGCACGCCGGGCTCCGGGGCCTGTACGGCACCAAGCTTGCCGCCAATGGAGCGCACGTCCCTCTCGCGCTGGTGGGAACCATCCCGGCGACGGTGTTCGTCGCGTTCCAGGCGATGTTCGCGATCATCACCGTCGCCCTGGTGTCGGGTGCTGTGGCCGACCGGCTGCGGTTCGGGCCATGGCTGATGTTCTCCGCGCTGTGGGCGACGGTGGTGTACTTCCCGGTCGCGCACTGGGTGTTCTCCGCTGACGGGGGCAGCGCTCCGGTCGGTGGCTGGATCGCCAACCGGCTCAAAGCGATCGACTTCGCCGGTGGAACGGCGGTGCACATCAACGCGGGTGCCGCCGGCCTGGCGCTGTGCCTGGTGCTCGGCAGGCGTCGTGGCTGGCCTCGGGAGGCGATGCGTCCGCACAACCTGCCCTTCGTGATGCTCGGGGCGGGCCTGCTGTGGTTCGGGTGGTTCGGCTTCAACGCCGGGTCGGCCCTGCGCGCGGACGGCGCCGCCGGCATCACCTTCATCAACACCGCGGTGGCCACCTGCGCGGCGATGCTGGCCTGGCTGCTGGTGGAGCGCATCCGGGACGGCCGGCCCACCAGCCTCGGTGCCGCCTCTGGCGTCGTGGCGGGTCTGGTCGCCATCACACCGTCCTGCTCCTCGGTCTCCCCCCTCGGCGCGATCGCGGTGGGAGCGATCGCCGGTGTGGTGTGCGCGCTCGCGGTCAGCATCAAGTTCCGGTTCGGCTTCGACGACTCGCTCGACGTGGTCGGCGTGCACCTCATCGGCGGCCTTGCGGGCACGCTGTCGGTCGGCTTCCTCGCCACCGCTGCGGCGCCCGCTGGGGTCAACGGCCTGTTCTACGGCGGAGGCACCGATCAGTTGTGGCGCCAGGCGGTGGCCGCATTCACAGTGATGATCTTCTCGTTCGTCGGAGCGTTGATCATCGCTCTGGTGCTGAAGCACACCATCGGTCTGCGGGTGGACGGCGAGGCCGAGCGGACCGGTATCGACGAGACGGAGCACGCCGAGGCCGGTTACGAGCTCAGCGCGATCTTCACCGGGAGCGGGCCGTCCAACAGTCGGGTCGCTGCGCTCCCCACGAGCAAGGTGCCGGCGTCGGCCGGCCAGGAAGGGTGATTGGCGATGAAGCTGGTGACCGCGATCGTCAAGCCGTTCACGTTGGAGGACGTCAAGGCGGCCCTGGAGCAGGTCGGGGTGCTCGGGATGACGGTCAGTGAGGTGCAGGGCCACGGTCGGCAGAAAGGGCATACCGAGGTCTACCGAGGCGCGGAGTACGCGGTGGACTTCGTGCCCAAGATCCGGGTCGAGGTCGTGGTGGACGACGCTCAGGTGGACAAGACCATCGATGCGCTGGTCGAGGCGGCCCGGACCGGAAAGATCGGGGACGGGAAGGTCTGGGTCACCTCGGTGGAGACCGTGGTCCGGGTGCGAACCGGGGAGCGCGGCGTGGACGCGCTCTGACGGCGAGACGGAAGGGACGGCGAGACGGAAGGGACGGCGATGGCGGGCTCTGGTGCCCTGCCTCACGGCGACGGTCCGGACACCTCCGCCGCCGACCTGGGCAGAGCCCGAGCCGCTCTGCTCGGCGCGGGTCCCCGGCAGCGCCGGCTGAGCGCCGAGGCGCTGCGGGCAGCGCTGGCGGACCTCTACGATCTGTGGCTCACCTCCCGATGCGCGGCGGTGGGCGTGGGTCGCGGCAGCGCGTTGGTCGCGGTCGGTGCTCTGGGCCGCCGCGAGGTCGTGCCGTACTCCGACCTGGACCTGCTGTTGCTGCACGACGGTAGGCGCGACGTGACCGAGCTCGCGAACTCGCTGTGGTACCCGCTGTGGGACGCCCGCATCGACCTGGACCACAGCGTGCGCACCGCGGGGCAGGTCGTACAGGTGGCGGTCACCGACCTGCGCGCCGCGCTGGGGTTGCTGAACGCCCGTCTGATCGCCGGAGACGGTGCGCTGTTCACCGCGATGGACACCGCCGTGCGGCGAGCCTGGCGCACGGGGATCCGCGGCCGGTTGGAGGAGCTCGTCGAGTCGACGCGGCAGCGCTGGCTACGCAGCGGTGACATCGCGCACCGGGTGGAACCGGACCTCAAGAACGGCCACGGCGGGTTGCGGGACGTGCAGCTGCTGGACGCGCTGTCCGCGGGCCAGCTCGCGGACAGCGCCGGGCCGGACGTGCGCGCGGCACGTGACCTGTTGCTGGACGTGCGCACCGAGCTGCACCTGCTCGCCGGCAGAGGCCGCGACGTGCTCCACGCGCAGGAGGCCGACGAGGTGGCTGCAGTGCTGGCGCTCGGTGATCGGTTCGACCTGGCCAGACGCCTGTCCGGAGCGGCGCGGACCGTCGTCTACGCGGTGGATGTCGGGTTGCGCACCGCCCGGGGTGCACTGCCTCCTCGCGGGCGCGCCCGGCTGACCGGGCTGCGCAACCTGGAGTGGGGGCCGCAGCGCCGCCCGCTGGACGACGGGGTGGTCGAGCACGCCGGCCAGGTGGCGCTGGCCCGCGGCGCCAACCCGGCGCGGGACCCGGCGCTGGCCCTGCGGGTCGCGGCCGCGGCGGCGCGAACCGGTATGCCGGTCGCTACCGGCACCCTCAGTACCCTCGCCGACACCGCCCCGGAGCTGCGCCGGCCGTGGCCCCGAGCAGCGCTGGAGGAGCTGCTGTCGCTGCTGGGTGCCGGGCCGCCGACGGTGGATGTGATCGAGGCCATGGACCGCACCGGGCTGTGGGGCAGGTTGTTCCCGGAATGGGGCATGGTGCGTGACCTGCCGCCGCGGGACCGGGTACACGTGTGGACCGTGGACCGGCATCTGGTGGAGGCCGCGGCGCAGGCGGCTCGGTTGACCACCACGGTCGCTCGTCCGGACCTGCTGCTGCTCGGCGCGCTGCTGCACGACCTGGGCAAGGGCCGCGGCGGTGACCACAGCATCGTCGGCGCGGCGCTCGCCGAGCAGATCGGGCACCGGCTCGGGCTGCCGACCTCGGATGTCGGGACACTCCGCGCGATGGTGCGCCACCACCTGCTGTTACCCCACACCGCGACCCGTCGAGACCTCGACGACCCCGCGACCGCGCAGCGGGTGGTCGACACCCTCGGCGGGGATCCGACCCTGCTGGAGCTGCTGGTCGCGCTGGCCGAGGCCGACAGTCTGGCCACCGGCCCGGGGGTCTGGACCGAGTGGCGCGCCGGCCTGATCCGCGACCTCGCCGAGCGTTGCCGAGCGGTGCTGGCCGGCCGGCCCGTGCCGGCACCGGAGCCGCTCACCGACGAGCAGCGTGCGCTGGCGGAACGGGTCATCACGACCGGCTCGCCGCACGTGGCGGCTACCTCCCCGGCGGGGCGGGGAGTGACCACCACCGTCATCATCGTCGTGGCCCCTGGCCGGCCCGGTGCGCTCGCCCTGGCCGCCGGAGTGCTCGCGCTGCATTCGCTGCAGGTCCACGCGGCGGACATCCGGGTCGTCGAGCTCCCCGGAGGATCTGCGGCGGTGAACAGCTTCACCGTCTCACCGCGCTTCGGCCGCCCGCCGGACGCCGCGCTGCTGCGTCAGGATGTGGTGCGGGCGCTGGACGGCTCATTGCGACTGGCGGACGCGCTGGCGGCCAAGGAGCGTGACTACGGCGAGACCCCAGCATCCGACCCGGGGTCCGGAGACGTCGAGACCAAGGTGCTGTGGTTCGACGACGAAGCGACCGGAGCGGTGGTCCTCGAGCTGCGTACCGCTGACCGGATCGGGTTGCTACACCGGGTCG
Source organism: Pseudonocardiales bacterium (assembly GCA_019243635.1). Lineage (GTDB taxonomy): Bacteria > Actinomycetota > Actinomycetes > Mycobacteriales > Pseudonocardiaceae. Next base: position 20,556 of record JAFAUB010000031.1, read on the forward strand.
CGGCGGCGTTGGGGAGCACCGCAGTCGCTGTCCGCTGGGCGCGGGTCGTCACGTTGGGCAGCTCGGTGGTGGACTCGTTCGGCCTGACCAGCCCCGGTGGTTCCAGCGCGCTGCCTGTCGAGGTACGAGAGCAGGTCGAGCTCGCGGTGCTCAGCGCGGCCCGGTGAGCGCCGGGGCTACCATCCGGCCGCATGCACGGAACCCGGGACGAGGTCGTTCCCCTACCTCCGCCGTTCGAGATCGTGTTGCGTGGGTTCGACCGCCAGCAGGTCATCGACCATGTCAACGCTCTGAAAGCTCATATCGCGAGTATCGGCGCTGAACGCGACGCCGCGCTGCGGCGGGCCGCCGACGTCGACGAGAAGCTCGAACAGCTGCGCCGCGAAGCCGCCGAGGCGAGCAGGCAGGTCGACCGCCTGCAGCGGTCCCCGCTGACCGCGGCGACCGCGCGGATCCAGCGCATGCTGCAGATGGCCGAGGATGAGGCCGCCGAGCTGCGGGCCACCGCCGAGCGGGAGACCACCTCGCTGCGCGAGAGCGCCCGCGCCGAGGCCGATCGGCTGCTGGCCGAGACCAGTCAGCAGTGCAAGCGCCTGGAGATGGAGTCCACGAGCCGGCGCCAGGCCGTGGAGGCTGAGTCCGCGGCCCGACGTCAGCGGGCGGAGCAGCAGTCCGAGCGGGACATCGCTCGCCGCGAGGCCGAGACGGACGCCTGGATCCGCGACTACCAGACCCGTAGCGTCGCCGCGCTGCATCTGATCATGCAAATGGCGGGCGAGCGGCTGAGCAGCCGGGTGGTCAAGGTCACGCGGCAGGTCACGGCGGCCCGAGCGCTGCGCTCCGAGGTCATCAGTCAGCTGTCCGAGGTGCACCGCATGCTGATGGAGGCGCTCGGTGTGGTCGACCAGCCCACCCCCGCCGAGCAGGCCGAGCACGTCGAGCCGGCCGAGCACGTCGAGCCGGGGGACGGCTCATCCCTGCCGGCGGACCAACCCACAGCCAGGTTCGGGCTACGTCCATAGCGGATGGCGGACGCCGCAGCCGCGAGGTCGAGGTCGAGGTCGAGGTCGAGTAGTCCTACCCAGTCACAGTTGCGGATATTCACGCTCCCCGGCGGTGCCTGCCGGCGGCACGCTGGTTGGGTGGCTCGGAGGTGGTCGAGCCGACACGGGCCGCGACCCGGGCCGAAGAGTCGGGCCGCGGATGTGGCGCCTCGACCACCGAGCCCTTGCCGGATCGCCGGCAGCCCGGGGTGGGGCCTGGGATGCCGGCGATCCAGGCTCTCGCGTCCACAGCGGCGCGGTTAGGCTGGCCGGAGAAGCAGTCAGACTCCGGGGCCATCACCCCGCCGGACCCCAAGGGAGTACGACCGGCGTGTTCGACACCCTCTCCGACCGGCTCACGTCAGCGTTGTCCAGCCTGCGCGGCAAGGGCAGGCTCTCCGAGGCCGACGTCGACGCCACCGCCCGTGAGATCCGCATCGCACTGCTCGAGGCCGACGTCGCGCTGCCGGTGGTCCGCCAGTTCGTCGGGCAGGTCAAGGAGCGCGCCAAGGGCGCCGAGGTCTCCGGCGCGCTGAATCCCGCCCAGCAGGTCATCAAGATCGTCAATGAGGAGCTCGTCGGCATCCTGGGCGGGCAGACCCGGCGTCTTGAGCTGGCCAAGGCGCCCCCGACTGTGATCATGCTGGCCGGCCTGCAGGGTTCCGGGAAGACGACACTGGCCGGCAAGCTCGCCCGCTGGCTGCGCACCCAGGGCCACACCCCCCTGCTTGTCGCCGCGGACCTCCAGCGCCCCAACGCGGTCACCCAGCTTCAGATAGTGGGCGAGCAGGCCGGGGTGCGGGTGTTCGCGCCCCATCGGGGCGCGCAGGCGACCGGTCAGACCGCGGAGCTGGGCAGCGCACTCGGCGACCCGGTCGAGGTCTCCCGCCTCGGAGTGGCCGAGGCCCGGGCCCGCCAGCACGACATCGTCATCGTGGACACCGCCGGCCGGCTGGGCATCGACGCCGAGATGATGCGTCAGGCCGCCGACATCCGCGACGCGGTGACGCCCACCGAGATACTGTTCGTCGTCGACGCCATGATCGGCCAGGACGCGGTGACCACCGCCGAGGCTTTCCGCGACGGCGTCGGCTTCACCGGCGTGGTGCTGACCAAGCTGGACGGTGACGCCCGCGGTGGCGCGGCGCTGTCGGTGCGGCAGGTCACCGGTGCGCCGATCCTGTTCGCGTCCAACGGGGAGAAGCTGGAGGATTTCGATGTCTTCCACCCGGACCGGATGGCCAGCCGGATCCTGGGCATGGGAGATCTGCTCACTCTGATCGAGCAGGCCGAGCAGGCCTTCGACGCCGAGCAGGCCGAGCAGGCCGCCGCCAAGATCGGCAGTGGTGAGCTGACCCTGGAGGACTTCCTGGAGCAGATGCAGGCCATCCGCCGGATGGGGCCGATCGCCAACCTGCTCGGGATGCTGCCCGGCGCGGCCGGAATGAAGGAGCAGCTTGCCCAGGTCGATGACAAGCAGCTGGATCGGCTGCAGGCCATCATCTGCGGCATGACCCCCGCCGAGCGGGCCGATCCGAAGATCATCAATGCCTCCCGGCGCCAGCGTATCGCCCGGGGCTCCGGAGTGGCGGTCAGCGAGGTCAACCAGCTGGTCGAGCGGTTCTTCGAGGCTCGCAAGATGATGCAACAGATGGCCGGCCGGTTCGGTTTCCCCGGGGCCGGTCCCGGACGCCGCGGCCACAAGGGCCGCAAGGGCAAGAAGGGCAAGGGGCGGGGCCCGACGCCGCCGAGGACACGCGGTGGGTTGTCGGGGGGGCTGCCTGCGGGGCTGCCGGGCGGCATGCCTGAGCTGCCCGACCTATCCGCTCTGTCCGGTCTGGATCAGCTGCCTCCCGGCTTCGACCCGTCGAAGCTGAAGTTCCCCAAGAAATGACGGTGTCCCGTCCTGGGTCCTCCTCTGGGACCCCGGTCATGCACCTGCGTGGGGTGTCGCTGCCCGCGGGGCGGCCTGGCGAGGTGTGGGTGGCCGACGGGGTGGTCCGCGCCGAGCCGGTGCCCGGTGCGGTCACCGTCTGTGATGGCGGCTATCTGCTCCCGGGCTTGGTCGACGCGCACTGCCATGTCGGTATCGGCGCGCGGGGGCCGGCGAGCCTGGCCGAGGCCGCCGAGCAGGCCGCCGCTGACCGGGACGCCGGCACCCTGCTCATCCGGGACTGCGGAGCCCCGATCGACACCCGTCCGCTGCGGGCCCGTGTCGACCTGCCGCGGATCATCCGGGCCGGCCGCCACCTGGCGCGTCCCAAGCGTTACATCCCGACCATCGGCGTGGAGCTGGACGAACCCGAGCTGCTCCCGCAGGCCGTGCGGGAGCAGGCGGCGGCCGGGGACGGCTGGGTCAAGCTGGTCGGCGACTGGATTGATCGCTCGACGGGCGATCTCGCGCCGCTGTGGCCCGATCACGTGCTGGTCGAGGCGGTCGCCGCCGCGCACGCCGCTGGGGCCAGGGTCACCGCGCACGTCTTCGGCGCTGAGGCGCTGCCAGGTCTGATCACTGCCGGCATCGACTGCATCGAGCACGGCACCGGCCTGTCCGCCGACACCATCGCCGAGATGGCCGCTCGCGGGACCGCCCTGGTGCCCACGCTGATCAACATCGAGATGTTCCCCACGATCGCCGACCGCGCCGGCAAGTACCCGCGCTACGCCGCGCACATGCGCGCGCTGCACGCCCGGGTCCGGGACACCGTCGGTGCCGCCGTCGAGGCGGGGATCCCGGTCTATGCTGGCAGCGATGCCGGTGGTGGTATCCAGCACGGCCGTCTGGTCGATGAGATCGCCGCGTTGCGCACCGTCGGGCTGTCCGGTGCGCAGGCGCTGGCGGCGGCGAGCTGGGCGGCCCGCGACTGGCTGGGCGTTCCCGGCCTGGTGCCCGGCGCGCCGGCGGACCTGCTGGTCACGCGCACCGACCCGCGGCTGGACCCGGATACCCTGCGGGACCCGGTGTTGCTGCTGCTGCGCGGTCGGGCGCTATGAGCACGCTCGTGCGGGATGTCCGCTGCGGCTGGCTCATGCTCGCCTGTTTCGTGGTCGCGGAGATGACCTTCCTGGTGGCGTCGGTGCTGGTCCTGGTGCCCTTCGTGCCGGCCTCCCGGCACGGGGGTGCGGGTCCGCGGCTGCCAGGTAGCGCACTGGTCACCGCACTCGTGGTGCCGACCGTGGCGGCCGCTGTGGTCGCGGTAACCGGCGCCGGGCTCCTCGGCGGGGGGAACCTGGCGGAACGTTTGCGCAGCCAGCTCTCGGTGCGGTGGCGACCGCGCGACGTCGGCCTCGGGCTGGCGCTGGGCGTCGTCGGTCTGCTCGTTACCCTGCCGGCCGCCGCGCTCTGGGCGCGCTGGGTCGGTGGCAGCCGGGCGAACTCGGCGGTGGGGGAGGTGTTCGACGGTCTGCGGCTGCCACTCGGGTTGGGGCTCACCCTGTTCTTCGCGGTGTGGCTGGTCGCGCCGGTGTGCGAGGAGGTGATCTACCGCGGCGTGCTGTGGCGGGCGATGGAGTACTGGCGGTGGAACCGCTGGGTGATCCTCGGGCTGACCACGGTGCTGTTCTCCTGCGCTCACCTGGAGCTGCTGCGCACCCCGCTGCTGGTGGTGGTTGCGCTGCCGATCGGGCTGGCGCGGTTGCTCACCGGCAACCTGCTGGCCAGCATCGTCGCCCACCAGGCGAACAACTTCCTGCCGGCGCTCGGGCTCCTGCTGATCACCCAGGGTGTTGTGTCCGGATAAGGCCTGACCGGTGCGTCCGACACCGGCGCGCAGCGACCACCGGTTGTGGATGGGTGATACAGGGCGCCGGACGCCTCTGGCACAATGGGTCGCTGTTGTCGCGGCGAGTCCTCGTCATCGCGCCGCGACCACTGACCTCGCGAGCGCCGCCGGTCCGGGCCCCCAACCATGGGCCGCGCGCTCACCGTGAACACTCGCGCGTTGACAGGAGTAGCTCGCCCCGTGGCTGTCAAGATCAAGCTCATGCGGCTCGGCAGGATTCGCCGGCCGTACTACCGGATCGTCGTCGCCGACGCCCGCACCCGCCGCAACGGCAAGGCGATCGAGACGATCGGCAAGTACCACCCCAAGGAGCAACCCAGCGTCATCGAGGTCGACTCTGAGCGGGTGCAGTACTGGCTCGGTGTCGGGGCTCAACCCACCGAGCCGGTTCAACACATCTTCCAGATCACGGGGGACTGGCAGCGGTTCAAAGGTCTCCCGGGTGGTGAGGGCACGCTGCGGCGTGCTGAGCCCAGGCCCGACAAGGCCGAGCTGTTCAACCGTGCGCTGGCGCAGGCCGGCGAGGTGCCGACCACCGAGGCCACCACGCCGCGGAAGAAGGCCGCCCGCCAGACCGACACCGGTACGGTCGCGGATGCCCCGAGGACGGCTCCAGAAACGGCTCGAGCCGGAGGTGAGGACCGGGAGGACACCGCGACGGTCGCGGACGGCCAGGTGTGAGCATGCTGGCCGACGCGCTCGAGCATCTCGTGCGGGGAATCGTCGACAATCCGGACGATGTGCGCGTCCAGCTGGTGACCACGCGTCGGGGCCGTACTCTCGAGGTGCACGTCCATCCCGATGATCTCGGTAAGGTGATCGGCCGGGGTGGACGCACCGCCACCGCGCTGCGCACGGTGATGAGCGGTATCGGCGGGCGCGGGGTTCGCGTCGACGTCGTCGACACCGATCGCTGACTTTCGGTGGCTGACGGAGGCGGCTGAGGTGTCTATCATGCGGCCGGGCAGGGACACTCGTCGGGTGGTCGGCCGGATCGGCAGGCCACATGGCCTCCGTGGGGAGGTGGCCGTGCAGGTGCGCACCGACTTCCCCGAGCAGCGGTTCACCGCCGGTGCGCAGCTTCGCACCGACACCGGCCGCACCCTCACGGTGCAGACCGTCCGTCCGCACGGGGCAGCCTTGCTCGTGCGGTTCGCCGGGGTGGTCGACCGAGACGCGGCAGCGGAACTACGCGGCCTCCTGCTGACCGTCGAGGCCACCGAGCTGCCCGAGCTGGACGACCCCGACGAGTTCTACGATCACCAGCTTGAGGGCCTGGCCGCCGTGGGGCCCGACGGCGCGGCGCTGGGCACGGTGCGCGAGGTCGTGCACGCCCCGGCCAGCGACCTGCTGGTGCTGGAGACAGACCACGGCGAGGCGCTGGTGCCCTTCGTGCGGGCGATCGTGCTCGAGGTGGACCTGGCTGGTGGCGCGGTGGTGCTCGACCCGCCTGCCGGGCTGCTCGACTGAGGGCGTCGCGCTGTGCTGATCCAGGTGGTGACGATCTTTCCCGAGTACCTGGCTCCGGCTCGGGAGGCGCTGCTCGGTCGAGCCATCGAGCGGAACCTGATCGCCTTCACGGTGTACGACCTGAGGGACTGGGCCCACGATGGGCACCGGTCGGTGGATGACGCGCCCTACGGCGGTGGACCCGGCATGGTGATGCGGCCCGATGTCTGGGGTGCGGCGCTGGACGAGGTACTCGCCGGTGAGCCACCGCCGCGGTTGGTGGTGCCCAGCCCCGCGGGAGCGCCGTTCACCCAACAGCTGGCCGCCGAGCTGGCCGGGCAACCCCGGCTCGTTTTCGCCTGCGGCCGCTACGAGGGCATCGACCAGCGGGTGATCGACGACGCGGCCGACCGGGTTATCGTCGATGAGATCTCGATCGGCGACTACGTGCTCGTTGGGGGTGAGGTCGCCGTGCTGGTGATGGTCGAGGCGATTGCCCGGCTGCTGCCCGGGGTGCTGGGCAACCCCGCCTCGGCGATGCAGGACTCGTTCTCTGACGGCCTTCTGGAGGGGCCCTGCTATACCCGTCCCGAGGTGTGGCGGGGCCGGGAGGTGCCCGCCGTGCTCCGCTCGGGCAACCACGCCGCGATCGCTCGCTGGCGCCGGGACCGCGCCGTGGAGCGCACCGCGGCGCGACGTCCGGACCTGCTGACGGCGCTGCCGCCCGGCGCGCTGGATGCCGAGGACCGCGCCCTGCTCGAGGGCCTCGCCACTGCACTCGACGAACGTCGGCCCGGCTGATACTGCCCGGCTGACCACTGCCCGGTTTCGTCGCAGGCGGCGGCGTCTGATTCACTTACCGGGTCACAGCGGAACAAGGTAGGGCTGCCCCAGGGTGGAGGTCCTTGTCGTCACCGGTGCCGCTGTTCGCGCTCACGGCGGGCGCTCCGCCCGTGCACAGCACACGATGACAAGGATGGACTTCCGATGAACACCCTGGACGCCCTGGACGCGACGTCATTGCGGTCCGATGTCCCCGACTTCCGGCCTGGTGACACCCTCAAGGTGCACGTCCGCGTCATCGAGGGCTCGCGCCAGCGGTTACAGATATTCCAAGGCGCGGTCATCCGCCGTCAGGGTGGCGGAGTGCGGGAGACCTTCACGGTGCGCAAGGTATCCTTCGGCGTGGGTGTGGAGCGCACCTTTCCGGTGCACACCCCCACCATCGCCAAGATCGAGGTTGTCACCCGCGGTGATGTGCGCCGTGCCAAGCTGTACTATCTTCGCCACCTCCGGGGTAAGGCTGCCAAGATCAAGGAGAAGCGTGAGACGCCGCCCGCGTCCTGATCCCCCCGGCGCCGGCCGCCTGTCGATAGCCTGAGGACGTGGCCCACCTGGCTCGCTCGATCGAACCCGCTCGTGGCGTGGGTCCCGGTGACTCTCCCGGACCCCGCGTGAAGCGGCATCGCCTGTCCAAGCGTAAGAAGGGCTCGTTCTGGCGCGAGCTGCCGATCCTGGTGCTCACCGCGCTGGTGCTCACGTTCCTGATCCAGACGTTCGTGGCCCGGGTGTACGTGATCCCCTCGGCGTCCATGGAACCGACCCTGCATGGCTGCACCGGCTGCACCAACGATCGGGTGCTGGTCGACAAGCTGATCTACCGGTTTCGCGATCCGAGACCGGGCGAGGTGGTGGTGTTCCGCGGCCCCGCTTCGTGGGTCAGCGAGTTCAGCAGCCAGCGGTCGGACAACGTGCTGGTCCGCGGGCTTCAGGAGGCCGGCTCACTGGTCGGACTCGCGCCACCCGACGAGCGCGACTTCGTCAAGCGGGTGATCGCGGTGGGTGGCCAGACCGTGCAGTGCTGCGACAAGCAGAACCGGGTCATGGTCGACGGACACGCGCTGACCGAGCCCTACGCCGTCTTCATGGGGCACGAGCCCCAGGAGGGGTTCGGCCCCGTCACGGTGCCTCGAGGCAACTTGTGGATGATGGGAGACAACCGGAACAACAGTGCGGACTCACGGCGACACGTCGCGGACCAGCTATCGGGCACAGTCCCGGTGAGCGACGTCATCGGCAAGGCGCGTCTGATCGTGCTTCCGCTGTCGCGATGGCAGGTCATCTCCGACCCGGACCCGAGGCAGACCGGCGCGCTCGGCGCACCGGAGCCTTCTGGGCCGTCCTGGCCCGCTGGTCTTCCGCTGGGTGCCGGCCTGGCGCTGAGCCGGCCGGTGCTGCGAGGCGGTCGGGGCCTGCGGGAGCGGGTGCTCGCCCGGAGGCGTGGCTGACGAGGAGTGCCGGTCGTGGCGCTGATGACCCGCCAGGCCCTGCCGCGGCCGCCGAGGGCGGTGGTGCGCCGGGACGGCGGCACGTGGACGCTGCAGGCTGTCCTGCACCGCAAGGGCTTGGGCCCGGTCGCCGGGGTGGATGAGGCCGGTCGAGGCGCCTGCGCCGGCCCGCTGGTGGTGGCGGCGTGCGTGCTGCGGCCGGCTGATGCGGCGGCCCTGGCTGGGCTCACCGACTCCAAGCTGCTCACCGCGCCGCGCCGGGAGTACTACCATGACCTGGTCGTCACCAGGGCGGTGACCAGGAGCGTGGTGGTCATCCCACCCGAGGAGGTCGATGAGTGGGGCGTGCATGTGGCCAACCTGGAGGGCATGCGTCGAGCCGTCGCCGGCCTTGCCGTGCACCCCGGTTACGTGCTCACCGACGGGTTTCGCGTGCCCGGCCTGACCGCCCCGAACATGGCGGTGATCGGCGGGGACCGGGCTGCGGCCTGCGTGGCGGCGGCCTCGGTGCTCGCCAAGGTGACCCGCGACCGCATCATGGGCGAGCTGCACCAGCGGACGCCGTGGTATGGCTTCGGCGAGCACAAGGGCTACTGCACGCCGGAGCACAACGCGTCCCTGCTGGCGCATGGCCCGTGCGCCGAGCACCGGTTCAGCTACGTCAACGTCATGCTCGCGGCGCGTCTGCACGGCCTGAGGGTGCGGGCGTGCCGGAGCGCACGGGCGAGGTCGGCCTCGATAGGGGGACCGGTAGGGGCCGGGCGGTGCTCCAGAATGGGGGAGTCATGGGGGAGTCGCTGACCACGCAACGTCTGCGAGCAGGAGGAGCCAGCACCCGATGAAGCGACCGGTGGGCCGTCGATGAGCGCTGAGGATCTCGAGAAGTACGAGACCGAGATGGAGCTGTCGATCTACAAGGAGTACCGCGACGTCGTCGGTCAGTTCACCTATGTCGTCGAGACCGAGCGGCGCTTCTACCTGGCCAACGCGGTGGATGTGCAGGCCCGCAACCCCGAGGGGGAGGTGTACTTCGAGGTACGGATGTCCGATGCCTGGGTGTGGGACCTGTACCGGCCGGCCCGGTTCGTCAAGAACGTCCGAGTGCTCACGTTCAAGGACGTCAACATCGAGGAGGTGGACAAACCAGACCTACGGCTGCCTGAAGACGGCCCCTTCGGCGGCTGAGACCGCCCGTCAGCGCAGGATCACGGGGAGCGCGTCCAGGCCGTTCATGATCAGTCCTGGCCGCCAGGCCAGCTGCTCGGTGGGCACCGCGAGTCGCAGCCGGGGGAAGCGGGCGAGCAACGTCCCCAGCGCGATCCGGCCTTCGAGCCGGGCCAGCGGCGCGCCGAGGCAGTGGTGGATGCCGTGGCCGAAGGCCAGATGCTGGTTGTCCGCGCGGGTGATGTCCAGGGCGTCGGGCCGCGCCGTGCGGGCCGGGTCCCGGTTGGCGGCCAGCAGGCCGGGGATGACGATCTCGCCGGCCGGGATGGTGACCCCGCCGATGTCCACCGGCTCGGCGGTGACGCGGAAGGTCGCCACCTGCACGGGACCGTCGAAGCGCAGCAGTTCCTCGACCGCGTCCGGTAACCGGTCCGGTCGCGCGCGCAGCAGCGCTAACTGCTCGGGGTGGGTGAGCAGGGCGTGCACCCCGTTGCCGATCAGGTTGACCGTGGTCTCGTGACCGGCGACGAGTATCAGGAACACCATCGAGGTGAGCTCGTCCTCGGAGAGGAGATCCTGGCCGTCGCGGACCGCGACCAGCGCGGAGAGCAGGTCGTCGGCGGGCGCGGCGCGTTTGGCGGCGACCAGCTCCCGTAGGTAGCTCACCATCGCGGTGGCCGCGGCGGCGAGTGCGGCCGGGCTGGCGAGGCTGGTGACCAGGACAGCGGACCAGTGGTGGAACTCGGTGCGGCGCTCGGCCGGCACGCCGAGCAGCTCGCGGATCACGGTGATCGGCAGCGGGTAGGCGAACGAGTCGATCAGGTCGGTGCGCGCCGCGGTGGCCATGGTGTCGAGCAGCTCGTCGGTGATCCGCTGGATGCGGGGCGCGAGTTGCTCGATGCGGCGACGGGTGAACGCGGCGGCGACCAACCGGCGCAGCCGGGTGTGGTCCGGTGGGTTGCTGTTGAGCATGTGGTGGTTGCGCGCCGCGAAGATCTCGGGTGACGACAGCCCTCTGGACGGCATCACCGGCGTCTTGACCAGCCGCGGGTCGTGCAGCGCCTGGCGTGCCTCGTCATAGCCAGTGATCAGCCAGGCCGGTGTTCCGCTGGGCAGCGCGATGTGGTGCACCGCGCCGCTCGCCGCGAGCTCGGCGTACCTGGCGTGGCGGCGCGGCCCGTCGGTAAGGGTGAACGGCGGCTCAGCCAGAGTCTCGGCCATGGTCTGCGTCTGGAGAGTGAGAGCGCCTCATGTGACCAGCGTACGTGGGCGCCCTGACATTTTTCGTGGCTCACCCACCCTGCGCGCTCTACTTGTCCACACCCCCCTCTGTTGTCCACAGATCTGCCCGCGCGAGGTCGACCGCACCGGGGCGGCGCGGCAGTCTCGTGGCTGGAGATCACCGAGAGACGGGAGGACGGATGGAGCCGACAGCGCAGGCGGCCCAGCACCGTAGCGACGAGCTGGGCAGGCGGGGCGAGGACCTGGCGGCGGACTACCTGGCCAGCACGGGGCTCGTGGTGCTCTCACGCAACTGGCGTTGCCGGGACGGCGAGGTGGATCTTATCGCCACCGATGGGCAGCGCCTCGTGGTGTGTGAGGTCAAGACCCGGTCGGGGACCGGGTACGGGGAACCGTCCGAAGGCGTGACACCGGCGAAGGCGGCGCGGATCAGGCGGGTCACGGCGGCGTGGCTGCGGGCCTATCGGGTCGGTTGGTGCGAGGTCCGCTTCGACGTGCTGGCGGTGCTGTGCCCGCAGGACGGACCGGTCACCGTGGAGCACCTGCAGGGTGCGTTCTGATGTCGCTGGCCAGCGCCTGGGCGGTGGCGCTGCACGGGGTCGACGGGATGCTGGTGGAGATCGAGGCCCATATCGGTCCGGGACTGCCGGGGCTGCAGATGGTGGGGCTGCCGGACACCGCCTTGTCCGAGGCGCGGGACCGGGTGCGGGCCGCGGTGCTCAACTCGGGTGAGCGGTGGCCACCGCGCCGGATGACCCTCGCGCTGTCGCCGGCCACCCTGCCCAAGGGTGGCAGCAGCTACGACCTCGCGCTGGCCTGCGCATTGCTGGCCGCGGCCGGCCGGGTCCCGGCGCAGCGGCTGCACGGGCTGGTGCTGATCGGGGAGCTGGCCCTGGACGGCCGGCTACGTCAGGTACGAGGTGTGCTGCCGGCCGTGCTCGCCGCCCGCCAGGTAGGTATCGGCGAGGTGGTGGTGCCGAGCGCCTCGCTCGCCGAGGCCTGCCTGGTTGACGGGGTGCGGGTGCACGGCGCGACCTGCCTGAAGGAGGTGCTCAGCTGGTTGCGAGACCCGGGCGGTGCCGGGTTGGCGCGCCCCGGCCCGCCGCGCCCGGCACCGCCGGCGGCGGTCCCCGACCTCGGCGACGTACTGGAACAAGGTGACGCCCGCTGGGCGGTGGAGGTCGCCGCCGCGGGCGGTCACCATCTGCTGCTGACCGGCCCGCCGGGGACGGGCAAGACCATGTTGGCTCAGCGGATGGTCGGGCTGCTGCCGGCGCTCACCGACCAGGAGGCGCTCGAGGTGACCGCGGTGCACTCGGTGGCCGGCCTGCTCGCCCCGGAGACCCCGCTGATCACCGTGCCTCCGTTCGTGGCGCCGCATCACACCAGCTCGGTGGCCGCGCTGGTCGGAGGTGGCTCGGGGCTGGCCAAGCCCGGTGCGGTAAGCCGAGCACACCGTGGAGTGCTGTTCCTCGACGAGGTTGCCGAGTTCGGGCCACGGTCGCTGGAGGCGCTGCGCACCCCGCTGGAGGATGGCGAGGTCCGGTTGGCCCGCCGGGACGGGGTGGTGCGATACCCGGCACGGTGCCAGCTGGTGCTCGCGGCGAACCCGTGTCCGTGCGCTCCGCCCGACGAGCGGGACTGCACCTGCGCCCCGTCGGCCCGCAGGCGGTATCTGGGCCGGCTGTCCGGGCCGCTGCTGGACCGGGTGGACCTGCGGGTGTTGATGCGTCCGGTGAAGGACATGGGTCAGGCCGACGCGGAGCCGGAGAGCACCGCGACGGTGCGCGAACGGGTGCTCCAGGCTCGCGCGGCCGCCCGCGCGCGGTGGACGGGCACTGGCTGGAGCACGAACGCCGAGGTGCCCGGCCCGGTGTTGCGGCGGAGGTTCCGGCTGCCGAGGGCGGTGACCGAGCCGATCGCGGCGGCGCTGCATCGGGGCATGGTGACCGCCAGAGGGGCGGATCGCACGCTGCGGCTGGCCTGGACGGTGGCTGATCTGGCCGGTCGGGACCGCCCGCTGGTCGAGGACGTGAGTGTGGCGATGGGTCTGCGGGACCGGAGGGCGGCATGACACCGGGACAGCGCGAGCTGCGTCGGGCCCGAGCCTACCTCAACCGGGTCGCCGAGCCCCCCGCTGCGGCGTTGTCCGAGCTGGTCGGCGAGGTCGGTCCGGTGCAGGCGGCCCGGTTGGTGGCTGCGGGGCGGGTACCTGACCGGGTCACCGACGAGACCAGCGCCCGCCGGGGGGAGGACCGGGCCGAGGTCGACCTGTCCGCGATCGCCGCGCTCGGGGGCCGGTTGGTGGTTCCCGAGGACGCGGAGTGGCCCGCCGAGGCGTTCACCTGCTTCGCCACGCCCGATGCTCAGACCGACCAGCGCTGGCGTGCTCCGATGGCGCTCTGGGTGCGGGGGGCCGCTCGCCTCGACGAGCTCGGCGAGCGGACGGTGGCGGTGGTGGGGGCAAGAGCCGCGACCGGATACGGGGAGCACGTCGCTGCCGAGTTCGGCTACGAACTGGCCGAGGCCGGCTTCGCGGTGGTCTCCGGCGCCGCGTTCGGCATCGACGGCGCGGCGCACCGGGGCGCGCTGGCCGCCGAGGGTCGCACTGTCGCGGTGCAGGCGTGTGGGCTGGATCGGGCCTACCCGGCGGGCCACCATGGGCTGCTGGACCGGATCGCCCAGCGCGGCGCGGTGGTCAGCGAGTATCCACCGGGTATCCGGCCCGCGCGACACCGCTTCCTGATCCGCAACCGCCTGATCGCCGCATTCGCGGCCGGCACCGTCGTGGTCGAGGCCGGCGTGCGCAGCGGCGCCCGACGCACCGCTGCCGCCGCGGCCGCGTTGGGCCGAGTCGTGGGCGGTGTTGGTCACCCGGGTGGCGGAGGTGGTGGAGGCGGTGGGGCGGATCGGGACGGACCTCGCGCCGCCGCCGGCCACCGTCCACCGGTGCACCGATGGGCTGAGCCCGGAGCTGCTGGCGGTGTACGAGGCGCTGCCCGTGAGGGCTCCCCGGCATCCCGAACAGCTGGTGCTCGACTCTGGGGTGCCGCTACACCGGGTACGCTCCGCGCTGCCGTTGTTGGAGCTGCGGGGGCTGGTGGGGTGCGGGGTGAGCGGTTGGCACCGAGTGCTGCCCGAGGCGGGGCGTGGCGGTGCTTGACCTGGCGCCGTCAGGAGCGCACCGTGCTGCGGGTGAGCGAGGACCGGCCGGCTCCCGACTCGCTACCGGACACCCTGGCGGCGTATCGGGAGCGCTTCGCGGCGTATCTGCGGTCCGTGCGTGGGCTGTCACCGCACACGGTGCGGGCTTACCGCGGCGACGTCACCACCCTGTTGCGGTACCTGGTGGACTCGGGCCGTGACGACCTCGCGGCGGTGGACCTCCCGCTGCTGCGCGGCTGGTTGGGCACGCAGCACCGCAGTGGCCATCAGCGCAGCACGTTGGCGCGCCGTGCCGCGGCGGCTCGCGCCTTCACCGCCTGGGCCACCCGAGTCGGAGTGCTGAGCAGTGACCCGGGACTGCGGCTGGTCGCGCCGCGGCCACGGCGAGCCCTGCCCGCGGTGTTGCACCCGGAACAGGCTGCTGCGGCACTCCAGGCCGCGCAACGCGGTGCCGCCGAGGCGGATCCGATCGCGGTGCGTGACCACGCCGTTGTGGAGCTGTTGTACGCGACCGGGATACGCGTCGCCGAGCTCTGTGGTCTTGATCTCAGCGATCTCGACACAGAGCGGCGCCTGGTCCGGGTACTCGGTAAGGGAGCCAAGGAACGCGCGGTGCCCTATGGGCTGCCCGCGCAGCGCGCCCTGTTCCACTGGCTCGAACGAGGGCGCCCCGCGCTCGCGCATCCCCGTTCCGCAGCGGCGCTGTTCCTCGGGGCGCGTGGCGGACGGGTCGATCAGCGGATCATTCGGACCGTCGTGCACGACACGGTCGGCGCGGTGCCAGGCGCGCCGGACATGGGTCCGCACGGCCTGCGGCACAGCGCCGCGACCCATCTGCTGGAGGGGGGCGCCGATCTGCGCGCCGTTCAGGAGTTACTCGGTCACGCTACGCTCGCCACCACGCAGCTCTACACGCATGTCACTGTCGAGAGGCTGAAGGCGATCCATGACCGGAGCCACCCCCGTTCCTGAGTACTCCGGGGGTGGTGAGGGCATCCTGACCGCCGTCCCCCTCGCCGATTCCGGGGTCTGCGGCGGCACCGCCGAGGCCAGAGCCGAGGAGGTGGAAGCGGGCATCGTCGCCCTGTGGCAGGCCTACGGGGAGCATCGCGACGCAACCCTGCGTGACCGACTTGTTCTGCACTACGCGCCTTTGGTGAAGTACGTGGCCGGCCGGGTCGGAACCGGGCTGCCCGCCCATGTGGACATCGCGGACCTGGTGCAGTCGGGCGTGTTCGGCCTCTGGGACGCCATCGACCGGTTCGAGCCGGCGCGCGGCTTGAAGTTCGAGACCTATGCGATGCAGCGGATCCGGGGGGCGATCCTGGACGAGCTGCGCGCTCAGGACTGGGTGCCCCGTTCGGTGCGGAGCCGGGCCCGCGAAGTGGAGCGTGCGCTGGAACGCCTGGAGAGTCGGTTGCAGCGGTCCGCCACCGACGCGGAGGTGGCTGCCGAGCTCGGTGTCACCACTGCCGAACTGCGGGAGGTTTATGCCCAGCTACAGCTGACCAGTGTGGTCGCGCTCGATGAGCTCATCGCCGTGGGACGGGGCGGCACGTCGATCGCCGAGACGTTGCCCGATGACACCGTGGAGGAACCGGGCGCGTTCCTCGACTCGGTGGAGAGCAGGCGCCTGCTCGCCGAAGCGGTCTCGCAGCTCACCGACCGGGATCGCGTGGTGGTCTCGCTCTACTACTTCGAGAACCTCACCCTCGCCGAGATCGGCCGGGTGCTCGGCGTCACCGAGTCCCGGGTATGCCAGCTGCACACCAGGGCGGTGCTACGGCTCCGAAGCAAGATGCTGGAAGCCTCCGCCGGCTGAGGACCCCGGGCGTCCCCAGGTCCGGGCGTCCCCAGGTCCGGGTGACGGTAAAGGTCGGGGTATCACCGGCGGGTGCGTCGGTCGGCAGCAGGCGCACCCGCGCTGTGGCGAGCAGTCGCAGCGGGTCCAGGTACTGCCTGTCCTGCTCTGGGTCGCGGACACTCCGGCGCAGGACACCCCAGTGCAGGCAGGCGGTGACGGGGCAGCCCGGGTGGCCGGGCTGCACGGTTCCGATCCACTCACCCCGTGCCACCCGGTCACCGATGGTGACGGTTGGTGACACCGGCTCATACGTCGTGCGCAGCCCACCGGGGTGGTCCACTGACACCACGCCATGGCCGGCCACCGTCCCGGCGAACGCCACCGTGCCGGCGCCAGCGGCGAGCACCGGGGCGCCGGCCACCGCAGCCAGGTCGACACCGCGATGCCCCGGTCCGTACCGGAACGTCGGCGGGTGGAAAGCCCGAACTACGGTGGGGGACCCGGGAAGTGGCCAGCCGAACCGCGGCGCGGACTTGTCACCACCCTCGTCGGCCCCGACTCGGGTCACCGGATCGGTCGGAGCCACCGGATCGGCTGGGCTCGTCTGGCTGGACGGCCCACTGGACAACACCGCCATGAGCGTGATGCAGATCAGAGTCCGAGACACGCCGACAGCCTTCCCGCGCCGAGCGCGACTGCCCAGCGACGAGGCCGACCGCTGGGGATGGAGCGGGCCCTGTGGATGGCTGTGGGCAGCATGGATGCTAGCGGAGCGCGGGGAGCACCTCGGCTGGGGTTGGGCGTGGGCACGTCGTACACTGCAGATGCGACTCGCTTGCGGGTCGACTTCGCGCGCCAGCGCTGCGCCCTACCGGGGCCTCGGCGTCCGGCGGTCCTCGTCGCGATCATGATCGCCCGGGGTCCGGCCGTCGGCCTGGCGCCAGGGCGGCGGTCCGACCCGGCTCGCCGCGACAACCGCGTGAGCGCGCCGGTGCCAGCCGACGCGCCTGACACATTGAGGTGTGCACCGGCTATGGCCGTCGTCACCATGAAGCAGCTGCTCGACTCCGGCGTGCACTTCGGGCACCAGACCCGCCGCTGGAACCCGAAGATGAAGCGCTACATCTTCACCGAGCGCAATGGCATCTACATCATCGACCTGCAACAGACGTTGACCTACATCGACCGGGCCTACGAGTTCATCAAGCAGACCGTGGCCCACGGCGGTTCGGTCTTGTTCATCGGCACCAAGAAGCAGGCCCAGGAAGCGATCTCGCATCACGCGCAGCGAGTCGGCATGCCCTTCGTGAACCACCGCTGGTTGGGCGGCATGCTCACGAACTTCTCCACCGTGCACAAGCGCCTGCAGCGACTCAAGGAACTCGAGTCCATGGAGCAGACCGGCGGCTTTTCCGGGTTGACCAAAAAAGAGATCCTGATGCGCACCCGGGAGAAGGACAAGCTGGAGAAGACCCTGGGCGGGATCCGGGACATGCAGCGTGTCCCCAGCGCGGTGTGGATAGTGGACACCAAGAAGGAGCAGATTGCCGTCGGTGAGGCCCGCAAGCTGGGCATCCCGGTGGTGGCCATCCTGGACACCAACTGCGACCCCGACGAGGTCGACTATCCCATCCCGGGCAACGACGACGCGATCCGCTCCGCGGCGCTGCTCACCCGCGTGGTGGCCGACGCCACCGCTGACGGGCTGATGTCGCGAGCCGGCCGCTCCGCCGGCGCCGACGGCTCAGACAAGCCTGCGGCCGGTGCCGGTGTCGATGAGCCGCTGGCCGAATGGGAGCAGGAGCTGATGGTCTCGAGCGACCCTGTCTCCGACAGGCCCGTCTCTGACAGACCCGTCTCCGACAGCTCTGTTTCTGACAACCCAGTGGAGCGGGCAGCCGCGCCGCGGCTGCCCGCTCCACTGGTCGCCAACAACGGTGTGCAGCGGGCCTGACAACCCGCTGCACACCCCGCCCGATCCGACAACGAACTCCAGGATGGTAAAGCCACGATGGCGAACTACTCCGCCGCCGATGTCAAGCGAATCCGGGACCTGACCGGCTCCGGGATGATGGACTGCAAGAAGGCGTTGGAAGAATCCGACGGCGACTTCGACCGTGCGGTCGAGCTGCTCCGCATCAAGGGCGCGAAGGACGTCGGCAAACGGGCCGAGCGCACCACCGCCAATGGACTGGTGGCCGCCGAGGGCGGCGTGATGATCGAGCTCAACTGCGAGACCGACTTCGTGGCCAAGGGCGCCGACTTCCGGGAGCTTGCTGGCAGGATCCTCGCTGAGGCGATCCGGAGCCGGCCCGCCGACGCCGAGGCGCTCGCCCAGGCGCGGTGCAACGGTGGCACGGTGGACGACGCGGTGCGGGCGTTCTCGGCCAAGATCGGCGAGAAGCTGCAGCTGCGCCGGGTGGTGTCCTTCGACGGCGAGGTGGCCACCTACCTGCACCGTCGCGCCTCGGACCTGCCACCTGCGGTGGGCGTGCTGGTCGAGTATGACGGGGGTTCGCTGGAGACCGCGCGTGCGGTGGCGATGCAGGTGGCCGCCATGAAGCCGCGCTATGTCACCCGGGAGGACGTGCCGGCCGACGTGCTGGCCGATGAACGGCGCATCGCGCAGGAGACCGCGCGGGAGGAGGGCAAGCCCGAGCAGGCGCTGCCGAAGATCGTCGAAGGCCGCGTCAACGGCTTCTTCAAGGACACCGTATTGCTGGAGCAGTCCTCCGTGCAGGACTCCAAGAAGACCGTCAAGGCTGTTCTGGACGAGGCCGGGGTGAGCGTGCGGCGGTTCGCCCGCTTCGAGGTCGGCCAGGCCTGACGCGCCGATGAACGCCGACCGGCTGGTGGGTCCCGGATACCGCAGAGTGCTCCTCAAGCTCGGCGGGGAGATGTTCGGTGGCGGTGGGGTCGGGGTGGACCCCGAGGTGGTGAAGGCTGTCGCGAGGCAGATCGCCGAGGTGGTCGCCGGCGGGATGCAGATGGCCGTGGTGATCGGCGGCGGGAACTTCTTCCGCGGCGAGGAGCTCCAGCAGCTCGGCCTGGAACGCTCCCGCGCCGACTACATGGGAATGCTCGGCACCGTGATGAACTGCCTGGCCCTGCAGGACTTCCTGGAGCGTGAACACAAGATCGACACTCGCGTGCAGACGGCCATCACGATGGTTCAGGTTGCCGAGCCCTACATTCCGCGCCAGGCCATCCGGCACCTGGAGAAGGGCCGTGTGGTGATCTTCGGAGCCGGCGTGGGGATGCCTTACTTCTCCACCGACACCACCGGTGCCCAGCGGGCGCTGGAGATCGGTTGCGAGGTTCTCCTGATGGGCAAGGCGGTCGACGGAGTCTACACCGCCGACCCTAGGATCGATCCCTCGGCCACGATGTTCACCCACATCACCCATCGCGAGGTGCTTGAGCGCGGACTCAAAGTGGCGGACGCGACCGCTTTCAGCCTGTGCATGGACAACAAGCTGCCGATCATCGTGTTCAACCTGCTCACCGAGGGCAATATCGCTCGCGCGGTGCGGGGTGAGTCCATCGGAACCCTGGTCAGCACTGTGTCATAACGGAGCATATCGGGTCATAACGGGTATTGGCTAGTACAAGGAGCAGCCGTGATCGACGACACCCTTCTCGACGCCGAGGACAAGATGGAGAAGGCCGTGGCGGTGGCCAAGGAGGACCTGGCCACGGTACGGACCGGCCGTGCCAGCCCCTCGATGTTCTCCAAGATCGTCGTGGACTACTACGGCTCGGCCACCCCATTGATCCAACTGGCCAGCGTGACGGTCCCGGAGGCCCGGATGGCCGTGATCAGGCCCTATGACCCCGGCCAGCTCCGGCCCATGGAGAAGGCGATCCGGGACTCCGACCTGGGCGTCAACCCCACCAATGACGGCGTGATCATCCGGGTGGTCATCCCGCAGCTGTCCCAGGAACGCCGCCGAGACCTGGTCAAGGTGGCGCATACCAAGGGAGAGGACGCCAAGGTATCCATTCGCAACATCCGTCGCAAGGCCAAGGAAGCGCTCACCCGTATCTCTCGCGAGGGCGAGGCTGGTGAGGACGACGTGACACGGGCAGAGAAGGAACTCGAGGTCGTCACTCACCGGTACGTGGGGCAGGTCGACGAGCTCGTCAAGCACAAGGAATCCGAACTGCTCGAGGTCTGAGTGGCTGCCAGCGGACTGCCTGAGCGTCCCCACTCCGCTGTGCACCCGGCTGAGCGGCCCCATATCCGACGGGCGGGCCGGAACCTGTGGGCGGCGATCGCCGTCGGGCTGCTGATGGGCGCCGGGATCCTGGTGGCGCTGTTCACTGTGCGACAGGTGTTCATCGGGATCGTGGCCGCCGCGGTGGCGGTGTCCAGCTGTGAGCTGGCCGGGGCATTGCGCCGAACCGATGTCCGGGTCTCGCTGCCACCGGTCCTCCTCGGCGGGCAGGCGATGGTGTGGCTGGCCTGGCCGCTCGGCCGGGACGGGATACTCGTCGCGTTTGTGATCACTGCGCTGGTCTGCCTGGTGTGGCGCTTCCCCCGGGGTGCGGCGGGCTACGTCCGCGACGTCAGCGCGTCGGTGTTCAGCACCGCCTACGTGGCGGGACTCGCCGCTTTCGCGACGTTGCTGGTGGTTCCCGCCGACGGCGCGGCGCGGGTCTTGTGCCTGATGCTCGCCGGGGTGGCCTCGGACATCGGTGGCTATGCCACCGGCGTGCTGGGCGGGCGCCACCTGATGGCGCCTTCGATCAGTCCGAAGAAGTCCTGGGAGGGCTTCATCGGATCGTTGGTGGTCGGGACCGCCGCGGGTGCTCTGTCGGTGACCTTTCTGCTGGGTGGCCAGCCGTGGCGTGGGGTGGTGTTCGGGGCGGCGATCGTGCTCACCGCGACCGGAGGGGATCTGGTCGAGTCACTGATCAAGCGAGATCTCGGCGTCAAGGACATGGGCACCGTGCTGCCCGGCCACGGCGGGTTGATGGACCGGATCGACTCGCTGCTGCCCTCGGCGGTCGTGTCCTGGCTGCTGCTGAGCCTGCTCGTCCCGGTCGGCGGCTGACGGTGACCGACTCGGGCGTGCTGGCCAGCCCCAACATCTGGAACTGGCCCGAGGTCTACGAGCGGGAGAACCAGGCGGTCGACGCCGACGGGGCGCTGTGGGTGGCATTGGCCGACCGGGTCGACTGGGATGGCGCCGACGTCGTCGACGTCGGCTGCGGGGACGGGTTTCACCTGCCTCGGTTCGCCGAGCGGGCCCGCGGCGTGGTCGGGGTGGAGCCACACCCTCCGCTGGTGACCCGCGCCCGTCGACGGGTCCGCGCCCTGCCCAACGTCTCGGTGATCGCCGGTCGCGCCCAACGGCTGCCGCTGCCCGACTCCAGCGCCGACCTGGTGCATGCCCGCGTCGCCTACTTCTTCGGCCCAGGCTGCGAACGGGGCCTGGCCCAGGCGCGACGGGTGCTGCGCCCTGGCGGGACCATGGTCGTGATCGACCTGGACGGTACCCACGCCCCCTATGGCGAGTGGTTGTGCGCGGCGGCACCGCGCTACCGGCCCGCCACTGTCGAGGCGTTCTTCGCCGCCCAGGGCTTCGACTGCCGCCGGGTGGACACCGTCTGGCGCTTCCGCGATCGCGGTGACCTGGAGGCCGCGCTGCGCATCGAGTTCACTCCCGAGGTGGCGGCGCGGGCGATCGCGGCGACTCCGGGGCTGACCATCCCCGTCCGCTACCGTCTACATCTGCGCCGCGAGCCCACTGGTCTTGCCATGGGACGATGGACAGCGCGATGACTGCGCTGCCCTTGGTGTTCCAGGCCCCGCGCCGGGGCATGCCGCCGCGTCACCTTGCTGACCTCGACCGCGGCCAACGCCGTACCGCGGTGAGGGAGCTGGGCGAGCCGGCATTTCGCGCCGACCAGCTGGCCCGACACTACTTCGCGCGGCTGAGCACTGATCCGGCCGCGATGACCGACCTGCCCGCGTCGAGCCGGGACCGGCTGGTGGCGGCGCTGCTGCCGGAGCTGGCCACCCCGCTGCGGCACATCTGCTGTGACGGTGGCACGACCCGAAAGACGCTGTGGCGTGCGGCGGACGGGGCGCTGTCGGAAAGCGTGCTGATGCGCTACCCCGACCGGACCACGGTGTGTGTCTCCAGCCAGGCCGGCTGTGGGATGGCGTGCCCGTTCTGCGCCACCGGGCAGAGTGGGCTGACCCGCAACCTGTCCACCGCGGAGATCGTCGACCAGGTGCGCGCCGCCGCAGCCGCGATGCGCGACGGCGAGCTGGCCGGCGGTCCCGGCCGGCTGTCCCACGTCGTGTTCATGGGCATGGGCGAGCCGCTGGCCAACTACCAGCGAGTGGTCGCCGCCCTCAGCCGGATCACCCACCCCGCACCGGACGGGCTGGGTCTGTCCCAGCGGTCGGTGACGGTGTCCACGGTGGGCCTGGTGCCGGCGATCCGGCGGCTGGCCGCCGAAGGACTGCGGGTCACGCTGGCGGTGTCGTTGCACACCCCGGACGACGAGCTGCGGGACACCCTCGTCCCGGTCAACCGCCGCTGGAAGGTGGCCGAGGTACTCGACGCCTCGCGACACTACGCGGACACCACGGGGCGCCGGGTGTCCATCGAGTACGCGCTGATCCGGGACGTCAACGACCAGCCGTGGCGCGCCGAGCTGCTCGGCCGGCTGCTGCGTGAACGCCTCGGCGCCCTGGTGCACGTGAACCTCATCCCGCTCAACCCCACCCCAGGCAGCGAATGGGACGCCACCCCCCCGCTCGCACAGGAGCAGTTCATGGCGCGGGTCCGCGCGGCCGGAGTGCCCTGCACCATCCGAGACACCCGCGGCCGCGAGATCGCCGCCGCCTGCGGCCAACTCGCCGCGTCACCGCATTCAGCGGGCTGAGCGTGGTTATCAGGCGCCGTTCAGCACGCTCAGCCCGCTGAATGCGCAAGATCGACGACTGCGCTTCGGCGCCGGCGGCACGGTCTGGGAGCCGATGAGCTGGCTCGTCCGGTCTGAGCGGAAGATCGAATACTTCGGGGCGCGGATTCACATCCACCGCAGTACCGACCGCACGATGATCACCGTTCGACGGGCGCAGGCTAAACCCCTCGGGCTGCCCAGTGGAGCTGGTGGTCGGGCGTCCGGACCGACGGGTCGTGCAGGTCTCGTCGAGCTGGTTGATCAGTGTTTCCAGGTGTGCCGCCGCTGGTGCGGATGCCGAACCGGTTGTAGTGGGGCTGCCCGACGCGTTGTGGCATGGCGGGCCGGCTGCGGGGCCGAAGCGGGGGACGCTCAACCGGCGGCCGGCCGGGGATCTAGTCGGGCAGCGCCGTGCGCCGACCGGGTCGGGGACCTCGTCCACAAATCGGCGACACAGGTCGATGAACTGGGCGCCGGGCATCCGCAGGGCCTGCTGGCACAGCTGCTCATAGCGGTCGGTCCCGGCATCGGTGAGCGCCACCCGGGCCACGGCCGACGGTTCCGGGTCGACCGGCATCACCAACCCACCGGCGAGCAACCCGGCGAGCGCGCCCGCGACGTAGCCCGGTACCCGATGGCCGTTCTGCAGCCAACGGTCACCCACCTTCGCCACCCCACCGCCGCCGACCCGGCGCAGCGCGATCCACTCGTACACCTCAGCACCGGCCAACGGGGCAGGGTAGGCAGACATCCGGCTCTCCTCCGTCGTGGTGGGTGACGTGCGCCCAGGCTGCTCTGGAGCTGCTGTTCGGTGAGCCGGTGGCGCGGCTGCTCGGGCCGCCGTACGGCACCGGGGCGGTCCTGCCGACCCGCCGCCGTGCCGGGGCTGCACCGGAGCGGGGCAGCGCGCGGACGGACTGGGAAGGGCAGGTGATCGCCATGAGCGCCGACCGGCTCGCGACTTCCTCACCTGTATCGAGGCGCCCAACGTCGGCGCGGGGATGCTCGATCAGTTGATCGATGACGTGCGTCGTCTGGTCACCGCCTACCAACAAGAGCTACTGCCCACCCTGCTCGGTGACCTGGTGGACACCCAGGATCGCGCCTTCGGGTTGCTGGAGGGGCGCCAGCGCCCGGCGCAGACCCGGACCTCTGTCTGATCGCCGGGATCGCCTGCGGGCTGATGGCCGAGGCATCGCATGACCTCGATGCTCCCCATGATGCGATGACGCAGGCCCGAGTGGGCTACGCCTGCGCGGACAACGCCGACATCCCGTCACCCGACAGCGTGCGCCCGTGGGGACTACGCGGCATGAAGGTTCCGCCCAGCACCGGCCGACAGATCAGGATGTGGCGCTATGACCACGAAAGTCAAATGGCGTGGACTGTGACGGAACACCATTGAACGAAACACGGATGGAGCAGCCGACTGCGGACAAGGTCACCTCAAGCGACGGTGACGAAGGACCGATGGAGGACTTCATCTACGACTTCGCGCCAGATGCGCCGTTCCCGCCGGCATGACAGTCCTGATCCTCGCGAGTGATCTCGACGCGAACGCCGATGACATGATCACTGCACTCGATGTGCGTGGGATGGCTGCCTGTCGAGTGAATACCGCGTGGTTTCCGGCGCAGCTGCGCCTGTCGGTCTCGCTGTGCAGGGGCCGTTGGTCCGGGCAGTTGCGCACACCTGCACACATCGTGGAACTCGAAGAGATCCACGATGTGTGGTACCGCAGCACGGAAGCATACCGAATGCCTGCCGTGCTCTCACCGGTTGAGCGCCATCATCGCCTCCGCGAGGCTAAGTACGGATTGGGCGGTGTGCTCGCCGGCCTGCCGGTGCTGTGGGTCAACCACCCGAGCCGTCTGGCGGATGCGGCATACAAGCCCGTGCAGCTCGTGCGTGCCCATGAGTGCGGGCTCTCCGTACCGGAGACGGTAATCACGAACGAGCCTGAGTCGGTGTGTTCTTTTGCCGCTGCCGGGCGGACCGTCACGAAACTGATGGGCGCGAACACAATTTCGGAGGAAGGCCGCCGCAAGCTGTCCTGGACTCGAGTGCTCGGCCCGGACGATCTCGATGATCTGCGGGGGCCCGAGGTCACCAGCCATCTGGTACAGCGCTGGGTTCCCCAATCCTTCGAGGTGCGCGTGGTCGTCATCGACGACCGCCGCACCGCAGTCAAGATCAAGGCCGGGAGTCCCGACTCCTCCGTCGACTGGCGATCCGATTACGCCGCTTGGACCTACGAGCTTATCGAGCCGCCCGACCACGTCGCCCACGTCATCCACGCGCTCATGTGCAGTTTCGACCTGATGTATGGGGCGTTGGATTTCATCGTCTCACCGGACGGTGAATGGGTCTTCCTGGAGGTCAACACGGGAGGCCAGTATGGGTGGCTTGAAGCCGCGACCGGTGTGCCGCTGACGGGGTGTCTGGCTGACGTCCTGGTGAAGGGGAAGCGGTGACCGCCCCATCCGCTGCCGACTGGGCTGCACGGGCGCAGCGGCTCGCCGACCTACTCGCCGCGCAAGGCGACGTACACCATCCCGCATGGCGCAGCGCCGTAGCCGCCGTACCCCGCCACGTGTTCGTGCCCGGCGCCTACCGGCAAGATGACACCGGTACGTGGCAACCGGTGGACGTGACCTCTCCGGCCGGGCTGGATCTCGTCTACTCCCCGACGACTCTCCTCACGGCATTGGCTGATCGGGGAACGCACCAGGAATCCCTCCCCAGCAGCACCAAACCGGATCTCATGCTGCGCATGCTCGAAGCACTCGATATCCACGACGGACATAAAGTGCTCGAAATCGGTACCGGCACCGGATACAACGCGGCAGTGCTCTCGCACCGGCTCGGTGCGAACCTGGTGTTCTCCGTCGACGTCGACACCGAGCTCGTCGACAGCGCCCGCCGGCGACTCCACAGGATCGGCTTTCGGCCGACCCTGGCGACCGCTGACGGCGCGGGCGGACTACCGGGGCACGCCCCATTCGATCGGATCATCGCCACCTGCTCCGTGCCCACGGTACCTTGGGCCTGGGCCGAACAGCTTTGTGTCGGCGGCAGAATCCTGGTCGATGTCAAGGTGGCACCGGAGGCCGGCAACCTCGTCCTGCTGTACCGCCATCCCGACCGGCTGGAAGGTCGTTTCACCACCAGGTGCGGCTCGTTCATGACCATGCGCCATCACCACGAGGACGCACCTGCGCCCCCACAACCCCGCAGCGAACACACCCGGCGGCGGACCACGACCATCCCGCCACATCCCTGGTGGGACCATCGCGTCAGCCGGCTGCTCGCCCAGTTCCAGGGACTACCCGCAGGCGTGCACATCGGGATGCACCTCGATCCAGACACTCGGCAACCGACCGCCAGCTTCCTGTCCGCCCCGGACGGGTGCTGGGCTACGGTCCGCCTCATCAGCAGCCGAGGCCACTACGACCTCATCGAAGGTGGACCCACAGCATTGTGGGACAGCGTCGAACGGGCCCACCAGGTATGGCTCGAGCACGAGCAGCCCGATTGGACCCGCTTCGGTCTCACCATCACCCGGTTACCGGTGATGACCTGTCCCCCTATGGACGCGGTCGCGCCGCCGGTCAGCGGGGACGGAGGAACGCATTTACCGCTCCGTCGGCTACCGACCCGTTACCGAGATGCTCACATCTCCTTAACACGATCATCATGAGACCCTGTCCTGGTGCAGCTCCCCGTCATGCCGCCCGTCGCGCCGATGCTGGCCAAGCCCGCGGCCACCATTCCCGCCGGCCAGCACTACGAGCCGAAATGGGACGGCTTCCGGTCCGTCATCTTTCGCGACGGCGACGAGGTCGAGATCGGCAGC
Organism: Pseudonocardiales bacterium; assembly: GCA_019243635.1. Lineage (GTDB taxonomy): Bacteria > Actinomycetota > Actinomycetes > Mycobacteriales > Pseudonocardiaceae. Next base: position 47,273 of record JAFAUB010000031.1, read on the forward strand.
CGCGGCGAGCGTCCGATGACCCGATACTTCCCGGAGGTCGTCGCCGCTGTCCTGGCCGGCTTCCCACCCCGCGCGGTGATCGACGGTGAGATCGTCATCGCCGACCGGGAACGCCACACCCTCGACTTCGAGGCGCTGCAACAGCGCATCCACCCCGCCGCCAGCCGGGTCACGCTGCTCTCGGAGCAGACTCCGGCCAGTTTCGTCGCGTTCGACCTGCTCGCGCTCGGTGACGATGACCTCACCGGGCGGTCGCTCGCGCATCGACGCGCGGTGTTGGACGACGCGCTGGCCGGCGCCGCCGCACCGGTGTACGTCACCCCGGCGACGCGCGACCACGACCTCGCTCGACGCTGGTTCGACCGGTTCGAAGGCGTCGGGCTCGACGGGCTCATCGCCAAGCGGCTCGACCTGCGCTACCAGCCCGGTATGCGCGTGATGACCAAGATCAAACATGAGCGTACCGCCGATTGTGTCGTCGCCGGCTACCGGGTGCACAAGTCCGGTCCGGGCGCCATCGGCTCACTGCTGCTCGGCCTCTATGACGGGCGGGGCGTCCTGGTGTCGGTGGGCGTGGTCGGGGCGTTCCCGATGGCTCAGCGCCGGGAGCTGCTCACCGAGCTGGCGCCGCTCGTCACCACGTTCGACGACCACCCGTGGTCCTGGGCGCGGCATCAGGAGGGTGAGCGCACTCCGCGCAAGTCCGAGGCCAGCCGCTGGAACGCCGGCAAGGACCTGTCGTTCACCCCGTTACGTCCTGAACGCGTCGTCGAGGTCAGCTACGACTACCTGGAAGGCGTGCGGTTCCGGCACACCACCCGGTTCGTTCGCTGGCGTGCCGACCGCGAACCGCGCTCCTGCACCAACGACCAGCTCGAACGCCCCATTCGGCTCACCTTCGCCGATGTCCTGAGGAGTACCTGAGGCACCGGGCGCCCGCGCTCAGCGCCGCTTGGCCTTGCGGGCCTTCAGGTGGCTACCGATCAGCATCACCACAAGCAGCGTGCCGATGCTGACCAGGTAGACGTCCCCCACGTGGCCGCCGTTGTTCCCGATGAGCATCGCGAACAACGCGAAGGCGGTGAGCCACCCCGCGACCGGGCCCGCCCGCGGGAAGGTGCCGTGCCAGCCCCAGTCGGCCGAGGGCTCCCGCTCCGGATCCACGCTGTACGGGCCCCCGGCCTGGGCTGAGTGCTCGCCGGGGTCCGAGTGCGCCTCGGCGGGGTGCTGTTCGGTCAGGGCCACTGCGGCATCATCGCATACCACAGAGGCGATGGAGAGAACAGAGGCGATGGAGAGATCCGGCCGTACGCCGGTTCTGCGGGGTCAGTAGCGCCCGACTGCTCTACGTCCGGCGACGAGGCGGTAGATCCCCAGCAGGATGAGCGATCCGATGATCGCGACGATCCAGGTCTGGAGGTTCCAGAAGGACTCGAGCCCCACCCCGAAAATGCGGCTCCCGAGGTACCCGCCGATCAAGGCCCCGACGATGCCCAACAGCATGGTGACGATGATGCCGCCGGGGTCGTCACCCGGCATGATCAACTTTGCGATGGCGCCGGCGACCAGCCCCAGAACGATCCACCCGAGAAAGCCCATGCCCCACTCCTTTCGTGTGCCCTCAGGGTCAGTGTGATCCATGTCGGGCTACCGTGCACGCGCAATGGCACTACCGTCGGGAACAATGACCTCAATGGACTCGTCGACCTCGCTGGACCCAGTGCGCCGGCCGCGTTCGGTACTTCTGCTGGGCAGCACCGGGTCGATCGGTGTCCAGGCGCTGGACGTGGTGCGCCGCAACCCGCGGCGTTTCCGGGTGGTCGGGCTGGCCGCCGCCGGGGCTGACCCGGGGGCCCTGGCCGAGCAGGTGCTGCAGACCGACGCACCCGCCGTCGCGGTGGCACGCGGTCGGGCCGCGCAGGATCTGCAGCTGGCGCTGTTCGCCGAGGCGCAGCGACGCGGGTACGACCGGGGCGGCTACCGGATGCCCCGGATCCTGGTCGGTCCCGAGGCGGTGGCCGAGCTGGTCGCGACGGCGCCCGCTGACGTAGTGCTCAACGGTGTGACCGGCTCCCGGGGCCTGGCGCCGACGCTGGCGGCGCTACGCAGCGGCGCCACCCTGGCGCTGGCCAACAAGGAGTCTCTGGTTGCTGGAGGCACCCTGGTCACCGGGGCCGCCGCGCCCGGCCAGATCGTGCCGGTGGACTCCGAGCACTCCGCGCTCGCCCAGTGCCTGCGCGCCGGCAGCCGGGTGGAGGTATCCCGGTTGGTGCTCACCGCCTCCGGAGGGCCGTTCCGCGGCTGCCGCTCCGAGGAGCTGGACGGGGTCACCGCCGAGCAGGCCCTGGCGCACCCGACCTGGCGGATGGGGCCGGTCGTGACGGTGAACTCGGCCACCCTGGTGAACAAGGGCCTCGAGTTGATCGAGACGCACCTGCTGTTCGGCGTGCCCTACGACCGCATCGACGTCGTGGTGCACCCGCAGTCGGTGGTTCACTCGATGGTCACCTTCACCGACGGCTCGACGATCGCCCAGGCCAGCCCGCCGGATATGCGACTGCCGATCGCGCTGGCGCTCGGCTGGCCGGACCGGGTCGCCGATGCGGCCCCAGCCTGCGACTTCACCGTCCCGGCGGCCTGGACCTTCGAACCGGTGGACGCCGAGACCTTCCCCGCCATCGAGCTGGCCAAGGCGGCGGGTACCGCCGGCGGGTGCGTGCCCGCGGTCTTCAACGCGGCCAACGAGGAGGCGGTGGCCGCCTTCCTCGAACGCCGCATCTCCTTCCGGGGGGTCGTCGGGACGGTGGCCGCAGTGCTGGGCGAGGCGCAGGGGTGGCGAGCCGACCCGACTACGGTGGAGGACGTGCTGGCCGCCGAGGACTGGGCTCGGAGCAGGGCCGCAGAGCTGCTGGGCGGTCGACCCGCCTGGGCGCGCAGGAGCCCGAAGTGAGGAGCGGAACGTGACGTTCGTGCTGGGTGTGGTGCTGTTCGCGATGGGCATCGGGATCTCCATCGCGTTGCACGAGGCCGGCCACATGTACAGCGCGAAGGCCTTCGGGATGAAGGTGCGCCGGTACTTCATCGGCTTCGGCCCCACCCTGTTCTCCTTCCGCCGGGGCGAGACCGAGTACGGCCTCAAGATGATCCCGGCCGGTGGCTTCTGCGATATCGCCGGGATGACCGCGCTGGAGGAGCTGTCCGACCCGGCGGACCGCAAGCGGGCGTTCTTCCGTTTTCCCACCTGGCAGCGGGTGATGGTGCTCTCCGCCGGCTCGCTGACCCACTTCGCCGTGGGCATCGTGCTGATCTACGTGATGGCGGTGTCGACCGGCCTGCCGAACCTGAGCCCCCCGCCGACCCCCCCGGTGGTGTCCTCGCTCAGCCAGTGCCTCCTGACGCGGCCTGACGGTTCTTGCCGGCCGGGCTCCCCGGCGCCGGCCAGGGAGGCGGGCCTGCAACCGGGTGACCGGGTGCTGGCGGTGGCGGGCACCCCGGTCCGCGACTTCGACGAGCTGGTCCAGGCTATCCAGAGCCGCTCCGGTCCGACCGACTTCCTGATCGAGCGCGACGGGCAGCCGCCGCGCACCGTGCAGATCCCTGTCGCCCAGGTCCCGATCTCGGCGCTGGGTGGCCAGGGCGACCAGCTGGTCGGCGCGATCGGGGTGGCGCCACAGCGACCGGGCGCCGTGCGGCTGCACTACGGTCCGGTGGACGCGGTGGGCCGGACCGTCAGCTTCACTGCCACCATGTTCGCCGGCACCTGGCAGGGGCTCAAGCAGCTACCGCAGCGGGTTCCGGCACTGCTGGATCGGATCGCCGGGCAGAACCGACCGGACTCCCCGGTCAGCGTGGTCGGGGCCAGCGTGCTCGGTGGTGACGCCGTGGGTTTCGGCGCGTGGTGGTTCTTCCTTTTCCTGCTCGCGTCGCTGAACCTTTTCGTCGGGGCGTTCAACCTGCTGCCGTTGCTTCCGTTGGACGGTGGCCATATCGCGGTCAACGTCTACGAAAGCGTCCGCAACGCGTTGCGCCGAGCTACCGGTCGCCCCAACGGCCCTCCGGTGGACTACGCCCGGCTGATGCCACTGACCTACGCAGTGATGATCGTCTTCATCGGCGTGAGCGCGCTGACCATCACCGCTGACATCATCAACCCCATTCGCCTGCACCCCTGACGAGGCCTCCATGATGATCGGCATGCCCGCCCTGCCACCACCGGTGCTCGCCGAGCGCCGCAAGACCCGCCAGCTGCGCGTCGGCACGGTGGGCGTGGGCAGCGAGCATCCGGTATCGGTGCAGTCGATGACCACCACACTCACCGCTGACGTCGACGCCACCCTGCAGCAGATCGCCGAGCTCACCACGGCGGGTTGCGACATCGTGCGGGTGGCCGTCCCCAGCGCCGACGACGCCGAGGCGCTGTCGATCATCGCGCGCAGGTCGCGGATCCCGGTGATCGCCGATATCCACTTCCAGCCCAGGTACGTCTTCGCCGCCATCGAGGCGGGTTGTGCCGGCGTGCGGGTCAACCCGGGCAACATCAAGCGTTTCGACGACCGGGTCGGCGAGATCGCCAAGGCCGCGAAGGACGCGGGCGTCCCGATCCGGATCGGGGTCAACGCCGGGTCCCTGGATCCCAAGATCCTGGCCAAGCACGGCAAGGCGACCCCGGAGGCGCTGGTCTCCTCCGCGCTGTGGGAGGCGAGCCTGTTCGCCGAGCACGACTTCCACGACATCAAGATCTCGGTGAAGCACCACGACCCGGTGGTCATGGTACGGGCCTACGAGCAGCTCGCGGCGCAGTGCGACTACCCGCTGCACCTCGGGGTTACCGAGGCGGGCCCGGCGTTCCAGGGCACCATCAAGTCCGCCACCGCGTTCGGGGCGTTGCTCAGCCAGGGCATCGGGGACACCATCCGGGTCTCGCTGTCCGCGCCCCCGGTGGAGGAGGTCAAAGTCGGGCTACAGATTCTGGAGTCGTTGAACCTGCGGACCCGCCGGTTGGAGATCGTGTCCTGCCCGTCCTGCGGTCGGGCCCAGGTCGATGTCTACTCCCTCGCTGAGGAGGTGGCCGCGGGACTGGAGGGCATGGAGGTGCCGTTGCGGGTGGCCGTGATGGGCTGCGTGGTCAACGGGCCCGGCGAGGCCCGTGAGGCCGACCTCGGGGTGGCCTCGGGCAACGGCAAGGGCCAGATCTTCGTTCGCGGCAAGGTGGTCAAGACTGTGCCCGAGGCGCGGATCGTCGAGACGCTCATCGAGGAGGCCTTCCGCCTGGTTGAGGGTTCCTGACGGCGGGGGTTCCCCACCGCGGGGGTCCTCAGGTGGTGCTCACCGCTGTTCTGGCACGCTGGGTGGTGTGCTCAAGCACGCGGGCGCGCGCCTGCTGGATGACCGTGACGTGCGCGGCGTGCGGGCGGTGCTGGCCACTGACCCGGTGATGTCCTGCATGGTGGCCGCCCGGATCGAGAACAGCGGGCTGGATCCGTGGCGGCTCGGCGGGGAGCTGTGGGGTTTCGCCGGTAGCCCAGAGGACGGGCGTGGTGGGAGGCTGGAGGGGCTGTGCTTCTCCGGCGCCAACCTCGTCCCGCTGTGCGGGGGACGGTCGGCGATCCGGGCCTTCGCCGAGCGGGCGGCGCTGCGGGCCAGGTCATGCTCGTCGATGGTGGGACCGGCCGATCTGGTACTGGGGCTGTGGTCAGAGCTGTGCGAGAGCTGGGGACCGGCCCGCGACGAGCGGCCGAGCCAACCACTGATGGTGCTCGCCGAGCGGCCCCTGGTGCCCGGTGACCCGCTGGTGCGGCCGGTGAGTCCCGACGAGCTGGACCGCTACCTGCCGGCTGCGGTGGCGATGTTCACCGAGGAGGTGGGAGTCGATCCTCTGCTGCCCGACGGTGGTGCCGGCTACCGGGCTCGGGTCGCGGAGCTGATCGCGGCCGGTCGGGCGTTCGCTCGGTTCGAGGCCGGTGAGGTGGTGTTCAAGGCCGAGATCGGGGCGATGTCAGCCACGGTGGGTCAGATCCAAGGGGTGTGGGTGCACCCGGGTTGGCGTGGTCAGGGCCTCGCGGCGGCCGCGACCGCAGCCGTGGTGGCCCGACTGCAGCGGATGGGCCGGGTCGCCAGCCTTTACGTCAACGCCTACAACCTGCCGGCCCTGGCCACGTACCGCCGAGTCGGCTTCACCCAGGTGGGCTGCTTCGCAACGGTGCTGTTCTGAACCGTCGCTGTGCGGAGCCGTCAGGGGGGGCATACTCGCGCCCGTGCGTCGACGACGTCTGGTAGCCGCCCTGCTGGTGGTCCCGCTGGGGGCTCTCCTGGGACCGTCGCTGGCCGGCTGCGGGATCCTCCGGGCTGATCCGCATGACGCGGCGGCCGCGTTCCTGGACGCGGTGGCTCAGGGCGACGCCGCCGGAGCCGGGCGGCTCACCGACGACCCGGCCGCCGCCACCGAGCTGATCCGGCAGGTTCGCGAGGAGCTGAGGCCGCAGCGCGTGCAGCTCACTCTGGGTGAGATCCGCTCCGGCGACAACCTCGCCTCGGCGTCCTTCGCCGCGGTCTGGGACCTCGGTAGGGGCCGGCAGTGGCGTTACCCGGGCTCCTTCGACCTGGTCCCCGCCACGACCACGGGGGGCTGGTCGGTGCGGTGGAGCCCCCAGGTGCTGCACCCGCGGCTGGGCGCGCAGCAACGGCTGACGCTGCGCGAGGTGCCGGCTGACCCGGCCCCGGTGCTCGACCGGGCCGGAGCGCCGTTGCTCACCTCGCACACCGTGGTCACCGTCGCGCTGGACCGCGCCAAGACCCCGGATCTGCCCGGGGTGGCCGCCCAGCTGGCCGCCGTCCTGGGGCGCTTCGACCCTCAGCTCACCCCGCAGTCCATCATCGCGGGGGCCAAGGCGGCTCCGGCGGGAGCGCCCAGTGCGGTGGCGGTGCTTCGCGAGCGGGACTACCAGTCGGTGCGGGACCGGATCTACGAGCTGCCTGGCGTGAGCTTCCCCACTCAGCGGTGGCTGCTCGGACCGGACCGGGAGTTCGCCTCCCAGCTGGTGCCGGGTATCCGCGCAGTGGCCCAGGAGCAGCTCGAGAACGCCGCGGGGTGGCGCATCGTCACGGTGGCCGCGCTGGGCGACGAGGTCGAGACCCTCGCCGCCGAACAACCACGCCCGGTGCCGACTCTGACCACCACGATCGATCGCGCCGTGCAGTCCGCCGGCGAGCACGCGCTCGACTCGGTGCCCAGCCCGGCGATGATCGTGGCGATCCAGCCCTCCACGGGGGAGATCCTCGGGGTCGCGCAGAACCGCGCGGCCGACGCGCACGGGGCGCCGGCGCTCACCGGGCGCTATCCGCCGGGCTCCACCTTCACGATTGTCACCGCGGTGGCCGCGCTGGAGTCCAACCAGGTCACGCTCGACTCGCCGGTGGCCTGCCCGGCGACCACCATCGTCGGGGAGCGGGTGGTGCCCAACGACCATTTCGTCGACCTGGGTACGGTGCCACTGCGCACCGCGTTCGCGCGTTCCTGTAATACCACGTTCGCGCAGCTGGCGTCCCGTCTAGAAGCCGGCGCGCTGACCGACGCGGCGCACCAGATGAGCATCGGGATGGACTACGACATTCCCGGTGTCACGACCGTCACCGGCCAGGTTCCGCCCTCGGAGTCGCTGGTGCGGCGTGCGGAGAACGGGCTCGGGCAGGGTCGGGTGCTCTCCAGCCCGTTCGGCATGGCGCTGGTGGCCGCGACGGTCGCGGCCGGCGGGCAGCTGCCCACCCCGGTTCTGATCAGGGGAATGCCGACTCACACCGCGCTTGGACCGGTGGCACCGATGCCGCGCGAGGTCGCCGACGTGGTGCGGGCGATGATGCGAGAAGCAGTGACCCAGGGCACCGCGAAGGTCTTGGCGGGCCAGGGCCAGCTGTACGGCGAGACCGGGACCGCCCAGGACGGCCCCGCCCTCGCGCACGGCTGGTTCGTCGGGTTCCGCGGGGACCTGGCGTTCGCGACTCTCGTCGTCGGCGCTGGCTCCGCCGGCCCCGCCCTGGATGCCTCGGGGCGCTTCCTGTCCGCGCTCGTTCCCGGGTGACCGGCATACCGGGGTGATCGGCATAGAGTGGGGGCATGCCCGTGCGAACCTCGTTGCGTCCTGGCCGCCAGACTCCGCCGCGTCCGGTCCCCCCGGTGATCCGGCGGCCGGAGTACGTCGGGAAGGCCGCGCCCACCCCGTGCGCCGAACCGTGGACCCAGCCGCCCGAGGTGATCGAGGCGATGCGGGTGGCGGGCAGGATCGCCGCGCGGGCGCTCGCCGAGGGCGGCCGCGCTGTGGCGCCCGGCGTCACCACCGATGACGTCGACCGGGTGGTGCACGAGTTCCTGCTCGACCAGGGCGCGTACCCCTCGACGCTGGGTTACAAGGGTTTTCCCAAGTCGTGCTGCACCTCGCTGAACGAGGTGATCTGTCACGGCATCCCGGACTCGACCGTGATCGAGGACGGGGACATCGTCAACATCGACGTCACCGCCTTCATCGGCGGTGTGCACGGTGATACCAACGCCACCTTCCTCGCCGGTGACGTCGCTGAGGAGGACCGGCTCCTGGTCGAGCGCACCCACGAGGCGATGATGCGCGGGATCCGCGCGGTGCGCGCCGGCCGACAGCTCAACGTGGTCGGCCGGGTCATCGAGGCGTATGCCAAGCGCTTCGGATACGGGGTGGTCCGCGACTTCACCGGCCACGGCATCGGCCGCTCCTTCCACGGCGGGCTGGTCGTGCTGCATTACGACGAGCCGGGTGTGGACACCGTTCTGGAGGAGGGCATGACCTTCACCATCGAGCCGATGATCACGCTCGGCGCGATCGACTACGACGTGTGGCCGGACGGATGGACGGTGACCACCAAGGACAAGCAGCGCACCGCGCAGTTCGAGCACACCCTGGTCGTCACCGCGACCGGGGCGGAGATCCTGACCCTGCCGTGACCATGCGCCCATAGCCGATGAACGGAGCGCTGCTCGTCGCCGGCACCACCTCGGACGCGGGCAAGAGCATGCTCGTGGCTGGGATCTGCCGGTGGCTGGCCCGCCGCGGGGTGTCGGTGGCGCCGTTCAAGGCGCAGAACATGTCCAACAACTCGGTCGTGACCCCGGACGGCGGGGAGATCGGCCGGGCTCAGGCGATGCAGGCCGCGGCGTGCGGCATCGAGCCCGGGGCGCGGCTCAACCCGGTCCTGCTCAAACCGGGCAGCGACCGGTGCGCCCAGGTCGTCCTGCTCGGGCGCCCCGAGGGCACGGTGTCCGCCGCGTCCTACCGGCAACGCAAAGCCGAGCTTCTCGACGTGGTGGTGAGCTCGCTGGCGGCGCTGCGAGCCGAGCACGAGGTGGTGATCTGCGAGGGCGCCGGATCACCCACCGAGATCAACCTGCGGAGCACCGACATCGCCAATATGGGACTGGCCCGGGCCGCCGGGCTGCCGGTGCTGGTGGTCGGCGACATCGACCGCGGCGGCGTGCTCGCGCATCTGTTCGGCACCCTGGCCCTGCTCTCGGCTGCCGACCAGGCGCTGGTGGCCGGGTTCGTGATCAACAAGTTCCGCGGCGACCCGGGGCTGCTGGCCCCCGGCCTGGCGCGGTTGCGTGCGCTGACCAGCCGGCGCAGCTACGGTGTGCTGCCCTTTCGGGATGACGTGTGGCTCGACGCCGAGGACTCGCTGGCCCACGTCGCCGACGGCGTGGTCGGGCGAGCGGCTCCGCCCTGCGGTACCCAGTGGCTGCGGGTGGCCGCGGTGCGGCTGCCGCGGATATCCAACGGCACCGACGTCGACGCGTTGGCCTGCGAGCCCGGGGTGGCGGTCCGTTATGTCACCGAGGCATCCCGGTTGGCCGACGCCGACCTGGTGGTGCTGCCCGGTTCGAAGTCCACCGTGGCGGACCTGTCCTGGCTGCGCCGCAGCGGGCTGGCCGCCGCGGTGGTGGCCCACGCCGGCGCCGGAGGACCGGTGCTGGGCATCTGCGGTGGCTACCAGATGCTGGCCCGCCGCATCACCGACCACGTCGAGTCCGGCGCCGGCGAGGTGGCGGGGCTGGGACTGCTCGATCTTGACGTGGTCTTCGACCAACACAAGCACCTGCGGCGTGCGGCGGGGACCGCACTGGGTGAGCCGGTCATCGGGTACGAGATCCATCACGGACGGGTGGTGCACCGCGGCGACTCTCCGCTGATCTCCGGGTTGGTTTCCGGGTTGGTTTCCGGGGCTGATGAGGGTTCCGATGCCGGCCACGTGCTGGGCACCCACTGGCACGGGTTGTTGGAGAACGACGCCTTCCGCCGCGCCCTGCTGCGTCGGGTGGCCCGCCTCGCCGGCCGGTCCGGTTTCCGCCCGGCGCCCGACACCAGCTTCGCCGCGGTGCGGGCCGCCCAGCTGGACCTGCTCGGCGACCTGGTCTGCACCCATCTGGACACCGACGCGCTGCTCGACCTCATCGAGCACGGCCCCCCACCCGGTCTTCCCTTCATCCCCCCAGGTGCCGACGATCAGTAGCACCCGCCCTCGCGGGAACGCCCTCGGACTGGTCACCGCTGCGGCTCGCGGTGGCCGTATCGTGGGCGCCGACCCCGTACGCATGGACTGTTCCCGATATGTCCACGTACAGAGTTTCCCGGGATAGTCTGCGGGCCAGCTCACGGCTGCGGATCCGGTACACGCCCGCCGTCCTGCGCACGCCCAGCCGTTGTGCCCACGACCGGTCCAGATAGATCCAATGATCGGCACGGTGGCCGTGGTCGGCCTTGCGTCTCATGAGGTCCTCCTTGGTCAGAGCCTCGCCGCCGTCATCGCAGCCCCGCCCACCGGGTTTATTCGCGACGCGTCGGGCGGGAATCTCTTGATTAATTCAGTGGCCCATTTCCATGGCGTGCGTCGACGGGGCGGTCAAGAGCTGGAGATTAGCATTCCCCCTACTGCCTACTGTGTGCCGTGACGCGGCGCGGTGTCACGGCTTCGGCTGACGAGAGTGAACATAATCGAGGCGCTCCAGCCCGCACAAGGGCCAGACCTGACCTAGTAGGATAGACTAGACCAACCTAGTCATCCAGGACGAGGCTAACCGGACGTGAGGTTGAGGTCGTGGCAAAGCAGGTGAACGTCTACGAGGCCAAGACCCAGCTCTCCAAGCTGCTGGAGCAGGTGGAGGCGGGCGACGAGATCATCATCGCCCGCCACGGCAAGCCGGTGGCGCGGCTGGTGCCGTTGCAGCGTGCCCCTGTGCGTCGGGTGCCCGGAGCATGGAAGGGCAAGGTCTGGATGTCGCCGGATTTCGATGAGCCTGACCCGGAGCTGGAGAACTTGTTCTACGACGGGCCGATCTTCCCTGACGAGGACGATCGTTTGTGAGGCTTCTGCTCGACACGAACGTCCTGATCTGGTGGCTCGAGGAGTCGCCACGGCTGGGCAAAGAGACTCGTGAAGCGATCGCGGGGGAGTTTGAGGTCACGGTGTCGGCGGTCAGTGCGTTCGAGATCGCAGCCAAGGTGGCGATCGGCAAGCTGCGGACGCCAGGTGACCTTGCCGCGCAGATCGCGGAACAGGAGATGATCGAACTGCCGGTAACGGTGCGGCACGGATTGGCGGTGGGACAGCTGCCCATGCACCATCGCGACCCGTTCGACCGGCTGCTCATCGCTCAGGCACGGTGTGAGGGATTCACGATCGTCACCGCTGATCGCGCATTCACCGCCTACGACGTGCCGATCATGCCCGCCTGAGTCAGGCGAGGTGATCGTTGTCTCCTACGCGGAGGAACTCCAGGCTCCGAGCTGGTGCGTGAGCCGCCTCAGGGGCGTTATCGAAAAGGCAGCAAATCGTCTACGTGGCAAGAACGCAGATTCACCGGAATCTGGAGATGTGCGTGATGAGGTGGCCGCCGACCTGCTCATCGCTTTGGAGAAGGGTGACTCTGCGGCCAGCTTGGCGAGCCCAGGCACCGACGGCCCGGGGTCTTGGACCGACGCAGAAGACGTCCGACGGTCGCGCTGGTCCCGCCTCGGCAGGCCCGGCACAGTGACCACAAACCCGTCGGTTCTGCCGCCGTCGCCGGGGCGCTGGCTGAATGGGACACGATCGATGAGGACATGGCGGAGGTCGTCGCGACTCGGAGGTGGGCGATCGACCGGCCGGTTCTCCCATTACCGTGACCGGTTACTGCCCGGACACGGATGTGATCAGCGCCGTGCTAAAGTCTGCACCGCCGTTGCATCTCATCCGACGGTTGGCGGTGACTCCCGCTGAATGTCAGTTCACCACGGCCATCACGGTGGGCGAGCTGATCCACGGCGTGGCCCGCCGTCGCGGTGCTCAGCTCTGGCGAACGCATCCAGCACCTCATTCATGAGGTTGGCGTGGTGCTGCCTTGGATGAGGTTGCGGCACATGCCTACGGCGACCTTCGGGCGACGCTGGAGCAGGCGGGGCAGCCACTCGCCGAGCCAGACCTCCGTCACGTCGACGTGTTCACGCTGGATGCACCGAGCCGCGTGCGCGGGGGCGCTGGGGTGAGGTCGGTGGAGGTGAAGCCCGCACTCAAACCCTGCACCCACCTGAACGTCTGACCTACCGGCCTCGTTTCTTCACCGTCGGAGGTCTGCGTACATGACTGATCTGGTTCCTACCGCACTCGTACCCGGATTGGACAAGTGTCGGCCGGTCGTCTGGTGCACCACTCCACTCAGCTGTAGTGCGGGTGGTCGTGCTCCGTGTCACCTGGATAGATCACTGATCCGCGGCTGGGCTGGTGGTCACGGCCTCGGTGTTGGCATAGCTTGTCGTTGTGCGGATCTTGCTGCTGTCCACCGCGGACACCGACCTGCTCGCCGCGCGGGCCTGCGACGTTGGTTACCGGCTCGCCAACCCGGCCCGGACCGAGCCCACCGAGCTGTCCGCGCTGCTCGAAGGGGTGGACGTGGTGGTGCTCCGGTTGCTCGGCGGGCGGCGGGCCTGGGAGCCAGGGCTCGAGGCGCTGCTGCGCGCCCGGTTGCCGACGGTGTGCCTGGGTGGGGAGGCGGTCCCGGATGCGCAGCTGATGGCGGCCTCCACCGTTCCGGCGGGGGTGGTCGCGGAGGCGCTGCGTTACCTGGTCGCCGGCGGGCCCGCGAACCTGGCCCAGTTAGCCCGGTTCCTGTCCGACACGCTGCTGTTCACCGGGGAGGGCTTCGAGCCGCCGGCCGCCACCCCGGACTACGGTGTGCACGACGTGCGCGAGCCGGACCCGGGACGCCCGACCGTCGGCATCGTGTTCTACCGGGCGCACGCGCTGGCCGGGAACACCGGCTTCGTCGACGTGCTGGCTGACGCGCTCCGCGCGGCCGGAGCGAATGCGCTGCCGGTGTTCTGCGGCTCGCTGCGCGGGCTGGGCGACGCTCAGGCGCGGAGGCTGCGCGCGCTGCTGGGTCGGTGTGACGCGGTGGTCACCACGGTGCTCGCCGCGGGCGGCAGCGCCGGGGCCGAGGAGGAGTCCTGGGACGCCGGAGCGCTGGCCGAGCTGGACGTCCCGGTGCTCCAAGGCCTGTGCCTGACCTCCTCTCGGGCCGGCTGGCAGGACAGCGACGCGGCGCTGTCCCCGATGGACGCCGCCATGCAGGTCGCGATCCCGGAGTTCGACGGGCGGCTGGTGTCGGTGCCGTTCTCCTTCAAGGAGCCGGGAGCGGACGGGATCCCGGTCTATGTGGCCGACCCCGAGCGGGCCGCCCGGGTGGCCGGAACCGCCGTGGCACTGGCCCGGCTGCGACAGGTGCCGGCGCCGGACAAGCGGATCGCGATCGTGCTCTCGGCGTACCCGACGAAGCATGGCCGGATCGGTAACGCGGTCGGGCTGGACACCCCGGCGTCAGCCGTGGTGCTGCTGCGCGCGCTCGCCGAGGCCGGCTACCACCTCGGGGACCTGGAGGTCGAGGCGCTGGAGGGTGACGCGCTGATCCACCGGCTGATCGCCGCCGGCGGGCACGACGTGGAGTGGCTCACCGAGGAGCAGATGGCGGCCGCGGCGATCCGGGTGCCCACCGCGCGGTACGTCCAGTGGTTCGCCGGCCTGCCCGCGCCGCTGCGCGAGTCGGTCGTGGCGGCCTGGGGTGAGCCTCCGGGACAGCTGTACGTGTCCGACGGCGGGATCTACGTCGGCTCGCTGCGGTTCGGCAACGTGGTGCTGCTCATCCAGCCGCCGCGCGGGTTCGGCGAGCACCCGGTGGCGATCTACCACGACCCCGAGCTGGCTCCCTCGCACCAGTATCTGGCTGCTTACCGGTGGCTGGAGCACTCCTTCGGCGCGCACGCGGTGGTGCACCTGGGCAAGCACGGCAACCTGGAGTGGCTGCCCGGCAAGGGGCTGGGGCTGGCCGCGCGGGACGCCCCGGACGCGGTACTCGGAAACCTGCCGCTGGTGTACCCGTTCATCGTCAACGACCCCGGTGAGGGCACCCAGGCCAAGCGCCGGGCGCACGCCACGATCGTCGATCACCTGATCCCGCCGATGGCCCGGGCCGACAGCTACGGTGATCTGGCCCGCCTCGAGCAGCTGCTCGACGAGTACGCAGGCGTGGCGGCGCTCGACCCGGACAAGCTCCCCACCCTGCGCGGGCAGATCTGGACGCTGGTCCAGAGCGCCCAGCTGCACCATGACTTGGGCGCGGACGCGCCGCCGGGTGAGGCCGACTTCGACGAGCTCGTGCTGCACCTCGACGGGTACCTGTGCGAGATCAAGGACGTGCAGATCCGCGACGGGCTTCACGTGCTGGGCCGGGTCCCCACCGGGGAGGAGCTGGTCAACGATGTGCTCGCGGTGCTGCGCGCCCGCCAGGTGTTCGGCTCCGGCGCGGCGCTGCCCGGCTTGCGGGCGGCCATCGCGGAGTGTCTCGGCCTGGACGAGCAGGAGTCGCTCGCCGACGTCGACCGCCTGGAGGCGCTGGCTCGCGCGCTCGTGCGGGGCGTCCAGGCCCTCGGCTGGGACGCCGCGTCGGTGCCCGCCGTGGTGACCGAGGTATTGGGGGCACCCCACGCCGGGGTGGTCTCGGTGCTGCGGTTCGGCTGCGCCGAGCTGGTCCCACGCCTGGCCGGCACCCCGGCCGAGATCACCAACGTGCTGCGCGCCCTGGACGGCCGGTTCATCGAACCCGGACCGTCCGGCTCGCCCACCCGCGGCCTGGTGTCCGTGCTGCCGACCGGTCGCAACTTCTACTCCGTGGACCCCAAGGCCATCCCCTCCCGCAACGCCTTCGAGGTGGGCGCCGCGCTGGCCGACTCGTTACTCGAACGCCACCGCGCCGACACCGGTGACTGGCCCGCCTCGGTGGGTCTCACGGTGTGGGGCACCAGCGCCATGCGCACCCAGGGCGACGACATCGCCGAGGTGCTGGCGCTGCTCGGCGTCCGCCCGACATGGGACGACGCATCCCGTCGGGTCACCGGCCTGGAGGTGGTCGGGCTCGAGGAGCTCGGCCGGCCCCGCATCGACGTGGTGCTGCGCATCTCCGGTTTCTTCCGGGACGCCTTCCCGCACGTGGTCGCGTTGCTGGACGACGCGATCGCCGCCGTCGCGATGCTGGACGAGCCGGCGGAACGGAACTTCCTCGCCGCGCACTACCGGGCCGACCTCGCCGTCCACGGCGACGACCGGCGGGCTCGCACCCGGATCTTCGGTTCCAAGCCCGGCGCGTACGGCGCCGGGCTGCTGCCGCTGATCGACAGCCGGGAGTGGCGCACCGACGCTGACCTCGCCGAGGTCTACGCCACCTGGGGTGGTTACGCCTACGGGCGGGGCCTCGACGGGCTCAGCGCGCGCGGGGACATGGAGCACGCCTTCCGGCGCATCACGGTGGCTGCCAAGAACGTCGACACCCGCGAGCACGACATCGCCGACTCCGACGACTACTTCCAGTACCACGGTGGGATGGTCGCGATGGTGCGCTCCCTGACTGGCCGCAGTCCCGCGTCCTATGTGGGTGACTCGGCGGTGCCACACGCCGTCAAGACCCGCTCGCTGGCCGAGGAGACCCGCCGGGTGTTCCGCTCCCGGGTGGTCAACCCCCGGTGGATCGCCGCCATGCAACGGCACGGTTACAAGGGCGCCTTCGAGCTGGCCGCGACCGTCGACTACCTGTTCGGCTTCGACGCCACGGCGGGAGTGGTCGAGGACTGGATGTACCACCAGCTCACCGAGTCCTACATCGTCGATCCCGAGGTGCAGCGGTTCCTGCGGCGCTCCAACCCGTGGGCGCTGCGGGGGATGACCGAGCGGCTGCTCGAGGCCGCTGACCGGAGTCTGTGGGCCGATCCCGACCCGGCGCACCTCGACGCGCTGCGGGCGATCTACCTGGACCTCGAGGGCGAACTGGAGGGCGAACTGGAGGGCTGAGGCCCTCCCCGTGAGTGGCGATGCGAGTGGGAACTCGCATCGCCACTCACGGGTCAGCGTCCGTCGACGCTGAAATGCATGAAGTCGACCGGGCCCGGCCACCGGCCACCCCATGTCCACCCCGCCGACTCGAACGCGGTGACTGCGGGGCCGCCGTCCAACGCCATGCCGGACCGCAGCCAGCCCCGGTTGAGGTAGGACGAGGCCAGCTCAGGCACCACCAGGTCGCCCTTGACGTAGGGGTTGTCGAATGGGTTGAGGTCGATGGCCAGCCCGTAGGCATGGGCCGACCAGCGGGTCTGGCCATGGGCCTGGTGGCAGACGAAGGCCTCGGTGTTGTTGCCGTCCCCGGTCGGTGGCAGGTTCAGCGCGGCTTCCGGCGTTATCCGCATCTCCTCGATCGGAAAGCCGGCCGCGAACAGCCGCTTGAAGACACCCACCACGGCCTGCGCGACATCGGCGTTCACCAGCATCTCGCCGGTATGCGCGCGGGCGTCGAAGCCGCGGAAGGACATGGTGAGGTAGCGCAGCTGGTCAGAGCGCACCGGACAGGCCGGTTTCCAGCTGCTGCGGGCCAGCACCCGAGGGGGCACCGGGCTGATCGTCGAGACGAACGAGTTCGAGGTGGGTGGAGGCAGCTGGTCGACCGCGGTGAGCCGCCGGTTCACCAGCGCCGGGGGGGTGGCGCGCACCACGCCGAACCCGTCCGGACGCCGTGGCAACGGCATGGCTCCCAGTACCCATGCAGACACCGGAGCGGGCACGGTGGAGGTGCTCGCCCGCCCGGCGGGGAAGCCGGCCGGGGCCCGCGATGGTGCCGAGGCCCTCCGCTGGACCGTGGCGCCACAGCCCACCAGTAAAGCACCCGCGAGCAGCCAGATCAGGTACCCACTCAGGATGAGCCGCCAGGATCGATGCCGCGCCACGCCGCCACGATGTCAGACCTTCTGGTAGGCAGGAACAGTGGACCACACTGTGCTACATCGAAGGCTCGCCGCTGACCTGTCGACCGCCATGATCTACGCCCTGCTGCGGCTGCGGGTCGAGGTGTTCGTGGTTGAGCAGGCCTGCCCGTACCAGGAGTTGGACGGCCATGACCTGGACCGGACAACCCGGCACTACTGGCTCGCCCCGCCCGGTGCGATGGAGGACCCCCGGGCCACCCTGCGGCTGTTGGAGCCCGTCGACGGCCAGTTCCGGATCGGCCGGGTCTGCGCCGCCACGCTGGCTCGGCGCAGGCGTGAGGTCCGTCGGCTGCTCGAGGCGGCGTTGGCCGAGGTGGGCGATGCCCCGTGCGTGCTCGACGCGCAGCGGCACTGCGTCGAGCTTTACGGTGCCTACGGCTTCGTGGCCGACGGGGCGGAGTTCACCGAGGACGGCATCCCGCACGTGCCGATGCGACGCGACGCGTCGGCCCGGATCCGCTGCTCGTGAGCGCCGCCCGCTACCCGTTCTCCGCGATCGTCGGGCACGACGATCTCCGGTTGGCGTTGCTGCTGAGTGCCGTGCATCCGGCCATCGGCGGCGTGCTGGTCCGCGGCGAGAAGGGCACCGCGAAGTCGACCGTGGTTCGGGCGCTGTCGGCGCTGCTCCCCGCGGTGACCGCGGTACCGGGATGCCGCTTCGGTTGCGACCCGGCGGCGTCGGATCCGGCCTGCCCGGACGGCCCGCACACTGCGGTGGCGGGACAGCTCGTGCGCCCGGCCCGGCTGGTCGAGCTGCCGGTCGGGGCCACCGAAGACCGCCTGATCGGCTCGTTGGACCTGCAGCGCGCGCTCGCCGAGGGCGTCTCGGCTTACCGGCCAGGGCTGCTCGCCGCGGCGCACCGAGGCGTGCTGTACGTCGACGAGGTCAACCTGCTGCCCGACCATCTCGTCGACGTGCTCCTCGACGCCGCCGCGATGGGCCGCGCGCACGTGGAGCGCGACGGCGTGTCGGTCTCCCACGCCGCGTCGTTCCTGCTGGTCGGCACGATGAACCCGGAGGAGGGCGAGCTACGCCCGCAGCTGCTGGATCGTTTCGGGCTCACCGTCGACGTGGCGGCCTCCCGCGACGTCGAGACGCGGGCCGAAGTGATCCGCCGCCGGCTGCGCTACGAGGCGGACCCGGCTGGTTTCGCGGCGGCCTGGCGTCCCGAGGACGCCGCGCTCGCCGAACGGATCGCGGTGGCCCGGACCGCGTTGGCCTCGGTGGCGCTTCCGGATGGTGAGCTGCGTCGGATCGCCGCGGTGTGCGCGGCGTTCGAGGTGGACGGGATGCGCGCCGACCTGGTGCTGGCCCGCACCGCGTTGGCGCACGCGGCCTGGCGGGGAGCTGACGCGGTGGATGAGGCCGACGTGCGAGTCGCCGCGGCGCTGGTGTTACCGCACCGCCGCCGTCGCGCCCCCTTCGACCACCCCGCCCTGGACCCCCAACACCTCGAGGACGCCCTCCACCCCCCAGACCCACCCCCCGACCCCCCCGACCCCGCCGGTGCCGACCCCGACATGGAGACATATCGGGGCGATTCGGCAGCCGAGAGCCCCGATATGTCTCCATGTCGGGGTGATAGCTCCGGTGGGGTGGGGGAGTTTCGGGCTCGGGTGCTGGAGCTGGGTGGCGTGGGTGCCGGGGCTCCTGGGCGGCGGTCCCGGGCTCGGACCAGCCCGGGGCGCACGATCCGGGCGTCCGCCTCCGAGGGCAGCGGGCTGCACCTGTTGGGCACCCTGGCCGTCGCCGCCCCCCACCAGCGCGACCGCGGGCGCCGTGGCCCGGGGCTGGTGGTGCACCGGGCCGACGTCCGCCTCGCGGTGCGCGAGGGGCGGGAGTCCAACCTGGTGCTGTTCGCCGTCGACGCGTCCGGCTCGATGGCGGCCCGGGCCCGGATGTCCGCGGTGAGCGGAGCAGTGCTGTCCCTGCTGCTGGACGCCTACCAGCGCCGCGACAAGGTAGGCTTGATCAGCTTCCGGGGTGCGCAGGCGCAGGTGGTGCTGCCACCGACCTCGGCGGTGGATGCCGCCGCCGCCCGGTTGCGCGCATTGCGCACCGGTGGGCGCACCCCGCTGGCCGAGGGGTTGCTGCGCTCGGCGCGGGTACTGGCCGCGGAGCGGCTGCGCGATCCCACGCGGCGGGCGTTGCTGGTGGTGCTCACCGACGGCCGGGCCACGCACGGCGGGATGGACGCCGCGCTGGCCGCGGCCGGCCTGCTGCGTCGCGACCGGGTGGCGTCGATCGTGGTGGACTGCGAGTCCGGGCCGGTCCGGCTGGGTTTGTCCGACCGGCTCGCGCTCGCGATGGGTGGTGGGTGCGTGCGGCTGGAGGAGCTGTCCGCCGACGCGGTAGCCGGGGTGGTCCGCGCCGCCAGATCCGCCTAGACGGAGGTCCAGATGCCCCAGGGCATACCGGTCAGCGTCCCCGACGACGGGCTGTCCACCCGGCAGCGGCGAAACCGACCGTTGCTGATCGTCCACACCGGAGCGATGAAGGGCAAGTCCACGGCCGCCTTCGGGCTGGCGTTGCGGGGGTGGAGCGCGGGCTGGTCGATCGGGGTGTTCCAGTTCGTCAAGTCCGCGAAGTGGAAGGTGGGGGAGGAGTCGGCGTTCCGGGCGCTGCACGAGGTGCACCAGCGGACCGGGCGGGGCGGGCCGGTCGAGTGGCACAAGATGGGCGAGGGCTGGTCCTGGGCGCGCAAGCCGGGCGGCCCCGAGGACCACGCCGCCACCGCGGCGGCGGGCTGGGCGGAGATCGCCCGCCGGTTGGCCGGCCAGGTCCACGACCTGTACGTGCTCGACGAGTTCAGCTACCCGCTGCACTGGGGCTGGGTGGACACCGACGAGGTGCTGGCCGCGCTGGCCGACCGGCCCGGCCGGCAACACGTCGTCATCACCGGCCGCAACGTGCCGTCCGCGCTGCTCGACGCCGCGGACCTGGTGGTGGAGATGACGAAGGTCAAGCACCCGATGGACGTCGGGCAGAAGGGCCAGCGGGGGATTGAATGGTAGCCCCGTGAGTGGCGATGCGGGCTATAGCTCGCATCGCCACTCACGGGTGGTCGTGGCGGCGCCCGCCTCGGGCGCCGGCAAGACCACCGTGGCCACCGGGTTGATGGCCGCGCTGCGGCGGCGGGGCACCACGGTGGCCGGGTTCAAGGTCGGCCCGGACTATATCGACCCGGGCTATCACGCCCTGGCCACCGGGCGGCCCGGCCGCAACCTCGATCCTGTGCTGGTCGGCCAGCGGCGCGTCGTGCCGCTGGCCGCCTACGGCGCGGCCGGGGCCCAGCTGGCGGTCGTGGAGGGCGTGATGGGCCTGTTCGACGGCCGCACCGGGACCGCAGGCCACGGCTCGACGGCCCAGGTCGCCGCCCTGCTGGGAGCCCCGGTGCTGCTGGTGGTCGACGTGCGCGGCCAGGGCCGCAGCCTCGCCGCGTTGCTGCACGGGTTCCGGTCCTTCGACGCCGACGTGCGGATCGCCGGGGTGGTGCTCAACCGGGTCGGCTCGGCGCGTCACGAGCAGATCTGCCGGCAGGCCTGCGCTGAGGTGGGCCTGCCGGTGCTGGGTGCACTGCGCTGGGATGACGCGCTGGCGGTGCCGTCGCGGCATCTGGGGCTGGTCACCGCCGCCGAGCACGCCACTGCGGCGGGCGTGGTGGCGCGCTGGGCCGACGCGGTGACCGCCCAGGTCGACCTGGACGCGGTGGTGGCACTGGCGGGCGCCTCGCCCGGTGAGCCGCAGTGGGCCCCGGAGACCGAGCTCACCCGGGTGCCCGGAGCGCCGGTGGTCGCGGTGGCCGGTGGGCCGGCGTTCACCTTCGGCTACCCCGAGCATGCCGAGCTGCTCGCCGCGGCCGGGGCCGCAGTCGCGGTCTTCGACCCGCTGCGTGAGGAGTCGCTGCCGGCGGGCACGGCGGGCCTGGTGCTGCCCGGCGGGTTCCCGGAGTGCCACGCCGAGGCGCTGTCGGCCAACGCGGCACTGCGCGCCGAGGTCGCCGCCCTGGCCCGGCGCGGAGCGCCGGTGCACGCCGAGTGCGGTGGGCTGTTGTACCTGTGCCGCTCGGTGGACGGCGCGCCGATGTGCGGGGTGCTCGACGCCGAGGCGACGATGACCGGGCACCTGGTGCTGGGCTACCGCGACGCGGTGGCGCTGCGCGGATCAGTGCTGCACCACCCGGGTGAGCGGGTGCACGGTCACGAGTTCCACCGCAGCACCGTCACCCCCCGCGCCGGTGAACCCGCCTGGGCTTGGACGGACGCACAGCCTGAGGGGTTCGTCCAGGGCGGGGTGCACGCATCGTTCCTGCACACCCACCCGGTCGCGCATCCTACGGCGGTGGCACGCTTCGTGGCGAGCTGCGTGAAGGGCGGGTCGTGACGGGTCAGGTCAACACCGTGGAGCTGGTCGGGATCGGGGTGGGTCCGGGCGACCCGGACCTGCTGACCGTTGCTGCGGTGCGCGAGTTGGGCCGCGCCGGGCGGGTGTTCGTGCCGGTGATGGCCCCCGATGAGTCGGGGCGAGCCGAGGCTGTCGTGCGTGCGCACCTGACCCACGACCGGCTGGAGCGGCTGGTGTTCGCGCTCAGTGACGACGTCGCCGGGTCGCAGCGCCGCCGCCACGCCTGTTGGGACGCGGCCGCCGCCCGGGTGGTGGCGCACCTGCGCGAGCACGGCGGTAGCGCCGCCTTCGCCACCCTCGGCGACCCGTCGGTGTACTCCACATTCGGTTACCTGTCCACGACGGTGCGCGAGCTGCTGCCCGACGTCCGGATCCGCACCGTGCCGGGCATCACCGCGATGCAGGCCGCGGCCAGCGCCGCCGGTCTGACCTTGGTCCAGGGAACCGAGCCGCTCACTCTGCTCCCCCTGTCCCGCGACCTCACGGTCGTGAACGAGGCGCTGGCCCGGGGCGGGACGGTGGTCGCCTACAAGGGTGGCCGCCGATTGGCGGCGCTGCGTGAGCGGGTCACCGCCGCCGGTGCGCTGGACCGCGCCTGGTGCGCCGAGCACCTCGGCACCCCCGAGGAGCGGATCACCCCGCTGGCGCACACCGACGCGGCGGCCTACCTGTCGACCGTGGTGGTCCTGCCGCCGCGCGACGGCAGAGGAGCACAGCTGTGAGGGGCGGCCCACCACCGCGTGAGCCGGGCCCACCGCTGCGCGAGCCAGGCCTGCCGCGGACCGCGACGATGCGGCCGCATGCGCTGCGTACCGGGTTCAGCACCGGTGCCTGCTCGGCGGCGGCGGCCAAGGCCGCGGTGGCGGCGCTGAGCGGCACCCGGTTGTCGACGGTGAGCATCCCGTTCCCCTCGGGGGATCGGCACACCTTCACCGTCCACTCGCTGCGTTGCGAGGGGGACAGCGCCACCGCCGTGGTGGTCAAGGACGCGGGTGACGATCCCGACGTCACGCACGGCTCGCGGCTGACGGTGACCGTCAGCTGGCGTGGCGACGGCGAGGTCGCGCTCCACGGCGGCGAGGGGGTGGGCACGGTCACCCGTGCCGGGCTGGGGTTGCCGGTCGGGCAGCCCGCGATCAACCCGGTACCCCGGCAGATGATCACTGACGCGGTGCGGGAAGCATCCGGTGGGCGGGGTGTCGACGTGACGATCAGCGTGCCCGGGGGGGAGCGGATGGCGCGCAAGACCACCAACCGCCGGCTGGGCATCGAGGGCGGGATCTCCATCCTGGGCACCACCGGGATCGTCCGCCCGTTCTCGACCGCGTCCTGGCGGGCCTCGGTCGAGCAGGCGGTGGCGGTGATGGCCGCGCAGGAGGTGCCGACGCTGGTGCTGGCCACCGGTGGGCGCACCGAGCGGGCCGCGATGCGGCTGCTGGCGCACCTGCCACCGGTGGCGTTCGTGGAGGTCGGCGACTTCACCGGGGCGGCGCTGCGCCGGGCGGTGGAGCACCGCTTGACCGAGGTGGTGTTCGTCGGCATGATCGGCAAGCTGACCAAGCTGGCCTCCGGGATCCTGATGACCCACTACACCCGGTCCAAGGTGGACACCGGCCTGCTGGCGGAGATCACCGCCACGCACGGCGGTGGCCCGGAGGACATCGCGGAGATACGCGGCGCCCCGACCGCCCGGCGCGCCTATGAGGTCTGGGAGGTCGGCGGGTTACTGCGAACATGCGGGGACGACGTCTGCGCCCGGGTGGCCGACACGCTGCGTCGCTTCAGCGCCGAGGTCGGTCACCCACTACGGGCGGAGGCGGCAATGGTGGACTTCACCGGCCGGCGGGTGGTGGCCGCGACCGAGCCGGACTGGGTGCAATGAGCGTCACCGTGGTCGGTCTTGACGGTGCCGCGCTGCCGCCCGCCGCGGCGCGGGCGCTGGCGGGCGCGCGGGTGGTGGTCGGCGCCCCCCACCAGCTCGCCGTCGTGCCGGTGCCCGTCGGCGCTACCGTGCTCGGGCCCGCGGAGCTGGACGGGCTGCCGGACACCTCACCGGTCGTGGTGCTGGCCAGCGGCGATCCCGGGTTCTTCGGTATCGTGCGGGCGCTGCGCACGCGCGGCCTGCGACCCGTGGTGCTGCCGGCACGGTCCAGCGTGGCGCGGGCGTTCGCGTTGCTGGGCCGGTCCTGGGACGACGTCGCCGTGGTCTCGGCGCACGGCAGGTCGCTGCGCGGTGCGCTCAACGTGTGCCGGGCGCATCCGGCGGTCGCGGTGCTGACGGGACCGGGAGCGGGAGCTGTGGAGATCGTTGCCGGACTGGCCGGCTGGCGGCGCACCGTGCTGGTCGCCGAGGACCTCGGTGGGCCCGACGAGCGGGTGCGACCCTTCGACGGCGGGCCGCCGCGCGATCCGCATGTCGTGCTGTGCCTGGCCGATGAGCACACGGTGCCTACCCGAGGCTGGATCGCCGGTGGCGAGCCGGTGCCTCCCTCGGCCGGTTGGGCACTGGAGGAGGCGGAGTTCTCGCACCGCGAGGGGATGATCACCAAGTCGGAGGTCCGGGCGCTGGCCTTGGCGCGGCTGGCCCCGGGGCCGGGCCGGTTGGTGTGGGATCTGGGAGCGGGGTCGGGCTCGGTCGGGGTGGAGTGCGCGCGGCTCGGGGCCGCCGTGGTCGCCGTCGAGCGGGATCCCGCGCAGTGTGTGCGGTTGGTGGCCAACGCGAGCGCGCACCGGGTGGACGTCCGGGTGATCGAGGGACAGGCGCCGGCCGTGTTGAGCGCGCTGCCCGAACCTGACGCGGTGTTCGTCGGCGGGGGAGGGCCGGATGTGGTGCTGGCCGCGGCGCGTGCCTCGCCCCGCGTGGTGGTCACGCTGGCTGCACTGGATCGCCTCGCGCCCTGCCGCGCGGCACTGCGGGAGGCGGGCCACCATGTCGGCGGGGTGCAGCTGGCGGCGTCCCGGTTCGCGGAGCTACCCGACGGGTCGGTGCGGCTGGCCGCGACCAACCCGGTGTTGCTGCTGTGGGGACGGCGTTGAGGCGCGAGACCTGCTCGTGGGGTCGAGCCACCGACCTGGTCGTCGGGCTCGGGTCGTCTCGCGGCGTGCGCGCGGCAGCGGTCTGGTCGGCACTGCGGGTCGCCGTGGTGGACCTCAGTGAGGTCACCGCGTTCGGCACCATCGACCGCCGCCGCGACGAGCCCGGGCTGCTCGCCGTGATCAGGGAACACGGCGCGCCGCTGCGCTGCTACCCGGCGGCGCAGCTCGACGCGGTAGACGTGCCGAACCCCAGCGAGCCGGTCCGCGGCCACGTCGGTACCCGCAGCGTCGCCGAGGCCGCCGCTCTGCTCGCGGCCCGCGACCTCGGCGGGGGATCGCTGATCGTGCCCAAGCTGCGCGGCGAGCACGTCACGGTCGCGGTCGCGGCACTCGCCCCCCCGTCGAGTCCCCCGTCGAGGCCACTGTCGATCAGCGCGGCGTGCACCGCGTGTGGGGCGTGTCTGCGCACCTGCCCGGAGCACGCGCTGCGCCCCGCGCCGCGGCGTCCGACGGTCGTCGCGGCGCGTTGCACCTCCTGCGGCGAGTGCGTGGAGATCTGTCCGACCGACGCGATCACGTTGCGCGAAAGCGAGTAGTCCTCGGCGGGTCCCCTGGCCGGGTACAGCTCGTCGGACAGCGCGCTGATCTGTTCGATGGTCGCGACACTCCCGACCACCGCCCCTCGACAGGGTGAATCTGCTCGCATCTGGAGGGGATCATTAAGACGCGCAGATGCACGTGTCTATGCACGTGCATCTGCGCGCTTGGAGGGTGGGAGAGGCAGCCGTGCCCGACAGCAGTCGTCCGTTCGGGTGAAGCGACAGTTATGACTCGGAGCAGCCGAGCTATTACTGTCCGCCGTTATGTTCACACTCACGCGAATCACGCCACCCACACCCGCCCCAGACCCCTGTCCAGCGGGCCTCCAGCGCTGCCGCAGCGTGCTGGGTCACATCAACGGCTTGGCCGAGGACGGCGAATGGTACTGCCGGCTGCCGGACGGGCACGCCGGCGTCTGCGTGGCTCCGGACGGCACGACATGGTGAGCTCCGGCCTCGTTCCCGGCGTCGCGCGGACCCTGACCTACCGGGTGCGTCCGCAGGATCTGGTCACCACTCTGTTTCCTGGCGCGGCGGAGTTCGCTCGGAAGCCCGCCGTGCTCGCCACCGGCATCCTGGTGGCGCTCTGCGAGTGGCCCGCGATGGACGCGCTGCGTCAGGTCATCGGTGATGATGAGGACAGCCTGGGTACCAGGGTGTCGCTGTCTCATCAGGCGCCCGTGTGCGCCGGGACGAAGCTGGTCGTCACCGCACGGTGCGTCAGCGTGACCGGTCGGGCCAGCCGCTGGGATGTCTGCGCCCGTGACGGGATGCGGGCCGTGGCCGGTGGCTGGGTGGAGTTCACGGTGGTGCGGACGGCGGCATTCCTCGAGCGGCACCTGCTCACGCCGGTCGGCGGTCCGACGTTCCGCGGTGTGCGGCACCAGCCGACCCAGGAGTACGTCCAGGATGACTGGGGCTTGGCGGCCTCCTGCGGCACGGCGAGCCCCAGCACGATGGCGCGGACCTAGCGGGAGTCGACGGCGGTAATGGCAGCGGCGTCAACGGGTCACCTGGTCAGGCGCCCAGCGGGTTGAAGCCAGTAGGGAGCTCCAGCCGGTGTGCGCTCATGAACCCGGTGTCGGCGAGTACCTCCCGGGTGAGTCCGTCAGCGACGATCTGCCCGTGGTCGATCACCAGCGTGCGCGGGCACAGCTCCAGCGCGTAGGGCAGGTCGTGAGTGACCAGCAGCGTCGTCATCCCGAGCCGCTTGATCAGATCCGCGAGCTCTCGCCGGGCCGCCGGGTCGAGGTTGGCGGTCGGCTCGTCGAGCACCAGCACCTCGGGATGCATGGCCAGCACCGTGGCCACCGCGGCGCGCCGCCGCTCGCCCAGGGACAGCCGGTGCGGTGGACGGTCAGCGGCATCGGCCAGGCCGACATAGGACAGCGCCTCGGTGACCCGGGCCTCCAGGGCGGAGCCGGACAACCCCAGATGGGCAGGCCCGAACGCCACGTCGCGCCCCACCGTAGGGGTGAACAGCTGGTCATCGGGATCCTGGAAGACCACGCCGACCCGCCTGCGGACCTCGGGCAGCGTGCGCCGCCCGACTTGCACACCGCCGATGAGCACCGACCCAGCCGAGGGCGTGAGCACCCCGTTGAGCTGCAACACCAGCGAGGTCTTGCCAGCGCCGTTCGGGCCGAGCAGGGCGACCCGCTCACCGGGTTGGACGTGCATCGAGACCCCGGACAACGCCCGGCGGCCGTCCGGATAGGCGAAGTCCAGATCCCGTACCTCGATCGCAGGACGCTCGCTTGCGTGCCCAGAACCGACGGGCCCAGAGCCGACGAACCGCCCGCGACGGACCTGCGGCGCGGGGGCGGGCGGGCGGGTGGTCCGGCGGCCCCGTCGTGGGCCGCCCGCCCGTCCGTCGCCGTGTGGGGTGAGCGAGATCGGCGTGCCCACCTTGGACTCGTAGCCGGGCAGCTGGACCCGGTAGGCGCACAGGTCGCAGTTCATCCGCACGTCGCCGGCCCGCGCCTCCCGGTAGCGTTCCAGCACCAGCCGGGCCAGCCGCGGGTCGGACCCCAGGTGCTCGGCGCCGCGGACCTCGACCTCGGGGTGCTCCCGCGCCCAGGCGGCCGCCTCGGCGTGGATCCGGTTCACCAGCACCCCGGGGAACAGGAAGAACGGGGCGACCACCGCGGTCCCGGTGCCGAGCAGCCGCAGTCGCTCCAGTGTCTCGGGAACCGATGGGGTGGCGACGGAGACGAACCCGGGCTCGACGGTGCCCAGCCCGCGCCCGTCGGCGAGTAGTCGGCTGACCTTCCACAGGTCCGCGCAGGCGTCCGGGTCGCTGGACCCGCGCCCGATCAGTGCCACCCCCAGCTTCTCCGGGTCGGCGTCACCGGCGGCGTGCCGGATCCGGTCCGCCGCGATCTCCAGGACGTGCGGCTCGATGCCCAGGTCGCGGGCCAGCCAGAAGCGCACCCCCGAGTGCCGGGCCCGGGCCCGAGCCAGTGTCGAGGGACCGTCGTTCTTCAGGTGCCCGGCGGCCAGCAGCACCAGTGGCACGCTGACGATCTCGGTGGCGCCGCGGCTGACCAGTTCGTCGATGGCCTCATCGACGGTTGGTGAGGCCAGCTCCATGAAGCCGAACCCGGTCCGCAGGTCCCCCGCGGCGGCGCGGATTGTGGCGGCCAGGGTCCAGAACTCCGACACCCCGTCGGCGTCCCGGCTGCCGTGCCCGACCACCAGCATCGCCCGGCTCGTCATGGCGGCGCCGGTCATCCCAGGACCGTCGCGATCGCGGCCAGCGCCGGCACGGCCAGCGCGGCGGTCCACGCCACCCGAGACGCTGCGGCACCGGCCGGCGCGGTCGGCACGGCTCCGGTGTAGCCGCGGGAGACCATCGCCAGGTACACCCGCTCGCCGCGCTCGAAGGAGCGGACGACCAATGCGCCGAGCCCGGCCGTCACGTCGTGGACCTGCCAGAACCAGCGCGGGCTCCCCCCCCGGCAGACCGCGGCGGTACGCGTCCTGGCCAGCTCGGCGGCCAGCACCTCGGTGTAGCGCACCATGAACGCCGCGACTGCGGTGAACACCCTCGGCACCCGCAACCGCTCCAACCCGGTGATGATCTCCGGTAGCGGCGTGGTCGCGGCCAGGATGCCGGTGGTGAGCAGCCCGAACGTCGCCTTCAGCGCGATAGTCGCCGCCGCGTGCAAACCGGGTACCGACAGCCTGACTGCGAGCACCGTCAGCCGCGGTGGCCCGTCGAGAACCGGTAGCGCCAGCACGAACAGCAGGAACGGTACCTCCACCAGCAGCCGGCGGCTCAGCGTCAGCGGCGGCAGTCGGGCCAGCGCGGCGAGGGCGGCGAGCAGCAGGAGATACCACAGGTAGGGCCGGTAGGCGCCGGCCGGAGTGGCCGCCACGGCGAGCACGAACAACGCGGTGGCGGCCACCTTGCACTGCGGCGCCAGCCGGTGCACCGGAGTGTCGGCCGGGACGAGAAGGCCAAGGTGGGCCGCACTCATGACGCGACCGAGGAAGCGACGACGCCGTCAGGGATGCGCACAGCTCACCTCGCCGGACGTGACGTCCAGGGCCGCCACGTCACCGATCACCGCGGTCAGCGGTGCGGGCAGCCGCGCGGCCGGCGGGCGCGCCAGGGTGCCGCGGACGGTGCGCTGGTGCGGGCGGCCGGCGGCGCTGATCGCGGCGACCGGGGTGTCGGGCGGCATCCCGCCCGCCCGCAGCGCGGCGACCACCCGGTGCAGCACCGCTCGGCCGGTGAGCAACACCACGGTGCCCCCCAGCCGGGCCACCGCGTCCCAGTCCACCTCGTCGACGTCGTCGTTGCCGGCGACCACGGTGAGCGTGCGGGAGCGCTGCCGGACCATCACCGGGATCCCGGCCGCGGCCGGCGCGGCCGTCGCGGCGGACACGCCGGGTACCACCTCGACGTCCACTCCGGCGCGGGCCAGCGCTATCGCCTCCTCGCCGCCGCGGGACACCACGAACGGGTCACCGGCCTTGAGCCGCACCACGCACGCCCCGGTCCGGCCGAGTTCGACGAGCAGCGCGTTGATCTCGTGCTGTGGCGGAGCCGGAACGGCGCCCCGCCTGCCGACGCGGTGCGCGGTGGCCGTCGGCGCCAGGGCCAGGATGTCGGCCATCGAGGGGCGGTCGTAGACGACGTGCTCGGCTCGAGCCAGCAGCGCCGCGCCGCGCCGGGTGATCAGCTGCGGGTCACCGGGTCCAGCACCCACCAGATGAACGGTCACGATGCCGCCCCCGCCCATGGGGTCGAGATGGCGCAGTACAGCGCATTGACGGTCATGGTTGTGCACCGAGTGACCTGGCGGTCACCAACCAGGCGCCGAGCCGGCTGGTGCTCGTGGAGCCGACGACCACCACGGTGCGCATCCCCGCTCTGGCCGGGTCCAGAGTGGCCAGTGTGGCCAGCTCCACTCGCTCGCCGTCCCGCCCCGCGTCGGTGACCAGCCCGACCGGGGTGTCCCCGGGCCGGTACTCGGCGAGCACCTCCCGGGCCCGGCTAAGCTGCCACGAGCGCCCTCGCGAGCGCGGGTTGTACAGCGCGAGCACCAGGTCCGCGGCGGCCACCGCGCGGAGCCGTGTCTCCACCGCTTCCCAGGGGGCGAGCAGATCGGACAGCGTCAGGCAGGCGAAGTCACGAGCCAGCGGGGCTCCCAGCAGCGCGCCCGCCGCGACGGCCGCCGTGATGCCGGGCACCACCCGCACCGACGGGCGCCGCGCCGGCGCCACTGCGGCGGCGGTGGCCAAGGCCAACGACGCCATCCCGTAGACCCCGGCGTCACCGGAGGACACCAGCGCCACGCGCGCCCCGCCGGCCGCCGCGCCTACCGCGTCCTCGGCGCGCTGTCGCTCGGCGCCGATCTCGCTGGGCACCACGCTCTGGTGTGGGCCCGTGAGATCGGCGCAGGCCGCCAGGTAAACGCGGTATCCGAGCACGACCTGCGCGTCCCGGACGGCGTCCTCAGCGGCCCGGGTGCGATGCGCCGGAGCGCCCGGGCCCAGCCCGACAACAGTGAGCAGGCCGGTCACGATGCCGCCTCCAGGGGACCACGCATGTCGGCGGTCACGGGCGCCTGCGCTTGTCGGCGGGGATGGGCCGCCCGATGGTGCTGTCCGGTGGTGAGCGGCGGCGGCACCCGTGCGAGTAGGTGGGATCGTAAAGCCGGCTGCGGGCCCCCGCGCCGGACAACGCCGGTCCCACCAGCACCAGCGCGGCGGTGCGGATCCCGGAGGCCGTCAACGCGTCGGCGAGTCCCTCCACCGTGGTGGTGATCACCGTCTCGTCCGGCCAGCTGGCTTTCGCGACGACGACAGCAGGGGTCTGCGGTGGGTAGCCGGCCAGCAGCTCCTCGCGCAACGCGGCCGGCCGGGCCGCGGACAGGTAGATGGCCATCGTGGTGCCATGGCCGGCGAAGCCCGCGACACTCTCCCCGGCCGGCATCGAGGCCGCGGCCCGGCCGCCGCCGAGCCGGGTGAGCACGGCGCTTTGCGCCACCCCCGGCGCGGTGAGCTCCACCCCGGCGACTGCCGCCGCGGCGGCCAGCGAGCCGACCCCGGGCACGATCTCGAAGGCCCGGTTGTGTCGGGTGCACCAGCTGATCTGCTCCGTCAGCGCGGAGTACAACGAGACGTCCCCGGAGTGCAGCCGCACCACCGCGGCGTCCGGGTGTGCCGTGTACACCGCGAGCACATCCTCCAGTGTCATGCCCGCCGAGTCGTGCAGCTCGACACCGTCGCGGCAGTGCTCCAGCACCGCCGCGGGCACCAGCGAGGACGCCCACACCACCACGTCAGCGGTTGCGAGCCGGTGCGCGGCACGCAGGGTGAGCAGGTCCGGTGCGCCGGGCCCAGCGCCCACGAACGAGATCAACCCTGTAGCCATCGACCCAGTGACCATCGACCCTGTAGCCATCGACCCTGTGCCGGTTGCATCAGGTCATCCCCTCTCCGGTGTACCGGGGTGGCCGGTGCTCATGGCTCAGCAGGGTAACGCGCTGGTGGTCACCGCCCGGACAGGGTGAGGCGGGGCGACCTGGGCACCCACGTTGCCCGCGACGTCATTTCTCATCGGGGTCGCTTTCCATGGCGAGTATGAAGTTCCGCACGTAGCGCAGCGCCAAGTCCTGGCGGTCGGTGGGATGGGGCGCCCAGGCGAGCGCGTCCCCCGCGAGGTGCAGTAACTGGTCCTCGCTGAGTCTGGAGACGACCAGTCGAGCGAGCTCGTCCCCGTCGAGGTCCGGACGCAGGCGTCGGGCGAGCACATACTGGGTGGCCAGCTCATCATCGTGATCTTCAGGGCTCATCCGCGGTCTCCGTTCGGCCCACCACCTTCGGTGCGTGCACCCACACCACCTTCGGTGCATGCACCATTGTGGCGGCAAGCTGTCCGCGTGCCGAGGGGCGGAAAGGGGAGGACGTGACGCCGGCCCAGCATCCGATCGAGGTCGAGTCATACCGGATCCTCCGGTCCCAGGTGGATACCGCGAGGCTGCCGCCGGGTACCCGCGCGGTGACCGAGCGGGTGATCCACGCCAGCGCGGACCTCGAGTACGCTACCGACCTGGTCTGCGACGAGGACGCGCTGAGTGCGGGGCAGCGGGCGCTGGCCGGCGGGGCACCGTTGGTGGTCGATGTCCGGATGCTCGCCGCCGGCATCACCTCACGGCGGTCTGTGGTCGCGCTGGACCTGGCTCCGGGGCCGGTTCAGGGACTGACTCGCTGCGCGGCGGGGATCCAGGTGGCCGCCACGCAGCACCCCGGGGGCGCGGTGTGGGCAGTGGGCAACGCGCCGACCGCGCTGCGCGAGCTGATCCGGCTGGCTGCGTCCGGCGTGCTGCGTCCGGCGCTGGTCATCGGACTGCCGGTGGGCTTCGTCGATGCTGCGCAGGCCAAAGCGGCGCTACGAGACTCGGGTCTGCCCGCGCTGTCCAACCGCGGCGCCAAGGGCGGCACCGCGGTCGCTGCGGCGGCGGTCAACGCGCTGCTGTCCTGGAAGCCGGTCCCGTGAAGCCGTACGTGGTGGGACTGGACCTGACCGGGCGTCGGGTCGTCGTGGTCGGCGCGGGCACGGTCGCCGGGCGGCGGCTGCCACGACTGATCGCCGCCGGTGCCGACGTGCGGCTCATCGCCCCCGACGCCACCCCGGCCGTCGAGGCGATGGCCACGGCGGGGGAACTGCGCTGGGAGGTCCGGGGTTACACCGACGGCGATCTCGAGAGCGCCTGGTATGCGCTGGCCTGCAGCTCCGAGCCCGCAGTCAATGCCGCAGTGGCTGCGGAGGCGCAGCGGCGGCGGGTGTTCTGCGTGCGCGCCGACGACGCGACCGGTGGCAGTGCCGTCACCGCGGCCACCGGGGAACACGACGGGTTGCTCATCGGCGTGCTCGCCGGGCGCCGCCCGCGCCGCTCCGCGGCCGTCCGGGACGCGATCCTCGACGCGCTGCGCACCGGGGTGGTGGACGACGCTCCGGACGCAGAAGCGCGCATCACGCCTCCGGGGGTGGCGCTGATCGGTGCGGGACCTGGCGACCCCGACCTGATCACCGTGCGCGGGCGGCGGTTGCTGGCCCGAGCCGACGTGGTGCTGGCCGACCGGCTCGCGCCTCGGGAGCTGCTGGACGAGCTCGGCTCGCATGTGACGGTGATCGACGCGGCGAAAGTGCCCTACGGCCGGGCGATGGCCCAGGAGGAGATCAACACGCAGCTGATCGAGCACGCCAAGGCCGGCCGGTTCGTGGTGCGGCTCAAGGGCGGCGACCCCTACGTCTTCGGGCGTGGCTTCGAGGAGGTGCTGGCCTGCGTGGCCGCCGGGGTGCCGGTGACCGTGGTCCCCGGCGTCACCAGCGCCATCTCGGTACCGGCGGCGGCGGGGATCCCGGTGACGCACCGCGGCCTGACCCAGGAGTTCGTCGTCGTGTCCGGGCATGTGGCCCCGGGTGATCCCCGCTCGCTGGTTGACTGGCCGGCACTGGGGCGGCTGCGCGGCACCCTGGTGCTGCTCATGGCGGTGGAGCGGATCGGCGTGTTCGCCGACGCCCTGATCACTCATGGTCGACCGCCGGACACCCCGGTCGCCGTGATCGCCAGTGGCACTCTGCAAGGCCAGCGCGTGGTGCACTGCACCTTGGTGGACGCCGCCGTCGCCAGCGCGGGGATCCGCCCGCCCGCCATCGTCGTGGTCGGCTCGGTAGCGGGCCTTGTGAGTGAGTAACAGTGTTCCCACTCGCAATGCCGCTCACGGCTTGTCCACAGGCACCCGGCATGGACCTGACCGCGGCGGTAGGCGACGATAGGCTGGTGGACGACGAGAACGAGTTCCCCGCCGGGTCCTCGGACGACCCGGGTGTCCGGATCAGCGCGTTGAACGGGTTGACGATCATCGTGCGGACCGACCTGGCGACCCGGCTCACCACCTTGGACTTGGAGGACGCCGAGGGCGTGCTGGTAGCGAGCCGAGTCCTCGGTGGGGAGGATCTCCAGCGGCTCGTCGATGCCCTGTCTGTCGCGTCGCAGCGAGCCCAGACGTCTGACGTCCCCGTGGTGGTCGACGTCTCAGAGGTGATCGGTCGGGACTGAGGTGCCGCTCGGCTACTCGTGATTGCTCCCGAGGACGGTGACCGGGAGGGCCGGCTACCGTCAGGCCTCGATACGCTGCGAGCTTCGTCATCGCCGCTGTCCGAGGAGTCCCCGAAACATGATCACCAGGTTGTCGACGCTGTTCCTGCGGACTCTGCGCGAGGACCCGGCGGACGCTGAGGTACCCAGTCACAAGCTGCTGGTGCGTGCCGGGTACGTCCGCCGTGTCGCTCCGGGGATCTACTCCTGGCTGCCGCTGGGCCTGCGGGTGCTGCGCAACATCGAGGCCGTGGTGCGCCAGGAGATGGACGCGATCGGCGGGCAGGAGATCCAGCTCCCCGCGCTGCTGCCTCGGGAGCCCTACCAGGCCACCGGTCGCTGGAGCGAGTACGGCGCGAACCTGTTCCGGCTACGCGACCGCAGGGGTGGCGACTACCTGCTCGGCCCCACCCACGAAGAGCTGTTCACGCTCACCGTCAAGGGCGAGCTCAGTTCCTACAAAGACTATCCGGTGATCCTCTACCAGGTGCAGACCAAGTACCGGGACGAGGAGCGCCCCCGCGCCGGGATCCTGCGCGGCCGGGAGTTCCTGATGAAGGACTCCTACTCCTTCGACCTCTCCGACGAGGGGCTGTCACGATCCTACCGAGCGCACCGCGAGGCCTACATCAAGATCTTCGACCGGCTCGGGCTGCGCTATATGATCGTGTCGGCGCACTCCGGCGCGATGGGCGGCTCGACCAGCGAGGAGTTCCTCGCCGAAGCTGAGACCGGTGAGGACACCTTTGTTCGCGGCACCGAGTCGGGGTACGCGGCCAACGTGGAGGCGGTGACCACCCCGGCGCCCCCGGAGCGTCCCATCGAGGGCCTACCGCCGGCCCGGGTGCTGCACACCCCAGGCACGCCGACCATCGACACGCTGGTGGCACACCTCAACGGGGCGGGTCTGGGCCGCGGCTTCAGCGCCGAGGACACTCTGAAGAACGTCATGGTCAAGATCCGGCAACCCGGTGCGCGGCACTGGGACCTGCTCGGGGTCGGGGTCCCCGGCGACCGCGAGGTCGACATGAAACGGTTGGCGGCCTCGCTGGCCCCGGCCGAGGTAGCGCTACTGGACGAGGCGGACTTCGCCGCGCACCCGTTTCTGGTCAAGGGCTACATCGGGCCGGGCGCGCTCGGCGCGAACGGGGTTCGCTACCTCGTCGACCCCCGGGTGGTTCAGGGCACCGTGTGGGCCACCGGCGCCGACCGACCCGAGCACCACGTCGTCGACCTGGTGTGCGGGCGTGACTTCACCCCCGACGGCACCATCGAGGCCGCCCAGGTGCGTGCCGGTGACCCTTCACCCGACGGGGCCGGCACCCTGGTCACCGCCCGCGGAATCGAGATCGGGCACATCTTCCAGCTCGGCCGCAAGTACACCGACGCCTTCGCGTTGGACGCGCTGGGTCCCGACGGCAAGCCGGTCCGGATCACCATGGGTTCCTACGGCATCGGGGTCTCCCGGCTGGTCGGCGCAGTCGCCGAGCAGAGTCACGACCAGCACGGGCTGATCTGGCCGCGCGAGATCGCCCCGGCCGACGTGCACCTGGTGATCGCGGGTAAGGACGACACGGTCGGCGCCGCCGGCGAGCGGCTGGCCGCTGAGCTGGATGCCTCCGGGCTACGGGTGATCCTCGACGACCGCCCGGCCACCCCCGGGGTGAAGTTCGCCGACGCCGAGCTGATCGGCGTGCCGACCATCCTCGTGGTGGGGCGCGGTCTGACCTCGGGTGTCGTGGAGGTCAAGGACCGGCTCAGCGGGGAACGCACCGAGGTGCCGGTGGACGGCGTGGTGGCGCACCTGCGGGAGCTGTGTAGCAAGTAGGCGTCAGCCGTTGATCAAGCTCAACCGGACCGTTCGGACCGGGTTGTCGACGTTGGTATCCACCAGGCAGATCGACTGCCAGGTGCCCAGCGTGAGTCGCCCGCCGAGCACCGGGATGCTCGCGTGAGGCGGCAGCAGCGCGGGGAGCAGGTGATCCCTGCCGTGCCCGGGGGAGCCGTGCCGATGGCGCCACCGGTCGTCGGCGGGCAGCAGCTCGCGCAGCGCAGCGAGCAGGTCGGTGTCGCTGCCCGAGCCGGTCTCGATCACCGCAAGGCCGGCGGTCGCGTGCGGTACCCAGACATGCAGCAGACCATCACCCGCTTTGACCCGGTCCAGGAAGGCGCGGCAGCCCTGGGTGATGTCGTGTACCTGTTCCCGGGACCCGGTCTGGATGCGAAGCTGCTCGGTGTGCACGCCCCGTACGGTAACCGCCTGCTCGCCTGCGGCCTGCGCTCGTTCAGGGCATCCCGGGAAACGGCACCGTCAGCGGGGTACCGCCTACGGCTGCCCGCCAGCGGACGGCTCGCACGGCCGCTCCGGTCAGGGCATCCAGCGCGGCTCCGCGCAGGTCTGGGTCAGCTGTGCTGCGCTCGATCACTGAGCGCCACGCCGCCGCCGCGTCGGTCTCCGCGGTGATCGCCAGCCGCAGGGCCGAGGCGGCGTCGGTGACCGGTTCCGGAGTGCGGTAGCCCGGTTCGGGTGGCACTGGCGGCGTGCCCGCGTCGATGAGCATCCGCTCAGTGGCGTCGCGCCGAGCCTGATGCGCGGTCGCGGCCGCATCGAGCCGCTCTGCCAACGTGCTCGGCACAAAGGCGGCCGTCACCCCGTAAACCCAGATCGCGGCATGCTCAGCCGCCAACGCGCCCTGCAAGGCATCCACCGGCACCCGGCGTCCCGCCCGAGAGGGAGACATCTCGGGTCCGGCAGGGGTCCGTTCGCCCCGATATGTCTCCAGGTCGGGGCGGGGGTGGTCGGGGGACGGGGTCATGAGAGCAGTGCCGCGTGGCTCGCGCAGCAGGCCGCCACCGAGGCCAGCAGCGCCGCACGGTACCCAGGCAGTGTCATGACCAGCCCGGCTGCCTCGTCTTGTGCCGCGTGCACCGTCTGGGTCAGCGTCGACCGGGCGCCGGCGAGGTCGGGATCGACGGGTGGGGGCGCCACCGGGGGGGAGGCACCGTGGGGAGCCGGGCCGGGCCGAGCCCGTCGTAGTTCGGCGCGCAGTGCCGCCGCATGCGCCATCCGGTCCGCGGCGAGCGCCCTGGCCGCCGCAGCCAGTACCGGGTCGGCGTGGGCCGCCGACCGGGCCATCCCCGTCGCCAGGGCCGCGTCAGCCTCGGCGCGGAGCGCTGGTGCCTCCAGCGGGTCGGGCCCCTCTGGTGCGCGTGCCGGTAGGGTGCACCCGGCCAGCACCGCCGGGCCGGCGAGGAACAGGGTGGCTCCGACGGTCAGCACATGGCGACGGTGGGGGCCGGCTGCTGACACGGTCGACCATCTTGCCAGGACCGACGTTCGCCGGGGCCGGCACCGTGATCCGCTTGGCGCGGGTCGGTACAGCGACGCGATACCCTAGGTAATCCCGACCGGGATGCGCCACGTTGGGCGCTCGCCCGCATCGTCGCATCGTAGGCAGAATGTCACTCATCGTCAGGAGGCCACGGTGACCACGCAGCCCGCGAGTCCCGGCTCAGCAACCGAGTCGGTGGTGCGCGGCGCGGTGTCCGGCACCGGCTTCGAACTCGAGAGTCTGGAGGAGGTGCGCGCAGGCCGGCGCCGGCTGATTCGAGTGATCATCGACTCGGACGTCGGCGTCGGGCTGGACGACATCACCACGGTGAGCCGTGCGGTGTCACTGGCCCTGGACCGACGTGATGAGCTGATCGCCGGTCCCTACACCCTCGAGGTGGCCTCGCCTGGAGTGGACCGGCCGCTGACCCGACCGCGGCACTGGCGGCGGAACCGGCTGCGGCTGGTCCGGGCTGCCCTGGTATCCGGGGGGGAGCTGGTCGGCCGAATCGGTGACTGCGATGACGAGGGCGTCACGCTGCTGACGTCGGGAGCCCTGTGCCGGGTGCGCTACGCGGAGCTGCGTCGCGCGGTGGTGGAGGTGGAGTTCCGCCAGCCGCCCGCGACCGAGCTCGCTGCGCTCGACGGCGCGAGCCGGTTGGATTGGGAGGAACGGTGAACGTCGACATCGCCGCGCTGCGCGCCATCGAACGGGACAAGGACATCTCCTTCGAGACGGTTCTCGAGGCCATCGAGACGGCGCTGCTCACCGCGTACAAGCACACCGACGGTCACCAACCGAACGTGCGCATCGACGTCGACCGCAAGACCGGCCTGGTCCGGGTGCTGGCGCAGGAGCTCGACGACGACGGCAACGTCCGTCAGGAGTGGGACGACACCCCCGAGGGGTTCGGTCGGATCGCGGCCACCACGGCCCGCCAGGTCATTTTGCAGCGGCTGCGCGACGCCGAGCACGAGCGCACCTTCGGTGAGTTCTCGGCCAAGGAGGGCGAGATCGTCGCCGGGGTCGTGCAACGTGACGCCAGGGCCAACGCCCGTGGCGTGGTCGTGGTCCAGATCGGTGAGACCGAGGGCGTGATTCCACCGGTGGAGCAGGTGCCCAGGGAGACCTACCGGCACGGTGAGCGGATCAAGTGTTACGTCGTGGGGGTGTCGCGGGGACTGCGCGGACCCCAGATCACCTTGTCCCGCACTCATCCCAACCTGGTACGCCGGCTGTTCGCCCTGGAGGTTCCCGAGATCGCCGACGGAACCGTGGAGATCCCCGCAGTGGCCAGGGAGGCGGGGCATCGGTCGAAGATCGCCGTTCGGTCCGCTGTCGCGGGAGTCAACGCCAAGGGCGCCTGCAT
The DNA here is from genome assembly GCA_019243635.1 of Pseudonocardiales bacterium. Taxonomy (GTDB): domain Bacteria; phylum Actinomycetota; class Actinomycetes; order Mycobacteriales; family Pseudonocardiaceae. The sequence continues at coordinate 85,983 of JAFAUB010000031.1, forward strand.
CGGACCGATGGGCCAGCGGGTCCGCAATGTGATGAGCGAGCTGGGTGGCGAGAAGATCGATATCATCGACTACGCGGAGGACCCCGCGACGTTCGTGGGCAATGCGCTGTCCCCGGCGAAGGTCGTCTCGGTGCAGGTGGTCGATGCCCGGGCTAAGACGGCCCGGGTCGTCGTGCCCGATTTCCAGCTCTCGCTGGCGATCGGTAAGGAAGGGCAGAACGCCAGGTTGGCCGCCCGGTTGACCGGGTGGAAGATTGACATTCGAAGTGACGCCGACCCGATAGCGTCCCCGTCGGCCCGTCCCGGGCGCACCGAGGTACCGGTGACCAATACCAGTTCTCCACCCGCCGCGCCGACGCGCTAGAATCGTGGTGGCCCGCCGCCGGGGGACGGTCTACGCCTGTCCGGACCAGGTCCGGCGCTGCCGCCGCGAGCGGCCCGCCGAGCCGGTCCGCACCTGCGTGGGTTGCCGGACCAGGGCGGCGGCTTCCGGCTTGTTGCGTGTGGTGGCGGTGGAAGGGATCCTGGTCCCGGACCCGCGGCGTCGGTATCCCGGTCGAGGTGCGTGGCTGCATCCCGACCTCGGATGCCTGCGTCTGGCCGAGCGGCGCCGGGCCTTCCCGCGGGCGTTGCGCGCTGCGGGGGCGCTCGACACCGCCGAGGTGCATGCTTTTCTCACGTAGCCGTTCGGAGACGCTTGAGGTCCTCGGTCCGCTGAGGGCACGCCCGACGCCCGGGACAGCCCCGGCGCGCGGTCAACGCAGAGAGCAGGTCAATTCCGAAATGTACCCGCAGTCATGAAGCTCTGACAGCGATGGACATGCACTAGTAACGGGGTCGAGCGGGACTGCCGCCGGCTCCACCAGTGAGGAGAGCAGTGGCAGGCAAGGCCCGTGTGCACGAGCTCGCGAAAGAGCTCGGTGTCACCAGTAAAGACGTACTCAAGAAACTCGCCGACCTCGGTGAGTATGTGAAGTCCGCCTCCTCGACAGTGGAGGCACCGGTCGCCCGCAAGCTTCGTGACTCGTTTCCCTCCGAGGCCCCCTCCGCTGGAGGCAGGCCGTCCCACGCCAATGGAGCACCGGCCGGCGGTCGGGTGAGCAGTGGTGACTCCACTGTGACCCACCCCGCGGTCGGTGGGGCGACGGCTAAGCCTGGTCCCGCGCCCTCGCCCGCCCGTCGAGGAGCATCCGCGCCTGGCGATGCCTCCGCCGGGGCCGCTCCGCTCGGGGTCTCGCGGCGCGCGACACCAGGGGAGCGTCGGATGGCTCCGGGTCATCCCGCCGTCGGTGAGCCCCCCTCCGTCGATGACCGCCCGGCCGCGACGAACAGCCCGGCGACACCCCTGTCCGCCGCAGTGGAGCAGCGGGCGGTTCCGCAACGTCCGCCCGCCGAGCAGCGCCCAGCCCCGCAGCCCGACGAGGGCGGTGCCACCGGTTCTCCCGTGCCTCCCCGGCCCCGGTCGCCGAAGCCGGGTCCGCGCTCGCCGCGGGTCGGGAACAACCCCTTCGGCGTCGGTGGTGCCGCGCCGCCGCGGTCGTCGGGCCAGCGACCCGGCCCGTCCGCGAGTCCACCCGGGCCGGGCAACATGCCACCCCGTCCGGGTGGAGGTCACCGCCCGAGCACTGGCCGCGGCGGCTCGCCCGGCAGTGGCGGAGCACGGCCGAACCCCGGCATGATGCCCCCGCGACCGCCCAGCCCGGGGACCGGGCCGAGCCGTCCGGGGCGGTCCGGTGATGGTGGGCGGGGCGGACCTGGAGGTCCGGGCGGTGGGTCAGGCGGTCGTGGGGGCGGGGGCGGTTTCCGCGGCGGTGGTGGCGGGGCTCCCAGTGGTCCCGGGGGCGCTGGTGCTCCCGCCGGCGGTGGCGGCTTCCGGGGTGGACCGGCGCGTCCCGGGGGTGCCGGCGGCAACAGCGGCGGCGGTCGTGGCCGTGGCGGGGGCGCGGCCGGTGCCTTCGGCCGACCCGGTGGTCCCGCGCGCAAGGGCCGCAAGTCCAAGCGGCAGAAGCGCCAGGAGTTCGACAACATGCAGGCGCCGTCGGTCGGCGGCATTCGGCTGCCGCGCGGCGCCGGCGAGACCGTCCGGCTGCGTCGTGGCTCCTCGCTCACCGACTTCGCCGAGAAGATCGACGCCAACCCGGCCGCGCTGGTGCAGGCGCTGTTCCATCTGGGCGAGATGGTGACGGCGACTCAGTCCGTCTCTGACGACGTACTGGAGCTGCTCGGTCAGGAGATGAACTACAAGATCCAGGTTGTCAGCCCCGAGGACGAGGATCGCGAGCTGCTGGAGTCCTTCGACCTGTCCTATGGTGAGGACTCCGGCGGCGAGGAGGACCTCGCGTCCCGGCCACCGGTGGTCACCGTCATGGGTCACGTCGACCACGGCAAGACCCGCCTGCTGGACACCATCCGCCAGGCCAACGTGATGGGCGGTGAGGCCGGTGGGATCACCCAGCACATCGGCGCCTACCAGGTCGCCACAGAGCTGGAGGGCGTGGAGCGGCTGATCACCTTCATCGACACCCCGGGCCACGAGGCGTTCACCGCCATGCGGGCCCGCGGCGCGCGCTCGACCGACATCGCGGTGCTGGTGGTGGCCGCCGACGACGGCGTCATGCCGCAGACGGTGGAGGCGATCAACCACGCCACGGCGGCCGGCGTGCCGGTCGTGGTCGCGGTGAACAAGATCGATAAAGAGAACGCGGACCCGACCCGGATCCGCGGCCAGCTCACGGAGTACGGGCTGGTGCCTGAGGAGTACGGCGGCGACAGCATGTTCGTCGATATCTCCGCCAAGGAGGGCACCAACATCGACTCGCTGCTGGAGGCGATCCTGCTCACCGCGGACGCCTCACTGGACCTGCGGGCCAACCCGGAGATGGAGGCCCAGGGAGTGGCGATCGAGGCGCATCTGGACCGCGGTCGCGGGCCGGTGGCCACCGTGCTGGTGCAGCGGGGCACGCTCCGGGTCGGCGACTCCGTGGTCGCCGGCGATGCCTACGGTCGGGTCCGCAGGATGTTAGACGAGCACGGCGATGACATCATCGAGGCGCTGCCCTCGCGCCCGGTGCAGGTCATCGGGTTCACCTCGGTACCGGGTGCCGGCGATAACTTCCTCGTCGTCGACGAGGACCGCATCGCCCGTCAGATCGCCGATCGCAGGCGTACCCGGGAGCGCAACGCCGACCTCGCCTCCCGCCGCCGACGGGTCAGCCTGGAGGATCTGGACCAGGCGCTCAAGGAGACCAGTGAGCTCAACCTGATCCTCAAGGGTGACAACTCCGGTACCGTGGAGGCACTGGAGGACGCCCTGTTGAAGATCGACGTCGGCGACGAGGTCGATCTGCGGGTGATCTCCCGGGGTGTCGGGGGCATCACCGAGAGCGATATCAACCTCGCCATCGCGGACAACACCATCGTGCTCGGGTTCAACGTTCGAGCCGACGGCAAGGCCACCGCACTGGCCAACCGCGAGGGTGTGGAGATCCGTTACTACTCGGTGATCTACCAGGCGATCGACGAGATCGAGCAGGCTCTCAAGGGCATGCTCAAGCCGGAGTACGAGGAGGTGGCGCTCGGTCGCGCCGAGGTCCGCGAGGTGTTCCGGTCCTCCAAGGTGGGCACCATCGCCGGCTGCATGGTCACCTCAGGGGAGATCCGGCGCAATGCCAAGGCCCGGCTGCTTCGGGACAACGTGGTCGTCCGCGACGACTTCACGGTCTCATCACTGCGCCGGTTCAAGGATGACGCATCGTCGGTCCGTGAGGGCTTCGAGTGCGGCCTCACGCTCTCGTCCTACCATGACCTCCGGGTCGGCGACGAGATCGAGACCTACGAGATGCGGGAGAAGCCCCGCGCCTGACCGCCCTTGGGGTCGGTGGCCCACGGGCCACCGACCCCAAGGGCAGATGGCCTTCGAGAGCGACCGACCCCGGTGGTGAGTGTTGTACGTCGGTGCTGTGGAGCTGGACGTCCTGTTCGGCGATGTGCACTCCCTGAAGCAGAAGCGGTCGCTGCTCCGGCCCGTGATCGGGGAGCTTCGGCGACGTTTCGAGGTCGCGGTGGCCGAGGCCGGGCACGCGGACCTGCACCGCCGGTCGCTGATCGGGGTGGCCGCCGTGGCCGCCGACGCCCGCCACGTGCGCGACGTGCTCCAGGCGTGTGAGCGGCTGGTGTCCGGACGACCCGAGCTGGAGCTGTTGGCCGCCCGGCACCGGCTACTGGGCCCAGAAGACGACTAGGGACTGAGGAGCTGCGATGGCTGACCCCCCACGGGCTCGCCGGCTCGCCAAACGGATCGCCCAGATCGTCGCGTCGGGGCTGGAGCATGAGGTCAAAGATCCCCGGCTGACGATGGTGACGATCACCGACGCGAAGGTCACCGGGGACCTCCGGGACGCGACGGTTTACTACACGGTGCTCGGAGAGACCGTCGACACACCGCCGAACACCGCCGGTGCGGCCGCCGCGCTGGCCGGTGCGACCGGCGTGTTGCGTTCCCTGGTCGGGCGTGGAACGGGTCTCCGGTTCACTCCCACCCTGACCTTCCGCTGCGATGAGCTCCCGGACGGGGTGCGCCGGATCGATGAGCTGCTGGCCCGTGCGCACGACGCCGACGCCGAGGTCGCGCGTATCGCGGCGGGCGCGTCGCCCGCCGGGGAGCCCGACCCCTACCGTGCGCCCCGGGACGCGGGCACGGATGATGACTGACCGCGCCCAGGACCGGGAGCTGTGGGGACGGGAACTGGGGGCTGCGGCGAAGCTCGTCGACAGCGCGACAGACGTCACACTGGTCGCCCACGTGCACCCCGACGCTGACGCGCTGGGCAGCGCGCTGGCTCTGGGCCTGGCACTCCGCCGGCGCGGTGCTGCGGTGTGGGTGAGCTTCGGTGCTCCGGCGCAGACTCCGGACTCGTTGCGTGGGCTCGACGTCGCCGACCTCATCGTGCCGCCGGACCAGGTACCCGAGCGGCCGGAGCTGCTCGTCGCCGTGGACACGGGCAGCCGAAGCCGGCTGGGCTGCCTGTCCGGCCGGGTGGACACCGCGAGCGCTGTGCTCGTGATCGACCACCACGCCACCAACGAGCGGTTCGGTACTCACCACCTGGTGGATCCCGGCGCCGAGGCCACCGTGGTGCTCGTGCTCGAGCTGCTTGACGCGCTCGAGGTAGGGCTGGACGAGCCGATGGCCCGCTGTCTCTACGCCGGCCTGGTCACCGACACCAGCTGCTTTCGCCGGGCCGCCCCGGGTACCCACGTCCTCGCCGCCCGGCTGCTGGCGGCGGGAGCCGATCCGAACGCCATTGCCCGGGAGCTGCTGGACACCCACCCCTTCGGCTGGTTGGCCATGCTGGGAGCGGTGCTCGGTCGCGCGCGACTCGAGCCCGCAGCGGCACGGGGCCTAGGACTGGTGCACACCACGGTGCTGCTGGCCGACGTGGCGGATCTGCGTGATGAGGAGGTCGGGAGCGTGGTGGATCTCGTGCGGACCGCCTCCGAGGCCGAGGTCGCCGCGGTGCTCAAGGAGACCGGCCCGGACCGGTGGTCGGTGTCGCTGCGCGCCAGGCAACGCCTCGACGTCTCCGCGGCCGCCGCGGAGCTCGGCGGCGGCGGCCACCGCCTCGCCGCCGGTTTCGCCGCCGAGGGCACCGCCGAGGACGTCCTGGGCGCGCTACGCGCCGCCCTGCACCGGGCACCCACGGTCTGAGGTGCACGGTTTGAGGCGCACGGTCGAGGTCACACCGCTGGAGCCCGGTAAGGTCGGACCGCGTGTCACAGCAGACGAGAGGGGTAGCGGCAGTGCACGGTTTGGTCGGTCGGGCCTGTCCCGGGCTGCCGCTGTGCGACGCGACGGGTACGTGAGCTCCGCCCTGGCGCCCGGCGGTCTGGTGGTGGTGGATAAGCCCGCTGGTATGACCTCGCACGATGTGATCGCACGGTTGCGCCGCCTGCTGCGCACCCGCCGGATCGGGCACGCCGGCACCTTGGATCCGATGGCCACCGGCGTGCTCGTCTGCGGCGTGCAGCGCGCCACCAAGCTGCTCGGGCATCTCCCGCTGGAACCCAAGGTCTACCGGGGCACGGTGCGGCTCGGTGTTTGCACCAGCACCGACGATACCGAGGGCGAGCCTACCGGTGGCGCCGACGCGTCCGCGCTGGGCGAGCGGGAGGTCCTCGCGGCCATCGCGGGCCTGCGTGGCGCCATCGAGCAGGTGCCCAGCGCGATGAGCGCGGTCAAGATCGACGGCCGGCGGGCCTACGCGCTGGCTCGCGCCGGTGAGCGGGTGCTGTTAGCCGCCCGCCCGGTGGTCGTATCCCGGTTCGAGCTCCTCGCGCTGCGCCGCGGCGACGCCGTGACCGACCTCGACGTGCTGGTGCAGTGCAGCGGCGGCACCTACGTCCGAGCGCTGGCCAGGGACCTTGGAGTCGCGCTGGGGGTCGGGGGGCACCTCATCGCGTTACGCCGCACCCGGGTGGGTCCCTTCGGTCTGGACGACGCCCGCACCCTCGACGAGCTGGCGGCGCAACCGCGGCTCTGCGCTGAGCTGGACGAGGTGGTGGCTATCACGTTCGGCCACCGCGCCGTGGACGCCCAACAGGTCCGGGTACTGGCTCACGGGGGATCGTTACCGACGGTCGGGCTGGCCGGAACGTACGCCGCGATCGACCCGCAAGGTCACGCCATCGCCCTGCTCACGGAGCGTGATAAGCAGGCGCGCCCGGTCCTGGTGCTGCGTCCCGCGGGCTGCTGAGAGTGGGGCCGGCGGGCCCGGTTAACCTCGGTGTCCGTGCAGCGCTGGCGTGGGATGGAGGCCATCCCGAACGGGTGGGGCCGCAGCGTGGTCACCATCGGTGTGTTCGACGGGATGCACCGCGGTCACGTCCAGCTGGTGGGGCAGGCCGTACGGCACGCCCGGGAGATGGATGTTCCCGGTGTGCTGATGACCTTCGACCCGCACCCCTCGGAGGTGGTCCGCCCCGGTAGCCATCCGGCCCAGCTCACCACCCTCCGCCGCCGGGCCGAGCTGGTCGAGCAGCTCGGGGTGGAGGTGTTCCTGGTGCTGCCCTTCACCGTCGAGCTGTCCCGGATGCCGGCGGCCGAGTTCGTCCACGAGGTGCTGGTCGAGCGCCTGCACGTGGCGGAGGTGGTGGTGGGCGAGAACTTCACCTTCGGGCATAAAGCGGCCGGGAACATCGAGCTGCTGCGGGCCTTGGGCCGGCGGTTCGGTTTCACCGCCGAGGGCGTGGGGCTGCTTTCCCAGGGCGAGCTGACGTTCTCCTCCACCTACATCCGCTCCTGCGTCGACGCGGGCGACGTGGCGGCCGCCGGCATCGCGTTGGGCCGTCCACACCGGGTGGAGGGGATCGTGGTCCGCGGCGACCAGCGTGGTCGCAGCCTGGGGTACCCGACGGCGAACCTGTCCACCCCTCGGTACGCCGCGATTCCCGCCGACGGTGTGTACGCGTGCCGCTTCGTGCACCGTCGCCGGGAGCTGTCGGCGGCGGTCTCGATCGGCACCAACCCGACGTTCTCCGGACGGGAACGCCGGGTGGAGGCATTCGTGCTGGACCTGGACGAGGACTTCTACGGCGAGCGAGTGGCGCTCGACTTCGTCGAGCGGCTGCGTGGCATGCGCCGCTTCAAGGACCCCCAGCAGCTCGTCGCCCAGATCGACGACGACGTGGCGCGCACCCGCACGGTGTTCGACAGGACCGGGTGAGCGATCACGGTGTGCTGTCCCCGGCGCCTGCGGCCGGGTCTGGAGTCGCTTTCTGAGGTCGCCGTCGGGGGTCGTTCTGTGAGGTCGTGTCTCGGGTCGCGTCTGGGGGCGCGTCTGCGGTCCTGGCAGGATGCCAGTACGGGGCACGGAAGGGGAGTCCGGTGGACGAGCAGCTCGCCGTCGCGCGCAACGTCGCCCTGCAGCGGGAGTGGTACGGGGAGCCGCTCGGTGATCGGGTGCGGCGACTCGTGGTCGCCTTCGCTGTCTCCCAGGCGCAGCTGGCCGAGGTTCTCGGGCTGAGCGCGCCGATGCTCAGCCAGCTGATGAGCGGGCGCCGAGCGAAGATCGGCAACCCGGCGGTGCTGGCTCGGATGGTGATGCTGGAACGCCGGGTGCTCACTCCGGAGGTCGCCTCCGGTGACCCAGCCGCGATTCGCGCCGCGCTGGAGCAGGTCCGCGACTCCCGCCCCACGCTCAGCCGGCCCACCGTCAGCTGGGCGACACTGCCGGTCGAGGAGCACGGTGACGAGGTGCTCGTCCCGGCGTTGCGAGCGTTGGCTCCGCCGGCCGAGCTGGCCGCCGCGGCCCGCCTGCTGCGGGAGGGGTTCCCGTTGCTCGCCGGGTTGCTACGGCGCGCCGCCGGCCCCGACCCTGGGCGATCGAGGGCGGTACCGGAGACCGACGCGTGAGCTGGTAACCTCGCCAGGGGTTCGGCTGTGGTCCGTGGCGGTCGGCTCCGGCCACATCCCGCCGCGCGACAGCGCGGCTCGCACGGTACGAGATGACAGGAGAAGATCGACCCGTGGCGCTGTCCACCGCACAGAAGAGTGAGATCCTCGCCGAGTACGGGCTGCGTGGGGGGGACACCGGGTCCCCTGAGGCGCAGGTGGCCCTGCTGACCAAGCGGATCGTGGACCTTACCGAGCACCTCAAGCAGCACAAGCATGACCATCACTCCCGGCGCGGCCTGCTGCTCATGGTCGGCCGCCGCCGTAACCTGTTGAACTACCTCGGCAAGGTCGACATCGCGCGCTACCGATCCCTGATCGAGCGCCTCGGCCTGCGCCGCTGACCGGCGAGCCAGCACCGATACACAACCACACATCGCCGCACGAGCCGCCGCCTCGTCACCGTCGTCGGGACCGTCGTCCGCCGGTCCTCGGTAGTGGCTCCCGAGAGCAGGTCTCCTGCTCCGGGGGCTTCGATCGAAGACCGGCCTGCAGTCCTCGCTCCGGCGCCGATGGTGCCACCGCCTGGCCCGCGTCGCGAGGAGGAGAAGAAATTGACTGACCCCACCACAAGCACCTCCGCCCAGGTGCATGAGACGACGGCCTTACTGGACAACGGTGTCTTCGGCACCCGCACCGTGCGGTTCGAGACCGGCCGGCTGGCCCGGCAGGCCGCCGGAGCCGTTGTCGCTCACCTCGACGAGGAGACGATGCTGCTGTCCGCCACTACGGCGTCCAAGCAGCCCAAAGAGCAGTTCGACTTCTTCCCGCTCACCGTCGACGTCGAGGAGCGGATGTACGCCGCCGGGCGCATCCCGGGCTCCTTCTTCCGCCGTGAGGGCCGTCCGTCCACGGACGCGGTTCTCACCTGCCGACTGATCGACCGACCGCTGCGGCCCTGCTTCGTGGATGGGCTGCGCAACGAGGTCCAGGTCGTCGTCACCGTGCTCAGCCTCAACCCGGCTGATCCATACGACGTGCTCGCGATCAATGCCGCGTCAGCGTCCACTCAGCTGTCCGGCCTGCCCTTCTCCGGCCCGATCGGCGCTGCCCGGGTGGCTCTGGTGAGAGACGACGACGGCGGCAGCCAGTGGGTCGCCTTCCCGACCTATGAGCAGATCGGCCGCGCGGTGTTCGACATGGTCGTCGCGGGCCGGGTGGTGGGGGAGGGCTCCGCCGGCGATGTGGCGATCATGATGGTCGAGGCCGAGGCCACCGAGGCCGTCACTGAGCTGGTTGCCGGTGGCGCCCAGGCTCCGACCGAGGAAGTGGTGGCCGCCGGGCTGGAGGCCGCCAAGCCGTTCATCCGTACCCTGTGCCAGGCTCAGCGGGAGCTGGCCGCGGCGGCCGGCCGCCCGGAGCTGGAGTTCCCCACCTTCCCCGCTTACCAGTCCGACGTCCTGGACGCCGTCCGTGAGGCGGTGGCCGACGAGCTGGCGCGGGTCTTGGTCATCGCGGGCAAGCAGGAGCGGGAGAGTCGGCTCGACGAGCTCAAGGCCGGTGCGCTGCAGCGGCTGGCGGAGCGCTTCGGGGGCCGGGAGAAGGAGATCGGCGCCGCATTCCGAGCCGTGACCAAGTCAGCGGTACGCCAGCGCATCCTGAGGGACAAGGTGCGCATCGACGGCCGCAGTATCACCGATATCCGGCCGCTCTCGGCTGAGGTCGACATGATTCCGCGGGCGCACGGCTCGGCGCTGTTCGAACGCGGTGAGACCCAGATCCTCGGCGCCACCACGCTGAATATGCTGCGCATGGAGCAGCAGATCGACTCGCTGGGTCCCGAGACCACCAAGCGCTACCTGCACCATTACAACTTCCCCCCGTTCTCCACCGGTGAGACCGGCCGGGTGGGCTCGCCCAAGCGGCGCGAGATCGGTCACGGTGCGCTGGCTGAGCGGGCGCTGATCCCGGTGCTGCCCAGCCGCGAGGAGTTTCCCTACGCGATTCGCCAGGTCTCCGAGGCGCTGGGCTCCAACGGCTCGACATCGATGGGCTCGGTCTGCGCGTCCACGATGTCGATGTTCAACGCGGGGGTTCCGCTCAAGGCGCCGGTGGCGGGTATCGCCATGGGTCTGGTGTCGGGCGAGGTCGACGGCGAGGACGCTTTCGTCGCGCTCACCGATATTCTGGGCGCCGAGGACGCCTTCGGCGACATGGACTTCAAGGTTGCCGGCACCAACGCGTTCGTGACCGCGTTGCAGCTGGACACCAAGTTGGCCGGAATCCCGTCGGACGTCCTGGCCGGGGCGCTGTCCCAGGCCCGCGATGCTCGGCTGACCATCCTCGAGGTGATGGCGCAGGCCATCGACGGGCCGGACGAGATGAGCCCGTACGCCCCGCGCGTCACCGCTATCAAGATCCCGGTTGACAAGATCGGCGAGGTGATCGGCCCGAAGGGCAAGATGATCAACTCGATTACCGAGGAGACCGGTGCGGACATCTCCATCGAGGACGACGGCACGATCTACGTCGGCGCCAACGACGGCCCGTCCGCCGAGGCGGCCATCGGCCGGATCAACGCCATCGCCAACCCGCAGTTGCCCAAGGTCGGGGAACGGTTCCTCGGCACCGTGGTGAAGACCGCGGCCTTCGGCGCCTTCGTCTCGCTGGTACCCGGCAAGGATGGTCTGGTGCACATCTCCAAGCTGGGCAACGGCAAGCGCATCGGCAAGGTCGAGGACGTGGTGAAGGTCGGCGACAAGCTGCGCGTCGAGGTGGCCGACATCGACAACCGCGGCAAGATCAGCCTGGTGCCGGTCAGTGGAGACGATCCGTCCCCCGCCTCGGGAGGTATCGACCCCGCCGCGGACACGGCTGAGGTCCCGGCCGGAGCGTGACCGCGCGGCGGCACCCCCCGGTCGGAGTGCTCCAGACTGGAGTTCTCCAGGGCGGAACGCTCCAGCGCAGCGTGCTGCCCTCCGGGCTGCGGGTGCTCACCGAGCAGCTGCCTGGTTCGCGCTCGGCCCTGGTGGGGATGTGGGTGGCGGTCGGCTCGCGTGACGAGCCCGCCGCGGTGGCCGGCGCGGCGCATTACCTGGAGCACCTGCTGTTCAAGGGCACCGCACGGCGCTCCGCGGTGGAGATCGCCCAGGAGATCGACGCGGTGGGCGGTGAGCTCAATGCGTTCACCACCAAGGAGCACACCTGTTACCACGCGCACGTGCTCGACTCCGACCTCGAGCTCGCCGTCGATCTGGTGTGCGACGTCCTGGGGGATGCCCTGCTCGAGGAGTCCGATGTGGACACCGAGCGTGGCGTGGTGCTCGAGGAGATCGCGATGCGGGACGACGACCCGGAGGAGCTGGTGCATGACGAGCTCTGCGCCGCGTTGTTCGGGTCGCATCCCCTTGCTCGCCCGGTACTGGGCACCGAGGAGTCGGTCACCGGGATGAGCCGCGAGGCGCTGTACCGCTTCTACCGGCGGCGCTACACGCCGGAGCGGATGGTGCTGACGGTGGTCGGCAACGTCACGCACGGCGCGGTACTGGCCGCGGTGGCCCGCGGTTTCGGACACCACCTGACGGGTTGCGCTCAGCCCGTGCAACCGCGCCGCGGGCGGGCCGAGGTCAACGGCCGGCGCGCGTTGGCCGTGTGCCCCGACTCCTCGGAACAGGCCCACCTCATGCTGGGGGTGCGGGCCGTCGACCGGCACGACGACCGGCGCTACGTGCTCGGCGTGCTCAACGCCGCGCTGGGTGCTGGGATGAGCTCACGGTTGTTCCAGCAGGTCCGCGAGCAGCGCGGGCTGGCCTACTCGGTGTATTCCGCGGTGGACTGCTACGCCGACATCGGCAGTCTGTCGATCTATGCCGGCTGTTCTCCGGGCCGGCTGGGTGAGGTGGCCGCGGTGGTCGGTGACGTGCTGGCCGACCTCGCCCGTGACGGCCTGTCCGATACCGAGCTGGCTCGTGGCAAGGGGCAGCTGCGTGGCGGGCTGGTGCTCGGGCTGGAGGATGCCGGGTCCCGGATGACCTGGATCGGCACCGCGGAGCTCGACCACGGCGAGCATCACACCGTCGAACACGAGCTACGACGGATTGACGCGGTGACCCAGGAACAGGTCGGTGATCTCGCCCGCGAGCTGCTGCGCCGACCGGTCACCGCCGCCGTCGTGGGCCCCTACGCTGGTGCGGAGGACCTGCCCGACGAGATAGCGGAGTTGACCTCATGACCCCCGCCGAGCAGCTGCGCGCCATGTCCCCGGCCGGGGACCGCTCAGCGGAGAACCCGATCCGGGTCGGGGTACTCGGGGCTCGCGGTCGGGTGGGCACCGAGGTGTGCAAGGCCGTGGACGCCGCCGCGGACATGGAGCTCGTCGCGATGGTCGACGCGGGTGACTGGATGTTCAACGTCGCCGACGCGGGCGCGGAGGTGGTCGTCGACTTCACCCATCCCGACGTTGTGATGGACAACGTGCGCTTCTGCGTGGACCAGGGGATCCACGCCGTGGTGGGCACCACCGGCTTCACCGAGACCCGGCTGAGCCAGGTCCGCGAATGGCTCGCGCCCAAGCCCGATCTCGGGGTGCTGATCGCCCCCAACTTCGCCATCGGGGCGATCCTGTCGATGCGGTTCGCCACGATGGCCGCCCGGTTCTACGACTCTGTGGAGATCGTGGAACTGCATCACTCGCGCAAGGCCGACGCACCCTCAGGCACCGCGGCCCGGACTGCGGCGCTCATCGCGGCCGCTCGCGCGCAGGCTGGGATGGGCCCGCCCCCGGATGCCACCACCCGTGCCCTACCCGGCGCCCGGGGCGCCGATGTCGACGGGGTGCGAGTGCATGCGGTGCGGTTGACCGGGCTCGTCGCGCACCAGGAGGTGCTGCTGGGAACCGAGGGTGAGACGTTGACGATCCGCCACGACACGCTCGACCGCTCGTCGTTCATGCCCGGTGTCCTCCTCGCTGTCCGCACGGTCCCCACCCGCCCCGGCCTCACCGTAGGCCTAGAACCCCTCCTCGACCTGTAGGAGCCCGATCGTCATTCGGAGCCGAATTGCGGTCTCGATCGCGCAGAGACCACCGTTCGGCTCCGAATGGCGCCGGACCGCCGGGGGTCAGACGAGTGTGAGGGTGAGGGGGCCGGTGAGGCGGAGCTCGCGTAACGGGCGGCCGGCGGCGTCCAGGGTGCGCACGGTGCCGTCGGGGATCCAACCGGCGCGCCGGTAGAAGCTCCGCGAGGCCGGGTCCTCGACGGGCACCCAGACGATCCCCCGGGTGGCGCCGGCGTCGCGCAGCACCGTCGCGGCCACGGCGAGCAGCCGCCCGCCGTGGCCGCGACGCCCCCACCTCGGCTCCACCAGCAGAGTGCTCACCAGCATCGTGTGCGCCGCGTCGGAGGGCAGCGTGCCATCGGCGGCAGCCACGTCGTCCTCGGGTGCCGGACCGGCCACCACGAACCCGACCGGGTCGTCGCCCTCGGTGGCGATCAGTACCGTGGCCCCGCCCCGGACGGTGTCGGCCCAGGCTTCCCGCACCTGCGGTGCGTCCAGCACATCAAGGGTCCCCGGCGGCAACAGCGCGGAGTAGGCGGCCCGCCAAGTCGCCCGATGCAGAGCGGCCAGCACGTCAGCATCCTCCACGCTCGCCCCACGCACCCGAGCCAGCGCCACGCCACTCACGCTATGCGTGCCCGACATGGAGCCATATCGGGGCTATCGGGGTGGCCGTAACCCCGATATGGCTCCATGTCGGGGCCGGCGCCGGTCAGGAGGGTGCTGCTGTGACCAGGGCGTCGCCTGATCCGGTGCGGGCACGCACCCGCAGGGCGACGTCGCCCTCGGCAGGCGGGCCGCCGACGGGGAGGTCGCTGCGGGCGCGGCCGGAGCCGGAGCTGACGTCCAGCTCGGCGAGGACACCGTGGTGGATCCCTACTCGCAGCTGCCCCGAACCGGTCGTGAGCTCGAGGCCGCCCGCGCAGGCGTCGACCACAGTGAGGTCACCGCTGCCGGTGCGAGCGTTGACGGCGTGCTGGACAGCGTCCAGGTTCACACAACCCAGCCGGACATCCCCGGAACCGGTCTGCACGGTGCCGCTGCCCTCAGCTCCCTCGACGCTGGTCACGTCGATCCGTCCCGAGCCGGTCCGCACCCGCAGCCGGCCCAGGACCGTCCCGAGCCGTACGTCGCCCGAGCCGGTGCGGACCTCAGCCACCCCGGTGCAGCGCTGCGCCCGGACATGCCCGGAACCGGTCGTGGCGTCGAGCCCGGCGGCCACCCCGGTGACGGCGATATCCGCGGACCCGCCGCGAGCATTGATCGACGAGCCTGATGGCGCGGTCACCTGGATTATCAGCGGCACAGTGCGCAGCGGGTACTCCCGAGGCGTGCGTACGGTAAGCCGCTGCCCGGTGAAGTCGATCACTGTGCGGCGCACCGCCTCAGCGGCCAGCTCACCCAGCGGGGTCGCTCTGGTCTGCTCCCCCAGCCAGGTCAGCAGCCCGCCGATCCCGACCGTCCACGGCGGCCGGCCAGCCGGGTCGGGGCGGATCCGCACGGCTAACCCACCAGGGCCGGCAGCGCCGTCCTTCCCTGTGTCGTCCTCCACTGTGATGTCCAGCCGTCCGCTGTCGAGCTCGACCCAGATGTCGATCGGTCCCTCGCACGCGAAGTCCTGCCGGCGAACCACCGATGCGTCGGTGTCGTCGTGCTCCACCATTGCTCCTCAATGAGCCTCAATGAGATTGTTCAGCCCCGGGAGGTTGTTCAGCCCTGGACCCAGCCCTGGACCCGGTTGCGGCCGCGGCGATCGCCCGGGGCCCACCGCGGCTCGTTCCAGGGCTCACCGCGCAGCGCGCCCGAAACGGCTTGCGAGACCCAGGTGTTCAGGGAGACGCCCTGCTCGGCGGCGGCGCGCTCGGCCTGGGACTTGACCTGGTCGATCAGCCGCAGGGTCATCCGCCTGATGTCGCCGCCGGCGTCGCCGAAGGGGGCCGCGCCGGGCTCGGAGGGCGCCGGTCCGGTGTCGGCGGGCGAGCTCACCGCGACTCGCACATCGCGGCCGTCCAGGCGCACCTCCACCACCCGGTCCTCCAGCGCTGCGGTGACCTCCGCGGCGAGGTCGGACAGCGCGTTCATGATTGCCAGTCGGGCGGCGGGTTCCAGCGCGGCACCCAGTGCTGCCGCGGTGTGCCGGGTCTGCTCGTCGCCTGCGGTCGCAGCCGCGGTGAGGTCATCGCGCAGCTGGCTGGTGTACGGAGTGAGATCCATGACGTCAAGAATGGCGTCATAAACGACGTCAGTCAAGGCGTCACTGGTGTCGCAGTACGCTGCGAGCGCTGGAGAGCCGGCCCGGGTGAGAGGTGAGAGGAGTGGTGCGCCGTGAGCCGACCTGACGGGGTGGGCGGTGTCGGGGTGGGCGGTGTCGAGGTGAGCGGCACTGAGGTGAGTACCGTGCCGTTGCGGGTCCAGCTCGTTGCCAAGACCGAGTTCTTCCCGCCCGCCGACGTACCATGGTCCACCGATGCCGACGGCGGTCAGGCACTCGCCGAGTTCGCCGGCCGGGCCTGCTACCAGTCGTGGCGTAAGCCCAACCCGGCGACCGCCACCAATGCCGGCTATCTGAGGCATATCCTCGAGGTCGGTCACCTCTCGGTGCTGGAGCACGGCACGGTCAGCTTCTACCTCACCGGTGTGTCGCGGTCGTTGACCCATGAGCTGATCCGGCACCGGCACTTCTCCTACTCGCAGCTGTCCCAGCGCTACGTCCCCGAGCGGGCCGCCGCCATGGTCGAGCCGGACGTCATCGCCGAGGACCCTGAGCTACACCAGCTGTTCCACGCCGCGGCCCTGGCAAGCCAGCGGGCCTACAACGAACTGCTCGCCGGGCTGGAGGAGCGCTTCGCCGAGGAGCCGAACGCCACACTGCGCCGTAAGCAGGCTCGCCAGGCGGCTCGCTCGGTACTGCCCAACGCCACCGAGACCCGTGTCGTGGTCACCGGCAACTACCGGGCCTGGCGGCACTTCATCGCGATGCGCGCCACCGAGCACGCCGACGTGGAGATCCGCGCGCTGGCGCTGCAGTGCCTGCGCCAGCTGCGCCTGGCGGCACCCAACGTGTTCAGCGACTTCGAGATCTGCTCGCTGCCCGACGGTACCGAGATCGCCTCCAGCCCGTTCGTGCCGGAGGGCTGAGTAGCGTGCAGTCATGGACCTAGACCAGGCTCGGGCGGTTGTCGCCGAGCAGCACCACGCGGTACTCGCCACCCTGCGTCAGAACGGCACCCCGCAGATGTCCCCGGTGGTGGCGACGGTCGACGGCCGGGGCCGGGTGGTGGTGAGCACCCGGCAGACGGCGTTGAAGGTCCGTAACCTGCGCCGGGACCCGCGAGCCTGGCTGTGCGTGCTGCCTGACGGGTTCTACGGCCGCTGGGTGCAGGTCGGTGGCTCGGTGCGGATCGTGGAGCTGCCCGAGGCGATGGAAGGGCTGGTGGACTACTACCGGAGGCTGTCCGGGGAACACCCGGACTGGGATGACTACCGGGCGGCGATGGAGCGCGAGGCGCGGGTGCTGCTGCGGGTCGAGCTCACCTCGGCTGGCCCCGATCGAGAGGGATGACATGACGGTGGGGGAGCAGACGCTCGCGGCCGGCGAGCGACATGAGCTGTGCGACCTGATGGAGCGGCTCGGTCCAGACGCCCCGACGCTCTGCGAGGGGTGGACGACCCGTGACCTGGCGGCGCATCTGGTGATCCGGGAGAGCCGACCGGTCGCCGCCGCGGGCATCCTGATACCGCTGTTGGCCGGGCTTGCCGCTCGAGCGCAGCGCGACACCGCCGAGCGGCCCTGGCCGGAGCTCGTCGAGCTGGTCCGCAACGGGCCGCCGTGGTGGTCGCTGATCGGGCGGGGACCGATCAGCGAGAAGGTCAACGGTGTGGAGTTCTTCGTCCACCACGAGGACGTGCGGCGGGTCGGACGGGGGTGGGAACGGCGGGCGGCCGACCCGCGCCGTGCCGAGGCGCTCTGGGCCGTGCTGTCCCGGCTCGCCCGGCTGTGCTACCGGCGCTCGCCGGTCGGTGTCGTGCTGCGCCGCCCGGACGGCACGGAGCGCGTCGCTCGGCGTGGCCGGCGTAGCGTCACCGTCATCGGCCCGCCGGAGGAACTGACGCTGCACGCCTACGGCCGTGCCGAGGCGATGGTCGACCTTGAGGGCGACCAGACGGACGTCCAGCGCCTCCAGGACAGCCCGCGAGGGTTCTAGTCAGCACCGCCGAGCCGAGACCGCCCCCCACAGGTGTTCCGGGGGACAACGGTAGCGTCCAGCTATGAGTACCGCACCGACGTCCGCGTCCGGCCGTCCCTTCGGTCGGGTGCTCACCGCCATGGTCACTCCGTTCGCCGCCGACGGTGAGCTGGATCCGGACACTGCGGGAAAGCTCGCTCACCAGCTGGTGGAGCGGGGTTGCGATGGGCTGGTGGTGAACGGCACCACCGGTGAGTCGCCGACCACCACCGACGCTGAGAAGGCGGACCTGGTGCGGGCGGTGGTGCAGGCGGTAGGGGACCGGGCCACCGTGGTGGCCGGCGCCGGAACCTATGACACCGCGCACAGCGTGCGGCTGGCCCGGCAGGCGGCGCGGGCCGGTGCGCACGGCCTGCTGGTGGTGACCCCGTACTACTCCCGACCGCCGCAGGCCGGGCTGGTCGCGCACTTCACCGCGGTCGCTGACGCCACTGAGCTGCCGGTGATGCTCTATGACATCCCACCGCGCTCGGTGGTGCCGATCGCGCGGGAGAGCCTCTACCGGCTGGCCGAGCACCCACGGATCGTCGCGGTCAAGGACGCCAAGGGAGACCTCGGCGTCGGCGCGGAGATCATCGCCGGCACCGACCTGGCCTACTACTGCGGTGACGACGCGCTCAATCTGCCGTGGCTGTCGGTGGGCGCGGTGGGGCTCGTCAGCGTCATCGGCAACGTCGTGCCCGACCGGCTGCGCACCATGGTCACCGCGTTCGACGCCGGCAGGGTGAGCACCGCACGGGAGGTGCACGTCTCCACCCTCAGCCTGGTCCGCAACTTCTGCATGGTCGGGGGGGTGGCCTTCGGCAAGGCGGCATTGCGGCTGACCGGTCTGGACGTCGGCGATCCCCGGCTGCCGCAGGTCGCCGCCGACCCTGAGCACGTCACCGCGATCGCCTCAGCGCTGGCCGAGGCTGGGGTTCTCGCGTGAGCGCTGTCCCCACCGGTACCCCGCTGCCCGTGCCGGGCGTCCCCACCGCAACGCCACCACCGCTCCCCGAGGGCGGCCTGCGCGCGGTCGCCCTCGGCGGTATCGGGGAGATCGGCCGCAACATGACCGTCTTCGAGCACGCCGAGACGCTGCTCGTGGTGGACTGCGGGGTGCTGTTCCCCGAGGACGACGCGCCCGGGGTCGATCTGATCCTGCCCGACTTCCGGGCGATCGAGCACCGGCTGGAGGACATCGAGGCGCTGGTGCTCACCCACGGGCACGAGGACCACATCGGGGCCGTGCCGTTTCTGCTCAAGCTCCGTCCCGACCTGCCGGTGGTGGGTTCTGAGTTCACCCTCGCCCTGGTCCGGGAGAAGTGCCGCGAGCACCGCCAGAAACCGCGGCTGGTGCAGGTCACGGCGGGCACTCGGCACCGCTGCGGGCCGTTCGACTGCGAGTTCTTCGCGGTGAACCACTCCATCCCCGACGCGCTGGCGGTAGCCATCCGCACCCCGGCCGGGTTAGTGCTGCACACCGGCGACGTCAAGCTGGACCAGCTACCACTCGACGGGCGGCTGACCGATCTCGCCGGGTTCTCCAGGCTCGGTGACGAGGGAGTGGACCTGCTCCTGATCGACTCCACCAACGCCGAGGTGCCCGGTTTCGTCACCTCGGAGCGAGACATCGGCCCGGTGCTGGACTCGGTGATCGGCAAGGCCACCCAGCGGGTCATCGTGGCCTGCTTCGCCAGCCACGTGCACCGGGTCCAGCAGGTTCTGGACGTCTCCTCGGCGCGCGGACGCAACGTGGCGTTGGTGGGCAGGTCGATGGTGCGCAATATGGGCCTCGCCGCCGATCTCGGGCTGCTCCGGGTCCCGCCCGGCCTGCTGGTCGACCTCGACGAGGCGATGGCGATGCCCGAGCACCGGGTGATGTTCGTCTCCACCGGCTCGCAGGGCGAACCACTGTCGGCGCTGTCCCGGATGGCCCGTGGCGAGCACCGACAGATCCGGATCCGCTCCGGGGACACCGTCGTGCTGGCCAGCTCACTTATCCCGGGCAACGAGACCTCGGTGTTCCGGGTGGTCAACGCGCTGACCCGGCTGGGTGCCTCGGTGGTGCACCAGGGCACCGCGAAGGTCCATGTGTCCGGGCACGCCCCGGCCGGCGAGCTGCTGTTCCTCTACAACGCGATCCGCCCGTCCAACGTCATGCCGGTGCACGGCGAGTGGCGGCACCTGCGGGCCAACGCCGCCCTCGCGGTCCGCACCGGGGTACCCGAGGAGCGGGTGGTGATCGCCGAGGACGGGGTGGTCGTGGATCTGGTGGACGGCCGGGCGGAGATCACCGGCCGGGTCGAGGTGGGGCAGGTCTACGTGGACGGCCTGTCGGTCGGTGACGTGGGGGACTCCACCCTGTCCGACCGGCTCATCCTCGGCGAAGGTGGGTTCATCGCGATCACGGTGATGATCGTGTCGGCGACCGGTCGGACGGTGGCGCCACCGACGATCTCGGGCCGCGGCTTCTCCGACGACCCCAAGGCTCTCGACGGTGTCGTGCCGCTGGTGGAGATGGAGCTGGCCCGTACCGAAGCGGAGGGGATCACCGACCCGCACCGGATCGCCCAGGCGGTGCGGCGCGTGGTGGGCCGGTGGGTCGCCGACACTTACCGACGTCGGCCGATGATCGTGCCTACGGTGCTGCCCGTCGGCTGAGGCCCGCCGACGGTGGATTCCCCGCTGTGCCCGGTGTTTGCTGCGGGGAAGGACGGGCCGAATGGGCTAGCGTGTGGGCCATGGCAGGGGGGAGACCCGCGAAGGTCACGAGCTCCAGGGCGACCGTGCGGTCCCGGAGCCCGGGGACCACACCGCGGTCGCGGCCGTCTCCCCGTCGGCCGGTGTCCCGGCGGGTGCCCAGGAGAGCGTCGAGCCGCATTGTCGGCCGGAGCCTGGTCGCTGCCTGGTCGCTGCTGGCCCGCAGCGTCGGCGGACTGGCCAGGGCGCTGCGGAGGACCCGTGAGCTTGAGCCCGCGCATCGCCGGGACGGCCTCGCACTCGGCATGGTCGCCCTCGCTGTGGTCGCCGCCGCAGCGGTGTGGTGGGCCGCCGGGGGGCCGGTCGGTGCCGGCCTCCAGCACACGCTTCGTGCCCTGTTCGGTGCCGTGTCGGTGGGGTTGCCGGTGGTGCTCGCCGGGGTCGGGGCGACCCTGATGCGCACCGAGCCCGATGTGGCTGCGCGGCCCCGCCGCACCGTTGGCACCGTGCTGCTGACGTTGGGAACGCTCGGTCTGTGGCATCTCGCGGCCGGTGCGCCCTCGGACGGGATGGGGCGGTCCCGGGCCGCCGGCGCGGTCGGTTACCTGGTCGCGGGCCCGTTGGTCGACGGGTTCACCGTCTGGGTCGCGGTGCCCCTGCTGGCGCTGCTGGCCGGTTACGGGCTGTTGGTGCTGACGGGGACCCCGGTTCGAGCGGTGCCCGGACGTCTGCGTCGGCTGTGTGGAGCGCCGCCGGATCCCGATCCCGATTCCGCCGGCACCGACGCCGCGGTAACCGACGTCGATCCGGCCACCGCCCGGCTGCGCCGCCCCGCGCGGCGCAGGCAGGCCACCCAGACCGCAGAGATCACCGAGGAGGACGCGCAGGGCGCCACGGCGGCGTCACAAACTCGGCCTCCGGCGCAGCCGAAGCCCGCCGTGCCGGTTGACGGGTCGGTCCAGGGGCCGGTCCAGGGGTCGGTTGACGGCAGGCCCGGTCAGGGCATGCGCACGAACCGGGTGCTCGAGGGTGGCTACCAGCTGCCTCCACCGGATCTGCTCCTCGAGGGCGACCCGCCGAAAGCTCGCAGCGAGGCCAACGACGCGATGATCGAGGCCATCACCGGGGTGCTCGACCAGTTCTCGGTGGACGCCCAGGTCACCGGGTTCGCCCGAGGACCGACCGTCACCCGCTACGAGGTGGAGGTGGGGCTCGGCGTCAAGGTGGAGAAGATCACCCAGCTGACCCGCAACATCGCCTACGCGGTGGCCACCGACAACGTGCGGCTGCTAGCCCCGATCCCGGGTAAGTCTGCGGTGGGGATCGAGGTCCCCAACAGCGATCGGGAGATGGTGCGGCTGGGTGACGT
Source organism: Pseudonocardiales bacterium (assembly GCA_019243635.1). GTDB lineage: Bacteria > Actinomycetota > Actinomycetes > Mycobacteriales > Pseudonocardiaceae. Next base: position 107,725 of record JAFAUB010000031.1, read on the forward strand.
GCTGCGCGCGCCGACGTCCAGCCGCGACCAGCATCCCATGGTGATCGGGCTGGGTAAGGACATCGAGGGCCACTTCGTCACCGCGAACCTGACCAAGATGCCGCACCTGCTGGTGGCCGGTTCCACCGGCTCGGGCAAGTCGAGCTTCGTGAACTCGATGCTCGTCTCGCTGCTCACCCGGGCCACCCCCGAGGAGGTCAGGATGATCCTGATCGACCCGAAGATGGTGGAGCTCACCCCCTACGAGGGGATCCCGCACCTGATCACACCGATCATCACCCAGCCGAAGAAGGCGGCCGCGGCGCTGGCCTGGCTGGTGGAGGAGATGGAGCAGCGCTACCAGGACATGCAGGCCGCCCGGGTGCGGCATGTCGACGACTTCAACAGCAAGGTGCGCGGCGGCGAGATCGTGGCGCCACCGGGATCGCAGCGGGAGTACCGCCCCTACCCGTACATCATGGCGATCGTCGACGAGCTGGCGGACCTGATGATGACCGCCCCGCGCGACGTCGAGGACGCCGTCGTCCGCATTACGCAGAAGGCCCGAGCGGCCGGGATCCATCTCGTGCTGGCCACTCAGCGCCCCAGCGTCGACGTGGTCACCGGGCTGATCAAGACCAACGTGCCCTCCCGGCTGGCCTTCGCCACCTCCTCGCTCACGGACAGCCGGGTGATCCTGGACCAGCCCGGTGCGGAGAAGCTGATCGGCATGGGCGACGGGCTCTACCTGCCGATGGGCGCGTCCAAGCCGGTACGGATCCAGGGCGCCTACGTCGGCGACGCCGAGATCGCCAAGGTCGTCGCCTACACCAAGGAGCAGGCCAACCCGGAGTACACCGACGGGGTCACCGCGGCCAAGACGGGTGAGCACAAAGAGGTCGACCCGGACATCGGTGACGATCTTGATGTGCTGCTGCAGGCCGCCGAGCTCGTGGTGACCTCGCAGTTCGGCTCGACGTCGATGCTGCAGCGAAAGCTGCGAGTCGGCTTCGCCAAGGCGGGCCGGTTGATGGATCTGCTGGAGAGCCGGGGGGTGGTGGGTCCCTCGGAGGGGTCCAAGGCTCGTGAGGTCCTGGCCAAACCCGAGGAGCTCGACGGGCTGCTGTACTCGATTCGCGGCAGCGATCCGGGTGGGGGAGGCCAGGAGGACTGAGCCGACCTACAGCTCCAGGAGCATGCGGGTGTTGCCCAGCGTGTTGGGTTTGACGTAGGACAGGTCGAGGAACTCCGCGACCCCCTCGTCATGTGAGCGGCGTATCTCCTCGTAGACCTCTGCGGTCACCGGGGTCCCGTGGATGGGCTGGAACCCGTGCCGGGAGAAGAAGCATTCCTCGAAGGTCAGCACGAACAGGCGGCGCAACCCCAGCACCCGTCCGTGCTCCACCAGGCGTGCGACCAGTGCGTGGCCCAACCCCTGGCCTACGGCATCCGGGTGCACGGCCAGGGTGCGAATCTCGGCCAGGTCTTCCCAGAGCACGTGCAACGCGCCGCAGCCCAGCACCGCGCCGTCTCGTTCGGCCACCCAGAACTCCTGAACGTCCTCGTAGAGCGTCACGAGCTGTTTGGTCAGCAGCACTGCGCCGGCGTAGCAGTCCACCAGATCCTTGATCCGGCGGACGTCCCCTACCCTCGCCCGCCGCACAGTGATCGTTGCAAGCACAGGCCAGAACCTATCGGCCGGGTCCTCGCCGTCGCCAGAGCCCCTGAGCGCCCACCGCCTGACACTCGGCGAAGGGATGTATCAGACGGCCGGGAGGCCGACTCTGTTGTAATGCACGGCCTGAGTCGAATCTTCGGATGGCGATGTCATGAAACCTACGATCAATGCCCCGGTCGAGGCGGCAGCGGCGGCGCTGGCCACCGCAGCCACCTCGCCCATGACCGCCACTGGCGAGGAAACCCTGACGCTGGTCTGGGACCTGGCGCGGATCGCCCACCACCTCGGCGAACTCACTGCGGCCGCGCGGGACCGCTGGGCGGCCTGGGGCACAGTCACACCGCACCTGCGGCAGGCCGAGGTCCTCGTCGCCGACGCGACACGGTGCCTCAGCCACGCGGCCGGCACCTACGCCTTCAACGCCACCCGGCCTGACCCGGCCATCGTCCCGCTAGCCGCGACCGACACCGCGCGGCCGGCGGCCTGAGCGGATACGGGTGTCGACACCAGAATCCCGCACTCGAACAGCTCCCCGGAGGTGCGCTGTGGCCAGTCTCGTCCCGTTCAACGTCGATCTCACCGCGCACGAGGCCGCCCGCCTCGCCGCTGTCCTGGGCGCCCTCGGCTCGCACTGGGACCCCACCGAGATCTACGCCGGCGAAGCGCAGGCGCGTCGAATGCTTTACACCGATCTTGACCCCGACCAGCAAGCCACCTACGACGTGCTCATCGCGGGCGGTGTGCTGCCCGACACCCCGGAGTAGCGAGATGACGCTCGACCCACAAGCAGACCTCGGCCGCCGCGCGTGGCTGCCCTGCCGTTACTGCGGTGACAACACCGCCCTGTACCTCCTTGACTCTGACGTCAACATGATCTGGGTGCAATGCGGTCGCTGCCTGCGCCGCTGGTGGCACGACACCGGTGTCGGCCGGGGGAGGCGCCCGGAACACCTGTTCGACGTCGCCTGACGCCGCCGGCTGGCTAGCTCGCCACGAGTTCGGCAGCGATGTCCCCGACTTGCGCCAGCAGCTCCTTGCGCAGCGCGGTGCGGTAGCGCTGGTTGAGCCGGTTCGGCTGCCACGACGGCAGGCGGGTACCTGGCGTAGGTGTGGTGACGCCGGCCAGCCGCGCCCGCTGGGCGGTGAGGCGACGTCCTGACTCTTCCTCCATCCGTGGCACGCCTGCCATCCGGGTGGTCGCGGCCAGCGGAATCTGGTTCTCCGGCACGTCGACGGTGAAATCGTCGTACCGGACCTCCACTGGAATCGCCCACCCGTGATGCCTGCGCAGCTGGTCGGCTTCCTGCAATCGACCGCGCAGCACCGTGGCGGCCTCGTGATGTGTCGACTTTACAGACGCTGACCGGTGGACAACCTCGAACGGAAGTGGGGCCGCTCCGCGACTGCGGTACGCGGCGATATTCACTCATCTGTCCCGCCCGTCGACTAGCCCCGGCCGATCAAAGGCGATCGACAAACGCGCCGTTATCTTGTCTTGTCCGGCGACGAAGAACTGACCGCCTGCCGTCGACTTCGAGCCATTCTCGTCAACGAAGATGCAGCCGTGGGGTAGTGTATCACAGCGGCATTGAGACCGTGTCGGTCTAACGTGCCATCGGCGGCTCCGCAAGGGCAGAGAGGAACCGCACTGCGGGTATCTGCACCATGTTGAGCACGGCCGCCGCTGGCCTACTGCGGGCATGGTCCGGGCCGTGGACACCGCCCTGGGTGCCGACGGGGCGCTCCTGGCCACGTGGGAGTCCGCCAACCAGGTGCCGCGCGTACGGGGCCCTAACGGCGATGACGGTCAGCCGACAGAACTGGTGGAGTTGGCGGCTCGAGCGCAGGCGAGTGATGTGGGGCCGATCACGCTGGATCTGGTGGATCTCAGCGTCGAGGAGCTGGCTCGGGCCTACACCCGCGTCCCACCCGCCGACCTACGGCGCACCGTGCGTACCCGTGCCCGCGAGATCGGCGGCCTGCTGGAGGGCCGGGCCACCCTCACCCAGCGCCGCCGGCTACTTGTCGCTGCCGGATGGCTTGCGCTGTTCGCGGCCACGGCGCCCGCAGCGTAGCCGATGACGCCGCACAGCCCCGGCTTTGGCCACGCCACAAGTGCGGGCATCGTGATTTCGTGCTGGTACTCGGTTGTTCCGTGCCCGGGCTCCCCGTTCACTGGTGATGTGGCTCGCCTCACACGAGAGGCCGCTGCGGCGTCAGAAGGGTGAGATGGCGCACGAGCCCGACTGCTCGCACTGCGGATGCCCCCTGCTGGTTACTCCGGACACCGTCCGGGTGCCCGAGATGGGAGACCGTTGAGATACTCCACCGGGAGATCGAGCACCTCCGCGCGAGAAGTCGCGCGGCTGCGCGGGGCTGTTTTCAACCCCCCACCGGGTCTCTGACAGTAACCCCGCGACATCCTGACCGGGTCGGCGCCACCTCTCGGTCATCCAGCGCGACGACCCCGGCGAGCCGTAGATGACCGCTGGGACCGCGCGCAACGGGCGCTGCGGCTCTTGCGGATCGATGAGCCGTTCCTGGCAGGCTATCCCCGAGGACGTGGGCGTCGCGGTGGAGGCGATCGATATTGTGACCAGGGACGTGATAGACGTCAAGGTGGTGGACGTCAAGACCGAGCGGATCGAGTCTGCGGCGCGCATCCACCGGGCGCTGGACATCTTCCCCGCCGATAAGCTGATCATCAACCCGGACTGTGGGCTGCGCCACCTTCCCTCTCATGTCACCTCATGTCACGGGATCGAAGCCGGCGGTGATGGTAGAAGGAACTGCGGCGGTCCGCCGAGCCCTGCCCCTTCACTGTGGGCCCGTTCACCGAACAGCGACCTCGCCGGAACCGTCCGTCGAGCAAGGAGCGTGACCCGATGACCCAGCTGGAGACCATTGACTACCTGTTCACCTCCGAGTCGGTGACCGAAGGCCATCCCGACAAGATGGCCGACCAGATCTCCGACGCGGTGCTGGACGCGGCGCTGACGATGGACCCCGACTCGCGGGTGGCGTGCGAGACCCTGATCACCACCGGGATGGTCGTGCTGGCGGGGGAGATCACCACACCGGGGACGCTGGACTACACCCAGATCGTGCGCGACACGATCTGCCGGATCGGCTACGACAACGGGAGCTTCGGTTTCGACGGGCACAGCTGCGCGGTGATGACCGCGTTGGACAAGCAGTCGCCGGACATCGCTCGGGGTGTCGACGTGGCGGCGGAGCGGCGCGGAAAGCTGTCCGAGGACGAGCTGGACAGCGCCGGTGCGGGTGACCAGGGGATGATGTTCGGATACGCCACGAACGAGACCTCCGAGCTGATGCCGATGCCGATCGCGCTGGCCCACCGGCTGGCCAAGCGGCTGGCGCAGGTGCGCAAGGACGGCACGCTGCCCTACCTGCGGCCCGACGGCAAGACTCAGGTGACCGTCCGCTACTGCGATCACGTGCCGATCGGGGTAGAGAAGGTGCTGATCTCCACCCAGCACGCCGAGGAGGTCACCTCCGAGCAGATCCAGGCCGACCTGTGGAAGCACGTGGTGCTCGCGGTGCTGCCCGCCGACCTGTACGACGAGAGCGAGCTCGCGCGCAACCTGTTCGTCAACCCGACCGGGCGGTTCGTGATCGGCGGCCCGGTCGGTGATGCCGGGCTGACCGGCCGGAAGATCATCGTGGACACCTACGGCGGCTTCGCCCGGCACGGTGGCGGCGCGTTCTCCGGTAAGGACCCGTCCAAGGTGGACCGCTCCGCGGCATACGCGGCCCGTTACGTGGCCAAGAACGTCGTGGCCGCCGGCCTGGCGGACCGGGTCGAGGTACAGGTGGCCTACGCGATCGGGGTGGCCCGGCCGCTGTCGCTGCTGGTGGAGACCTTCGGCACCGAGCGGGTGCCGCGCGCGACCATCGAGAGGCTGGTGGGTGAGCACTTCGACCTGCGCCCGGCGGCGTTCCGCGGCTACCTGCGGCTGCACCGGCCGATCTATGCTAAGACCGCCGCCTACGGCCATTTCGGACGTGACGATCCCGACTTCACCTGGGAGCGCACCGACAGGGCGGCGGAGCTGCGCTCCTCCGCCGGGTTGCCCGCTAGTGCGCAGCCGGCAGCGGTCTAGGGTCTGAAAGGGGACGTAGTGCACATCGTCGTCACGGGATCGATCGCCACCGACTACCTGATGGTCTTCCCTGGCCGGTTCGCCGAGCAGATCATACCCGACCAGCTGGCGAACCTCTCACTGTCCTTCCTGGTGGAGGACCTGGCGATTCGCCGAGGCGGGGCGGCCGCCAACATCGCGTTCAACCTGGGCTGCCTCGGGCTGGCGCCGGTGCTGGTGGGCGCGGTCGGCGCCGACTTCGCCGAGTACGGGCAGTGGCTCTCGGCGCACGGGGTGGACACCAGCGCGGTGCACGTCTCGCGGAGCTTGCACACCGCCCGGTTCCAGTGCACCACCGACTCCGACCAGAACCAGATCGCATCGTTCTACGCCGGCGCGATGTCCGAGTCCCGGGACATCGCGCTGGCCCCGATCGTAGAGCGCCTGGGCGGGACCGATCTCGTGGTGGTGGGCCCGAGCGACCCGGCGGCCATGCTGGCGCACACCCAGGAGTGTCGGGACCTCGGTCTCCCGTTCGCCGCGGACCCCTCCCAGCAGCTCTCCTCGCTCGACGGCGAGGCGATCAAGCAGCTGGTCGAGGGCGCGAGCTACCTGTTCACCAACACCTACGAGCGAGGCCTGCTCGAGCGTAAGACCGGCTGGGGCGAGGCGGACATCCTGGCGCGGGTGGGCGTCTCGGTGATGACCCGGGGGGCCAAGGGCGTGACCGTGGCGCGGCCGGCCGAACCGGTGATCTCGGTGACACCGCCGCAGGAGCGCCGCAAGGCGGATCCCACGGGTGTGGGGGACGCGTTCCGGGCTGGTTTCCTGGCCGGGGTCGCCTGGGACGTGGGTGATGAGCGAGCCGCCCAGCTCGGCTGCATGCTGGCTACCCTGGTGATCGAATCGGTCGGCACCCAGGAGCACGAGCTTGAACCTGAGACGTTCATGGAGCGGTTCAGCGAGGCCTACGGACCCGACAGCGCGGCCGAGGTGGCCGACCATGTGCGCGCGTGAGTTCCAACTTCACCGAAGGAGTGTATTTCGATGACTGTGGCGCCTGCCGCTGAGAAGAAGCTACAGAGCCGCGTTGGTATTGACTTCGCTGTCGCCGATCTGGGGCTGGCTGATTTCGGCCGTCATGAGATCCGGTTGGCGCAGCATGAGATGCCGGGTCTGATGGCTCTGCGGCGGGAGTATGCCGAGGTTTTCCCGTTGCGCGGGGCGCGGATCTCGGGGTCGCTGCATATGACGGTGCAGACGGCGGTGCTGATCGAGACTCTGGTCAGTCTCGGCGCGCGGGTCCGGTGGGCGTCGTGCAATATCTTCTCCACCCAGGATCATGCCGCGGCCGCGGTGGTGGTGGGTCCGCACGGCAGTGCCGAACAGCCGCGCGGAGTGCCCTGTTTCGCCTGGAAGGGCGAGACGCTCCAGGAGTACTGGTGGTGCACCGAGCAGATGCTGACCTGGCCCGACGGGGCTGGGCCGAACATGATCCTGGATGACGGGGGAGACGCCACCCTGATGGTGCACAAGGGAGCGACCTTCGAGAAGGCCGGAGTGGTGCCCGCCGCGGACGAGGATGACTCGGATGAGTGGACGGTGTTCCTGGACGTGTTACGGGCGTCGTTGGCCGCCGCGCCGGGGAAGTGGACCGCGATCGGCGAGGGCATCCGCGGCGTGACCGAGGAGACCACCACCGGGGTCCACCGGCTTTACCAACTGGCTGCGGCGGGGGAGCTGTTGTTCCCGGCGATCAACGTCAACGACTCGGTGACGAAGTCGAAGTTCGACAACAAGTACGGGTGCCGGCATTCGCTGGTGGATGGGATCAACCGGGCGGTGGACGTACTGCTGGCCGGGAAGCTGACGCTGGTCTGCGGGTATGGGGATGTCGGCAAGGGGTGCGCGGAGGCGCTGGCGGGCCAAGGTGCTCGGGTGGTGGTGGCCGAGGTGGACCCGATCTGCGCGCTGCAGGCGATGATGAATGGTTTCACCGTCGACACCCTGGACAACCTCGTCGAGCGCGCGGACGTCATCATCACCGCCACCGGGAACAAGAACATCGTGACCGTCGATCACATGGCGCGGATGAAGCACCAGGCGATCCTGGGCAATATCGGGCACTTCGACAACGAGATCGACATGACCGGTCTGGAGCGCCGGTCGGGCGCCCGCCGGCTGTCGATCAAGCCGCAGGTCGACGAATGGACGTTCCCGAACGGGCATTCGATCATCGTGTTGTCCGAGGGGCGGCTGCTGAACCTGGGCAACGCCACCGGGCACCCGAGTTTCGTGATGTCGACCTCATTCTCCAACCAGGTGATCGCCCAGGTCGAGCTGTTCACCAAGCACCAGGAGTACGACCGGGAGGTCTACACCCTGCCCAAGGTGCTCGACGAGAAGGTCGCCAAGATCCACGTCGAGGCCCTGGGCGGTCAGCTCACCACGCTGACCAAAGAGCAGGCCGAATACATCGACGTGGACGTCGAGGGCCCCTACAAGCCAGCCCACTACCGCTACTGACGGCCTTCCCTCAGCGACCTCGAGATCACCCCAGGTGCCACCCTGACGCCGCTGGTGGCCCTCGGCACCGCGATGGCGGTGGATCCAGGCTAAAGGACGATACGGTGGCCGCGCCGCCGACGATAGCTGATGATCGTCTCGATCGGTGGCGGGCGGGGTGTGGGGAGATGTTCGCGCTGCTCACAGGCCGGTTCGCCGGGCCAAGATGTATCCGCTGGGGTTGCTCTCGGGTGCGGAGCGGAAGAACTCCTGGACCACCGGGCGGATCGCGCCGACGAGCTCCCGGCGCTAGCCCCAGCACGGGGCTGGCAACACCTCTCCGCCAGCCAGGGCAGCAAGGGCCACCGCCTGTATGACTGGCTGCTGATCGACCCGGCGCCGACACCCACCAGCCGTTGGTCCGCCGCTCGATCAACAAATCCAGCGAGCTGGCCTACTACATCGTCCACACCAGCAACCCGGTCCCCTAGTCGAACTAGTCCGGGTCGTCGGATCCCGCTGGGGTGTAGAAGAAACCTTCCAGTTCGGCAAGAACGAAACCGGCCTGGACCGCTGCCTGGTCCGCAAACACGACCCTTCGGTTAAGACACGCCTATCGGGTGACCCGAATCCATCCCGCCGGCCTGTGGTGAGGTCGTTGGCCGGCTCGGTTCAACGACGATGAAAGGCACGTCTTCGTGAGTCACCCGACTTCGCAGCTGGTCGTGTCTGGAGTCGGTTCGGGACACGTGTGATCACGTCGAACGTGCTCTCATGCCGAGTAGCGGGTGTTGGTGTCGGCGGTCATGGAAACGCGCGGGGCGGGTTGTGCTGGGGGTTGTCGGTGCACTTGCCGGGTTGTGTCTGCCAGGGTGGTTATCGGTGGCACGGTGTGTCTGGCTCGCAGCTGGGTGTGAGGGGCCGGCCGGGGCGCGGCCCAGGGTCGTTCCAAGATCGTTTAATGACTCAGTCGACCTGAGCAAGATTGATGATCTTCGGTGTGTCGCGCCGGTGGGCGAACGAAGCTCCGGTAGGACGAGTGGTCCTTCCACAGACTTCTCGTTTCCCCCGGAGCTTCGTTGC
>JAFAUB010000129.1 GCA_019243635.1 Pseudonocardiales bacterium
TGGACCGCAGCTGGCCGGGATCTCATTGCCGAGCTGCGCGCCAACCCCTGGCGGCTGGAGCCGATCGAGCGGGACGGCACGCTGGGATGGGAACGCGCCACGCTGATGGACCACATCCGGGCCTACCTGACCGGCGTGACCTCACCCACGCCCGCCGAGTCCGTTCCGGAAGTCGCCCAGCCGATGGCCGCAATCCTGGAAGCCGTGCACGACCGGCGCGACGACGAGCTGGTGGGCGTCACCGAGCTCGGCCGGATCATCGGCCGCATCCCGACCGACGAGGACCCCGAAACGCAGCGCGCCGCGGCCATCCGGCTCGGCCGCGAACTCGGCGCGGCACCATGGTTCCTCAAAGCCGAACGCAAAAACACCGGCTCAGTCATCCAGGTTGGCGAGCTGCGCCGTGCGGCAACCGAGGTCACCGCCGGCACCCGCCGCGCACCCCTCCTCTAGGTCAACCCCAACGGCAGAGGGGCGGCCCGCCGACTCGGCGGGCCGCCCCTCTGCCGTTGCCCCCTCCCCGTCCTCGTGACCAGTCCCCGCCGGGCAGCGAAGCTGAGTAACACCCGGGAAGGCCCAACAGCCCCGCTGAGCAGCGTCGTGGCCGACAAGAGCACCTACCCGCTAAGAGGGAAGCCCGGCAGGAAGCTCCGCAGGCTGGTGGGCCGCCGGAGCGGCGTGCGGACCGTCCCAGGGACCAGAACATGCCACAGCACATGCCACCACCTGCAACATGCCACCCACCCCATGACAAGTAGATCGCAACTCCCAACCGATGCTGAACTGGGGAAACGCGCTCACCGTGGCAGGTGTGACATGCCGTGGCAAGTCGGCACTTGCCACACCAGAAGAAACCGTTTTCCCAGTTCACCCCCTCCCAACAGGGCGCCCACGGAAAACTGCCTCCACATGCCACGCACCTGCCACACACGCCCATTCGGGCTCCGACCGGCGGGACACAGCATCCGCGGCACACCTCGACGCAACACCCTGCCAGCTCACTCGCCTCGCACCCGGCACCGCCGCCAGGACGCGGCCGCCAGACATGCCGGCGATCCGAGCTGGTCAGTCGGCCATGCCCATCAAGTCACCGATGGCCCGGTGTCGGTTGACGTCCTTGGCGGCTTCTTCCAGGGCGCTCATCGCCTTGGCCAGGGCCTGCCCGGCCGCAGCACCCTGCCCGGGTCCGCGCTGTGGGTCAACCGAGGCGTGGGCGGCGGTGGTGGCCATCCCGGACAGGGCGGCGGCGACCAGGCGCATGGTGCGGATCAGTGAGTCACCGGAACCGAGTTCGCCCTGGCGTTGGATCGGGCCGGAGAAGTCCAGGGCACCCAGGGCCCCGGCCAAGCGGGTGGCCCGCCACTGGATCAGCGCGAGCTCGTCGGACTCACTCTGGCAGTTCACCCCGGCGAAGGCCATCAGGGAGGCTTAGGTGATGTCGGGCGGTTCGGCTCCGGCGTCCCGGTAGGCCTGCTCGGCGCGGGTGGCGTGAGCTTCAGCGGCGCCGACCAGGGCGTGTGCCAGCTGCGCGGCCTGACGTTCCTTGTCGGCCTCGGGGCTGGCGTCGAGGCCGACAAGCATCCCGAACCGGGCCAGCAGCGCGGTCAGCTCCTCCAGGGGGATCACCTTCCCCGCCCACTCACCCGGCTTGCCGTTCACCTTGCCCACTGCTGATGCCACCACGTCGGCCCACCCATCGGCGTCTCACGGGAACCCTTCTAGCCGCAGGCAGGGTACCGGCAACTAACCGAGAGCGAACGGTGCCGCAGGAACCGAACCCACCGTCCGCAACAGCGCTCTTCAGGGGCCCCGCCGCCGGTCGACCGGTGGCAATCGCACGGCCACGGAACGTGGCCATCGCGTAACCTATGATTACGCTATATCTTGCCTCCGGCTCCGGGGTAGGGCTTTCTGATCACCGCCCACCGTGTCGAACGACAGGAGAATGACAGTGGCGGCGACAGTGGGCTGCGCCATTTTCCTGTCGCTCCACAACGACGACCACCCCATACTCCATGGCGGCGGGTGAGAGTGCGGTGATCGTCCCCGTGCCGGAGACGGAACCGGCAGTCCGATCCTTGCGGGCGCAGCTGGACCGCGCCGCCGCGTGGGGCGTCCCCGCGGCACCGTCAACTTGGTCGCCTGCCTCGTGACTGGGAGGATCGCCGGGTTGCTCGCAGCGAGGTGGGAGGGGCTGGGCTGGTGGGGGTCGAGGCGCCGTCCTACCGGGGATTTCGCTTCCCGGGAGAGATCATCAGCCACGGTGT
>JAFAUB010000061.1 GCA_019243635.1 Pseudonocardiales bacterium
GCAACGAAGCTCCGGGGGAAACGAGAAGTCTGTGGAAGGACCACTCGTCCTACCGGAGCTTCGTTCGCCCACCGGCGCGACACACCGAAGATCATCAATCTTGCTCAGGTCGACTGAGTCATTAAACGATCTTGGAACGACCCTGGCTGCCATGGTCCGGCTCGCCGGTGAGTCGCCCGGACGCATGCTCGACCCCTGCTGCGGGTCAGGGACGCTTCTGGAAGAGGCGCTCTGGGCGGGTTGGGAGGCAGTCGGTTCGGATCTGGATCCGGAGGCAGTCGCGATCGCCTGCGAGAACGTATCCCGGGCTGTGGTGGAACAGGCCGACGTGCTGAAGCTGCCCCATGACGACGCCACCTTCAACGCTGTGGTGTCGAACCTGCCCTTCGGACGGCAATTCCAGGTTGAGGACCCGGCCCGGTGGCTAAGACGCGCCTTGACCGAAATGGCGCGAGTCACGCACCCTGGTGGGCACGTCGTGGTCCTTGTCCCACCGCCTGTTCCCCGTAGCCTCAGCGGTCTCAACCTGGCCAGCAGTTACCCGCTGCGCCTGCTCGGTGTCTCCACCCGCATCTGGGCCTTCGAACGTCACTAAGTGCAGCAAAGCACCCCTGCGCGGCATCACCAGAATGCTGCACCCGCGCACTCGTGAGGTCGAGCGTCACCCTGGTCGCCGCCAGCACCGACCTGGATAGCGCGGTGGGCGGCCGCATCGACGCCTTCGCTGGCGGGCTCAGCCGGCGCGGCTGGGATGTCACAGTCATCGACCCGCCGTTGCCGCCCACCGACATGGTCGACCGCCTTCTCGCACACGCACCCGAAGTCCTGCGCTCGGTACCGCGAGACGCCGGCGTTGAAGGCGACCTCCGGCCCGGGGCGGGATGGGGCGCACGGCACGGGCTGAGGGGGGCGGTTGCCGACGTGGCCGTTGTTTCGGTGCCCCCGTTCTCCCTGCTCTGGGCCGCCGCAGTCATGCTGGACCCCCGGCTGCCACTCGTCGTGGATTACCGCGATCCGTGGAGCGCCCGCAGCCGCCCGCCGTTACTGGCCCGAGCGACCAGGACGATCGAGCGACACGCGCTGCGGCGCGCCGCAGCGGTCACCTATGCCGGTGGGCCCGCGCTTGGCGATCTGCTCGTCCGACGCCTACAGCTCACGTCGAGCCTCGTGATCTCCGTGCCCAACGGCTTCGACGCCGCCGACGTCGAGGGCCTGCCCGAAGTGCCACTCCGACCGGAACGTAACGGACAACCACTGGACCTCGTGATGAACGGCTACTGGTACGGCCGCAACGGTCCGGGGATCCTCCTTGACGCGCTGCAGCGTGTCGGGCCAGCGGTCGCCGAACTCACCGTCGTCGGAGGGGTATCGCCTCCCATCGCCACCCGACTGCACCGCGCCACCGGGCAGGCGCTCGTGCCTCATATCGCAGGATCCCGACGAAAACTCTACGAACGGCTCCACCAAGCCGACGCCGCACTCGTCACCACGGACAACGCCAGCGCCGCCGAGTCCCGAATCCCCGCGAAGATCTACGACTACCTCGCGACAGGCGTTCCCGTCATCGCGGTCTGCCCACCCAGCGCAGCACTGCTCCGAATCCCCGGGGCGCAGCGTTTCCACCACGCCCATCACGAGGACGCCAGCGGCCTTACCGCGCTGCTCCGCAGCACGGTACGAGACCGCACCGCCCTATGCCCCGGAGTACTCCGCGCTGGACCCACCAGGGAGCAGGGCGTCACAACGCTCCACACGCTGCTCCGCAGCCTCGTACAGCAACCATGACAAGGAGCCACCTGGCTTTGATCGCCCCGTTGCGCTACGACCGCGATGACGGACGAGAGCACGGGGGTTCGCGCGGGGATGGACCTACTGTCACCGGGCGCGGGCAGGGGGTGGGTATCTCTTGGTGATCGCGCGTGTCGGGGCGGTGTCGGGGTGTGATCGCCGGAAGTGAGCTGTGGCCGTGCGCCGCTGAACGGCCACAGCTCACTTCCGGCGATCATGGTGGGCGAATCGAGTCTTGGCGCAAGCTCCGGATTGATGATCTTGAAACGACCGCGGCGGGGTCACCGCCTCAAGTTCCCGGGCTCTTCGCAGCATGGACGTCGGCTGCTGAGCTGAGCGGGTCCCGCAGGGGGAAGTGGCAGGCGGCGAGGTGGTGGGGGCCGAACGGGCGCAGTGGTGGTTCGACGTCGGCGCAGAGCTCCTGGGCGCGCGGGCAGCGGGTGCGGAAGCGGCACCCGGACGGCGGGTTGATCGCTGAGGGCAGCTCGCCGCGCACGGTGGACCGCGCCGGACCGGCGCCGTTGCCGCGGCTGACGCGCTTGGTCGACTCGAGATCGGGAACGGCCCGCAGCAGGGCCTCGGTGTAGGGGTGGGCGGGGTGGTCGGAGACGTCGGTGGCGGGACCGATCTCGACCAGCTTGCCGAGATACATCACGCCGATCCGGTCGGCCATGTACCGGACCACCGCCAGGTCGTGGGAGATGATCACGTAGCTGAGACCGAGCCGCTCGCGCAGGTCCCGCATCAGGTTGAGGATCTGCGCCTGGATGGAGACGTCCAGGGCGGAGACCGGCTCGTCGGCGACGACCAGCTTCGGTTCCAGCGCCAGGGCGCGGGCCAGTCCGATGCGTTGGCGCTGGCCGCCGGAGAACTCGTGCGGATAGCTCTGGGCGGCGCTGGGCCGCAGGCCGACCTCGTCGAGCAGCCCGTCGACCCGCCGGTCCTGGTCCCGGCGGGAGCCGATCCGTTGGATGGCCAGTGGCTCGCGCAGGATCGCCCCGACCCGCATTCGCGGGTCGAGCGAGGCGTAGGGGTCCTGGAACATCAGCTGCAGGTTCCGGCGGATCGGGCGCAGCTCTCCGGCGGGCATGGCGGTGATGTCCTGGCCGGCGAAGACGATGCTGCCCGAGGTGGGCTTCTCCAGCGCGACGAGCGCCCGGCCGAGCGTGCTCTTGCCACAGCCGGACTCCCCGACCAGGCCGAACGTCTCCCCGGGGGCGATGGAGAAGCTCACCCCGGCCACCGCGCTGACCGCCCCGACCCGGCGCTGGAGCAGCCCGGCTGTGATCGGGTACTCCTTGACCAGGTCGTGGACCTCGACCAGCGGCGCGGCCCGCGCATCGACGCTGCGACGACCGTCTGACGAGCGCTCGGTGAGCGTGAGGGCGGAGCTCGCGGTCTCCGCGCGGTAGGCGACCGGGTGCAGGCACGCGTGCTGGTGTCCGGGGGCGACGGTGACCAGTGGAGGGTCGGCCGTCCGGCAGTCGCCCCCGGCGTTGGGGCAGCGGGGATGAAACCGGCAGCCGACCGGTGGGTCGGACAGGTCCGGCGGCAGCCCGGGGATGCTGTAGAGGTCGGTGCCGGCGTCCTGGTCGCGACGGGGCACGGCCGCCATCAGCGCCTCGGTGTAGCGGTGGCGCATCCGCCGCAACAGCGGCCCGGTCGGGCCGGTCTCGACGATCCTGCCCGCGTACATGACCGCGACCTGGTCCGCGTAGCGGGAGATGACCGCGAGGTCATGAGTGATCAGCAGGATCCCCATGCCCAGCCGGGTGCGCAGGTCCTCGAGCAGGTCGAGGATCTGCTCCTGGATGGTGGCGTCCAGCGCGGTGGTCGGCTCGTCGGCGATCAGCAGTCTCGGTTCGCCGGCCAGCGCCATCGCGATCATGACGCGCTGGCGCATGCCGCCGGACAGTTGGTGCGGGTAGTTGCCCAGCCGCTCGCGGGCGCGCGGCATGCCGACCAGCTCGAGTGTCTCGGCCGCCCGCTCCCGGGCCGCGCCTCGGGAAGCGCCCCGGGAGCTGCCACTGTGGCGCCGTACCGACTCGGCGATCTGGTTGCCGATGGTCATCGTGGGGTTCAGCGAGGTCATCGGGTCCTGGAAGACCACCCCGATCTCGTTGCCCCGCACCTGGCGCATCGCCTCGTCGCTGAGCGAGGTCAGCTCCTGGCCGCCCAGGACGACCGAGCCGCCGACGATGTGCCCGCCGGGCGGCAGTAGCCGCACGATCGACATGCCGGTCATGGTCTTGCCGGATCCGGACTCGCCCACCAGCCCGAGGATCTGCCCCTCGCCGAGGGTGAGCGACACCCCGTCGACGGCGTGCACGACCGAGCGACGCCCCCGGATGTCGGTCCGCAGGTCCCTGATGTCGAGCAGGTCGCCCATGAGGAAGTCCCTACGTTTGTCTCAGCCGGACGTCGAGGGCGTCCCGCAGCGCGTCGCCGACGAAGTTGAACGCGAGCACGATGAGCAGGATCGCCACCCCGGGCGGGTAGATCTGCCACCAGTACCCGTCGTAGAGGTACGCCGTGCCGCTGGAGAGCATCTCGCCCCAGCTCGCGGCCGGCGCGGACAGTCCGAACCCGAGATAGCTCAGCACCGCGAAGATCAGGATCGCGTCGGCCACCTGGAACGTGGCCTGCACGACGATCACGCCGACCGCGTTCGGGATGAGGTGCCGGAGCATGATCTGCGGGCCGCGCCCGCCCATCACCGTCACCGCCTGCACGTACTCCCGGCTGCGCAGGCTGAGCACCTCGCCGCGGACCAGCCGGGCCGGTATCAGCCAGGCGAACAGCGCGATGATGGCGATCATCGTGCCCAAGGTGGGAGGGATGATCGTGGCGACGAACAGCAGGATGAACAGCCCTGGGATGGACAGCACCACGTCCACGATCCGCATCATCACCGTGTCCAGGACCCCGCCGGCATAGCCGGCGAGCGCCCCCCAGATCACCCCGATCGCGGACGCCGTCACCGCCGCGGCCAGCCCGACCTCGATCGAGCTCTGCCCGCCGGCCATCAGCCGGCCCAGCTCGTCGTAGCCGAGGTAGTCGGTGCCCAGCGGGTGGGCCGCGCTCGGCGGCAGGTTCGCCGCCGCCAGGTTCGTGTAGACCTGGTCGGTGTGGTAGATCAGCGGTCCGAGGAAGCAGAACAGCACGATCACCACGATCAGCCCGATCCCGAGTACGGCCAGCCGGTTCGCCGTGAACGCCCGGCTCATCGCGCGCCACAGGCCGCCGTCGGCGCGGACCTCCCCGCCCTGCGGCAGGGTCAGCGCATCGAGGCTCGGAGCGGTCATGCCAGCCTCACCCTCGGGTCGGCGACCCCGTAGGCGAGGTCGGCCACCAGGTTGCCCACCACGACCAGCGCCGAGCCGAGCAGCGTCAGCGCGATCTCCACCGGATAGTCGCGCCGCAGCGCGGCGTTGAAGAACAGCAGTCCCACCCCGGGATAGTTGAACACCTGCTCGACGACCAGGTTGCCGGCCACCAGCGTCGGGATGCTCAACCCGATCAGCGTGATGATCGGCAGCATCGCGTTGCGCAGCAGGTGCCGGACGAGGATGGTCCGTTCCGCCAGCCCCTTGGCCCTGGCGGTCCGGATGTAGTCCTGGGCCAGGTTCTCGATCGCCGCCGAGCGCATGAACCGGCTGAACGACGCGATCGAGACGATCGCCAGCGCGGCCACCGGCAGCACCATGGCGGCCGGGTCGGCGAGCGCGCCGCCGAGGGTGGCCGTCTGCGGCGCCTCCGGCGGCAGCAGCGACAGGTCCACGGCGAACCAGGTGATCAGCAGCAGCCCCAGCCAGAAGACCGGCATCGAGTAGCCGAGGAACGCCCCGGTGGTGACCGCGTAGTCGAGGAACCGGTTACGCCGCACCGCCTGGGCGATCCCCAGCGGCAGCCCGACGATGATCGAGATCGCCAGCGCCAGCAGGCTCAGGTATGCGCTCTTGGGGATGTCCTGGGCCAGCAGCGAGGCCACCGACTGGTTCTGCGTGTAGGAGAACCCCAGGTCGCCGTGCAGAAGTGAGTTCAGGTAGCTGAGGTACTGCAGCGAGACCGGTCTGTCGTAACCGTGCGCGTGGTTGAACGCGGCGATCGCCGCCGGGGTGGCCCGGATGCCCAGGATCGCCCTGGCCGGCCCGCCCGGCAGCAGGTGGGTGAGCGCGAACACGATCACCGACACGCCGAGCAGGACCACGACGGTCTGTCCGATGCGCCGCAGCAGGTAGCCGGTCATGACGTGAAGTGCCACCTCTCCGGTTGCAGGTTGCTCTGGGTGAGCTCGGTGAACGTGCCACTGGTGGCGAGGGTGGACTTGACCACGACAACCTCGTCGGGATCGGGCTGGTAGATCACCGGCAGCTGCCGGGCGAGGTAGTCCTGGTAGGTGGTGAGCGCGTTCGGGTCGCTGCCGTAGAGGGTGGCCTCGATCAGCTTGTCTGAAGTGGGGTCGCTGTAGCTGCCGGAGTTGAGCGCGCCGCCGGTCTCGAACAGGGGGTCGCCAGTCGGGTAGGTGCTGAAGTTGATGCCGCCCCAGTCGGACATCTGCCACCCGCAGGCGCTCTGGTCGGGCGTGCAGACGCTGTCCTGGGACAGGATCGTGTTGAAGGGCTCACCTCGCAGGTCGAGCTGGATACCGACCCGGGCCGCGTCCGATTTCATCGCGCTCACCTGCGTCGCGGTCGGCTGGATGGCGTTGGTGTAGTCGAGGGTGAACTCCAGCCTGGCGCCGCGCGGGATGCCGGCGCCGCACTGGTCGGCCGCGGCGCCCGGGTTGACGCAGGTGTCCACGCCACCCGGGATGACCGACCAGCCGTGCGAGGACAGCAGCTGCCTGGCCGCGGCCAGGCTGTAGAGGTAGGTGCCCCGCTTCTCCAGCGCGCTGGCGTAGGGATTGGGCGGGCCGACCGGCACCGGGCCGTAGGCGGGGATCGCGTACCCGGAGTAGACCCCGTGGATGATCGCCGGCTGGTCCACCAGGTGCTGCAGCGCCTGCCGGATGTAGAGCTGCCTGAACACCGGGCCGGCCGCCGGGTTGTTGAAGTTCATGTTCATGTACGTGATGAAGAACCGGGGCATCGCGAAGACGTGGTAGCCCCCACGCTTGATCGCCGCCAGCTGCGGGAGGTCGTCGGTGGGTACGTACCCGACGTCGATCGCGCCGGCTCTGACCTGGTTGAACTCCGCGGCCTCGGAGGTGAACGGCAGCTCCTCGAAGTGGGGGATCGCCGGCTTGTAAGGACCGCCGTAGTGCGGGTTGGCCGCCATGGTGAGCTGGCCGGTGGTGGAGTACGAGGTCAGCCGCCACGGCCCGTCCACCACCTGCCACAGCGGGTTGGTGGCGTAGGTGGACAGGTTCGCGGCCTGGCCGGCGAGGAAGTCATAGACCTGCTTGGCCCCGGCCGGAGTGAGGTCGTAGTCACCCCTCGGGCCGGCTGCGGAGGTCTTGTCCCAGGCCGGCGGCAGGGGGGTGAGGAGCTCGAGCTGCTCGGTGGTGAACCATTCCGGGTTCACGCTCCGGGTGAGCGTGAACGTGAGCTGGTACTTGCCGGTCGCGGCGTAGCCGGCGAGGTTGTCCGGGATCTCACCGGGCGTGTAGTTGCCGAAGTTGGCCGGGCTCTCCTTCACCGCAGCCTTGAGCAGGTTGAGGGAGAACACCACGTCGCGGGCGTCCACCGGCTCGCCGTCGGACCACAGGTAGTTGGTTTTCATGTTGACGGTCACGACGGTGTTGTTCTGCGAGTACACCGGCTCGTCGGCCAGGCTCAGCACGTCGTCGATGACCGGCTGGTCCCCGCTGGGCGCGTAGTACAGCGGCCGGTACATCAGGTACTGGAACTCGAGTACGGTGGGAACGCTGGTCTGTTGGGTCGGCGTGATCGGGAAGATGTAGTTCGGCGCCGCCCCGGGGGCCTGGGCGAACGTCACCGTGTCGCGCTTGGCCGGCGTGGCGCCCGACCCTTGGGCGCTGGAGCATGCCCCGGTCAGGATGAGGACACCGACCAGCAGCACCGCCCTCAGGTCCGCCCCTCGACGAACACGACCTCGCATCGCGACACCCGTCATCGGCCTGGTCAGAAGATGTTCTGGATGATCTCGTCCCCGATGCCGAAGCCGGCGCCGGTCGCGATCGCCCGCCCGAAGCCGCCGCCGAGGAACCGTTGCAGCATGCCACCGCCACCGCCGCCGGGGTAGCCCGCTTGCGCGGGGTACGGCTGTTGGTAGCCCGGCTGTTGTTGGTAGCCCGGTTGTTGGTAGCCCGGTTGTTGGTAACTCGGTTGTTGGTAACTCGGTGGTGGTGCGGCTGCGGTGGCGACCTGCTGGACATGGTTGTCGACCATCGCGTGGATCGAGCCCAGCAGCGTCGAGGTCTGCCCCTCCTCGTCGCGCACCGCGAGCGCGATCTCCTTGAGGTCAAGCTGCCATTCCCGGGCGTTGCGGTCTCCGGCGGCGGCAGCAGCCTGGAGTTTGTTGGCCAGAGTCTGGATCAACTGCATGGTCTGCCGGCCCTGCTGCTGCAGCTGGGCGTAGTTCTGGTCGATGGTCTCCGCGTCCATCACTGGCCTCCCGGATCGGTCGATGTCGGCGGGTGCGCCGATCCAGTGCTACCTTGCCGCATACGATCGGGGCGGGTTCGCGAGGCCGCCCGCTATCCGGCGTTGCTGCGGTGTGAGGTCTGTGAGGGGCCTGATCCCGCCCACCTTGCCCGCCGGCAACTCGGCCCGCCCTCGGCATCCGCAGCGTCACCTACCAACCTGGCCAACACGCCTTGGCGATCCGCGATCATCGGCTCACGCAGACCCGACACTCTCCCCGCCGCCGGTGCATTGGTGCCTTGACGTCAAGCCGTGACACCGACGAGGCGAGCGACCGACGTCCCGGTTCGCAAAGATCATCGACGTGGGCGAAGTCCTTCGATTTCAGGTATGAGCTGGGCATGGCTGGTACCTGTGATACCTCTCTCCCGTATTTCGTGTTTTTACAGCCGAAATAGACGAGGGTCCTGATGGGCCCGTTTATGTGCTCGTGTGACTGGGTGGCACCCAGGGCCGGGGACGGCCTTGTCCTGAAACACTGTCGGGGAGGGGCGTCTGCTTTCGTGGGTGTTCTCTCGGGAGCCAGGCAGGCGCCACGACCGTGCGGAAACATCGGCCCTGGGGGCCAGGGCGTCACGCTAGGGCGGTCGGCGAGGGCGCGCCAAAGGGTTTGCTTGAGTTTGCTAGAAGTAGGATGAGGTAGCTTGGCCAGCTGGACAGCCTGGCGGCGCTGCCGGAGCATCGCGGGTGGTCAAGCAAACCTGAGCAACTATCTACGGGAGGCGATGGTTGTGCAGCTGACGTTCCTGGGCAAGGACACGCAGGGTGGAGGGTCGCCAACCCTGTTCGCGACCGACCGCGACACCTACGTTCTGCAGGACTGGCGAGTGCCCGGCCGCGAGGCCGGCGTCGAAATCCCCATGAGCCTGTTGGAGTACGCGGAGGCCAACACCACGGGCCACGGGACCTATGTCGTGTCAGGGGCGGCGGTGCGTGATGCCCAGGCATTGGCGCAGATGGACGTTCCCGGTCACGAGACGTGCATCGAAGTCGGCAAGGTTCGAGAAGGTGACGTTGATGACACTGCTGCAAGGCCGGGCGTTTGACGATCTCTTTCGTACTTTCCGTCACACAGCGTTCCACTTGGAGCTGAAGGATTCCTATCACGCTGCTGAAGAGGCAGGCCCCTTCGAACTGTTCATGAAGGGAGAGCCTGATGACTTCTCCTGGCATCGACCCTGGCTCAGCCCGGTCCGGGAGGCGACACGGGCGGGCAAGAGGATCGGACGCGTGCGTGTGGTGACGGTTCCGCACTGCGATTACACTCGCTGGGGCCTGAGTGTGGCACCATCGAACATCGAGGCTGGAGAGGATCTTCGCTGGTTACCGCGTCATCGTGCCACAGGCATTGACCTCCCCCGGAGGATTACTGGCTCTTCGACGACAACCGGGTCGTGTTCACCCTTTTTGCCGAGGATGGCCGCTTCGCAGGTGGGGCGGAGGTATCTGAGGCGGAGATCATCGAACAGTGCCGTAAGGTCCACCACCAGGTGTGGGCTCTGGTGATCCCGCACGACGAGTACATCTCGATGTAGCGCGGTATTCGTTGTCGAGCACGGTTGTCCAGGCTAGGGAAGTTCTCGGACACAGACTCCGCGACTTGCGCAAAGACGCTGGACTGACCGGGCGTGCGCTGGCCGCGCTGGTCGGGTGGGACAGCCCCAGGATATCCAAGATCGAGTACGGTAAGCAGATGCCAACAGAAGACGATATCCGGGCCTGGTGCCACCGCTGCCAGGCAACCGATCAGATATCGGATCTGATCACCACCGTTCGTAACATCGACGCGATGTACACCGAGTGGCGCCGCGTGCTTCGAGCAGGCACCCACGGGCGTCGACAGGCGTCACTCTCACTGGAAGCACAGACTGGGTTGTTTCATTGGTACGAGCCGGTCTTGGTACCCGGTATTCTGCACACCGTCGAGTACGCAACAGCTGTTATCGCCTTCTACCAGACCCCCGACGACCTGGCGGACGGTGTTGCCGCGCGCATGCAACGCCGACACGTCCTCTACGAAGGCAACCACCGATTTCACTTCATCCTCGCCCGTCAAGCACTCCTCACCACCGTGGGCGACACCCAGGTGATGCTCAGCCAACTTGACCGTCTACTCACGGTCATCTCACTACCCCGTATACGACTGGGCATCATCCCAGCCACCGTCGCCTACCGGGTACCAACCAACCAGTTCATCATGTTCGACGAGCGCCTGGTCCACGTCGAGACCATCTCCGTCCTGCTGGCGCTGGGTTCGGGCAGTCGGGTGCTCTTCGGCCTGGTCTCCCGGGCCCACCGGGCGCTACGTCTACGCGCTGGCGCTCTGCCTCACCGCGGCGGTCGCCGAAAGACCGGGGCTGGCTGACCACATCGGTGTGCACGCCATCAACACCGGCCGCCCCACTGCGGACTGGCCCACCGGACAACCTGTGCTCACCACCGAAGCCGGGTCCTACGCCCACTGGGGCGTCGAGGTCATCACCGTGCCCTGAGCCGTTTGGCGGTGTATGACACACGGCTTGGGCGTGGGGGCGGTGAGACGCGATGATGGGTCGGTGGAGTTCATCCCTGTCTCGCCGCGGTTGTGGACGGCCCGGAAGCTGCAGTGGGCCGCCGTCGTGGTGCCGGTGACCGGGGCCGGCACCGCGTTGGCGTGGGTGCTGGCCGGTCGGACCGGGGGCATCGCGGTGCTGTTCGGACTCGCCGCGGTGAGTGGGCTGTGGTGGCGTGGTCTGCTCGGTCGCTACCGGGCCTGGGGCTATCTCGAGCGTGACGAGGACCTGGTGGTCCGGCGCGGGGTGCTCTATCGCCGGCTGTCGGTGGTGCCCTACGGGCGGATGCAGTTCATCGACGTCACCGCGGGCCCGGTCGAGCGCTGGTTCGACCTGGCGACGGTTCAGTTGCACACCGCGGCGGCGGCCAGTGACGCAAAGATCCCCGGGTTGCCGAGGGCGGAGGCCCAGCGGCTGCGGGACACCCTGGCCGCGGTCGGCGAGGCTCGGGCGATGGGACTGTGACCGGTCCGGCGATGGCGGGATGGGCGCGGCTGCACCCGCTTTCGCCGCTGGTCCGCTTCGGCCGGGCGGTGGCTGTGCTGCTCGTGGCGGGGGTGCCTCGGCTGCTGTGGAGCGGGGACCGGACCGGTGGCTGGATCGAGGCCGCGGTGCTCGGCCTCGGCGTGGTCGGCGGCGTGGTGTTCTGGCT
The DNA here is from genome assembly GCA_019243635.1 of Pseudonocardiales bacterium. GTDB lineage: Bacteria > Actinomycetota > Actinomycetes > Mycobacteriales > Pseudonocardiaceae. The sequence continues at coordinate 11,601 of JAFAUB010000061.1, forward strand.
GGTCACCCGCTGGCGCGTGCATGACGGTGAGCTTCAGATCGAGACCGGACTCATCCGCCGGCAGTCCATCCGGGTACCGCTGCGTCGAGTCCAGGCCGTCGATGTGGTGGCGCCGCTGATGGGCCGGCTGCTGGGGATGGCCGAGGTGCGGGTCGAGGTCGCCGGTCGCGGCTCGGGTCACAGCCGGCTGGCCTACCTGCGCCAGGACGAGGCGTGGGCGGTGCGCGCGCGGCTGCTCGCGCTGGCCCACGGCCTGCCCGAGGAGACGCCGGCCCCCGCCGAGCAGTCGCTGCTGGTGATGTCCAATGGCCGGCTCGTTGCCTCCGCCACGCTGGGTGTGCCGACCTTGCTGCTGGTAGTGGTCGTCGTTGCCGTCGCGATCGGGGTGTGGAGCTCACCGGCCCTGCTGGTGGCGCTGCCCTCGACGCTGCCTGTGATAGTGGGCATTGGCGCGGTCCCGGTGCGCCGGATCGTCGCGGAGTTCGGGCTTACCCTCGCCGAGGCGCCCGACGGGTTGCGGCTGCGCAGCGGCCTGTTGCAGACCAGAGCCGAGACGATCCCGCTGGGTCGGGTGCAGGCGGTGCGGTGGATCGAGCCGTTGACCTGGCGGCCCTTCGGCTGGTGCCGGCTGGAGGTCGATGTGGCGCGCCAGCGGTCGGGCCGGCGCGGCGACGAGGGCGACAGCGCCCGGGTGACCCGGGCTTTGCTGCCGGCGGGCTCCCGGGAGGAGGCGCGTCGGCTGCTCGCCCGGGTGCTGCCCGGTGCCTCGGAGTGCCCATCGCCGGGCAGTGCCCCACCCCGGCGCGCCATGCTGCTCACGCCGCTGTCGTGGTGGGCACTGCGGGCCTGGCACGACGAGCGTTTCGTGATGACCCGCTCCGGCCGGCTCTGGTGGACGACGGTGCTGGTCCCCCTGGACAAGGCGCAGAGCGTGCGCTGGCGTCAGGGCCCGCTGCATCGTCGACTGCGGCTGGCCACCATCGAGGTCGACACCGCCGGCCGCAACTGGCGGGCGGTGGCCCGGTGCCGCGATGCCGCCGAGGCCGGCGACCTGCTCGCGACACTCCCGGCGCTCGCCCATCACCGCCGCACCGACGAAGCACTCCCCTGACCCGGCACCACGCGATGAGCATGCCTCAGACGTACACGTGGCGCAGCGCCGGAACCTGAACGCCGAGCGCCGGCGCGGGAATTTCCCACCCGTTGAGGCGGTTGACACTCCCGTACCCGCCCGCGCCGACGGGTCGGGTCAGTGGAGAGTGCGGGCTGCGGGTGACGTGCATCGAGTGCGGCGATGAGCTGGTTTCCGAACGCGCGGAACTGGGTTACCAGTACTGTACGAAGAAGCGATGCCAAGCCAAACACCACCGGGGGCTGGCAATCACTGCGATAGGGGTGAACAAGAGTGCTGACACCTTCATCGTCGGTGCTCAGGAGGAGATCAGGAAACGAGCGGAGGCCGGCGAGTTCGGCAAGAAGGACAGCGGTCTCGGGATCGGTTACCGATCCCCACAAGCCGCTGCGGAGGTACCCTCCGGGTCGAGTGGCTCGGTAAGCCGGAAGATACCCGCTCGACGTCCGTGGACACGTGAGCAGGAAAAAGTCGTGCGGTTGTACAACGGTATGGGGCTGACTCCCCGGCAGATCGTGGAACGGGCCCGCGAGAACACCCCGAAGCTGGGCATCACCGAAAGTCTGGTCACCAAGATCATGTGTTCACCGCCCGCTCGCTAGGAGACCGCTTCCAGGCCGGTTTCGATCTCGCCCAGGATGCCGCGTCGCCGGCGCGAGGCGATGAGCAGCCAGGCGCCTCCCACCGCCATATAGCCCAGAAAGATGTACGGGAACGGGTCCACCGGGTAGGCGGGCAACGGGTAGAAGCTGCCGATGGTCGGGACCAGCAGGAACACGAAGGCGAGCACCGCCACGTTGGCGGGCTTGAGCTCGCCGAGCTTGCGCAGGTGGATCGGCGCGGCCACGGACATCATGAAGTAGGCCACAGCCGGATGTCCTTCACCGCCGGCGTCCAGCAGAGCACTGCGCTGCGTGTGTCCACGGCGCAACGCCGCATGCACTGAAACTGGTCATACTGCTCCGGTCAACCGTTTGATGATCTTCGCGGGCGGGCATTCCAGCGCATCACGGCTGACCAAGAAGCCGCCTGCTCCATGCGCGCCGCGCTCCGTGGGCCGGGCGGTCATCCATCACAGAGTGAGGTGAGGACCAGATGGCAGGCACACTTACCGGTCTTCGAGTGGCCATCCTGGCCGCCCGCGGCGTCGAGCAGGTCGAGCTGGTGCAACCCCGGGGGGCCGTCGAGGCCGCCGGCGCCCGCACCGAGCTGATCTCCGTCGAACCCGGCGAGATCCAAGCCACCAACCAGGACATCAACCCCGCAGACCGGTTCGCCGTGGACCGCGTGGTGGCCGACATCTCGACCGAGGACTACGACGCCCTCATCCTGCCCGGTGGGACGGTCAACCCGGACACATTACGCCAGGATCCCTCGGCCGTGGCGTTCGTGCGAGACTTCGTGTCCTCCGGCAAGCCGGTCGGCGTGATCTGCCACGGGCCCTGGACCCTGGTCGAGGCCGACGTGGTCGCGGGCCGCACGCTGACCTCCTATCCCAGCCTCAGGACCGATATCCGCAATGCCGGCGGCACCGTGGTGGATCGAGACGTCGTCATCGACGGCGGCTTGGTGTCCAGCCGTAACCCCGGCGACCTGCCCGCTTTCTGCGTCGCGATCGTCGAGGAGTTCGCCCGTAGCCCGCGCGCCGTCGCCGGCGGCTGAGCATCCGGCATCACCACGACGACCTGTTGGACCTCGCGGGAGAAGCATGGTCGCCATGGCGGGCTGCGACCGGTGGAGGTCCAGGCCGCCCGAAAGTAAGGAAGGTGCCCCGCGATGTCTCCCACCACACCTGGGCTGAGCGCTGACGGGCGGGAGCGGCTCGAGCGGGAGGTGGCGCTGCTGCGCGAGCAGCGGCGAGAGCCGGCTGCCGACCTGAGCGATGCCGACCCGGTCGGGGACCGGGCGGACCAGGCGGAGCTACTGGAACGAGCCGATGACCTCGCCCAGCTGGACGGGCGTATCAAGGAGATCGTCGAGCTGCTCACCCGCGCCGGCTGGACGGATGAGCGTCCCGGCGGGCTGGTGGACGGGACCGTGGTCACCCTGCGGTTCGCGGACGGTACCGTCGAGACGTTGCGGGCCGTGATGGTCACCGACGAGGCTTCCGAGGACGAGGGGGCACAGGTGCTCACCGTGGACAGCCCGCTCGGTCTGGCGCTGGCCGGCCGCCATGCCGGCGACACGGTCACCTACCGCACGCCAGACGGCGAGACCAGCGTCGATATCCTCGCCGTCGCGCCCCCGAGCGGGTTGACATGATCTGTTCGTCGACGAGCGCGAGCCGGCGGTGCCCGCGCTCGTCGGCGAGGCTCATAGCGTACCGATAGTGGTGGAGGAGCCTTATGCGCCCGCTGTCCGTGACGGCCCTGAGAGTCGTACTGCTGACGACGTCGACACTGGCCATCGCGGGGTGCGGTACGCGCATCGGCACAACCACCGCGCAGAACTCTTATACGATCACCGAGCCGGTCACCTCCCTGAGGATCGACAATCCGGTAGGGAACACCGAGATCGAGGCCACCGACACGAATACGGTGTCGGTGGCCGAACAGCTCCGCTACACCGGCGAGCCGCCCCAGACCCGCTCCCCCGTCTCCGGCGGCCGGCTCAGCTTGAGCTACATCTGCCCGGGGATCCTCGACGTCAACTCCTGCAGCGTGACCTACGTGCTCAAGGTGCCCCGACGACTAGCGGTACAGATCGACGGCAAGGTCGGCGTCACCACACTGACCGGACTGGCGGGGCCGCTGACCCTCACCTCCAGCACCGGAGACATCGACGCGACCGGGCTCACCAGCGCCATGGTGACCGCCCGTGCCGAGGCCGGCACGATCACACTGGGATTCACCGCGCCACCGACCACCGTGGACGCGCAGGCCCAGGTCGGCTCTGTCACGGTCCGGCTGCCTGCGGGTACGGCCTATGCGGTCGACGCGGGCAGCCAGGTCGGAAGTGCCGACGTGACGCTCCAGCGGGATCCCGGCTCCCTGCACCGCGTCACGGCCCACTCGCAGGTCGGTTCAGTGCGGGTCGAGAACGGCTGACCGCACCCCGATCTCCCTACTCTCCGCGATGCGGTGCCCAGCGCAGAACAGTTCCCCTCGCGGAGAAGCGGCCGGTGAGGCATGATACCCCAATGAGGGGACACACTGGGAATGACCTATATCACCCGAAGTGCTCGAACAGGGGGCTGTGCAGACAGCCGGTGACTGGCCGAGGGTCGATGCGCCGACGGCTCACACTCGCCGTAGTCACCGCCGTCGTGGCCGTCATGCCGACGGCGTGCGCGTACAAGGGGCTCACCATGGCTGCGGTGACCGCGGCAACTCTCCATGGCGAGGGGACGCTCGCGGCGCCGAACCCGACGTCGAACGCGGCCACGGCCTCTGCCACCACCACGAGGGCCGAGACGTACAACCCGGCATCAGCACCGGCCGGCGCCCACGTGAAAGCCACCTTGACCCCGTCTGGCGAGTCCACCAACGTGGAGTTCACGGCGTCCGGCCTCTTGCCCAACCGGGACTACGCGGTGCGCGCAGACGTCAACTCCTGTGGTGGCCTCCCGGAAGCCGAAGGTCCGCACTACCAGAACCGTATCGATCCTGCCGCCACGGCCCAAGCACCGTCGACCAACCCCGAGTACGCCAACCCGAGCAATGAGATCTGGCTGGACCTGCGCACCGACGCAACCGGCTCGGGCACGGCGCGCACCACGGTGCCCTTCGTGTTCACCGATCGGGGACCGGGATCGATGGTGTTGTCCGAAGCGACGGAGACGGCAACGGGCCAGCCAGGTAAAGCGGGTGCTCGGGTCGCCTGCCTCACCCTGTCAGCCGTGCAACCGCCGGGCGTTGAGCCGCGGGGCTCCCGATAGCGCATCGGAACACGAGTGCGTCCACGGCGGACGAGGACGGCCCTCCCGTTTCCAGGAAAGGAACATGCGGGAGGGCCGTCGCACGTCGACGACGTGATGAGGCGGCTACCTACCAGCCACCCGCGGCCACCTGGGTCACAGATCCAGATGCACACTGATGAGCGGGCCGCGGCCCCAGTCACCCCACCCGCCCCAGTGGTGGCCCCAGCCGCCCCAGTCACCCCTGCCCCAGTCACCCCAGCCGCCCCAGTCACCCCAGCCGCCCCAGTCACTCCAGCCGCCCCAGTCACCACCCTGCTGATAGCCATCCTGGCCAAACCGGAAGATTCTCGTGATCCTCATGTTCGCCCCTTCTTTCTTCCGAGGAACTCTCTCCCCGAAGACGCCGAACGCGCTTGGGCTACCGGAACTCGGTGGCCGGTCCGCGCTCAGTGGTCAGCGTAATCCCGCGCCTCCCCGGCGGGACCCTCGGTGACAGCGGCCCGCCATCGCGTGCTGCCTGTTTCCTGACTAAGGATAAGGATAGGAGCCGCGCGCACTTCCGCAAGCGCGCCAACGGATCCTCGCGCAGAACCGACCACTGTTCGGTGCCCGATGGGAGTCTTGTATCGGCGCCGGGGCTGCGATAATCAGCCGGGCCTCCGGCCGTTCCTGGGACGTCTGGCGATGTAGACGCGCGCAGGGGGAACGTTGCGCCAGATCGTCTCGCTGATCACCACCTCTTCGAAGCCGGCCCGAAGCTGCCGCAGTTGTCGACGGGCCGCTGGAGCCCACCGCGTCCAGGCGTACGCGGCCTGGGTATAGGCGCCGCCGCCGACCAGGGACTCGACGAGGGTGGCCAGCAGCGGCCGCTGTGTCGCCGACGGGGCGAAGGGCGCCCACGGTAGGGTGCTGATGATCACGTCTGCGGACGGTGTACCCCGATCGGCCAAGAACTTGGGGAGGTCCGCCGCCTCGCCGCACACGACCTCGACGTGTGGGTGCCGCTCGGTCAGCAGCTCCGCGAAGGTCGGGTTGACCTCAACCGCAATGTGACGGCCCCGCCCGCGCAGGCGATGCTGGATCACGCCGGTGCACGCTCCGGTGCCCGCGCCAAGCTCGACGACAACCGGCTCACCGCTCTCGGGTATCGCCACGCTCAGCACCGTGGCCATCGCGGCGGAGCTGGGCGTCACTGCCGCGATCCCCATGGGGTCGCGGAGGAACGCGCGCAGGAGCAGGGTGTCCACCACAGATCGCCATTCTGCCGGCTTTCCCTCACGGCGTGATGACCGCGGGCAGCACGGTGCCGCATCGGGCCTTGGGCACTTCCCCGGGGTGGTCCCCTCAGGTACTGACCGGGGCCGCGAGGTGGTCCAGCGGGGACCGCGCCCAGCTCACCGGGTGCCTTCTCTGCGATGGGCGTCGCACGCTGGGCATATCTGGGCACGGTCATAGGGATGACCGGGCAGGCTCACGCGACCGAGCGGGAGCGGTCTCGGCTGGAACCTCGCGCCGCACGAGGCGGTCACGGTGCCATCGGCGGCCAGCTCGCCGCAGTGCGTGTCGTGATCACTCATGGATCGCAGGTACCAGGTCATCCGAGCCACTCGGTCGGCGTGTCGCGGAACGTCCGGCACGTGCGGGGAGTCGTTCGGTGGTTCCCGGCTTTCGGGGGTTGCCCGGAGCCTGTCATCGATGCCACCTTCAGCGTGCGGTGCGAGAACTGGGTAGTGCGTTCGGACAGCGCCTGCCGAGGACACGCCGACCGGTGAACTCCATGGGTGCACCCGGCACGGGGGAGGGGCGGGGCGCACGGTCCACTGCTGTGTGGAGGATCGCTAGCTGCGGCTCGTGCTGACCCGGCGCCGGGTGCTGAGTGCCACCGAACCGGTTCGGGTCTGGCCCGCACAGAGCAGGAACGTGGAGGTTCCGTGGCGGGAATGTGGCACTCCGGCCGTTGGCCTGAGGGATCAGTGGGAGCTTTGATATCGTGATCACGGAGGAGAGCTGCGGGGAGGTAGCGAAGTGGATGGTGTGCGCCGCCGGACGGCGCTGGCCGGAGCGCGCAAGGCTGCGGGCCACACGCAGGAGAGCCTGGCTGCGGCGCTGCGCGTCGACCGGTCGACGGTGATTCGGTGGGAGGCTGGCGATCACGCTCCGCTGCCTTATCTCCGACCGAGGTTGGCTCGGCTTCTGGGCCAGTCGCAGGAGCAGCTTCGGGAGCTGGTCGATGACGATTCCGATGTCCGGCCCGAGGTTGATGGTGCGAGCGCCGACGTCGAGGTGGCTTTCGACTGGTTGGACCGGCACGCCGGGTGGTCGCCGGGGACGAGCCGGCGGAAGGTGATGTCCCGGCTCGGGGCGCTGGATGAGCGGGCACTTCACGACCGGAACGGTCGGCGAGCGAGGGCGGGCCGGAGCGGAGTAGCGCGCGCGTTGTCGAACTATTACGGGGATCGGTATGTCCAGGGCCTCGGTACGTACCGAGTCCGTTACGGTGGCCGAGACGTCACGACCAGCATTGTCACTCGACCGGAATGGCTTGATCTCGCGTGTCCATTGACGCCCGCGCATGACCGGTTGATGCTGGTGAGCTCGGCGCCTGGTCATCCGACGGAAGTCGATGATCTCGCCGCGAAGCACGCCGTGCGCCGGCTCGTCGAGGCGGTCGCTTTGGACGTGCGACTCACTAATGCGCCTATCTACCGGTTGCTGGGCCTTGACGTTCGGCAGGGTGTCATAGGTGGCGCGGTGGGGCTGGCGTGGTTTGTGGACTACGCGCTGACCATGGACCTGCTCGAGGGTGAGCTTCTCGACGCAGTGGTTCGCAAAGTCGCACCCGGGCCGGGATCTCTGCCGCTTCGTGACCGGTATCTTTCTGACCTCGGCTCGGTACTCGACATGTCTAGCCGCTTGTGCGCAGGGGGCGTGGCCGCGTTGTGTGCGATCGCGCGACCACCTGATAGGTATCGCGGCGCGGCGGACTACGTTCTCCTGGTGCAGGAGCGGTCCGGGCATGTCCTCAACGCCGCACATCAGCTGGCAGTCATCCCGAAGGGCTTCCACCAGCCGCTCGCCGACTACCGAGTCGACGCACAGGTCGGTGCCACAGTGCGACGGGAGATGGAAGAAGAGCTGTTCGGGCGGACCGACATCGACAGCACGATTCCACGCCATACAGCTGCTGCTCCTATGCATCCGAGCCGGCTGTCCGAGCCGATGCGATGGCTGACCGGCATCCCCGATGCGCTGAGGATGGAATGCATCGGGTTCGGGTTGAACCTGGTCAGCGGGAACTACGAGTTCGCGTCTCTGGTCGTCATCGAAGACGAGGAGTTCTGGGCTCGGTATGGTGGTCATGTCGAAGCCAACTGGGAATCCGCCGGGCTGCACCTGTACTCCAGTCTTGACCGCGAGTTGCTCACCGAGCTGATCGCGGATGAATGCTGGAGCAACGAAGGTCTTTTCGCGCTGCTGCTGGGGCTCCGCCGGCTCGCGGAACTGGGTGGGAAGCGCGTGAACCTGCCCACCGTCGAGTGAGCGGCGAACATCCGACGGTCAACTGCTCGACGGCGGTGACGATGGCCAGCGGACGGTGATGACCACGGAGTTCTCTTTCGCTTCCCACGAGTGGTCGATGCCTGGCCCCCATACCGCGTAGTCGCCTTGCCGGGTGAGCTCAGCGCTCCCTTCGGTGAGGTTGATGAGAAAGTTGCCGTCGACGAGGAGGGTCAGGGTCGTTCGTTGCTCGTCTCTCGTCCACTCGGCCCGCTTCTCTCCCGCACGATGAGTTCCCCACTTGATTTCCACATCTTTCGTCGACCGCACACCTTCGGTGCTGTCGATGAAATGGCCGAGCACCCAGCCGCGGGTATCTCGTCCATCGTCGGCGGCGTTGCCGCAGTGCCAGTCAGCGCTCACGACCGTATCTCCCAGTCGATCGTCGGCAGGTTCACCCGATGTCCACCAATCCGCGAGAGTCGTCGAAGGCCTTGCCGCGTCCTTGTGTACCAGGCCGATGTTCCCGATCACGTCCGGGCGCCACTCGGCCCAGGTGCCCGAGTCCGCTCCATCAGCTCCCGCACCCGCTCCGGATCGCTGCTGCGGCCCTGGATGACCTGCACAAAACCGGCGTTGTCCGGGTCACCGTTGACGTCATGGGTGACGTCGTCGCTCTCGCGGAAAGTGGCTTGTCCCGCAGACAGCGCGGGGATCTCGGCCCACCATTGGACCTGCTCCGGTCGGTCACGGGTGTGCCGGGAGGCTTCTTTGGACTCGAAACGAGCCGGCCTGAGGCGCTCGTCGCCAGATCCTGAGCCCACCGATCGAACGTGGCATGCGCCTGATCAGGGTCGAGTACCTGGCCCTGCGGTACCTGGACGGACATCATGGCTCCCGCTGTGGGTACTCATCTCATGAGCAAAGCCACGGCCTCCCGGGCACAGCCCCACGACAGGGTGACCCCACTGCCGCCGTGCCCGTAGTTGTGCACGCAACGCATCCCGTCGAGCTGTTCGATCTCCAACCGGACTTCCGGTCGCACCGGGCGAAGCCCGACCTGGTGCGCGCGCACCCGCGCATCCCGCAGCCGCGGCTCGACCTCGATGCAGCGTTGGTGGATCTGCTCAGCCAGCACCAGATCCGGCTCGGGGTCCTCGTCGTCCGGTATCGCGATCCCACCCAGCACCACGTGCTCGGCGTAGGGCCAGTAGGCCACCCATGCCGGTCCCCACGGCATCTCGACGAAGAATTCCGCCAGCCCGGGGTTGTCGACGATGACGTGCTGGCCGCGCAGCGACCGCACCGTGCGGTCAGCAACGAGCTCACGGGCACCAAGCCCGGCACAGTTGACCACCAACGGCGCCCGCCCGGAAAGCTCGTCCAGCGAATGCAGCTCGCGATACTCGATCTGCCCGCCGGCGGCCTGCAGGCGCCGGATGAGGTAATCGAGGTAGACCGGCATGTCCACCAGCGGCAGCGTGGTCCAGAATCCGGTGCTGAAACCCGCCGGGAGCTCCTGCGGTGTGCAGTGTTGCAGACCAGCCGGCAGTGGGCTGGGCTGCCTACTCACCAGCCGCCCCCGGCGCGTCGCCACCCCGGTCCCCTCGAGGGCAGCCAAGGTGGTGAACTCCTCGAACGAGACCCGTTCTCGAACTCTCGTCGCGGCGTCAGCGACCAGATCCGGCCGCACCCAGATCATAGCCGAGGCAACGGCCGAGGTGGTGGCCGAGGGCGCCGACCTGGTGCACACCTGGACCCGCAGTCCCTGCTCAGCCAGGCACACACCAACGGTCAACCCGATAACGCCCGCTCCCACCACGACGACGTCCGCTCGCACGTCCATACCTGAGATGCTCCTCTGCTGTACCGCCGAAATCAGTTATAGATCACAATAGTGTAAGAAGAATTCCTGGACTACCTGGACCGCCGCAGGAGTGATGCAGTGCCCGTGGTTCGGAAGCACCGCCGGCTCGCCATGCGGCAGCGCACGATAAGCGGGGACACCGTCCTCCGCCGAGCAGTACTCATCCCGATCACCGGTCAAGACGAGCGTTGGCACCGCAGTGGTGCGCAGATCAGCGAAGGTGTAGCCCGCGTATTGCGTGTACCGGTCGCAGGTCTCGGTGATCAGCGTTTTCCAGCGATCCGATCCTTGCGCGTCGTCGTGGTCGGCTTTCATCGACTCAAAGGTCGCCCGCATCTCGGGCGAGGTGTTGACGGTACGTGCCATCGCCTCAGGAGCAGTGTGCGTCGCGTCCGCGCTGTCACCCAGCATCTGGCGACTCATGGCGAAGCTGGGCGCTTCAGGGTTGAAGAAGTCGTACCCTGAGTGGTTGACGATCGCCCGAACTGATCCAGGGTGCCGCAACTCGAGAACCGTAGCGGTGCAGGCACCATCGCTGAAGCCACAGATGAGCGGCTGATCGAGGCCTAGGACATCGATGAGCGCGCGGACGTCACCGGCCGGCTGCGGGTACGAGACCGGCCCTCCCGGGTGGACCGTCCTGCCGTACCCTCGCTTGTCTGGCGCGATAACTCGAAAGTGCTCCCTACCATCGTTGCGCGCGCCGGCCACCTTCACCTCCATGCTGGCCTCCATCGACGATCTGTGCCGGAAACATGAGATTTCTGGCATCCACCTGTCCCCGGCTATCTCACCGCGAAACCAGAGCGAAATTTTTGACTGTTGTGCTTGCGTGGCCTGGGGTCGGTTCGCGCCAGTGTACTCCGCCCTGAAGGAGATCGCAGTGAAGGTGGCGCTTGGAGAACTGGAAAAAATGGCCAAGAAGGCGATTCTCAGACACGGCTGTGATGAAGCCGGGACGCGAACGGTCCTGCGCGTTCTCATGCACGCCCAGCTGCAAGGGAACAACCAGGGAGTGGTGAAGCTGATTGGGCTGGGAATTCCGATCGACCCGGCAGCCAAGCCCCTGTTCATCGAGAAAGAAGCGCTGCTGTCGGCCCTGGTCGACGGAGGCGATAAAACGCGATTCCGGTCATCAACCAGGCCGTCGATGTAGCGTTGAGAAAGGCGGCAGATCACGGTATCGGACTGGTCGGCGTCAATCGTCGGTGCCAATCCGACAGCCGTTGCGGTCTGCGGCGAAAAGAACCCGTTGTGCTCGATACGACCACAATGGCGATGACATTTTTTGGGGCAGTCCCTCAGCGCTACAGTAGTCCAGTTCTATTGATCGTTGCCGGTGAGCGGTCGGTAGTACATGCCGTTACGTTGGCGGATCTCCATCGCTCGGCGCTGCGTTGATCGGGCAACGCGGGTGCGTGGTGCGGCGATACTCGGTTGAAGGTGTCCAACGCGGTCCAGTGGGGAGCCCAGGAGGTGACGTGGTGGCTCGTAGAGCCTGACGGGGACTGGTGATCACTGCTGGGGTGGTGGTGGTTGGTGCGGCGGACCAGGTGGTGACCAACTACGCCACCTCGTTGGTGCCGGGCTGGTTAGGGGATCCCTGGCACGTGTGGTCAGTGCTAGTCGGGTTGGTGTTGGTCCTGGTGATTCTTGCCTTGGTTACCGAACGCTCCCGGGAAGAGTCGGAGGTGGTTCTGCAGCCGGTGACCGTGTCGCCACCGGTCCGGTTCGCGGTCCGTCCAGTTCATTGCGTCCACCGCACGTCGAGCCGGGTGCGGTGCGGGGTCGTGATGGTGAACTGACCCGCTTGGCGGGGTTGGTTGCGCAGCGCCCGGTCCAGGGGGTGGGTGGGTTGGTGGTGGTGGGGCCGGGGGGATGGGTAAGACCTCGCTGGTTGCTGCGGCCGCTGCGGATGCGGTGCGGGCGGGGCGGGTGGTGTTTTGGATACGTTGGCGGGTGGGGGATACCGCGGAGTCGTTGACCGCGCGGATGGTTGAGGCGGCGACCACGTTGGGCCTGTCGTCTGAGCGGGTGGGTGTCGCGCAGCGGGCTGGGGCCAGTCTTGTGGATCTGGTGTGGGCGCACCTGGAGACCATCCCGGGGTGGGTGGTGGTCGTGGACAACCTCGACCAACCCACCACCCTGGATGGGGAAGGGGAGCCGGTGGCTGACTATCGGGGCTGGATCCGTCCTAGCCGGGCTGGGTTGGTGGTGGTGAGCAGCCGTGATCAGGATCCCGCCACGTGGGGGCCGGGCGCCCGGTTGATCCGGTTGGGCCCCCTTGATGAGCATGCCGGTGCTGAGGTCCTGCTGATGGCCGCTCCCGGGGCGGGCACGGTGGAGGAGGCGCAGGAGTTGTCGGTGCGGTTGGGGGGTCTGCCGTTGGCGTTGCGCGCTGCGGGGCGGGCGCTGGCCGAGCCCACCGCGGCCCTGCGGTCCTTCAGCGCCTACCGGCAGGCGTTGGCTAGTCGGTCGATCAGTGTGTTGCCTGGTCTTCCCGTCTCGCCTGATGCCAGTGACCCGGAGATGGCGCGCCGCCTGGTGGGATACACCTGGGAGTTGTCCCTGGACCAGCTCGCCGCAGGGGGCCTGCCGTTGGCTCGTCCCCTGCTGGGGCTGGCCGCGCTGTTCGCTGAGGCACCGATCCCTCGATCGCTGCTCACCCCCGAGTTGCTGGGCCAGGTCACCGGCAGTGACGTGAGTACTGCGGCGTTGGATGGAGCGTTGGCCGGGTTGGGTCGCTACGGCCTGCTGGAGGTCCCTGACCCGGCCCGCACCCACCAGATCTCGACGCTGGTTCTGCACCCGCTGGTCCGGGAAACCACCCTGTTGCTCCTTGAGCAGACCACTGACCCACGGTCCTGGCAGGAGGCCCTGAGCAGGGTGTTGATCGCCCACGTGGATGACACCGCAGCGGTGGGGCGTGGTGGGTGGGACACCGCCCGGGTGCTCGCTCCGCACCTGCCGCTGCTGACCGGGCTGCACAGCGCTGACCCGGCTACCTTCCGGCCTGCCCGAGACGCCCTGGACACTCTCGCTAGCCAGCTGCACGCCGCTGGTGCCTTCGCCGCCGAGCTCGGCCTGCGGCAGACGGTTCTGCACGCCGAGGAGCGGGTCCGGGGCGCCGAGCACCCCGCCACCCTGGGCAGCCGCAACAACCTCGCCACCGCGCTCAACGGGCTCGGGCAGCGTCGATGGTGGTGGCCGCGTCGAGCGACTCATCGAGGGATGCCGCCGACGGCGCACCAATAATGGGCACAACCGTCGCCGCTCCTCCAGCTGGGCGGTCGCGCTGGCCAGCGTCGGTGAATCTCAAGACCATGCTTCCTGTGGGGTGCCCCGAGGTTCTCGGACCACGACCCGATAGGGTTGTATCCGAAAGGCGCCATCGAAAATGTCTCGGAAGTATCGGAAGTTCAGTCTCGAGTTTCGGGACGAAGCCGTTCGACTGGTGATTGAGGCATCTCGCCCGAT
>JAFAUB010000079.1 GCA_019243635.1 Pseudonocardiales bacterium
TGCAGGGGATCACGTCGCGGTGGCTGCTGCGGGTGCTGCCGTGGGTGGAGGCCTCGGGCGGCGTCTTCCGGGTGAACCGTCGGTTGAGCTACGCGGTGGGGGACGGGCGGGTGACGTTCACCACCACCGGAGCTGAGGTGCGGGTCATTCCCGCGGAGTTGTGTGAGTTGCCGGTGCTACGGGGTCTCGATGACGCTGAGGTGCTGGCCGCGCTGGCGGGCCGGTTCGTGCAACGGGAGGTCGCGGCCGGTAACACCCTCGTCGAAGCCGGCCAACCGGCGGACCAGGTGTTCTTGATCGCCCATGGCAAGGCCAACAAGATCGGCTCGGGGAAGTACGGCGAGCCGACGGTGCTGGATATCCTGGCCGACGGTGGCTACTTCGGCGACCAGGAATGGGTGGACTCCCAGGACACCTGGGCCTTCACGGTCACAGCGGCGACCGCATGCACCGTGCTGACGCTGCCCCGACCGGCCCTGGAGGAGATAGCCGGCCGGTCCGAGGCGTTACGGGCCCACCTCGAGGGCTTCCGGACCCGGACCCGACAGCTCCAGAACACCCACGGCGAAGCCCACGTCGAGCTGACCGCGGGCCACGAGGGAGAACACGAGCTGGCGGGCACGTTCGTCGACTACGAGACCACCCCCCGCGAGTATGAGCTCAGCGTGGCCCAGACCGTGCTGCGGGTGCACACCCGGGTCGCGGATCTGTACAACAACCCGATGAACCAGCTCGAAGAGCAACTCCGGCTCACCATCGAGGAGCTCCGGGAACGCCAAGAACACGAACTGGTCAACAACCGAGACTTCGGGCTCCTACACAACGCCGATCTCAAACAGCGCATCCACACCCGCACCGGACCCCCCACCCCTGACGACCTCGACGAACTGCTCAGCCGCCGACGGAAGTCGAGGTTCTTCCTGGCTCATCCGCACACTATCGCCGCGTTCGGTCGGGAATGTAACCGTCGGGGTGTCTACCCGCAGAGCGTCGACGTGAACGGCCACATGATACCGGCCTGGCGCGGTATACCGATCCTGCCCTGTGACAAGATCCCGATCACCGAGACCCGCACCAGCTCAATTCTGCTGCTTCGCACCGGTGTAGAAGACCAAGGCGTGATCGGCCTGCGTCAGACCGGCATCCCCGATGAGGTCCAGCCTGGGCTGAACGTCCGCTTCATGGGCATCAACGAGAAGGCGATCATGTCCTATCTGGTGAGCGCCTACTACTCGGCGGCGGTCCTGGTGCCCGACGCGCTCGGCATCCTCGAAAACGTCGAAATCGGCCGTGGGGCAGGGGGGTCGAGGTCATGACCACCATTGACGTGAAGACAGAGAGTCGGTCGGTGCACGAAGTGCTCGCCTGGAGCCGCATTACCGTCGAGCCCGCCCTGCGTGCGGCAATCGACACGCTGCCGCCGGCGATGCTGCGCATCGCCGGCTACCACCTTGGCTGGTGGAACGAACACGGTCAACCGGAAAAGGCCCCGAAAAAGGCCACTGGAGGCAAGGCGATCCGACCCACGCTGGTACTGCTGAGCGCCCACGCCGTCGGCGGTGTCCCCACCGCGGCTACGCCAGCCGCGGTCGCGGTGGAGCTGGTACACAACTTCTCGCTCCTGCACGACGACGTGATGGACGGTGACCTCACCCGCCGGCACCGCCCCACTGCGTGGAGCGTGTTCGGCGTCAACGCGGCGATCCTGGCCGGGGACGCCTTGCTGACGTTGGCTTTGGATGTGCTCGCCGCCAGCGGGCACCCGACCGCCACGGACGCAACACGCACGCTCAGCACCGCAGTTCAGGAGCTACTGGACGGTCAGAGCGCGGACCTCGACCTCGAACAACGCGCCCAGGTCGGGCTGGACGAGTGCCTGAGCATGGCCGAGAAAAAGACCGGCGCCCTCATGGGATGCGCATGCGCGGTGGGCGCTTTGTTCGGAGGTGGCAACGTCGAGCAGGTCGAGCGGCTACGCCGATTCGGCATGCACCTAGGCTTGGCGTTTCAGCACGTGGACGACCTGTTGGGTATCTGGGGAGACCCAGCCGTGACCGGTAAGTCAGTCTATTCAGACCTGCGCAGCCATAAAAAGTCCCTCCCCGTAGTGGCCGCCCTGACCTCAGACACGTCAGCCGGGCGCGAACTGGCCGCGCTCTACCACCGCGACCAGGCCCTCTCCGGAACCGACCTGGTCCACGCTGCGGAACTGATCGACATCGCGGGTGGGCGCGCCTGGAGCCAGACCCAGGTCGACGACCTACTCGCGCAGGCGATGCGCCAGCTGCCGACGGCCTGCCCGACGGCCCAGGCAGTCGCGGAGCTGGGCGCGCTCGCCCGACTGGCCACCCACCGTGACAACTGAGCCCCGCCGAGTCCCGGAGAGCCTACGGATGGAAATAAAAACGGCGCTATCGGTCCAGATCGCGTTTTGCTAACAAGCCAACCTGATCACAGTCTCATGTTCTCCGAACCCCGGTGCTCCGGGCTCGCACACCAAGAGGAGTGCACAGTGGACAACCACAAGACATCCATACCCGAAAGGCTGATAACCACACTTGGATCAGTCTGGCCAGAGTTCAAGGCGTTCGCTCTCAGCGGGAACATGTTTGACCTTGCGCTCGGATTCATCATTGGGACGGCGTTCTCCAAACTAGTGGACAGCCTCGCTGGCGATGTGATCATGCAGTGCATCGCCGCAGTCTTCGGCAAACCGGACTTCAGAAACGTCGCCATCGGCCCAGTCCGCTACGGCTCATTCCTCACCGAACTTCTTAACTTCCTGCTGCTTGCCACCGTGTTGTTCATGCTGGTGAAGCTACTGGGTAAAGCCGGCCTAGGCAACTTCACCGGCCGGGGAGGCACCCGAGGTACCCGGAGCTGTACCCACTGCAAAGAAAACGTATCCGTGCGCGCCCTTAAGTGTAAATGGTGCGGCGTCGACCTCCATCCGGTCATGCTCGATGCGGCCGACAAGGAGATCATCGCCTCCCGCGATAAAATTATGGAAGCCTGAAGGCGCTGCCAAGGGCGTCGATAGCCTCGCTGAGCTTGGCGGCCCGGTGGTAGCGATCGAAGGTCACGACCACCGCTCGTCGCGCAGGGAATGGGCGCGGCTCAGCTGACAGCGGGGCCACCTTCCTGGGGGTGGGAGAGCTGGGTGAGGAACTCATGGCAGCGCAGTGCCCGTTCGGAGTCTTCCTTCATCACCTGCCGAAAGAACGCCGCTATTTCGGTGTAGCCGTCGCTCTCCGCGTCTCGGACGTATCGGTCGTAGTCATGTCCGGCCTTGAGCGCGCGGTACTGCACGGAGATCAGGTCGTAGACCACGTCGCTGAAGCCGGTCTCTCCGGTTCCCATGCAAGCCTCCATTCCCTCGTCATCATGCCTATGAGAGTACCCACGCCTGGTCGCAGGAAACGGGGGCCACTGAGCCAGTGTCGTGACCACCTCTCGCATCAGTTCCTCGGCCAGCTCACTGCCTATACGCGCGGTACTACGGCGGGCAGGCCGACCTGGTCAGCACCGCCGCGACCCCTTACACCCGGTGAATGCACGTCCCCGCGACCGACACGGTCACAGCACAGCTGGCCGACGCACTGGCTGAACTGCACACCGAGGCGGGCTGGGCGTGCTACGACTCCGGGCTGGAGGGGACCGGCCACTTCACCCGCGCCACGGGGCTGGCCGGCCAGGCCCGGGATACCTACGGGATCGCCAACGCCGCCTGGCACGCCGGACTGGTGCTGGCCCGCACCGGGCACCCCCACGACGCGCTCAAGCTCCTCCAGCTCGGGCGGGGTCAGCAGCACCGAGTCGAGGACCCCGGGTGCCGACCCTCACCGCGCGGCCGGCCCGGACCTCCGCCACCGCTTACGCTCGCATGAGCGGCACCGATCAGGCCACCCGCCACCTCGCCGAGGCGCACGACGGATGGGCACCCCGCGACTCCTTCGAGCACGGCGGCGCTGATCTGGGGACCGCCGGGATCCAACGCGACCTGGGCCGGCTCGATGCCGCCGAGCGGTTCGCCGCCAGCGCGGTACGCGCCTACGGTGAGGGCCACTACCGTCGGGGCCACACCCCTGGCCGAACCCCTCCTCGCCGAGATCCACATACGGATGGGGGAACCCCGGGGACTGACGCCGGCCCACCAGGCCATCGAGACGGTGAGCACCCTGCAGTCCCTCGCCGCCCGCCGGGAATGAGCGATAGACGAGGACCTGGACGTGCGCCCCTGGGAACCTGACGCCACCGTGCTGCACCTGACCGGTGGTTTCGGCTCCGGTGTCCTGGCCGCCCGAGCCGCCTTGCGGTATCCGTACAGGCTGCACACCGCAGCGCTCCCGATCGCGAGGCCCGGCCGCGACGGTAGTAGGCGGGCTCGGGCGCATCGCGAGCATCGGGTGCCTCCTCACCTGGACGTCGCGTCCAAGGCGGTCAGAGGCGAGCTACCCGTGGCGAGAACTCCGACTGGCGGCTGGCCGCGTGCGCTGCCCAACGACCGTGCGGAAAGTCAGATGCGTCCGAGAAACGCGGTACGATCACAGTCCTGACTGGCCATAGGGGACACAAGGGTGGCCTTCGGGTAGTCGAGCTTCCCGAAGGCCACCCTCGCAGGGAAACGGGCGCGGGTCATTCCTCGGCGCAGGTGCCGGTGGTGGGGTCCAGAATGAGCTTGCCGGCCCGTCCGTAGGTGAAGTCGAACATGGGGGTGAGTGGCCCGGCGAGGGCGTCGAAGGAGCCGCCGCCGATGCGGCCGGTGCGCCAGTTGTCCTCGATGAAGCGCAGGATCGAGCTCTGGTCGGTGACGGTGTGGTCGACGAAGTTGCGCTTGGCGTAGGGGGAGATCACCAGCAGCGGCGTCCGTGGGCCGTAGCCGCAGCGGTCCTGGAAGCCCGCGAGCGGTGTGGCGGTGGAACCGCAGATTCCTGGTGCGGTCAGTGCGTCCTGTGGTGACTGGCTGGGGTTGACGATGGGGCTGGGCTGGTGGTCGTACCAGCCGTCGGAGTCGTCGTAGGCGATGACGACGGCGGTGGAGCGCCAGTCTTTGGAGTTCTGCAGGGCGTTGATGGTGTTGACGAGGAAGTGCTGCTCATCGAGTGGGTCGGAGTAGCCGGGGTGGCCGTCCTGGTATTTGGCGGCCTTGAGGAACGACACCGCGGGCAGGTTGCCGGCGTGCAGCGCGGTGGTGAAGTCGGTCAGGTCGTACTGGTGGTTGGCGGCATCGGTGTGCCCGATGTTCGCGACCGAGGACGGTGGCAGGTGGTGCGGGTTGGCCGTGGATTGGTAGTACTGGAACGGCTGGTGGTGGGCGCTGTAGTCGGTCACCGTGGCCCCGCCGATGTTGGTGTGGGAGCTTGCGCAGGAGGCCTTGGTGTTGGTGGCCGGGTTGGCTGGTGTGGTGGGCCGGAAGCCGCCTTGGAAGAACCCCCAGGTGGTGCCCTTGGCGTTGAGCAGCTCACCGATGTTCGGGCCGCTCATCGCCACCGTGGTGCCGGCCGAGCAGTCATCGAAGGTCGGGTCGGGGTCGCCGATGACGCTGCCGTTGACCACCGTGTTGCCCGCTGAGCTGGGTGTGGCGCCGTGGGTCTGGCCGGAGACCAGGTTGAGCGCGCCCGGCGTGGAGGGACCGAAGACGGTGTTGTAGCTGTTGTCGCTGAGCGCGAAGTGTTGGGCGTAGTTCCACATCGCGGTGACGATGTTACCGTCGTAGTAGTCCATGACCAGGCCGGGTTTGCCGATGTCGGGCGGTGAGCAGGAGGTGGTCTGGGTGTTCTCGATGAACTTGTCCATCTTGCCGCCGTCGAATGCCTTCTGCTCGGCGGTGTAGTCGTGGTTCTGGTCGCAGGTCAGCGGCTCGGATCGATCCAGCCGCATCGGGTTGGCCGCGTTGGGGTTGTTGGTCAGCAGCGCTGGGGTGAGTCCGTTGACTGCGGGAGTGCGCGGCGCGGCGTGGAACGCCGGCTCGCCTGCGGGGTTGGTGGCGTGGGGGTAGGTGCCGAAGTAGTGGTCGAACGACACGTTCTCCTGGAAGATCACCACGAGGTGCTCGATCGGCGTGGCCGTGGTCTGCTCGTCGTGATCCGTCGACCCCGCTGCGGCCGGGACTGCCGAGGCCAGGGCGGCGACGGCCGCCGCTGTGGCGATGACGCCGAGCCGGGTCCTGCGTCTGGTCACATCGTGTCCTCTCGATCGGGTGACGTGCGGTGGTGAGGCCACAGAAGGAGACGGCTCGAACATGACTGATCACTGACCGGCGCTTGAACGGACAGCAAAGGGAGGACATGCACTCGCCGCGTCGCGACCCGGGTGCCATGAGGTGCCGTGAGGGCCGGTCAACCACGGTCATCAGCGCAGCCCCGTGACCGGTCCGCTGCTGGACCATGGCCCTGACGACCCATCCGACGCGACCTTCGGGTGGGGACCGGCTACGGGACGCGCTTTAGTGCCCGAGCGCCTGCTTGCGCCGCTCGATCAGTCGCCAGATCATCGGCGTGAAGATGAGCTGCATCGCGAGATCCATCTTGCCTCCGGGGCAGACGATGGTGTTCGCGCGCGACATGAACGAGTCGTGCAGCATTGAGACGAGATACGAGAAGTCGATACCGCGCGGATCGGCGAAGCGGATGATGAGCATCGACTCGTCCGGCGTCGGAATAGTCCGGGCGATGAACGGGTTGGATGTGTCGACGATCGGCACGCGCTGGAAGTTGACGTGCGTGCGCGAGAACTGCGGGCAGATATAGTTCACGTAGTCGGGCATACGGCGCAGAATCGTGTCTGTCACCACCTCGGTGGAGTAGCCCCGCGTCGCCTTGTCGCGTTGCAGCTTCTGGATCCACTCCAGGTTGATCACCGGAACGACGCCGATCAGCAGGTCCACGTGCTGGGCGGCGTTGACCTTGTCGGTCGCGACCGCTCCGTGTAGTCCTTCGTAGAACAGCAGATCCGTGTCGACGGGCAGGTCGTCCCAGGGTGTGAACGTACCGGGGGACTGCCCGTAGGGCGCCGCCTCCTCGTCGTCGTGCAGGTACTTGCGCATGCGGCCGCGGCCGTTCTCGCCGTACTGCCGAAACAGCTCCTCGAGCTCCTCGAACAGGTTCGCCTCCGGGCCGAAGTGGCTGAGCGGGTGGTCACCGCGCTCGGCCGTCTCGGCCATCCTGGCCTTCATCTCCGTGCGGTCGTACCGGTGAAAGCTGTCGCCCTCGACGAGCACCGCATTCACCTGCTCACGCCGGAAGATCTGCTCGAAGGTGCGCATCACCGATGTCGTCCCAGCACCCGAGGAGCCGGTGATGGCGATGATCGGATGCCTGGTTGACATGGCCTGTGCCCCTTTCGCTCAACCGTTAGCACGGAATAGGCCGCGCGTGCCGTAGAGCGGTGCGTCGTCTTCGACCACGTTGTGGTCACGGTGGTACTGCTCGATGCGCTCGACCTCTTCGCGCGCGCCGAAGATGAACGCGACGCGCTGGTGCAGACTCTCCGGCGCGATGTCGAGAACTCGCGCACACCCGGTGCTCGCGAGGCCGCCCGCCTGCTCTATGATGTGAGCCACCGGATTGGCCTCGTAGAGCAAGCGCAGCCGTCCCCGCTTCGCCGGGTCCTTGGTGTCGCGCGGATAGAGGAACACGCCGCCGCGGGTGAGGATGCGGTGCGTCTCCGCGACGAGCGACGCGACCCATCGCATGTTGAAGTCCTTGCCACGAGGGCCCGTACTGCCGGCGAGGCACTCCTCGACGTAGCGCGTCACCGCCGGCTCCCAGAACCGGCTGTTCGAGGCGTTGATCGCGAACTCGCTCGCGGCGGCGGGAACCTGAATCGCCGGGTGGGTGAGGATGAACTCGCCGAGCTGCGGCTCGAGCGTGAAGCCGTGCACACCCGTGCCGACGGTCAAGACGATCATCGTCGAAGGGCCGTAGATCGCGTATCCAGCGCAGACCTGCTCCGAACCGGGCTGCAGGAAGTCTTCCGCAGCTGCGTTCGCGCCCGGACGCGCGGCACGCAGGATCGAGAAGATGCTGCCGACCGAGACGTTCACGTCTATGTTCGACGAACCGTCAAGCGGGTCGAACACCAGGAGGTACTTGCCCCGCGGGTAGCGCTCCGGGATGGGATACGGTGCCTCCAGCTCCTCGGACACCATCCCGGAGACCAGGCCGCCCCATTCATTGGCGCGCAGGAAGAGGTCGTTCGCGACCACGTCGAGTTTCTGCTGCGTCTCCCCCTGGACGTTGGTCGTCGCTGCGGCCCCGAGCGCACCGCCGAGCGCACCGTACGCCACCCGCTTGGCAATCGCCTTGCACGCGAGCGCGATGCCGAGGATGAGCGAGTTCAGCTCCCCGCTCGCGCCCGGGTAGCGGCGCCGCTCCTCGATCAGGAACTGGGTGAGCGTCGTACGGTCAGCGAGCATGGCATCCTTCACGTCCTAGTGTAAGCAGACTAGTACGGCAGCCGCACGATGTGATCTCGATCCGTGCAGCCGACAGGACATGATCACGGTTTGGGTGCGTGGAGCGACACCACGTGTCGCTCCACGCACCCAAACCGTGATCATCGTGTCCAGGGTGCGGCCTGCGGCTGCGCCGGCGATGTCACCCCAGCGTGCCGCCGAGCATGCCAGAACCAGCGACAACACCTCGAAAATCACAGGATGCGGCTGTCGTACTAGTGCCTCAACGCTCGCCGCACCCGGGATCGGCCGGGTTCCGGGGGTGCGCGTTGAGTGCGGCGGTGGTGAGTGGCTGGTATGCGCGGCTGTCAACCGGTCTGGAGGGCCTGCAGCATCCCCGTCACCGCGGCTGGCCAGGGGAACTCCTCGGCGCGCGCCCGGGCCGCCGCTCGGCGGGATTGCTGGGGTGCATCGAGCAGCCGGCAGACCGCGTCGGCGAAAGCTGGAGCATGGTCCGCGACGGCGGCACCGCAGCTCGGCAGGACGATCTCGGACAGTGCCGAGGAACGAGAGACCACCACGGGGGTGCCGGAGGCTAGCGCCTCCAACGCCGCCAACCCGAACGTCTCGTGCGGCCCCGGCGCGAGGGACAGATCGGACGTGGCGAGCAGCTTGGCCAGGTCGCTGCGCCCGGGTACGAACCCGAGGAAGGTGACCGGCAACCCGGCGGCACGTCGCTGCAGGGCCGCCCGGCGTGGGCCGTCACCGGCGATGACCAGCCGTACCTGCTGCCTCGACTCGTGCAGTTCGGCGATGGTGTCGACGCAGCGCTCCACGTGCTTCTCCAACGACAGCCGCCCGCAGTGCACCAGCATCGCCTCAGCTCCCCGGGCCAGCTCGGCGCGCAGCGTGCCGTCCCGGTGCGAGGGGGCGAACGTGGCCAGGTCCACCCCCAGCGGCACCTGAACGACGTTGCGCGATCCGATCCGGTCGAACTCCTCACGGGCGAAGCGAGTGGTACACACCACGGTGTCGTAGGAGGCCGCCATTCGGCGGTTAGCCCAGTCGGCCAGCCGGCGAGCTGCCAGGCCGGGCAGCAGGAACTGGTTCAGCAGCCGGTCCAGCCGTTCATGGGAGATCACCACGCTGGGCACCCCGTGCGCCGCGGCCCACCGTCCCATCCCGCGCAGGGTGAGCCGGTCGGAGACCTCGATCCGGTCGGGACGTAACCCCGCCAGCAACGCCCGCACCCGGCATGGGTCGACTGCGCGGTACCCACCGGTCCACGGGATCTTCGCGGCGGTCAGCGTGACTCGCCGGACCCCGCTGGGCATCATCTCGTCGGTCCGTCGAGGCCCGGGCACCACCAGCACGACCTCGTGGCCTCGGGCGACGTATCCGGCGCCCAGATGGTGCAAGGCGGTGCGCAGGCCGCCGGATCGCGGACCGTAGAAGTTTGCCACCTGGACGATGCGCATGAGCCTCACGCCACTCCCTGATTGTCCGTTGGCCGGGTGTCCGCCGGCAGGCCGGTGACCTCGGCGTAATGCGTGAGCAGCTCGTCGCAGAGCGCGGGCCAGGTGCGTCTGAGCACACTGCGGCGGGCGGCTGCGCCGTACCGGCTGCGCAGCGCCGAGTCCTGAGCCAGGACGAGGACCGCACGGCGCAGCGCGTCGCCGAAGGTGGCATCAGCGTCCTTGCCTGTCTCGGGGAGGAGGAAACCGGTGCAGCCGTGGGCTACCAGGTCCCGCGGGCCGCCCGCGTCCGGCGCGATGACCGGCAGGCCGGAGGCGAGCGCCTCCTGCACTGTCTGGCAGAACGTCTCGAAGGGCCCGGTGTGCACGAAGACGTCCAGGCTGGCGTAGGACCGCGCCAGCTCGATACCGGTCTGGAAGCCGAGGAAGGCGGCGGTGGGCAGCCGCTTGGCCAGCTGCGCGCGGTCCGGGCCGTCGCCCACCACGACCAGCCGAATGCCAGGGATGTCCTGCAGCGCGGACAGTCGCAGGACCCGTTTCTCCGGCGCCAGCCGGCCGACGAAACCGACGAGTATCTCGCCGTGTGGGGCCAGCTGCGCGCGCAGCCGCTCGTCTCGGCGGGATGGGCGGAAATGTGCGGTATCCACGCCGCGGGCCCAGCGGTGCACCCGCGGCACGCCGTGCGCGGCCAGGGCCGCTGCCGCGGCGCTGGACGGGGCGAGCGTGCGGTCGGCACCGCTGTGCACCCGCTGGATCCAGCGCCACGCGGCGCGGGCGGCGAAGCCCAGCCCGTAGGAGTCGGCGAACCCGGCGACGTCGGTCTGATAAACGGCCACTGTGGGCACCGCGAGCCTGCGGGCGGCCCACAACCCGAGCGCCCCGACGATCACCGGGGAGGCCAGGTGCACCACGTCCGGGTCGAAGTCCCGCAATGCGGTGACCACCTTGCGGGTGGGCAGGCCCACCGGTACCGAGTCGACTACCGGCAGGTTCACCGCCGGCACCCGGACCACCGGGACGCCGTGGTAGCTGTCCGGCCCCGCGCCGGGGGCTATGACCATCGCCTGGTGTGCACTGCGGACCAGGTGCTCCACCACCCGCACGACCGAGTTGCTGACACCGTTGACGACGGGCAGAAAAGTCTCAGTCACGATTGCAACGCGCATGCGCCGACCGTGTCGGGCCCCGTCTCCGTAACGGCGAACTTTTCGTGTTGTGGCGTGGAACTCCTGGCGAACTCCTCGGGTTCCATGACGGCGCTACCGCCGCAGCCGACCGAACAGCTCCCGCAGCACCACTGCGGCGGCATGCGGTAGCAGGTCCCGGCCACGCCGGACCAACCAGGGCACGCCATGGCAGACCAACCAGGCGACGTGGTCCGCGGCAGTCAGCTGTCGGCCATCAGCGCAGGTCAGATCGACCGGATGGGGCACCGCGATCCCGACACCGGCGAGCAGGTCGGCAAGACCGGAGGCGAGCAATCGGTGTCCGCGCTCGGAGGGATGCAGACGGTCCACGCTCCACGCCGCGGTGTCGTAGGCGCCGGGCATCACGTGGAGATCCAGGCACAGCGCACCGCGCCGGGCCACCACCTGGTCGATGGCGTCGTTGAGCTGCCCGATCCGGTGGTGCAGGGCACGGCGCAGCGGGCCGGGCAACCGGAAGACCCGTCCATGACGGTGGAACCGGGTGATCAGCACCAGGGCACCGGCGGCCCGCAGCGCGGTGACCGCGATGTCAAGGTCGTCGCGTAGCGCGACGGGGTCGAAGTCCGACCGCAGTGTGTCGTTCATCCCAGCTGAGATCACCGCGACATCGGGTCGCGCCGCTACGGCACCGGGCAGCTGCCCATACCGTAGGTCGGCGATCCGCGCACCGATGGTGGACAGGTTGGTGTAGCGGACCTCGCCTGGCACCCCCAGTGCCGCCGCCAGCAGCGGACCGAAACCGCGCCAGCCACCGCCGGGCAACGGGTCACCCACACCGGCCGCGGTGGAGTCACCCAGTACGGCCAGGCTTGCGGCGCGACGGCCGACGGAGAGAACGGGTACGGCGGGAAGCGTTTCCACGGCCATCCAATGATGATCACCTGGTGGGGCTCACCTGCGGTGAGCAGCTGATGACATGTCGAGGACAGCTTCGCGAACGATCCGTGCCGCAGAGCGGGACGAAGCCCATCACCGAGTGAAGGCGGCTGCGGCGTAGTCCGACAGTGCCTCGTTCAACGTCTCAGCGGTGGCACCGTCATCGAGCTGGGCTTGCAGGTGGTCGGCGGCGAGGGGGGCCAGCAGGGCGTGAGCGAGTATGCCCGCCGGCGTCGGTCGGCAGCCGGCCTCGCGTAGTAGTACGTCCAGGTGCTGCCTCCAGAAGCGGTAGGCGCCGATGCGGTAGCGGGCGCCGGGACTGGCGGTCTCGGACATCCGCACCAGGTCGAGGTTGGTCAGCGCGTACCTCAGATAGGCCACCACGAACGCGGCGGCCCGCTCCTGGGGTTCCGCACCGGGGCCCAGCGGCGGTGGGCCGT
Organism: Pseudonocardiales bacterium; assembly: GCA_019243635.1. GTDB lineage: Bacteria > Actinomycetota > Actinomycetes > Mycobacteriales > Pseudonocardiaceae. The sequence continues at coordinate 12,395 of JAFAUB010000079.1, forward strand.
GCAGGATCGCCTCCTGCAGCTCGCGCTCACGGTCGTCGAGCAGTGCCGCGGCCAGGCCGGACTTGTCCCCGAAGCGCCGGAACAACGTTCCTTTGCCCACCCCGGCGGCCGCGGCCACCGTGTCCAGGCTGACCGCCGCCGGGTCGTCGTGCTCGTCGAACAGCCGCGCCGCCGTCTCCAGGATCCTGCGTCGGTTCCGTGCCGCGTCGGCCCGTTCCGGTCGAGGTGCATGCCCGGCCGTGCTTGACGAAGAGGACTGCGGTCCGCTAGTGTTCAGCGACATAAGCGGACTGTAGTCCAGTAAAGGAAGGAAGTCCAGACGTGACCACTGTCATCAGTCGTGCGGAGCTCCAGGACGCGATCGAGGCCGGCAGCGTGGTGCTCGTTGATGCACTGCCGGAGAGCTACTACGCCCAGCAGCACCTGCCCGGCGCGCTCAACCTGGTCGCCGACGAGGTGGAGGACCGCGCCGCCACGCTGCTGCCGGACACGAACGCCGCGATCGTCACCTACTGCTCCAACACCGCGTGTCCCAACAGTGGACAGGTTGCGGCCAAGCTGGAGAGCATGGGGTACCGCGACGTGCGCAAGTACGCCGACGGCATCCAGGACTGGGTGGGGGCCGGCCTCCCGACCGAGTCCGGCCTCGCTGCTCGTCGCTGAGCTCCGCCCACGCCCCCGGTCGCCGGTCGGACCGTCATCGACCGGCGACCGGGGGCGCGAGCGCCGAAGATCGTCAGTGGGAGTCGAGGATCTGCGCGGCTCGGGTGAGCAGGTCTGCGTAGACCGTTGGCCGGTCCTCATCCACGACGGGATAGCCGACACCGAAGTCGCCACCGAGCCAGCGGGCCGAGATGCCGGGATTAGCGATGTTCGTCCCGTCGTGCAGGAAGATGTGCGGGCTGCAGGTGACGCGGCCCTCGCGCGAGGCTCGGTACTGCTCCATCACCGCCGCCCGGTAGCGGCCCTGGTCGAGTGCGGCAGCGAGGGTGTCGGTATGCACGACACCGGTTTCCTGTGCGACGTCGAGGATGACATGCCGCATCGCGATGCACTGGCCCTGTGCCCAGAAGGCGCGCCGGAGCGCCCGGTCGAGCTGTTCGCTTGCGTGCCATCCCTGGGCCTTGGCGGCCTGGACGGCCTCCAGGGCCGGAAGCGTGGTGACCGGGTAGGTCCAGTCCGGTCCTTGCCATAGTCGCCAGCCGGCCGCCGGTTCGATGGCGCCGAGGACCGCGGTCTCCGAGTCGACGCCGGGGCGCGCATTGACCTCGCGGTTGAACAGCTCCAGCGGAAAGGCGCGCAGGTCGAACCAGAGGCGGCCCTCCAGACCGAGCTGCCGTCGGGTCTCGTGCAGCCGGTGGACGGCGACGTGCGCGAACGAACAGTTCAGGTCGGTGAAGACGGTGATCGTGTCTTTGCTCGCCGGCAGACGAGGATCGCCGGTTTCGGTGGTGTGTGTCCGCGCTCCGCGGCCCATCTTTATGTGCCGCGCGCGCTTTGCGGGGCTTCCGCCGTGCTCTGCGCGAAGTGGGCCACCGTCGCGCCCCGCGAGATCACCCGGCCTTCCCAGCGGTAGCTCTGGCGGAAGGGTCCGGCCGTCCGGTCGGCGCACGATCGGCTGAACATGAGCCCGATCCGGTCGCCGCGCTGTACCGGCACCGGTTCCGCGATGGGTAGGTAGCAGTGCTTCCAGCTGTCGGAGGTAGCCCGGCCCGCTATGTCATCACTGGAGATGTCCAGCGCCACCGTGTCCGAGAGCGTCGCCACGAAATAGCCCTTGAAGCCGGTCAGCAGCCCGTCGTGCCGGGCGGTGTAGACCAGCGGCACCTGGTAGGAGGCTGCCGCGGGTGGTATGCTGGCGGCGAGGTCGTACAGCCGAGCCACCCTCGGCGTGGCGAGATACGTGCGAACGGGAATGACCACATCGTAGTAGAGATCGAACGGGCTGCGCGCACTGCGGCGGCGCAGCCGCTCAGCGAACGGCGCTGGGCCGCCGGCGTCCACCGGGTCACCACGACTCACCTGCTCGTGCGCCCGCTCGGCCGCGACCGGCACGAGGTAACTCTCCACTCGGCTGGGCACGATCAGGCCGCCGTCGGCTAGCAGCCGCCGACGGGCATCGGCGAGGATCGCGACGAGACCCTCGTTGTCGGCCAGGTTGCCCATGATCTCCGAAACGACGACGTCGACCCGCTCGGGCAGGCTCACGTCGAAGGACACGCCGTGGATCGGATGGAAGCGCTCACCGTGGCCGGCGGCCACTACCCGTTCGGTCGCGGTATGCAGGACGGAGGCGTTGAGGTCGATCCCGTAGACCCGCCGGGCTCCGGCTTCCAACGCCCACAGGGCCAGGATGCCGGTGCCGGTTCCCAGGTCGAGGACTGTCATGCCAGGCCGTACCGTCTCGGCGATGGCGGTACGAAACGCGGTCATCCGCACCTCGTCGCCGAGCAGCAGGTCGTGGAAGGCGGCGTCCCACTCTGAAAGCTGTTCGGATGCCGGCAGCCATACCTGCTCTGGCTCGTATCCGGCGGTGTCGGTGGCGGGTGAGGTCATGATCCGGTCCTGCCGTCCTGCCGGTGGTTCGCGTCCTTTGCGATGCCGGCTTGGGGGTGAGGGTCCTCGGGTCGGGGGCGGGCTTCGGCTGCGGGACCGGTGTCGGGAGGGTGGGCTTGCGTGCGGTGCACCGCCAGCGGACCGGTGCCGGGACCTGAGGTGGGGCAGCCGGTGGCGAGATCGAACGTCGAGCCGTGCAGCGGGCAGGTGATCCGCAGCGTGCGGACGTTGACGTACCCGTGGACGAGTCGCCCCTTGCGGTGCGGGCATGCTGCGGCGATCACGTACTCCCGCCCGTCCACCCGGACGCGTACCCACTCGCCGGGCAGAGCTTCGGTCACCGGGCCTGCCGGGGAGCCGCTCGGGTGGCGCGGCTCGCTCACGCTTCCTCCCGCGCACGCCGCACCGCGGCCTCGAAGGCCGTGCCGATCAGCTCCGAGAGCAGGAGGGCACCGATCCAGAGCTTGGTCGGGTCCATGGCGCGCGTCGCGCCGCATTCCCGGATGGCGAGCTGCATCTCCTTCCGGTGAAAGTCGTCGATGTGCACGTGTTCGCTGTAATAGCGTCCGTGAGTGATGCCCAGCCGTTCGCACGCGCGCACCTGGACGGTGAACGCAGCCGGGATGCTCGCCTCCAGGTAGGCCAGCGCGCCGAGGAAGTACTCCACGTCGGGCACACGCTGTGTCAGCCAGTAGAAGACGTTCAGGAAGGCATACGTCTCGTCGCTGGTGTGATCGAGATAGTGGTTCAGGTCCAGCGGCAACCCCAGCTCTGTCAGCAGGTTGCGATAGAGCTGCGAGTGGGCCTGCTGGAGGTTGCCGCAACCGAACTCGTCGATGAGTACACGCATCACCGCCATCTGCGCCCTGATCGGCAGACGGGGGATGATCGGGAAGAAGTTCTGAGCCTCGGTCAGCCCATCCAGCGCGAACTCCCGGACCACGAGCGTGAACTGCTCACGGCTCGCCTCCTCGGCCAGGTAGTGACCGGCGGGTGTGCCTTTCTGCTCACCGTCCAGTAGTCCCTCTAGTGCCGCCACCCACTGCGTACGCGAGCCGACCGGCGGCGTACGCGCAATGAGGGCGGCGACCTTCGGCATGATCCAGTCCCGTTCGATCCGCTCGATCTGCGTGTAGCGGTCGGCGTTGGGCAGCGAGCGGTTGTGGATGAACAGGCGTTTGAGGGAACTGTCCATCGTCGTGGTCCTCATGCTGACGCTCCTGTGTCTGGATGATCCGAGCCGTGGTGAGCACTCCGCGCCGGTGCAGCTCGGCTTTGATCATGCGATACCAGTCCGGCCGCGCCAGCCCGTACCGCTCGCAGGCGGCCCGCACCTCGGCCGCCCGTGCCGAGGACGGCTCGACGAACAGCGCCGTGCACAGCGCCGGTTCGACGTTGGCCAATGCGACGAGGTAGCCGTCGACCTCACCCGCCTCCAGAAGCAGCGCTTCGACGCCCTGGAGTATCGGCACTCCCGGACGGGCCGCGATCAGGCGCCGCGTGAACGCGGCCGAGCCACCGGAGTCCTTGACCGCGACCACCCCCGCTAACCTGCACACCTGCAGCAGCGTGTCCAGGTGGAGACTGTTGCCGGACACGGCGCTTTCGTGGTACGCGACCACCGGCAGCGAGACGGCCTGCGTCACGGCCGCGTAGTGCCGGTACATCTCCCGCTGGCTGACCTGCGGCCCGTACGGCGTGGTGACCACGACGGCACGGGCGCCGAGCGCGGCCGCGAGCCGCGCTCGGGCGATCACCTCGGTGGTCGTCGGGCGTTCGATCCCGGCCAGCACCGGCAGCCCACCGGCGTGGCGCGCTGTGCCGGCGACCAGCTGGTTCCATTGCCGGTCTGACAAGGCCCAGCCCTCACCGGTGCTGAGCGCCGGAACCAGTGCGTTCACGTGCGGTCGGACCGAGGTGACCAGCCGCGCGATGTCCGGCGCGCAGATCTCGCCGGCGTCGGTGAGCGGCGTCACCAACGCGACGATCACCCCGGTCCAGGGCCGCCTCATCACAACTCCGCCATCGGCACTCGAAGCGCCAGCGAGGTGCGGTAGAGCCGCTCCAGTGCTTCCGGGAACGACAGCTCCGCGTCGGCCTCCGGCGCCCGTATCGGCAGCCGACCGTGTGCCAACAACCGCGGGCTGACCGACCACAGCACACCGTTCCCGTTCAGGACCATCGCCGCCAGCAGCTGTTCGTGCGTGGCCAGCCCGTTCAGCTCCGCCACCGGGCCGACTCGCAAGTCGGCCGCGTCATAACCGCGCCGCTCGATACGCATGTCCGTGTGCAGGTTGTCCATGAACGGGTAATAGGCGTCCTGCACCGCACGCGGGAATCGCCACACCAGGTCGTCACACCGGCCGACCTGCTCCAGGCTCATCACCACGCGGCCGGACAGTCGGGCGGCGAAAAAAGACTTGCAGGCGATCCGCACCGGCTCCTCGGTACTGTTCATACCGAGGAAGAGCGCCGCGTCGACGTACTCGTCACCGGCCATGACGATCGAGTACCCGGCGCAGTCGGGTCATCGCGGTGGCGAACATCTTCGGGTCACGAGCCAGGGCGATCCTGATAAAGCTGTCACCCCGGCTCGGCTGGCTCCAGAAGAAATAGCGGCCAGGCAGCACGTACACCCCCTCGCCGAGGAGGTCGGATTGCAGCTCCGATGCGGTCAGCTCCGGGTGGTCGATCCGAAACCAGGCTACGCTGACCGGCACGACCGGTTCCTGGTAGTGCAGGATGGACCCGTCCAGGGCGCTGCGCGCGGTTTCGCGGTTGCGCATGAGCACGTCACGTATCGAGCGGAAGTCGTCGTCGATGGAGTCCTTGATGTACTGCGTCAGCATGTTCAGCACGAACGGCGATACGTTGAGCAGCACACTGGTGTGAATGTTGTAGACCGCTTCCCGGATATCGTCACTGACCGTGATCATCGCGCACTTGGCGTCCTGTACGGGCCAGGTCTTGCCGGTGTCCTCGATCGCTATATACGTCACGCCGGAGCCTTCCAGCAGCTCGTAGACGTCGAAACGCGTGAGTGTGGAGTCGGATAGGGTGAAGGCGGCGAAACAGAAGTCGATTATCAGCAGCTTGTCGTGGTCCCGGCAGAATCGCACCACTTCCTCGAAACCCTTGCGCCCGTGCGCCAGCAGGCTGTATCCGGTAGGGTTGCCCGGATCGACCAGGAACAGCGCGTCGGTACGGACACGCCGCCTGAGCTCACTGTAGATCATATCCGGGTCGGTGAGCGCGGACTCGTCGATCGGATACAGCGGCACGCCCGCGTTCGCCAGCACGTCGTGCAGGTTGTCGAAGCACGGCTCGACCAGAGTGACGGCCATCCGCTGCTGCTTGAGGAACATAGCGGCAACCATCGTGGAGATCGACGCGGCGTAGGAGAGCAGTGTTTTCCCCTTAGCCAGGGCGGTCGGCTGCCCGTGTAACCGGAAGAACACCTCGGTGAAATGACGTTCGTACGTCTCCTGCAGTCCTTCCTCAGCCTCGTACCACAGTTCGGGCAGCTGGTCCACGATCTTGCGCTGGCTCGGCGACTGCCGCTGGTGCGTGTGGGCGTCGGCTAGGTTGAACTCGGTCCGCAGGGCTCGGATCTCGTGCTGTGTGAGGTCGACGAGCGTCTCCCGGTCGAGGCCGAACACCGAGCCGACTGCGACGCTAGGGCAATACATGATTCTCCAATGGAGTGATGTCTACTGTGGTGTCTCGTGGCGCGGCCGGCCGGTGACGGTGACTGCGTCGAGTGCGGTGCGTGTCAGGCGCTTGCTGCGGAATACGCTGGCGACAGGGCTGACCGGCGCGACCTGTCTTGTTCGTGACCGATCGCCGTACAGACCACAAGGGAAGTTCCAGGGCTCTCGCCAGCGGAACGATCGGCATCGCTAACTCATGGCGGGTTTCGGGCGTACCCTGACCGTCCCCTGCCGGCTCATACCGATCAGTAGCTGTGTCGCATGTCACATCACCTCTCGGCTGGTTACGTTTCCGTTACCGCGTTCGATGCTCCCACCGCTCCGTGGAACCCGAGCTTGCCGAAAACCTTACTTGTCGTAAACATTCGATTAAAAGGATATAAACCCTGCGCCCACTACCGGTACGCCCGACACGAACAGGCCGGTGTCGACCTCGAACCCCTGCCCAGCCCCCTGTCACGGCTTTCTCGCTGTGGTGGGTACCTCGCCCGGCGGCGGTCATGGGGGGCGGCACCGCCGGGTGAGGCGACCGAGGGTGGTGAGGAGGGTGAGGCATCCGTTCAGGGGCGTCGAGTCGGTAGGCGTAGCAGCGGCCGGCGCCCGCCGCGGCTGCGCCCGGACAGGCACGGGTATCCGGCTGGCGGCGCACCCTGTCAGGACTGATCTTCTCGGCCGCGCGCAGCGAGATCACCGCCTCAGGCACCGGGTCAGCGCGGGCAGCATCGCCCCGACTTCCGCCTCCCGGCATGCCTGCTTGGCGGCCAGCGCGGTCTCGGCACGAACCCTCAGCCGCGCTACCGGCTGTGCCTGCCCACCGGGTATGCCCATCGCGACGGCTTGCATCGCCTCACGGATCGCACCGATGGCCGACTCGGCAGCGGGATCGGCCGGTAGCGGTGAGGCGCCCAGGTCGAACAGCCCGCTCGGTGAGACCTCCAGCGCGTTGGCCAGAGCCACGATCCGCGAGCGCCGGTTCAGCGCGCTTGCCGGTCCCCAGCAGCGACAGGTAGCTCTCGGAGATCCCAGCGATCACCACAAGCGTCTTGCCCCGCGCCTCACGGATCTCGCGCAGCCGCGTACCGACCGTCTGGGTGCCTTGATCCATCGCCACACCTCCATCCACCGGAGGACTCTCTCACCGATGCCGCACGGCCGCTGCCCCGGAGCATCGGCGAGGGTGTGAAGCCCAGGCTACGTGCCTAGCGTCCAGCAGGTCGTGTGCGACGTCACCGGATGCCTCGGGCCGCCGTGAGCTGGTCGATCGGCAGCTGGTGACGGCCGGCGCTACCGGGGGAGGAGCGAGCCACCGAGCGGTACCGTGGCCCCACAGGGCAACCGACGGGCGCATCGCGCGTCCACGCAGTCGGACCTGAAATCCACACGAGGAGCTTCCCTGCCCCATGACTGACAACGGTGACGCGCTACACCTGACAGGCGGCATCCCGCTCGGCGGAACGGTCAAGATCCGCGGCTCGAAGAACGCGGTCCCCAAGCTGATGGTCGCGGCGCTCCTGACGGAGGAGCCTGTGCTCATCCAGAACATCTCGCAGATCGTCGACACCCGGCTGGTGACCGAGCTGCTCGAGGTGCTGGGATGCACCACTGCGCAGCCGGTGGACGGCCGGCTGCGGATCGAGGCGCGTGACGTCCACACCGCCGCGACGCGCGATCTGGAGTACTTCCATGTGCGGAGCCGGATCCCGGTGCTCACCTGCGCGCCGCTGCTGCACCGCACCGGCCACGCCGAGGTCTGGAAGCCCGGTGGCTGCAGCATCGGCGAGCGTCCGGTCGACCTGCACCTGGAGGTGCTTCGCGCGTTCGGCGCGATGAGCGAGCGGACCGATACCGGCTTCAAGCTGACGGCCGAGGTGGGCGGCCTGAAGGGCGCGGTCGTCGAGCTGAAGTACCCGAGCGTGGGTGCGACCGAGCAGTTCCTGCTCGGGGCGGTCGTCGCCGCGGGTGACTCCGAGCTACGCAACGCCGCGACCGAGCCGGAGATCATCGACTTGATCTCCATGCTCCAGCGCATGGGTGCGTTGATCACCGTACAGCCCGGCCGCGTCATTCAGGTCACCGGTGTCTCCCGCCTGAGGGGGGTCTCACACACCGCCATCCCGGACCGCCTCGAAGCGGCTTCCTGGGCGAGCCTCGCGCTGGCGACCGATGGACGGATCACTGTGCGCGGCGTCCGGCAGGCCGATCTTGGCACGTATCTGAATGTCTACCGGCGCGCGGGTGGCGAGTTCGACTTCTCCAGCGACGGCAACGAGGTGACGTTCTGGCGGGAGAAGTCCATGCCGCGCCCGCTGGTCGTCGAGACAGACGTGCATCCCGGCTTCATGACAGACTGGCAGTCGCCTATGATCACCGCACTGACGCAGGCGGACGGTGTGACCGTGCTGCACGAGACGGTGCACGAGAACAGGCTGGCGTACGGGAAGGCACTCCAGGCCCTCGGTGCCCAGATGCAGGTCTTCACCGAGTGCCTCGGGCGCACCCCTTGCCGTTTCGGGTCGCGGAATCACCAACACTCCGCCGTAGTGGTCGGACCGACGAAGCTGCAAGGAACGAACGTGCACGTCCCTGACCTGCGGGCGGGTTTCTCCTACGTGCTGGCCGCACTCGCAGCGCAGGGCGACTCGACGGTGACGGGAGTCTCTCTGCTGGACCGCGGCTACGAGAACTTCCGCGAGAAGCTGATCTGTGTGGGAGCTAAGCTGCGCTGACCGGCGATGTCGTGGTAGGCGGCACCCGCCTCACTGCGGTCTGGACAGGAGTCGCCGTTGCCGCTGAGCTGGGATGACCCGAACGTCCAGATCGACGACGGTGCCCATGTCGCGCGTTCGGCCGTCTTCGAGCCGGTTGACCTCACCGGCAGCGCGCAGCCGATCGTCATCGGCCGTGGCTGTCGCATCGGGCCCGGCGCTGTCATCCACGGCGGAGTGGTCCTCGGCGAAGGGGTGGTCGTCGAGGAGCACTGCGTGGTCGGCAAGCCGGAGTTCGGGTACGCGATGGGTAGCCGGTACGACGGGCACGCGGGCACGTGCACCGTAGGTGCCGGATCCATCATTCGCGCCGGTGCCCATGTCTATTCCGACGTCGTCCTCGGCGAGCAGGTACATATCGGGCATCACACCCTCATACGCTCCGCGGTGCGGCTGGGCGCAGGCACTCAGCTCGCTCACTTCGTGTGCGTCGAGCGTGGCTCCCAGCTCGGCGACAACGTCAGGTCGTCACCGCACACGCACATCACCGGTGGAACAGTCGTCGAGGACCGCGTCTTCTTCGGCGCAGGCGTCAAGACCATCAACGACAAGTCGATGGTGTGGCGCGCCGGCACGCCTGTCGTTCTGGAGGCGCCCTACTTCGCCGAGGGCGCCTCGATCGGCTCGGGATCGACCATAGCGGCCGGGGTTCGCGTCGGCCGCTGGGCGCTTGTCGGTTCGCAGTCCCTTGTGCTGCGAGATGTGCCCGAGGGCGTCATCGTCGTCGGCGTACCGGCGCGGGAACGAGGGCACCGACCGCACCCCGACGGTGACTGAACCCACGTGGCCGGTGAACGGCGTCACCCGTCCCCGTCAGCGATCTGCCGCACGTAGGCGTATCCGGACGACCGAAAAAGCGGGTCAACGGCTCCGTCCGCGTATTCGAACGCCTCCAGGTCGCGGAGTATCCGTCGAACCGGGTGCTCCGCCTCATAGCTTTGCGCGCCCATCGACCGCGCCGCGGACCGCGCGGCCCGCAAAGCGACCTCCACCGAATGTGCCTTCGCCATTTTCGCCCAGATCGGGTCGGGATCAGCGGTGTGGAGGGCTCCCGCGATCAGGCCGGAGATCGCCAGGATGATGCGGCTTCGGCACTGCCCGATCTTCTCCAGCGCTCCTCCCATGAGCACCCGGCCGCCGTCAGAGCGTGAGAGCACGAAACCGACCCAGTGGTCGATGCTCGCGGCGGCCGCCCCGAGACAGGTGGCGGCCACCAACGGCCGGTACCGCGCGAAATGACGTCGGAACAGAGACACGCCGGCGGTCGCGCCCCCGATCATGTCGGTGGTACGGACGCGCGCGCAGTTCATCACCAGGCTTCCCCAGGACCACCCCGTCAACCCCGAGGGCACGAGCGACGCCCTCGTGAGGCCTTCGTTCGTCGAGCGGACGTAGAACGCCGCGATGTCGTCGTGGACCCGCGCGAAGATGACAAAAGCTCCGGCCTCCTCAATCCTTGAGATCCACTTCTTCTCGCCTGTCAGCTCCCACCCCGAGGGAGTCGGCACCGCGATCGTCGTCGAGGCGGTCGCCAGGTTCGAGCCACCGCTGGGCTCCGTCGCCGCGACGCCGATCAGCTCTCCCGCGACAGCCTGGTGCAGTTCGTCTCGGGTTATCCAGCTGTCGTCCAGCAGCAATAACTCAGCGTGTCCGAGATGGGCGGCGTCCCGCATATTGAGGTCACGGTAACCTACCAGGAACTGGATCGGCAGCTGGACGACCCACCGGTATCCACCTCCGCCCACATCGCGCGGGGCGGTCGCGTTGCCGATCCCCTCTCGGTGAAGGTGATGCTTCGCCTCCAGCAATGTCTGTGAGCCCTCTCGGAGCTTCGTGCTCTCCACCTGTAGGGTCATGTCCGCTCGTCCGAGGAGGCCGAGTTCTGATGTGTCGAACATCCAGCGCACCTGCGACAGCCAGCGCCACGGTGAGTTCGTCGCGGCGGCGACCTGACCGTTGGCGGAACACCCCATCAGATCAGCGGTCAGGTCACCCATACCAGGCGAGTGTAGTGGTGCCGCCGCCCCTTGCCGCATCGTTGCGACCCCACCGGCGCCACGACGCTCACCAGCGAGCTTCTCTGCGGCTCACGCTGTGATGCATGATTTCATTGTTGTCGTGTCTCAGGACGTTATCTCAAGTCCGGAGATTGGGACTTTGATCGTCTCGGTTCGGGCGGTGAAGTGTCACCTCGCCTCTTTCGCGTAGTACGTCCGCGGCCGTCTCGGCGAGGATGAGGATCAGCGCCATCAGGTCAGCCGGTTCCATATGGGCGCGCAGGGATAGTGCGGCGGCGGCGGGGTCATCGAGCAGAACGGAGAGAGTGCGAGCTTGGTAGCCGGCCTGGACCATCGACGGGTGCTCGTACAGCTGTCCTGCGAGCACATCGGCGTGCGGAGCGCAGGCGTCCTGGGCGCGTCTGGCGAACTTCACCGGCGGAGCCGAGGGAGCGAGTGGGGGCGGTGCGCTAGCCGGGGGTGGGAGAGCTGTCTGGGTGGCCAAGGCTTCACCTGCCGGGGATCGGGGTCTCGTGCGCCTACCGTTGTCATCGCTGTTCGCTGCGAAGCGTTACATGTCCGTCGCCGACGGTGGTGTGTGGCGAAGCTCGGCGTGTCAGGTCGGTGGCCGTCCCTCGTGGGGTGTGTCGTCATCCCCTCCTCCCCCGTTGGTCTCAGCCCGTTCACCCTCAGCAAGCAGGGTCGCCCTCGGTGTGATCGGTGGCTGGGGGAGACAGCGCGGGCGTGCGGTTCGAGGTCGCGGTTGTGACGGTGTGTGAGAGGACCTGCCGGCACACGACCGTCCCCAGCCGGCTCCAGACACCCGTGCCGGATCGATGGCCCAACCGCCGGTCACACCGCCCCGACCCTCCTCAGGTCGACCCACGCCCGCCCCATAAGCGGGCGACGGCTCGGCTCGTCGGGTCGTCGAGGGCTTGCGCGATGGGGAACGCTCGCTTTTAGCGAAAAGACCTCTTAACCCTCCGTCGGCCCGCGGTTCAACTGGACGACGTACGGTTGGTCCGCCATCATGGGAACGGATGCACGAACAACCTGGCGGCGGGTCTCGGTTACCGAGAGCATGTCCCCGGTTAATGTCCTTGCACCTTATCGAAAGATGCCGGCCATCGGATCGGCATAACGTTACAGCTACTTGTGGCAACTGTTGCTTGGGCTATCGGGAAGGGCGGTGGCTGATGAGCGCTGGGAGCAAGCGTCGGTGGCGGGTCGTGATCGGAGTCGCGTTGGCCGCCGGCCTCGCGCTGGGTGGCACCGCGCTGGCCGTGGGGCTCCGACACGCCGGGCCTGGAGGTGACGGCACGGGGGTGACCCCGATCGGCTATACGGTCACCCCGGCGGGGAGGCAGACGAACCTGGGTGATCTACCCCTGGGTGCGGTGAGCTCGCCGGACGGCCGGTGGCTGGTGGTCAGCAACGACGGGCAGGGCGCGCAGTCCCTGCAGGTCATCGACACCACCACCGCCAAGGTGACCCAGACGCTGTCCTACCCGGCCCCCCAGGCGCTGTTCGTCGGCCTGGCCTTCGCCCAGGACGGCAGGACGCTCTACGCCAGCGGCGGCGGCAACAACCTCATCCGCCGCTACACGGTCAGTGGCGGCGCGCTCGCCGAAGGCACGCCGATCCCGCTGCCGACCACCACCCCGGCCGGGGCGAAGATCAACCCGCTGCCGGCCGGCATCGCGCTCACCCCGGACGGACACCGCCTTCTGGTCGCTGACCAGCAGGCTGACGCGCTGTCGGTGGTGGACCTGGCGACCGGTGCGGTGCACACCACCGCCGCCGGGCACCGTCCCTACGCCGTGGTGGCCTCGGCCGATGGGCACAATGCCTATGTCACCGACCAGGGCGCCGACACCGTCTCGGTGTTCGATCTCACCGGCCCCGAGCCGGCCCAGCAGAAGACGATCACCGTCGGTACGCACCCCAACAAGGCGGTGGTCTCCGCCGACGGGCGCACCCTGTACGTGGCCGACGGTGACTCCGATGAGGTCAGTGTGGTCGACACCGCGACCGCGGCGGTGACCCGCGTCATCAGCCTCGCCCCCTACCGGGGTGCGCAGGTCGGCAGCAACCCCGATGCGCTGGCGCTGTCCGGGGACGGGCGCACGCTCTACGTCGCCAACGCGGGCAACAACGACATCGCCGTCGTCGAGCCGGCGTCGGGACGTGTCAAGGGTCTGATCCCGACCGGCTGGTACCCCACCGCGCTGGTCACCACCGACCGGGCGCTGTTCGTCACCAACGGCAAGGGCCTGGGCGCCGGTCCCAACAACGGGCCAGGCCACCCCAACCCGTACGACCCCAAGACTCCCACCCCCGACCAGTACGCCGGCTCGATGATGGTCGGCACGCTGTCCACCGTGGCGATCCCCGCCAGGGACGACCAGCTGGAGAAGTGGACCGGGCAGGTCGCCCGCAACGACGGGTTCGGCTCCCACGGCGAGGTCCGCGCCCAGGGGAGGAGCTCGGCCATCGTGCCGGGCACTGCCGGGCAGCGCAGCCCGATCCAGCACGTGATCTACGTGGTGAAGGAGAACCGGACCTACGACCAGGTCTTCGGCAGCCTGGGCAAGGGCGACGGTGACCCCACGCTGAACCTGTTCGGCCCGGAGTCCGCGCCCAACGCCCGCACCCTGGAAAGCAACTATGTCACCCTGGACAACTTCTACGCTGACGCCGAGGTCAGCGCCCAGGGCTGGAACTGGGCCGTCGCGGCCGACTCCAACCCCTACTCCGAGCAGGTCTGGCCCGCCAACTACTCCTCTCGGGGCGCGCCCTACCCCTCGGAGAGCGGCGACCCGGCGACCGCCCCGAACCGCGACCCGGCCCAGGCCTACATCTGGGACCGGCTGGCCGCGGCCAAGATCTCCTTCCGGAACTACGGCTTCTACGTCACCACCCAGCCCGACGGCAGCTCCCAGGCCACCGACCCGGTGCTCGACGCCCACACCGACCACGCCTTCCGCGGCTTCGACCTGTCCTGCCCGGACAGCCCGAACAGCTTCACCCCGCGCAAAGCCACCTGCGGCCCGGCCCGGTTCACCGAGTGGAAAAAGGAGTTCGACGGCTACGTCACGGGCGACAACCTGCCCACCGTCGAACTGGTTCGCCTGCCCAACGACCACAACGCGGGCACCAGGCTCGGCGCGCCGACCCCCCGGGCCTACACCGCCGACAACGACTGGGCCCTGGGCCGGCTCGTCGACGCCGTCTCCCACTCGAAGTACTGGGCCACCACCGCCATCTTCGTCACCGAGGACGACGCCCAGGACGGCCCCGACCACATCGACGCCCACCGCACCGTGGCCGAGGTGATCAGCCCCTACACCCACACCGGGCGGGTCGACTCCACCTTCTACAGCACCGCCTCCATGCTGCGCACCATCGAGCTCATCGTCGGGCTCCGGCCACTGACCCAGTTCGACGCCTACGCCACCCCCATGCTCGCCGCCTTCACCACCAGGCCCGACTCCACCCCCTACACCGCGACCAGACCCACCCAGAACCTCCAGGAGACCAACCCGGTCAACGCCCCGCTGGCCGCCCAGTCCCAAGCCCAGGACCTGACCAAGGAAGACCAGATCGACATGCAACAGTTCAACCAGGCCACCTGGGCCAGCGTGAAGGGCGCCGACACCCCCATGCCCGCCCCCCAGCACCACGTGTTCCCCGCTCCGCCGGACGAACACGCCGCGACGACGCCGACCCCACCCGGCGCTGCCGCGCAGGGCTCAGCCACCGGCGACGGTGACGGTCACTGACCCCCACGCCGCGGCTCACACCGAGGATCATCAGGCGCATCGGGTAAGCCCGTTGGTTTCCCGTGCCACCCCGCCGCTGGGTAGTCGAACGCGCATTCTCATGGGACACTCGCTACCGACGCACCGTCCGCGACTGCGAACGGTTACCACAACACCACAGAACAGTGATCCACGTCACCTTGGATGGTAAGGTGGTCGAAGGTCCAGTTCTGGATGAGCGGTCCCGAAGGAGGATATCCGATGTCCACGGGTGGGGCCGGTTCCGGTGGAGCTGGTGTCGGTGGTCTCAGGCTGCGTAAGAACGTCAACAACCTGGGCTCGGACGAGCTTGCGGCGTTCCGTCAGGCCGTCAACAGCATGATGCAGGTAGGTGACAACCGGGGTTACAACTTTCAGGCCGGCATTCACGGCGTTCCCCAGTTCGCTTGCAGGCATAACGTGGAGCTGTGGCTGGCGTGGCACCGCGCGTACCTCTATTTCTTCGAGCTGTTCCTTGAGGACCAGGGCGCGGGAGTGACGCTGCCCTGGTGGGACTGGACGTCGAACAGCTCGCACACCGACGGCCTGCCGTCGGCCTACACCGATGCCGTCGGTCCTGGTGGGAGCCCGAACCCGCTGCTCAAGGCGCAGATCCAGGTGATGAACCCGCAGCCGGGATGGCCGGCCGAAACATCCCGCAACCCCGATGACCCGGCCAACCTGCCGACCGTCGACGATGTGAACACCATCCTCGCCTTAACGAGCTGGGCGGATTTCTGGCGTCAGTCGGTCCAACCCCACAACCAGGTCCACGGATGGGTGGGGGGGACGATGGGTGTTGTCCCCTGGTCCGCCTATGACCCGGTGTTCTGGGCACACCACTGCATGGTGGATCGGCTCTGGTACCTATGGCAGGTACAGAACCCCAACGGGGGTCCCGACCCGATGACACTGGGTAAGCCGCTCCCGCCGTTCAATGTCACCGTCGGTGATGTTATGGATATCCACCGGCTCGGCTACGAGTATGCGTCGAGCGAGATCGTGATTCAGGGGTGAGCTGACGATGAGCCCAAAGCTGGTAAGCCAGCCGGTGCACGTCGATCTCGGCGGGCTCGACAATCGATACAAGCGGGCGGATCTGCATCTGTACGGGATCGACCACTCCGGGCCTTCCTATGAAGGACGGGTGTTCTTGAACCATCCTGACGCTGACGAGAACACCGCGCTCACCCCCGAGTCGGGGTACGCCGGCTCGTTCTACGTGTTCGGGCACGGCGGCTGTTATGGTGACGAGAGCCATTGCGAGGTCCCGGAGAAACGGCGGCCGTACGACCTGAGAACCCCTCACGCGCTGCTCCCCGAGGAACATCACGTCATCATCACCGACAGTCTGCGCCGCATCGAGCAGGCGGGTGCGACCGAGCTGACCGTCACCGTGGTCCCCATCGTGCGCGACGCGCCGGCCTACATTCCCGCAGACATGGTGCGCGACCCGTTGAAGGTCGAGCGTGTATCGATCGTCACCTACGACTAGCGACCAATGCATCGCGCGGTGGCCCGTGACGAGCCCGAACTGACACCCCACGCACCTCCAGTACATGCGGGTTCCCGATGACGCGCGTCTCGCGCGTCATCGGGAACCCGCTTCCACGGGGGTCGGAGGGCGCGACTCTTCGGTGGTGTGGATGCCGGCAACGACAGCCCTCGTTACCTGCGGCCGAGCACGGCCCGCAAGGCGTCGTTCACCCCGGCGAGGTCACTGTTGATCTCCCCGATGATCGATCCGACCGGCTCGGTCTTGTCGGCGACCACGTGGAGGCCGGTGGTGACTGCGCGGAGCCTGGCGTCGACACGCCGGAGAACGAGGGCGATACTGATCAGGTAGGCAGCGAGCACCAGCACGGTGAGCCCTGCGCCGACGATGGTGAATATAGCGGCTACTGGCATGACAATTCGCTCCTCACAGGATGCGGGCAACCGCCTTCACATAGCGGGTGAGGCCGGCCCCCACCCGTCTCACGGCGTCACGGGTGGACCTCAGCTGTTTGATATCGTCGACTGCGACGACGAGACCCCCAGCCTGATCATGAATGGTGTCGATGCGCTTCCCGACGTCGAGGGCGGAACTCGCCAAGCGCTGCAGGAGCACCACCACGACGGGTATGATCAGGAAGAAGAAGATCGCGTTTCCGATCCACCACAGTGCCATTCGTCGCCTCCTCGTCTACCCGCGCCCTATCGCGGGGTCCTGAGCCACCGCAGGTCGCCAACCCGTTCCGGAGGTCGGGGCGGCCTGCGTCTGGTGTGGGATCCGGGCCTGCCTCTGCTGCGCAGGCAGCGACTCGGCCTTCTCCGCGATCGCCGGCAGCATGCCCGCGATCGCGTTCAGCTTCCGGTTCAGGATCGCGGCGCCGGCGCCGACCAGAAACACGTCCCCTTGGATCGACCCGATGACCACCCCACTCACCCGTTGGAGGGTGTCGGCGAGCGAGCGCAGCCGGCGAGTGATCAATATGACGAACAGCGCCAACACGACCACCAGGGCCACGATCTCGACGACGGTGAGGACAACCAGCAGTCCCGTGCTCATCACGCCCCCACCCCCAGAAGCTGAGCGTGGCGGCGCGCTTCGTCCGCGACCTCGTCCAGGCTGTCCGCGACAGTGAGCGCGACCTTGATGTTGGCCGTGTTGCCGGCGACCCCCCGCGCCGCGTCCTCCACTCGCTGCACGCCGGCTTCGATGGAGCCGACGAAGGAGAGGAGCAGGCTGAGAAGCGCGATCACGGCAACTATCACGACCACCCCGACAACCAGTATGATCTGCCAGAATGTGATTTCCTCGGCGGCGAGAGCTAAGACCATCGTTACCCCCCCAATGCTTGTCGAGCGGACCGAGCGCCCCGGAGGATGCTCTGGAGTGTCTCGTTCGTGCGGTGCAGCTCCGTGAGCGGCTGCGTGGTCGACCGTGTCGCCTCGAGCTCGCGAACCACTGCGCGCGCCCGCGAGTTGATCCGCGCTGCAAGCACCAGGAGCACGCTTACGACGACCACCACAACCACCACGACCACCAACCCGATGATCAGGCCCACCCACCAGCCACCGAGGTTCGGCTCCCCAAACTCATTCAATGCTACCTCCAACCCCGCGAGGAATGTTCTGGCACTCGATCAGACTCGGAACGCGACCGTTTCACTATTGGGTTCGTAATCAGAGTTTACACTCGATCGCGAGCTGAGGGAAGTGGCAGTATGAGAGGGACTGCCAATTTGAAAGATGTAACTTCTGAGACGGGGGAGGCGCCTGTGACTGTTGTGACAATAAATATGTCGCCGAACCGGTGGGCCGGGGTGAGCAGCCGGTGCGGCAGCTGGCGAACGGGCGCGGGCCGAGGCCAGCGGGTTCAGTTCTGCGGTAGGTTCCTGGACTGGAGAGGCCTGCCATGGAGAAACCAATCAAGATCGCCGTTGCCGGGAGTGGCTACGGGAGGAAGGTCGCCCTGCCCGTCTACGCCGAGCTGGCGGAGTTCGAGCCCGTGGCGGTGTGGTCGCGGCGGCCGGAGCGGGCCCGGCAACTGGCCGAGGAGACCGGTGTGGGGCTCGGTACCGGCGATTTCGACGAGCTGCTGTCGGTGCCGGGGCTGGAGGCGGTGCACGTCGCCACCCCCGTGGCGACGCATGTCCGGTTTGCCGTCGCCGCCGCCGAGCGGGGGCTGCATGTGATGTGCGAGAAGCCCCTGGCCGACAACCTCGAGGGTGCTCGCCGCATCGTGGCGGCCATCCGGTCGGCCGGCGTGGCCGGTCTGGTCGACTACGAGCTGCGGATGAAGGAGACCCGCCGGCAGGTCATCGAGCGCGCGCGCGAGATAGTGGGACGACCACGAATGGCGTCGGTCTCGCTGGTCCAGTCCGACCACGCCGACCCCGACTCACGTCCTTACACCTGGGCGCATGACGCTCGACTCGGGGGTGGACGGCTCCAGGGATACGGGGTGCATGACCTCGACCTTCTGCTGGAGGTATTCCCCGCTGTTGACGCCGTGGCCGCCGCCACCGATGTCGGCGTGCCCGTCCGCAGGGCGGATGACGGCGAGCTGCGGCGCGTGACGGCCGAGGACGCCTACGCGCTGCTCCTGCGGTTCCGCGGCGGGGGGCTCGGGATGGTGAGCCTCGTGGCCACCGCCCGACACGGGCGCAGCGACGTCATCGAGATCCATGGTGATGAGGGGACGGTAAGGCTCGACGGCGATCGGCGCGTCTGGTGGGGACGCGCCGGTGAGGAGCTCCAGAGTGAGGGCCCGCTTAACGAGAGTTCGACCGAGGCCTTCAAGCGGGTGGCCCGCAACTTCTGGGCGGTGGTCCGTGAGGGGGCCGCGCCCGAGCCTTCGCTCCAGGAGGGGTTGCGGGTGCAGGCGGTCTTCGACGCCGTTCGCACGGCCGACATCGAGCGCCGCTGGGTACAGCCCGAGCCCGTCACCTCCTACCCCTGACGGCGTGCGGGCCCATGCGAGCGATGGTCCCCGGACGTGGGCTGGGGGACGGCCGTGAGGTACCTGCTCGCCAACTGGAAGATGCACACCACCGTCGACCAGGCGATGGCCCTGGTCCAGGCGATACAGGAGGGCCTTCGGGAGCGGGCCGCTCGAGGGCGGCAGCTGCCCGGCGTCATCGTCTGCCCCCCGTTCGTGTCGTTGATGCCCTTGCGGGCCGTGGTCGACGAGCGGCTGGTGCGCCTCGGTGCGCAGAACTGCCACTGGAAGAAGGAAGGCCCCCATACCGGGGAGATCTCACCGATGATGCTGACCGGCCTGGCAGAGTACGTGTTGGTCGGGCACAGGGAGCGGCGGGCCGCCGGCGAGTCCGACGAGCAGATCGCCAGAAAGGTGGCGGCGGCCGCTGAGGTGGGCCTCACCCCCATCCTCTTCGTCGGCGAGGACGAGCCCGGAGCCGTTGCCCACGCGCAGACCGAGCACCAGTTGAGACAGGGGATCTCCCGCATCGACCTCGGCCGGCAGGCCGTGCTCGTCGTGTACGAGCCCGCCTGGGCCATCGGCGCTGACCGTGCGGCCGAGGCCGGGTACGTCCGGGAGATGGTCACAGACCTCAAGGACTTGCTGCGCCGACTCGGGGCGAGCGACCCGGAGGTCATCTACGGCGGAGCGGTGACGAAGGAGAACATCGAGCAGTTCGCCCGGCTCGACGTGCTCGACGGCGTGGGCGCCACCCGCGCCGGCCTCGATGCCCAAGGGTTCCTGGCGATGACCGACCGGGTGGCTGGCTCCGGCTGACCCCGACAGCGGCGCCGGCCCGCCGGCGCGCTGTCCAACACCCCCACGAGGTTCCCCGACGCCACCGTCGGGGTAACTCATCGGAATGACCGACCCGCTGCTGTGTATCGTGGAGATTCCTAAGGGATCGCGGAACAAATATGAGTACGACCCCGACCTCGGCCTCATGATCTTCGACCGCTTCCTGTCCGCCTCGGTGGTGTTCCCGACCGACTACGGCTTCATCCGTGGTGCGTACTCGGCCGATGGAGACCCGATGGACGTCCTCATCACCGTGTCCGAACCAACGTTCCCGGGCTGCGCCATCCACACCAAGCCGGTGGCCGTGTTGTGGCTGTGCGACCAGGACGAACGCGAACCCAAGGTGGTCTGCGTGCCCTGCGGGGATCCGAACTGGCAGAGCATGGACGACCTCGTCGATCTCCCCGAGCAGCTCGTCGAGGAGATCGCGTACTTCTTCCTCGCCTATAAACGACGAGAGAGCCACGAGGTGACCGTCGACGGGTGGGGCGGCGCCGACGAAGCGCGGCGGGTAGTCGAGGAAGGTTTCGCCCGCGGGTCGAACAGGTAGCCGGAACGGGCCTCTGCCGTTTGTCCATCCCGTCCGGCGGGAACGACCCTGGCAGTAGCTCGAAGGGAACCATCGATGAGTGCGGTACGACCGTCGGCCCGTTGACGCGGTTGCAGCGGTGGATAGGCGAGCACCCGCTGCGGTTCACCCTCCACACCGGACTCAGCGCCGGCGGCTGGCGGGAGGCCGCGAGGTTGACGCTGCACACCGTGCTACCCGGCACTGAGGCGGACCGGGTGGCCTTCGACCCGATGACGAACCGCCCTCCAGAACTTCGAATGTCTCCACGCTGGCTCAGCCGGATGCGTGAGCGGGCCTATCAAGGCAGCCGGGCCGGC
>JAFAUB010000156.1 GCA_019243635.1 Pseudonocardiales bacterium
TGGCCCGGTCTACGAGGCACCCTCGTGAGGTGCGTGAGCGCGCGGTGACGCTGGTGTTGGAAACCCAGTCGGATTATGGCTCCCAGTGGGAGGCGATCGTGTCGATCGCGGGGAAGGTCGGCGTGTCGGCTGGGCCGGCACGGTGTACACCGCGTTCACCATCGATGTGTTCTCCCGGAGAATCGTGGGCTGGAAAACGAGTATCTCCAAGGAGACCGGCCTGGTCCTGGACACGATCGAAAGGGGGCTTCGCGTGAGAGACTACCGGGGACCAGACGGGGAAGGCAAACTCGTTCACCATTCCGATGCCGGTAGTCAGTACACGTCGTTCCGGTTCACCCAGCACTTGACCGATTCCGGTGTCGAGGCCTCGATCGGCACCGTCGGCGACTCCCTCTTAACCGGCTGATCGCGAGGCGCCTCGAATCAGACGAGTCGGCCTCGATCAGCCGGTTAAGAGGCATTATCCGGGGCCGAAGTCCGGGCCAATCTTCGATTGGCCGGATAAGCCCTCGACAACGCTCTCACGGAATCACTGACAGGCTTGTACAAGACCGATTTGATTAAACCGCGCAGGCCATGGCATACTATTCAAGAAGTCGATGTCGCCACCGCGGCGTGGGTGGATCGGTACAACAACCGTCGATTGCACGGAGCCTGCGAAGGCAGGCCACCGGTGGAGTTCGAGGCCCTGTACGAGTTGGGCGACCTGATCAGCCTGGTCGCCTGACCCCAACAACGAGTCTCTACAGAACCCGGGGTGGTTCATCAGCGTCCGCCCCGGTGCCGGTCGTGGCGCAGTCCTTGTGTCACCAAGCCGCCGTGACATCCGTCATATGGAACAAATCCACCGTCGCCGTTAGGCTTCAGCGAACGTGCGTCACGTCACCGACCGACAGCGCCCGCCGCCGCCCGTCTGACAGCACCACCAACCGGCCCTCGGCGTCCACCTCCATCGCGGTGCCCGTCAGCGCGGACCGTCCAGGTAGCTCCACCCCGACCTGGTCCCCCAGCGTTGCGCAGCGTGCCTGGTAGGCCTCCCGCACACCGGAGGCGACCGGGTCACCTTCGTGCTCGCACCACTGCCGCAGCTCGGCGTCCAGGGTGCGCAGCAGTGCTCGCAGCAGCGGGTCACGGTCGGTGCAGGAAGCATGCTCGATGACCAACGAGGTGGCCTCAGGCACCGGCAGCTCGTCGGGTCGCAGCGTCACGTTGAGGCCGATGCCCACTACGACAGCGGGAGGATGACCCGGCGAAGGCGGCACCACCTCGGCCAGGATCCCGGCTGCCTTGCGCCGGTGGGCGCCCAGCAACAGGTCGTTGGGCCACTTCAGCGCTGCGGGCAGCGCACCCAGCGTGCTGACGGTCCGGCACAGCGCCACCCCCACCAGCAGCGGTAACCAGCCCCAGCGGGACTGCGGTACCTCGGTGGGCCGTAGCAGCACCGACAGCGCCAACCCCGACCGGGCGGGGGCGACCCAGCTGCGGGCGGCCCGTCCACGCCCGGCGGTCTGGTGCTCGGCGACCAGCACGCTGCGATCCGGTGCCCCGCGCCGGGCCGCGGCGGCCAGCGCGGTGTTCGTGGAGGGCACAGTCGCGACGACATCCAGCGCCGCGTAAGGCCCGGAGGGCGCCAGCAGAGCCCGGCGCAGCGCGTCCTGACGCAGCGGCGGTCGCCCAAGATCGGACCACATGGTCACCAGACGCTACCGTTAGGGTCAGGCGTCATGAGCAGCGCCGCTGGGTCGACCAACAACACCGGGCCGACCGACACAGGGCCGGTCGACGGGCCGGATGTCCATACCACCGCCGGCAAGCTCGCCGATCTGCTGCGCCGTGACGAGGAGGCCGTGCACGCGGCGTCGGCCCGGGCGGCGGCGCGCCAGCACACCAAGGGCCGCAAGACCGCCCGGGAGCGGATCGACCTGCTGCTGGACGCCGGGTCCTTCACCGAGCTTGACAGGCTGGCGCGGCACCGCTGCACCACCTTCGGCCAGGAGGCCAACCGCCCCTACGGCGACGGCGTGGTCACCGGCTACGGCACCGTCGACAACCGGCCGGTGTGCGTGTTCAGCCAGGACGCCAGCATCTTCGGCGGCAGCCTCGGCGAGGTGTACGGCGAGAAGATCGTCAAGGTGATGGACCTGGCGATGCGGACCGGCTGCCCGATCATCGGGATCAACGAGGGTGGCGGCGCCCGAATCCAGGAGGGCGTCGTCTCGCTGGCGCTGTACGGCGAGATCTTCCTGCGCAACACGCACGCGTCCGGAGTGATCCCGCAGATCTCGCTGATCATGGGCTCGTGCGCGGGTGGCCACGTCTACTCCCCCGCGCTGACCGACTTCACGGTGATGGTCGACCGGACCTCGGCCATGTTCATCACCGGCCCGGACGTGATCAGAACGGTGACCGGCGAGGAGGTCGGTTTCGAGGAGCTCGGCGGTGGGCGGACGCACAACACCAGGTCGGGCAACGCGCACTATCTCGGCACCGACGAGGAGGACGCGCTGTCCTATGTCAAGGAGCTGCTGTCGTTCCTGCCGTCGAACAACCTCTCCGAGCCACCGGTGTTCGACGCTGTGGACCTCAGCCACGGGCCGGTGGCCGACATGCTCACCGACTCCGACCGGGAGCTGGACACGCTGATCCCGGACTCGGCGAAGGCACCATACGACATCCATGAGGTGATCGCCCGCGTCGTCGACGAGAGGGAGTTCCTGGAGGTGCACCAGCTGTTCGCGCCCAATATGGTCGTCGGTTTCGGCCGCATCGAGGGCCGCAGCGTCGGGATCGTGGCCAACCAGCCCACCCAGCTGGCGGGTTGCCTGGACATCGACGCCGCTGAGAAGGCCGCCCGGTTCGTGCGGACCTGCGACGCGTTCAACGTGCCGGTGCTCACCTTCGTCGACGTGCCCGGCTTTCTGCCCGGCACCGCCCAGGAGTGGGACGGCATCATCCGGCGCGGCGCCAAACTGATCTACGCCTACGCCGAGGCCACCGTACCCAAGGTCACGGTGATCACCCGCAAGGCCTACGGCGGCGCCTACGACGTGATGGGCTCCAAGCACCTCGGCGCGGACATCAACCTGGCCTGGCCCTCGGCGCAGATCGCCGTGATGGGCGCCTCCGGCGCGGCGAACATCCTGCACCGCAAGGAACTCGCTGCCGCCGCGCCTGACGAGGTCGAGGCGCTGCGGGCGCGCCGGCGGCAGGAGTACGAGGACACCCTGCTCAACCCCTACGTCGCGGCCGACCGGGGCTACGTCGACTCGGTGATCCCGCCCCGCCACACCCGTTCCTCCGTGGCCCGATCACTGCGCATGCTCAAGGACAAGCGCCAGACCCTACCCCCGAAGAAGCATGGGAACATTCCCCTGTGAGTGGCGATGCGAGCGATAACCCGAATCGCCACTCACGGGTTGTCCACATCGTGCGGGGGGAGCCGTCGGAGGAGGAGCTCGCCGCGCTGGTCGCGGTGCTCGCCACGCCGGCGGACACGGCCGCCGCCGAGCCGCCCGCTCCGCGCGGCGCCTGGGCCGACCCGGCGCATAGGCTGCGCACTCCTGTACATCCCGGCCCCACCGCCTGGCGCAACTCGGCGCTCCCACAGGCTGGCAGACCTCAGACGTGATGACAGGTTGTCATGGCGAGACAGATGGGTCTTGGGCTACGGTCAGCTCGCTGTTCGTAGCCTCGTGCTCGTGGGACCTCGAGGCGGGGTGTTGACGCCCTGAGGCCCCCGGCGAGAGGCTCGGTCGATGACTGGTTCGGGCAAGCGGCTCTGTCCGGCCTGCAAGGTCACGAACCTGTCCCGTTACAACCCTGATCCACGCGCAGGCACTCACCCGAGGGCGCACGGTCCTGCCCATGTGGACGGCTGGGCAGGTGACCTCGGCACGGCCACTTGCGCGGCTGCGGAAGCTACGAGTGGCGGCGGAAGAGGCTGACGACGAGGAGTTCTGCGTGCAGTACGACACGGCCACGCGCTCGCTGACCGGCTGATCAATGGCCTCGGACGTCATTACCGGCCCCATGGTAACGAGATGATCAATACGTCCATCAGCGGAGCGTCGGGCCAACCAGGCCTCAGTTGAGCGACCCTGTGCCAGCCCCATCGGATGTAGGCCCGATAGGCGGTGGTGTTCTCCGGTCGGACGAGCAGGGTCGCACGGGTTTCGGGCCGGTGTTGCAGGAGTTCGTCGTGGAGCGCGTGGGCGATGCCTCGCCCTGTCCGCGGTTGCCGGACCATCAGTTCCGACAGGGCGAACGTCCGGTGGCCGTCCTCGAGCGTGAATCCGGGCTCGGGCTCGGCCACCAATCCGTTCCATCAGGCGGTGTTGGAGGTCAATGCCCATCCCAGGTTTGTCCGATCGGCTCGCTGTCCTGGTAGGCGATCACAAGATCGAACCCGGATTGGGTGGTGTAGGCGTCGAAACGCCGCATGAACGCGCTTTCGCTGGCGAATGCGTCACTACTGGCGTCGCCTGCGGCGTAGGCGCCCCGATGGATCAACGCCACGGTATCGCGCAGCTCACGGGCGCCAACGACATCAAAGCGGCGGAACTGCACTGTGCCTGTCGTGCTCATGCGCATCGCTTCCCGCGCCGCGCGCGAGCCGCACGGGCCCAGCGGCCAGCGTGCCGAACTCTCGGTGACTCATGCCCACAGTGTCCACTCCCCACAGAGCGGCGACGTCATCACTCTCCAGTGCACTACACCGAGCACAACCGGTTATGCCAATCTGTCATGGACCTCTGCTGACCGACGATAACGACATGAAATCGGCTCGAGCTGAGTGGTCATCGACGCTGCGAAGAACCGACAACCGCGAGAAGTTCTGAATGGTTGATGAGGTAAAGGAGACCACCGTGCACGAACTGATCGCCAGCCCGTTCGTGGGCGCGTACCTCGTGCTTCGCCCAGGCAGTCCGCGCGGGTTGAAGATCCCTCGCGACAAGTACCTTCAGCTTGGGCGGAAGGCCGCCGATGACGTCTGCCCGGCGTGGTTGGTCGAAGCGACGCGCCGCTGCTGGAATCTTGACATCTCCGGGCGAGGAGTCAACGATGCGGTCGTCGTCCGAACAGAATCCCCTTACGGTTACGGCCGCGCCTCCTACGGACTCAATCTCGGCTGCAATTATGACCGCGAACACTGCTACAGTACCTCGGCCTGAAGACGTTCTCCGGGCTCTCGTGGCCGGAACGAGAACGGCTCCTGCACATCATGCGCGAGGCGGGGGTGCTCTGGCTCCAGCTCACGGGCGGCGAACCCTTGATCGACAAGCTCTTCGCCGAGGTCTACGAGTTGGCGTACGAGTTCGGCATGATGATCAGCATCTCCTCGAACGGGTCGCGCCTGTCGAACACGAAGATCCTCGACCTGCTCACCGCGCGCCGACCACATCGTCTGACCCTCGGCGTGTACGGTGCTACCGCTGAAAGTTACGACAGTCTCACCCGGCGGCGCGGGTCCTTCGCCGCCTTCAAAGGGTCTGGCCGTCGCTCACGAGGCCGGGCTTCCGATCAATCTCAACCTGATCGTCGCGCGGCGCAACGCGCATGAGGTCCACCAGATGATCACTCTGGCCGAGAGCTACGGGCTGCCGCACCACGTCTTCTCCCCTATCGCGCCGACGATCTACGGTGGACCGGAGACCCTGCCCGCCCAGTCCGTCGAGCATGTGCGCAAGCCGTTCACCGGCTGCAACGCCGGCCACACGTTCTTCCATGTGGACCCGCATGGCCTGGCCGGCATCTGCAAAGTGGGCCGGGATCCCCAGATCCGGCTGATGGAGGAAGGGGTCGAGGGGCTGAGCCGCCTCGGCACGATCGCCGACTCCCTCCTGCTTCGCCAGGGTGGCCGCACGGGCTGCGCCCTGAGCGGCACATGTGGGACGTGCATGCCGCTCGTGACGCTGTAAAGGCGAAGGCACCGCTGTCCGCGTACTGCCAACACTGAGGAAGGAGGTGGGGTCACATGGCGCCCGTTCCGGTGGAGATCACGCCGCTCCGCGTCGAGAGCGACGAGATCGTGTTCGTCGAGGATGTGGATGAACTCGTTGAGTCGTCGAAGTGCAGCTGCAATGCCGACGACGACCAACCGTACTGAGTTGCCGACGAAAGCCGCCCTGTGTCGCCTGCTCCGGCTCAGGGCGGCCCTTCACCAGCCATGAACGGGGAACGCCTATGTTGATGTCACACACTGACTGGGGCGATCTCTCCGAGGGCATCCGCAGTGCCATCGAGGCACAGGCCGGCCCTGTGCTGAGGGCACGGACGGTATCGGAGGGTCTTAATTCCCAGATCGCCGCAGTGCTGTACACCTCCACGGATAAGGTCTTCATCAAGGGTCTGCGCAGCGACCATCCGCGAGTCTGGACCCAACAGATGGAAGCGATGATCAACCCGCATGTCGTTCAGATCGCACCTCGGCTGCCGTGGCACATCAACGCCGCCGGATGGAATGTCCTGGCTTTCGAGCACATCGACGGACGCCACGCGGACTACTCACCGGGACCCAACGATATCCCGAAGGTCATCGAAGCTATGCGGCTGCTCGGACAGGTACGATGCATCGATCTTCCACTGAAACGGGCCGAACAACGCTGGGCTCCATATCAGGACGACACATCAGCACTTCACGGCGACACTCTTCTGCACACCGACTCAACCCGCTCAACGTCCTGACCAACGGAACCACACGCATCATCGACCGGGCGTGGCCAACGCGCGGCGCAGCGTGGATCGACCCTGCGTGCTTCATCCTCCGGCTGATGGCCGCAGGCCACACCCCTGGGGAAGCCGAAGCCTGGGCAAAGCAAACACCCTCGTGGAACCCGACGCCCACAGAATACGTCGATGCCTTCGCCGCGGCGAGCGCGCGAGTATGGAAGGAAATCGCGAAAGCCGACCCCCAGCCCTGGAAAACCCACCTAGCCGCAGCGGCCGAGCCGTGGATGAGATACCGCCTCCCGTGAGCAACTCTCTCATTCCACGCTCTCCTTCTCTGTCGGTGGTACCGCAGCGGCTCGGGCGGCGTCGGGGCCGTCGCTGAGCAGGACCCGGAACCCGCTCTCGTCGAGCACCGGAACCTTGAGCGCCAGGGCCTTGTCGTACTTGGTGCCAGGTGCCTGCCCCACCACCACGAACGCGGTCTTGCGCGACACCGACCCGGCCGCCCTGCCTCCTCGCTCGGCGATCGCCTCGACGGCCTCGTCCCGGGAGAAACCCTCCAGCGAGCCGGTCACCACGATGGACAGTCCCTCGAGGTGGCGCGCCACCGAGTCGTTGACCGGCTCAGCCAGCCGCACCCCAGCGGCGCGCCACTTGGCCACCACCTCACGGTGCCAGTCCACCGCGAACCACTCGCGCACGGCCGCGGCGATCGTCGGGCCGACGCCGTCCACGGCGGCCAGCGCCTGCTCGTCGGCGGCCTCGATGGCCCGCAACGTGCGGAACTCCCGGGCCAGCGCCTTCGCCGCGGTGGGTCCGACGTGCCGGATCGACAACGCCACCAGCACCCGCCACAGTGGACGCTGTCTCGCGGAGTCCAGGTTGGACAGTAGCTTGCGCCCGTTGGCCGACAGCTCCCCCGCCTTGGTGCGGAACAGGTCCACCGCCAGCAGCTTGCGCTCGTCGATGGAGAACAGGTCCCCCTCGTCGCGCACCACACCGGCGGCCAGCAGCGCGACCGCCGCCTCGTAACCGAGCATCTCGATGTCGAAGGCGCCGCGCCCAGCCATGTGGAAGATCCGCTCTCGGAGCTGGGCCGGGCAGGAGCGGGCGTTGGGGCAGCGGATGTCGACGTCGCTTTCCCGCTCGCGACGCAATGGCGTGCCGCACTCCGGGCACCGCGTGGGCATGACGAACTCGCGCTCGTCGCCACCGCGCAGGTCGACCACGGGGCCGAGTACCTCGGGGATGACGTCACCGGCCTTACGGATCGTCACGGTGTCCCCGATCAGTACCCCTTTGCGGCGTACCTCGTCGGCGTTGTGCAGCGTCGCCAGCGACACCGTCGACCCCGCGACGGTCACCGGCTCCATGAACGCGAACGGGGTGACCCGCCCCGTGCGCCCGACATTGACCCGGATGTCGAGCAGCTTGGTGGTGGCCTCCTCGGGGGGGTACTTGAAGGCGATCGCCCAGCGCGGCGCCCGCGAGGTCGAGCCCAGCCGGCGCTGCGCGGACACCTCGTCGACCTTCACCACCACGCCGTCGATCTCGTGCTCCACGTCGTGACGGTGCTCGCCCCAGTACGCGATGTGCTCGATCAGCTCGTCGATCGTGGACAGCAACCGGGTGTGCTCGGAGACCGGCAGCCCCCAGGTCGCCAGCGCCTGGTAGGACCGCGACTGGAGGTCCGGCTCGAACCCGCGCCGACGGCCGAGACCGTGGCAGATCATCCGCAGCGGGCGGCTCGCGGTCACCCGCGGGTCCTTCTGTCGCAGCGAGCCCGCCGCGGAGTTGCGGGGGTTGGCGAAGGCCGGCTTGCCCGCCTCGACGAGTGCGGCGTTGAGCTCGGCGAAGTCGACGAGCCGGAAGAACACCTCACCGCGTACCTCGAGCAGCTCGGGCACCGGGTGCTCCTCGGAGAAACGCAGCCGGTCCGGGATGTCACGCAGGGTGCGCAGGTTGAGCGTGACATCCTCGCCGGTGCGCCCATCGCCGCGAGTCAGGCCGCGGACCAGGCGCCCGTTCTCGTAGAGCAGGTTCACCGCCAGCCCGTCGATCTTCAGCTCGGCCAGGTAGTGCACATCGTCACCCACCTCGCGAGCGACCCGGTCAGCCCAGGCCCGCAGCGCTTCGGTGTCGAAGGCGTTGTCCAGGCTGAGCATCCGCTCGAGGTGGTCGTGGGCGGCGAACTCGGTGCTGAAGCCGCCGCCGACCAGCTGTGTCGGGGAGTCCGGTGTCAGCAGCGCCGGCCAGCGTTGCTCCAGCTCCCGCAGCCGGCGCAACTGCAGGTCGAACTCGGCGTCGGAGACGGTCGGGGCATCCAGCACGTAGTAGCGGAACTGGTGCCCGCGCACGGTCTCGACGAGCTCGCCGTACTCAGCTCGGATCTCGGCAGGCGGTTCGGTCACGATGCTCGACCCCGCAAGCAGGTCTTCGGTAGCCACCCCGGGAGACTAGCTCTGGACACCGACAGTGCGCGTACAGCTCGCGGCCCCGCACCTTGGACCGGTGCGGGGCCGCGAACGACACGACCTAGCGACGCTTCGCTAGTGGATGGGCCGAACCGAGTCGGCCTGCGGGCCCTTGGGCCCCTGGCTCGACTCGAACTCCACCTTCTGGTTCTCGTCCAGGCTGCGGTAGCCGTCACCCTGGATGGCAGAGAAGTGGACAAACACGTCGGGGCCACCACCATCGACCTGGATGAAGCCGAAGCCCTTCTCCGCGTTGAACCACTTCACCGTGCCCTGTTGCATGTGCTCTCCCTGTGGAATCTGAAGCCTGGGCCGGCACCGTGCCGGCCCGCGGTTGCGCAGACCGCGCGCGCCCGCTGGGAGGTATCCCCGACGGGAGCGCGAAGCCCGTAGTCAGACATTCCACGGACGCTTCACAACGATCGGGGAACTACACGACCACAACCTGACACCACGGTATCACCTCCGGTGCCGCCATCAGCCCGCGACACTCCTCAGATCGGTGCTCACCCGGGTGTCTCACAGGTCGAGCTGCCACTCAGCCGTGCGGTGGTGCGGCCGGAACCCCATCGCCTCGTTGATCCTGACCATGTGCTGGTTGGAGTCGGCGTTGCAGGTGTCGATGACGCGCAGCTCGGGGCGCTGGGCCCGAGCGAGGCCGAGGTTGGCCACCTTGACCAGGGTACCCAGCCGGTGGCCGCGATGCTCCGGCGCGACGATCGTGTCCTCCTGGCCGGCGAACCAGCGCGACGTGGCGAAGCCGACGATCCTGGTGAAGGCGACCAGCCGCCCGGTGCGCTCCACCGCCGCAGTGGTGACCAGGTGCTGGCCGCGGGCCAGTCGACTGGCCTCGCATGCCCGCATCCGCGCCGCGTCATAGAACTCCGCGTCCCACCGCAGGTCATCCAGCGGGGCATCGGTGGACATCCGCCCGGTGAGGTAGGCGATGTCATCGAGCCACCGTTGCGGTGTGCCACCCACCCACTGGACCAGCGAGTAGTCCCGCGACTTCACCCGCGCCTGCGCGTCGAGCCGGGCGAGCACAGCCGGGTCCACCGAGCCGATGTCGAGCCACCGTCGGGTCTCGACCAGGGCCGGCACCGCCGCGGACGCCGCCGCGAACCGCCCTGCCGGGTCGGGCGCGGCGGGGTCCAGCGGCTGCTCCACCCAGCTGACAAGCCTGACCCGGCCCTGGCGGATGGCCTCGGCCCGCAGGTGGGCGAGCAACGTCCGGCCGATACCGCGCCGCCGGTGCTCGGGCGCCACCAGGATCGTGCCGCGGGCGTTGTGCGGGTTGTCCAGCATCGGGAGGGTGAGCAGGCAGCCACCCACCACCGAGCCGGCTACCCGAGCCACCCACGCGGTCTCGACCTCGCCGGGCCACGGGTGCTGAAAGCAGCCGAGCTCGTCGACCCGGCATGGCGGTGGGTAGTCCGGCCAGTCCGCGCGCACCACCGCGCAGCGCAGCTCGTACCACTGCCGGATGGCCTGCTCATCGGAAGGCTCGACCGGCTCGAGGGAGAGTCCACTGAGGCTGCCTGTGGGCATACCCCCATCCCGCCAGGACCCGCCACCGCGCGCCACCGAGTTTCCGCACCGCACCGCGACTGTCACGACGACCAGGAACCGGGTGGGTCGACGAATGCCTGTCCCAGTTCCCGGGCCAGGGTCAGCGCTCGCCGGGCCCATTCCGGGGTGGCACCGGCCATGCCGCAGGACGGGGTGGGCAGACAGCGCTCGGCCAGCACCGCGCGGTCGAAGCCGAGCCGGTCCACCAGGTCCAGCGCCGGCCGGGCCAGCTGCGCGCGAGTAGGTGGGCCGCCGGCCCGCGCCGCAGGCTGCCCAGAAGACGACACAGCCCCCGACACAGAAGCGGGCACCGAGGACTGCGCCGGCGGCTGGACCGCCGGCACCAGCCCGAGTAGCACCGACACCCCGGAGTCCCACGCCTCACCGAGGGCGTCGACGGTGGCCCGCGGCGCACCGGCGAGCAGCTCGGCGTCGACGGCCAGCACGTCGGCCCCGGCGCGGCGCAGCAGCGCCAAGGGGGGCCGCGGCGCGCAACAGTGCACGATCCGCGGTACCGGCAGCGCCTCGAGCACGCTGTGTAGCAGCTCGGCCACCTCATTCTCGGGCACCGCAGCCACGGTGCCGAACCCGGACGGGGTGGGCACGCCGCCGGCGAGCACCGCGGGCAGGCCCGGTTCGTCAAGCTGCACGATGGCGCCGGCCCCGAGCCGGCGGGACACCTCGCTCGCGTGCGCCCGCAGCCCCTCGGCCAGTGACACCGCGAACTCGCGCAACGCGCCGGGGTCGGTGAGCACCTTGTGCCCGCTGCGCAGCTCCACGGCGGCGGCCAGCGTCCACGGCCCGGCGGCCTGCAGCTTCACCACCTCTGGTCGGGCCCCGGCGGAGCCCACCGCCTCCTCGAGCGCGTCCAGGTCGCTGCGCAGCAGGTCGACGCCACGGCGGTGGTCGCGGCCGGCCCGGGCGGTGACCCGGTACCCGGAAGGCACCAGCTCGACGGCGAGATCGACGAGCAGCGCCGCGGTGCGACCGATCATGTCAGCACCCACGCCCCGGTCGGGCAGCTCGGGCACGTGCGGTAGCTGGGGTAGCTCGCCGATCACGATGCGAGCGGCCTCGAGGGCGTCGGTGCCGGGCATCGAGCCGATACCGGTCGCGGTACCGGGAGGCCAGGGTCGTAGGTCAGTCACCAGGGATGTCTACCAATGGCGCCGGTGCGCGGCGCGGGTGGTCCGGCGATAGGTAGCGACCTGGGGGGATTACGTGCGACTACCGATTGCCGTCGGACGTCACTGTCAGGCACGGTATGTGATGCCGATGAGGCGCCTTCCGTGCCCCGGAGCTAGCCGGGCCACCTTTCTCACTCAGGGGGATTCGATGTCTGACGCACTGAGCTTCGCCGAGCTCGACGGGCAACAGGTGGAGCTGTTGCCGGCCCGCACCGTCCTGTCGACGTTCACTCAAGGCGCCGACGGCGGCACCGCCATCGACGGCACCGACGGCGTGGGCGTCATCGGCATAAACCGCCTCATCCCCGGCGGCGGTAACGGCTACGGCACCCCCGGCAGCAACGCCGACGGCGGCTGAACCCCTCCGGCGCCCCGACGTGGAGCCTCGTCGGGGCTGTGCATGACCCGGTAGCCCCGACGAGGCTCCACGTCGAGGTCGGGGAGTCAGCGGGTGGCGGTGATGGTGGCGCTGGCGAGGACGACGTCGCCGTCGGGGTGGGGGCGGTAGAGGACGACGGCCTGGCCGGGGGCGACGCCGCGCAGGGGCTCCCGCAGGTGCACCACCATGCGGTCGTCGACGGCCTGGGCCACGGCGCCGGCACACCCACCGTGCGCCCGGACCTGCGCGACGCACTCCAGGGGGCCGTCGGGCGCAGCCGCGGTCCACACCGGACCGTCGGCCTCGATCACGCCGACGTCCAGGAGAGGGGCGGGTCCCACCCGCACGGTCCCGGTGGCCGCCTGGAGCCCCAGGACGAACCGGGGGCGACCATCGGGCGCCGGGTGCCGCAGCCCCAGCCCGCGGCGCTGGCCGACCGTGAAGCCGTGCACCCCGTGATGGCGCCCGAGAACCTCGCCGGTCTGCGCATCGACCAGCTCCCCGGGCCGGGGCCCCAGCCGGTCGGCCAGGAATGCCTGGGTATCGCCCGAGGGAATGAAGCAGATGTCGTGGCTGTCCGGCTTGTCCGCGACGGCCAGGCCGCGTCGGGTCGCCTCGGCCCGGATCCCGGCCTTGGCGGTGTCGCCGACCGGGAACAGCGCATGCGCCAGCTGGTCGGCGGTGAGCCCGGCGAGCACGTAGGACTGGTCCTTGCCGGTGTCCACGGCCCGGCGTAGGACGCCATCGCGCAGGCGCGCGTAGTGACCGGTGCAGACCGCGTCGAAGCCGAGGTCACGCGCCCGGTCCAGCAGTGCGGTGAACTTGATCCGCTCGTTGCACCGCAGGCACGGGTTGGGGGTGCGCCCGGCGGCGTACTCGGCGACGAAGTCCTCCACCACGTCAGCGGTGAACCGCTGCGCGAAGTCCCAGACGTAGAACGGGATGTCGATGACGTCGGCGACCCGCCGCGCGTCGGCGGCGTCCTCTTTCGTGCAACACCCGCGGGCGCCGGTGCGCAGCGTGCCGGGCCGTGCCGACAGCGCCAGGTGCACCCCGACCACCTCATGACCGGCGTCCACCGCCCGGGCGGCCGCCACCGAGGAGTCCACCCCGCCGCTCATCGCGGCCAAGATCTTCATTGACGCGGAACCTTCACGACGCCGCCGCCCGCCGGTTTCCCGCCCCGCGGGCCCGGGCGACCACCGGCTCGATGGCATCGAGCACCTCAGCCACATCCGCAGCCGTCGAGGTGCGTCCGAGGGACAGGCGCAGCGAGCCACGCGCCGCGGCCGGCGCGGCGCCCATCGCCAGCAGCACGTGCGAGGGCTGCGCCACGCCGGCGGTGCACGCCGCGCCCGTGGAGCACTCGATGCCCCGGGCGTCGAGCAGCATCAGCAGCGAGTCACCCTCGCAGCCCGGGAAGGTCACATGGGCGTTACCCGACAGCCGCGACGGACCGCCGTCGATCACGCACTGGCCCGGGTCCCCGTTGAGCACCGCATCGGGCACCTTGGCCAGGATCCCGTCCACCAGCTCATCTCGCAGCCGCCCGAGCCCGACCGCGCTGCGCGGCTGCGATGCCACGGCATGCCGGATCGCGGTGGCCAGCCCGACGATCGCCGGGACATCCAGCGTGCCGGAACGCACATCGCGCTCCTGGCCGCCGCCGTGCAGCAGCGGGGTGGCCGCGACCTCCCGGCCCAGCAGCAGCGCCCCAACCCCGTAAGGGCCGCCCATCTTATGCCCGGTCAGGGTCAGCGCCGCGGCGCCGGACCGGCCGAAATGCACCGGGAGCTGGCCCACCGCCTGGACCGCGTCGGTGTGCAGCGGCACCCCGTACCCGGCGGCGACCTCGGCCAGCTCGCGCACCGGAGCCACGGTGCCCACTTCGTTGTTCGCCCACATCACGCTCACCAGGGCCACCGAGCCCGGGTCACGGGCCAGCGCGGCGCGCAGCGTCTCGGGGTGCACCCGGCCGTAGCCGTCCACCTCGAGCCACCCCACCTCGGCACCCTCGTGATCGGCCAGCCAGGACACCGCGTCGAGCACCGCGTGATGCTCGACGGTGGAGGCGAGTACCCGCGTGCGACGCGGGTCAGCGGCCCGCCGCTGCCAGAACAGGCCCTTGACCGCAAGGTTGTCGCCCTCCGTGCCGCCGCCGGTGAAGACCACCTCCGACGGGCGCGCGCCCAGCGCCTCCGCGATGCTCTCCCGGCACTCCTCGACGGTGCGACGAGCCCGGCGGCCCGAGCCGTGCAGCGACGAGGCATTGCCCAACGCGGACAATGCCTGACTCATCGCCGCCACCGCCTCCGGCAGCATCGGCGTCGTGGCCGCATGGTCGAGGTAGGTCATTGAGGCACCAGCCTAATGGCGCCCGCAGTGACGGCGGTGCGGGCCGTTCACCACGCTCGCGACACAGCCGCAGTCGCGACCGTCCGCGTGAGCGGTGGCAGGGTCACCGCGATGACGGCGGCCTCGGCGCGGGTCGCCAGCGCACGGCGGTCGGCTCCGACAGCGAGCAGCAGCGGCAGTAACCGCACGTCCACCACCAGGCCCCGCACTCCGGCCACCCGCATCACCGCCTCCCACAGGGTGGTGGAGCCGACGAAGGAGGCCACCGTGGTGGCGCCGGCACCGGCCAGGCGGTAGCGCAACGCCACCGGCCGCACCACTGTCGCGGTGTCGACGGCGGCCTGAAAAACCGCCGGCCGGAACCGTCCGCTGGAGAGCCCACACCAGGTGGTGCCCTCCGGGAACGCGCCGATGGCCGCGCCACCGGCCAGCGCGCCGGATACCGCCTCGACCGTCCGGGGCAGTGTCGAGAGCCGTTCGCGGTCCACGAAAACCGTACCCACCAGGCGAGCCAGCGGCCCGACCACCGGCCACCCTCGAACCTCACTCTTAGCCACCATGCGCAGCGGCTGGACCGCCCCGAGCGCGACCATGTCCAACCAGGACATGTGGTTGCTGACCACCAGGACTCCGACACCCGGGGCGGCGAACCGGTCACCGCCGGTGACCTCCAGCTCAATCCGCAACGCCCAGAGCAGCACCCGGTACCAGGCCCGCAGCGTCCGCTCCCGGCCCGTTGGGCCGCGCAGCGGGAGCGCGACCGCCAGCACCCCCCCGGCCAGCAGCATCACCCCGACGGCCAGCAGCCGCAGCAGGCGACGCGCCCTGCCCACGGCGGGCACCGCATCAGCCGATGGGAGACAGCCCTCGCCGCAGGGTGACACCGGCATCCACGGGTGCGGGCGGTTCACGCGCGGCGCCCCGGAACGCTGTGCCCCAGGAAGTGGTGCAGGTAACGGGGATCCACCCGGTCCAGGCTCAGCAGCACCAGGAAGTCGGCCGCCCCGAAGTCCGGGTCGTACGCGGGCGGACCGCAGACCCAGGCCCCCAACCGCAGGTAGCCGCGCAGCAGCGGGGGCAGACTGGGGCGCTGAGGCACCGATGCCGGCTCGGCGTCCCAGGACCGTCGCGCCGTCGCGACGTCCCACGGCCGGCGCGGCGTCACCCGGTAACGCTCGGGTGCGAGGTGCCGAGTCCGCACGGTGTCCCAGACCCCCACCGCGAGCGCACCGTCCGGAGCGTCGGGGCTGCGCAGCGGCACCGACGCGCACCCCACCAGCCACCGGTGGCCGGTGAGCAGCATGTAGCGCGCGATCCCCGCCCAGACCAGGTTCACCACCGCCCCGGTGCGGTGGTGCGGGTGCACGCAGGAGCGGCCGGTCTCCACCAGGGCTTCGCGCAGACCCGCCAGGGTGGGGATCAGAAACTCGGTCTCGCAGTACAGCCCGCCCGCACGCCGCGCGCCGTCGGGCGCAAGCATCCGGTAGGTGCCGACGATCTCGCCGGTCGAGTCCTCACGCACCACCAGGTGGTCGCAGTACGCGTCGTAGTCGTCGATATCCAGACCGGGTTCGGGGGTGTGCAGCACAGCGCCCATCTCGTCGGCGAACACGCGGTGCCGAAGCCGCTGGGCGGCGCGGACGTCGGCCTGCCGCTGAGCCACCAGCAGCGTGTAGCGAGGGGAGCCCACGAACGCGGAGGTGGTCACCGGCAGCTGTGTTGTACTCATGACCCTGGGTGTACAGCGCTAGCTGGTTGCGCACATAACACCGCCATGGCCGTCCGATGGAATGTCGGTGAATCCCGAGTGGCTTCGCGCCCGCTCCCGGGCTCGTCGGGCTCGACACGCTCGCGCCTGGAGGCGGTCCGCCACATCGAGGATCACCTGCCATGGCACCCCCGACGCCCGAGGGGAAGTGCTCCACCGCCTGGCACGCACAGCGCTCCGTGATCACCTATGGAACTGTAGGTGGTTCACCACCGTCGTCAAGCTCTCCATCGACGTCATCCGATCGACGAACTCGACGCCGTTGAGATGGTCGAGCTCGTGTTGAGTCACCCGGGCCACATACCCGGAGTATCGCTCAGTGACATCGGCACCGACCGCTGAGGTGTACTCGACGGTGATGGTCTCGGCTCGCGGCACAAGGCCCATGAACCCGGGCACGCTGAAGCAGCCCTCCCAGCCGGTCTCAGTCGTCCCGGATTTTTTCACGACCACCGGATCGACCATCTGTAACAGCGGGGACGTCGGACGGTCAGGGAGCACGTCGGTCCTCCTGACCTCGACAACGATCACCCCAACCGACGCACCAATCTGCGGAGCGGCCAGACCAGCACCATTCAGCTCGCGCAGTCGCTTCACCATGCGCGCAAGGAGCTCAGCGGCATCATCGACGCGGCCAACGGCTCGGGTCTCGGCCTTGAGCCGCGGATCGCCGATAGTGACGACATCGTCGTCGGCAACACCGGACATCCAGCCGGGGTCGCTCTTGGCGAGGTTCAACTACCGGTCTCCTTCGTTACAGTCAGCTGCAGGCATCGAGGACCGTTCAGGCCGCGAATGAGCGTGGCGCGGGCACCAACAGAGTCAGGGTCGAGCCTCAACGGCGCATCGACGTCGCCGAGTGCTCGCTCCAGTACTGACAGATCCGACTCCCACCCGGAGAAATACCACCGCCAGTAGGCGTAGCCGCGAGCTGCTTGGGCTTGAGCAAAGCGTGGATCGATGTCAAGAGCAGCAAGGTCGTGGCGGCTTCGATCCGCTGCTTGTCGTTGTGGCTAACGAGGAAACGGTCATGTTGCACGTCGGAGGCTTGCTCCACTGTGTGATTCAGCGCACGGCGCAGCGCCAGGCTCGGCGAGTGGGCGCCACGCTCGGCGTTGCCGACCGTCCGCTTCGCGGAACCCAACGCCGCGGCGAACCTATCCTGCGACAGGCACAGCCTCACCTCACGAAACCGACGAATCCTCGCTGCGGTCCACTCCACCGGCGAAGAGTAACGCGGGCCCTACCACCGGATTGCCGCATCGCCGATTCCACGGAGGTGCGGGGACCGGCGCCTGGCCGGTGATGCCGCGTTACCGGACCGGCACCACTGAGGAGGCCACCGGGTCAGACCCGCAGGGCAGGCCGGCACGACAGTCGCATCCTGTGATTATCGAGGTGTTTACGCTAGTCGTGGCATGCTCGGTGACCTCGCCAGCGCGCAACCGCAGGCTGCACCTCAGACACCATGATCACGGTTTGTGTGTGTTCAGCGACACGATATGTCGCTGAACACACACAAACCGTGATCATGTCCTGTCGGCCGCAGATCGAGATCACCTAGTGCGGCTGCCGTACCAGTGAGGACTGGCCATGGATGTAACGCTGCCATGGGGGATGAGTGAGAGCTGAGGTCGCTGCCACGTGGGTCAGCGGGAGGCCGGGCGGCTCTGTCCGGGCGGCTCTGTCCGGGCGGCCCTGTCCGGGCGGCTCCGCTGTCGAAGGCCGGCGACAGGAGAGTCGATCACAGGGCGGGTCGGGCGCGGATGGTGCAGCGGCCGGCGAGGGACACCTCCCCGACCCAACGGGACACCTACCCGACCCAACGGGAGGCGTCGTGGCGGCGATCAGACCAGCCCGTGGTGATCAACGACTCGGCCGGGAAGGCCACTCTTTAGAAGAGGACGACTCGGTTGCATATTGACAAGCTGTCCTAAGTTAGGTGAGGCTTCCTTTCAAAACTTTCTCTTGTGGGTGATATCGACGTCACCCACCAGGTGTTGAGGAGCTCGCTGATGATGTCGATCACTCGCATCCGGATGGTGCCGGCCTGGGTGGTGCTGGGGCTGGCCGGGCTGCTGGGGGTCGGCGGGTGCGGCGGCGCGGCGGCAGGGGGACCGACGGGCGCGGCGGCCGGTTCGCCGGCGCGGGACATCGCCGGTCAGACGATCACGGTGTACAGCGGCCAGCATGAGCAGACCGCGTCGCTGCTGGCGGCGGGGTTCACCGCGGCGACGGGGATCAAGGTGGCGCTGCGCTCGGGTGACGAGGCGGAGCTGGCGAACCAGATCCTGCAGGAGGGCACCGCGTCCCCCGCAGATGTGTTCTACGCCGAGAACCCACCCGCGCTGGAGGCGCTGCGCGAGAAGAACCTGCTGGCCCCGGTCGACGCGGCCACGTTGGCCGCGGTGCCCGCAGCCTACAACTCGCCGCAGGGCCGGTGGGTGGGGGTGTCGGCGCGCAGCGCGGCGCTGGTGTTCAACACCGCCGCGACCAGCGAGGCGCAGCTGCCGGCCAGCGTGCTGGACATGGCCGGCCCGGCGTGGAAGGGCAGGTTCGGGTTCGCTCCGACCGAGACCGACTTCCAACCGGTCCTCACCGCCGTGGCCAAGCTCAAGGGCACCGATGTCGCGGCGCGGTGGCTGGCCGACCTGAAGGCCGACGCCAAGGTGTATCCGGACAACGAGACGCTGGTCGCGGCGGTCAACAACGGGGAGATCGCCACCGGGCTGATCGACCACTACTACTGGTACCGGCTGGCGCGCGAGCTGGGTCCAGCCAAGACCACCTCGGCGCTGCACTACTTCGGCCCCGGTGACCCCGGCAGCCTGGTCGACGTCTCCGGCGCCGGCGTCCTGGCCTCGAGCAAGCACGCCGCAGCGGCGCAGAAGTTCCTGGCCTACCTGGTCAGCAAGCCGGCCCAGATGATCATCGGCAGCTCCGACAGCTACGAGTACCCGCTCGGGTCCGGGGTCAGCACCAGCCAGCCGCTGCGCCCCCTGGACCAGCTCCACCCACCCGCGCTGACCGCGAGCGACCTCGGCGACGGCCGCTCCAGCCTGGCGATGCTGCAACAGGCCGGGCTGCTGTGACCCTGATCCGGCTCCGGGCGCCCGGCCGGGTTCCGCTTCCGCTGGTCACGGCCGGCCTGGTGACCGCGACGGTGGTGGCGTTGCCGGTCGTGTTCGTGCTCGCCGAGGCAGGCGGGGTGGGCTGGGCGCAGGCCCGGTCCCTGCTGCTGCGCCCCACAGTGGCCCAGCTGCTGGGTAGCACCGCCGCGCTGACGGCGGCCGTGACCGCGCTCAGCGTCGTCATCGGGGTGGCGGCGGCGTGGTGCACCGAACGCGCCGATCTGCCCGGAGTCCGGGTGTGGCGGGTGCTGGTAGTGCTGCCGGTGGCGATCCCCGAGTTCGTCAGCGGCTACTCGTGGGTCTCCCTCACCCAGGCCGTGCAGGGTCTCGGGGGGGCGGTACTGATCTCCACGCTGTCGCTGTACCCGCTGGTGTACCTACCGGTGGCAGCGATGCTGCGGGGGCGGGACCCCGCCCAGGACGACGTCGCCCGAGCCCTGGGGCTGGGACCGGGTGCGGTGTTCTGGCGGGTCACGGTGCCGCAGATCCGCCCCGCGCTGCTCGGGGGGGCACTCATCGTGGCGCTGCACCTGCTCGGGGAGTACGGGACGTTCGCGATCGTGCGCTACCCGACGTTCGCCACTGAGATCTTCACCGAGTACGACCTCGGGTTCGACCCGGCCGCCGCAGCGCTGCTGTCGGTGGTGCTGGTGGTGCTGTGCGTGGCGTTGCTGGGCGGAGAGACCCGCCTGACCGGTGCCGCCCGGCAGGCCAGGGTCGGCGGCGGCGCCCCCCGCCCGGCGGTACCGGTGCGGCTGGGCCGGCTCACCCCGCTGGTGCTGGCCGGGTTCACCGGGCTGGCCGCGCTCGCGTTGGGGGTACCGGTCGGCTCGCTGGGTTACTGGCTGATCCGGGGCGGGTCGACCACCCTGCCACCGGCGTCGATCTGGGCCGCCGCCGGGAGCACCCTCACCCTCGGGGCGGCGGCCGCGGCCGTGGCCACGTTGCTGGCGCTGCCGGTGGCGCTGCTCGCGGTGCGCCACCGCGGTCGGCTCACCGTCCTGCTCGAGCGCAGCACCTACCTGGCCCAGGCCCTGCCCGGGGTGGTGGTGGCGCTGGCGCTGGTGTTCTTCGCGCTGCACTACGCGTCGAGCGTCTACCAGAGCGCCCCGCTGCTGGTCCTGGCCTACGTGGTGTTGTTCCTGCCGCTGGCGTTGATCGTCCTGCGCGCGACGTTGACGCAGATCCCGCCCGGGCTCACCGAGACGGGACGCAGTCTCGGCCGGCGCCCGATCACCGTGCTGGTGCGGGTCACGCTGCCGCTGCTCGGGCCGGGGTTGGCGGCCGCGGCGGCGCTGGTGTTCCTGTCCACCACCACCGAGCTGACCGCCACCCTGCTGCTGCGCCCCACCGGACTGCAGACCCTGGCCACCCAGTTCTGGGTCTACACCAGCGGCCTGGCCTACGGCACCGCCGCACCGTACGCCGCGCTCATGGT
The DNA here is from genome assembly GCA_019243635.1 of Pseudonocardiales bacterium. Classification (GTDB taxonomy): domain Bacteria; phylum Actinomycetota; class Actinomycetes; order Mycobacteriales; family Pseudonocardiaceae. The sequence goes on from JAFAUB010000156.1 coordinate 20,974, forward strand.
CACGGTGTCCGCGCTCCCGACATACCTGCTGACCCGCCGCATCGACTCCCTGTCCACCACGTAGGAGGTCGCGTCATGAGCCACCCCCGCACCACCGGGTCCACGCCACACTCCGCCCTGCTCGAGCGCCCCGACCCGCCCGACACGCCGGCGGCGGTGGCGCTGCGCGCGGTGCGCAAGGCCTACGGCGCTCACCCGGTACTGCGGGGAGTCGACCTGGACGTCCCCGTCGGCACCATCACCGCCGTACTCGGCTCGTCGGGCTGCGGGAAGACCACCCTGCTGCGGCTGCTCGCCGGGTTCGACACCACCGACGCCGGCACCATCGCCCTGCACGGGCGCATCGTCGACGACGGGCACCACCCGCTGGCACCCGAGCACCGCCGGATCGGCTACGTCCCCCAGGAGGGCGGCCTGTTCCCGCACCTGTCGGTGGCGGCCAACATCGGCTTCGGGCTGCCCCGCGGCACGCGGCGTCGCCGGGTGGCGCAGCTGCTCGAGCTGGTCGGGTTGCCGGACCTCGGCGCGCGCTCACCCCATCAGCTCTCCGGCGGCCAACAACAACGGGTCGCGCTGGCCCGCGCGCTCGCCCCCGCTCCGCGGCTGGTGCTCCTCGACGAGCCGTTCTCCGCCCTCGACGCCGGGCTGCGCGCCCAGCTACGCACCGACGTCGTCACCGCGCTGCGCCACAGCGGCACCACGGCGGTGCTGGTCACCCACGACCAGGACGAGGCCCTGTCCATCGCCGACCTCGTCGCGGTCCTGCGTGCGGGACGCATCGTCCAGGCCGCCGACCCGGTCACCGTCTACCAGCAACCCCTCGACGCCGACGTGGCCCGCTTCGTCGGCGAGGCCAACCTGCTGGCGGGCCGCGTCCTCGGCCACACCGCGCACAGCCCGTTGGGCGAGCACCCGCTGCGCACCGAGCGGCCCCGGCCCGCGGCGACCGCCCTGATCATGGTCCGGCCCGAGCAGCTCCGGCTACGACCGGCCGCGCTGCGCGGCCCCGAGGGGGCCGCCACCGGAAGGGTCCTGCGCCGTGACTACCACGGCCACGACACCACCGTCACCCTCGCCGTGACGGCCGCCCGGGAGACCCACGTCCTCGCCCGCACCAGCGGGGTCGAGGCCCCACCCGGCGGCAGCCTGGTCACCATCACCGTGGCCGGCCCCGTCGTCGCGCTGCCCCTCGAGCCGGCGTCAGCCCTTACGCTTCAGGACGGCGTCGGTTAGCTGCGGGACGATGGTGAACAGGTCACCCACCACACCGAAGTCGGCGATCTCGAAGATCGGTGCCTCGGGGTCTTTGTTGACCGCGACGATGGTCTTGGACGTCTGCATCCCGGCGCGGTGCTGGATAGCGCCGGAGATGCCGAGCGCGACGTACAGCTGCGGAGAGACGGTCTTGCCGGTCTGCCCGACCTGGAACTGGTGCGGGTAGTAGCCGGAGTCGACCGCCGCCCGGGACGCCCCGACCGCCGCGCCGAGCGCGTCGGCGAGCTTCTCGACCACCTCGAAGGCCTCCGCCGAACCGACGCCACGACCACCGGAGACCACCACGCCGGCGTCGCTGAGCCCGGGGCGGTCACCGCCCTCGACGGGCCGGCGTTCAATGATCTTCGCTGTCCTCGCCACGCTCATCGCGGGGATGGTGACGGTCTGCTCGACGGCCGCACCCGGTGACTGCCTCGGCTCGATCGCGCCGGCCCGGAGGGTGATCACAGCGACCGGCGTGGTGGCCCGGGACTCGGCGAGGTAGGAGCCGCCGAACACCGAGTGCGTGGCGGTGCCGTCCTCGGCCAGCTCGACGACGTCGGAGAGCAGGCCGGATCCGGTTCGCACGGCGAGCCTGCCGGCGATCTCCTTGCCGTCCGGCGAGGCGGTGAGGACGACCGCGGCCGGCCGGGCCGAGGCCACCAGTGCCGCCAGCACGCCGACGGCGGGAGCGGTGAGGTACTGGTCCGCCTCCTCCGACTCGGCGACGTAGATCTTGGCTGCGCCGTAGGCGGCCAGCCGGTCCCTGAGCTTGCCGGCCGTGCCGGGCGTGGCCACCACCACGGCGGCCGGCTCGCCCAGCCTCGCCGCCGCCGTGAGCAGCTCGTTGGTGACCTTCTTGACCTCGCCGCCGGAGTGCTCGACGAGGACCAGGACCTCTGCCATGACGGTTCTCCTCCACGACTGCGGGCGGGATCAGATCAGCTTCTGGCCGATGAGATAGTCGGCGATCCTGGCGCCGCCGTCACCCTCGTCGGTGACGATCTGTCCGGCCACCCGCGGTGGGCGCGGCGTGGACTCGATCACCGTCGAGGTGGCGCCCGCCAGCCCGACGTCGCCGTGCGCGATGCCCGCGTCGGCCAGCGACAACGTGCTGACCGGTTTCTTCTTGGCCGCCATGATGCCCTTGAACGACGGGTAACGTGGCTCGTTGATCTTCTCGTTCACACTGACCACGGCGGGCAGCTCAGCCCGCAGCACCGTGACCGCGTCGTCGGTCTCCCGCTCGACGGTCACGGTGCGTCCCTCGATGGTGACCTTGCGGGCGTGGGTCAGCTCCGGTAGGCCGAGCACGTCGGCGACCATCGCCGGGATGGCGCCCACGGTGCCGTCGGTCGCCTCGTTGCCGGCGATGACGAGGTCGACCTCGCCGAGGGCGCCGATGACCGTGGCCAGCGCCTTGGCGGTCTGCACCGCGCAGGACCCGTGCAGGCCTTCGTCGCACAGGTGCACCGCCTTGTCCGCACCCATCGACAGCGCCTTGCGGATGGCCTCGGTGGCCCGCTGCGGACCCATCGTGACCACGGTGACCTCGCCGCCGACCGCCTCTTTGATCGTGAGCGCCTCCTCGACCGCGCGTTCGTTGATCTCATCCAGCACGACGTCCGCGCAGGCCCGGTCAAGGGTGTGGTCGGAGGCGGCCAGCGTGCGCGCGGACCAGGTGTCCGGCACCTGCTTGATCAGGACCACAATGTTCATGATGACCACGTTACCGATCAGTAGCTCCGCCGCCCACCAGGGGTGATCGCCCTCACTGTGCCGCGGCGGCGGCTCCACCGGCCGCGGTGAGCCTGCTCTGTAAGCCGGCGAGCAGAAGGTCGAGGCCGTAGTCGAACCGCCCCGGCCGGCGCGGACCGTCCAGATGCGGGCTCACCGCGGTGATGGAGGGAATCCGCTCCGGCGGAAGCGATGGGTAGTACCCGGCCTTCTCCCGGGTCGCGCCGTCACGGAGCCGGGCGATGTGCCCCATCTGCTGAAAACCGGAGGCGTAGGTGAACAGGGCGAAAAAGGCGTCGGACGCCTCAGTGGGTGAGAGCCCCCCCTCGAGCAGCAGCCCGATCGTCCGCTCGATGACCATCAGGCCGTTCGGGCCGATCCTGATCCGGTCGCCGAAGACCCGGGCCAGCTGGTGGTGCCCGGCCAAGGCCTGGTGATAGCTGCGCACCACAGCCCGGAGCCGGACCAGCCAGTCACCTTCGGTGGCCGAGGTGTCCACCTCGCCGAGCATCAGGTCGACCATGAGGTCCACCAGCTCGTCCTTGTCCCGCACATGGTTGTACAGGGCCATCGGCGAGACCTCGAGCTCGGTGGCCAGCGCCCGCATCGTCAGGGCGGCCAGGCCCTTCTCGTCGACCAGGCGCAGCGCGGCCCGCACGATCCGGGGCCGGGACAGCGTCGGCCGGGTGTAGTCCTCGCTGGGGTCGACACCGACCCAGGCCGTCGGGTCGCCACGGCCACGAGAGGCACTGGGTTGGTCGTTCACCGGTGGTCCTTCCTCGGTTACCAGCACGAGACATACAACGTATACCCGATCGGGCGATAGCGACTCCTCCGCCGCCTCGTTAACACTGTACACATAAACGTACATCGTATCTATACCGTACAGCGTTACTCGACGTCACACTGAGTTGATCATGACTCGGGCGCCTGCCCTCGTGCTCCCCACACGTCACCGGAGGTACCTGATGACAACCACCACCAGCCCACCTGAGGCCGCCCGAAGCGCCACTGAGCTACTGTCGAGCGCTTGTCACCGAGATCCGAAGGCGTGGGACGAGATCATGCGCCGATACCGGAGTGTGGTGCTCGCGAAGGTGCACTCCTTCGGACTGCAGGACGCCGATGCACTCGACGCTGTGCAGATGACCTGGCTACGGCTGGCGGAGAGCTGCCACCGAATCCAGTCCCCCGAGCATCTCGCCGGGTGGCTGGCGACCACCGCGAGCCGGGAGTGCCTCCGCATCCTTCACCATCAGGCACGGCACGCCCCGGCTCCGCACGACGCGGCGGAGCGACAGGCGGCTGACCCGTCCGCAGGCCCAGAGCAACGCGCCGTCGACGCGGACACCGCGCAGCAGCTGTGGAGTCTCGTCGCGACGCTCTCCCCTCGCCGCCGGAGACTCATCCGGGAGCTGTTCGACAACAGACCGCGACCGTACACCGAGGTCGCCCGCGATACGGGGATCCCGGCCGGTGGCATCGGACCCACCCGGGCGCGAGCCCTGAAACAGCTGCGGCGCAGGCTCGATGAACGCGGGCTGGGCCCTGAGACCTGACCACGCCGTGAGCACCTTATGAGCCCGGCCGAGTCATGATCTTGACAGGTCCGACATGAACTCCACGAGCAGCTTGTTCAGCGTCTCCGGCGCATCCAGCGGGATCCAGTGGCCGGCCCTCACGATCGGAGGAAACGCAGCGCCTCCTTGAGATGCGCCACCGTCTCCGGTGTGAGGACCAGCTCGAGGGAGACAGGCTGATCGGCCCCGAACACCCGACCGTCGATCGCCAACGTCGTCGTCTCCCGGCCGTCGGCGAGGTCGGGGCTGAACACCAGGCTGGTGCTCATCCGAACATCGGCGTCAACGACGAGACCGTAGCCGACCAGCTCCTCGCCCATCAGGATGCAGCCCTCCGACATGTCAGAGCCGACCCCCTTCAGCCGCTGCCATGGCACCCACAGCCACGGCTCACCCTGCTCGACTCGCCGATGGTGGGTAGCGCACACGGGTGCCGGGCAGAACCCGTCACCGACCTTGACCCGAACCTCGTGCCGCGAGTCGCTCCGGTGACCGGAGCAGTGGATCACCATGCACGACGATGGCGGCACGGTCGGCATGCTTACAGACTACGGTCCGGCCTGGACTGACCCTGTCTGATGACACCCACGAGCAGATCAGGCAACGGGCCGAGGCTGCCGGTGTCTCGGTGCACTCCTGGATCGTCGCGGCGATCGAACGCGAGAACTTCCGGCAGCTCTGCCAGGACGCCAACAAGTGGTGGGCCCAGCGCCCTGAGGCTGCCCAGCGGTACGTCGCCGACTACCACCAACGCGAGGACCTCCGGGGGAGCGTGAGGGCCGACCGTGGCTCCTCCGCCGCGTAGGGACCAGGTATGGACCGTGACCGGCAACTCGCCACGTCGGGTGCTGATCTACTCCGGCGACATGTTCAACGAGCTGCCCGACGTGCCGTACGTGGTCATAATGGAGGTGGCCGACGAGACCGATCCCATGGATGTGGAGCTGCCGGACGGGCTGCGAGTGGCCTACACCCGTCTCGACCACGTACCCAAGTCGCTCTTCCGCGAGGTGACCGGGGAGGTACCTGGCGAACTGATGGAGCGGATCAACACCAGGTTGTTCATGGTGATCACCACTCAGTGACGTTGGGTGCCGTGAGCAGTCTCGCCAAGCCGGACCGAACAGCCGCACCAGACGGTTGCGAAGCCAGCCAAGCGACCCGCAGCGCTCGGCGAGCCTCAGGGTCGGGACGTACGGGCTACCCAGCGCCCGGTCAGTTGGCCTTGTACTCTCACCCCCGGCGCAGGCTCATGCGACTGGCGGGCACCGATCCCCGATCCGCGCGCTGTCTCACGACGGATCCGCCCCGGCCATGGAGGCCGCCAACGCGGTGAGCGTCCGGAAATTGTCAGGGGTGGGGGCGACAATGGTGGCGTGATGCGGACGCGGCTGGACCCGAGACCGGCGATGGCCGCCTGCCTCGCCCAGTGGCGTGAGGCGATCGCCGGATGCGACGACACGGGACTACAGGACCAGGTCCGGGAGACCGAGCCGGTCTCCCGGATGCTGCATTCGGTGATGCTGGAGACGGTCGCCGAACTGGACTCCCGCAACATCGCCGCCAGCGCCGGGTTCGGCACCACGAAGCGGCTGCTCGCCGGGATGCTGCACCTCTCGGCCACCGAAGCCGACACCCGCCTCACCCACGCCACCCGCCGCAGCCTGAACGGCGAGGTACTGCCGCCCACGCTGCCGAGCACCGCCGCCGCACTGGCCGCCGGGAAGATCGGCCCGGCCCAGGTCCGGGTGATCACCGAGCCCATTGGTCGTTCGTACACTACGTGCCATGGACAGCGGACAGCGTCACAGACGCGGCGGAACCCCGCGGGGGGAGCGGCGACCTGGTGTAGGCGGTGGGGTGTCGGGGTGGGTGGGTCAACCGGCGGCGGTCTATTGCCGGGTGTCGAGTGCTCGGGATGAGGATCAGACGGGGGTGGATCGCCAAGAGCGGTTGTGTCGTGCGGTGGCCGATCGGTTGGGGTTGGTGATCGCGGTGGGGTGTGTGTTTGTGGATAACAATCGTTCGGCGTGGCAGCGGCGCCGGAGGCGTCCGGGCTGGGATGGGTTGCTGTCCGCGATCCGGGCGGGTGGGGTGGGGCATGTGATCGTCTATCACCCGGATCGGTTGATGCGTCAACCCCGGGATCTGGAGGAACTCCTGGCGCTGTCGGATGAGCAGGACATCACGTTGCATGGGCAGGCGAACCGGCGGGATCTGTCGGATGCGGATGATCGGTTTTTTCTGCGGATCGAGGTGGCCCACGCGTGCCGGTCCTCAGATGACACGTCGCGGCGGTTGCGGGATGCGTTGGAGGACCGGGCCCGCGATGGGCGCCCGCATACCAGCGCGCGACGCCCGTATGGGTACGCGGCCGACGCGCGGACCGTCATCGAGGCGGAGGCCCTGGTCCTTCGGGAGATGTTCGCTCGGTATCTCGACGGTGCCACCCCCCGTGAGATCGCGGAGGCGTTGAACGATCGAGGACAGCCCGCTGCGGGTGGCGGTTTGTGGCAGCCCGGGTCGGTGCGCCGGATGTTGCGGTCGCGGCATGTGACCGGCATCCGGGTGTTTCGGGGGGAGGAGTTCGGGGAGGGGACCTGGCCGGCGATCATCGACCGGGGCACCTGGGCGGAGGTTCAGGACCGGTCTGCCTACCGGGCCTCAGCGCACGTGTACCGGTCGTCGCGGTTTTATGTGTTGCGCGGGTTGGTGGTGTGTAAGAAGTGCGGCACGCACATGTCCGGATCCCGGGGTAGGGCCCCGTCCTATTTGTGTACTCGTCGCAACGAGCTCGGTCCGACGCGGTGTACCCGGCGCATTCATGCCACGATGCTCGAAGCGTTCGTCACCGACGCCGCCGTTCAGTTGCTGACCCACCTCGATGTGACCGGCGCCCCGACCGTCGCGACGGCGCTCTCCGCGCGGGATGAGGCCACGATCGCCGCCGATGAGCGGGAACTGGCCGAACTGAAGGACATGTGGACCAGCCGGGAGCTGTCCACCCGGGAGTACCGGGCGATGCGCAAAACCGTCGAGGACCGGATCACCACACTGCAACGCAAGACCATCGTGCGACCCACCGTCGAGGTCCTGGCCGGTCTCGTCGGCCCCGACGCGCGGACCAGTTGGGACCGGTTGGCCGCCGACGGGCAGAGCCAACGGCTCAATGCGGTGCTGCGGTTCCTGTTCGCCGCCGTGATCATCGACGAACACCGGGGCAAGTCCGGCACCTTCGATTTCAGCCGCATCGACATCGAACCCAACCCTCTTTAACACCCTGCGGACACCCGTCACAACCCGGTGGTCAACCCGTCACAGCACCGTCACAAGCCGGGGTACCCGTCACAACGTTGTGACGGGTACCGCCGTGCACTGTGACGGGTCAATAGAGGCTATGAACTGCGGAAAATCCTAGTGTGACGGGTGTGACGGGTGAGCGCGGAACCCGTCACACCCGTCACGAAACAAGGCCGAAACCTCCGTTACGGTGACTCGTGCGACGCTGGGCGCAACAGCCGCGCGAGCCGCTGCGCGCCCTGGGTACTGATCGTGCGGGGAAAGCGGTCACACACCCGCGCCAAGTGATAAGCGCGATCATCCCGGCGTGCGGTGCTCACCGGGGTGTGGTCGTGCTCACCTCCAGTCGGGGCGTGGGGCGGGCTGGTTATGGCCGGGTTGGCAGGGGCAACCTCCTTCGAGTCGCAAGCATTGAACGGGCAAGGCGCAGTAACGAGCCGACAGGAAGACAGTTACGGTTCTTGATGCCGTGTTCACTCGTAAGTGGACACTTCACGACAAACTCGGCGATCACGCCGGGGTGGTCCGCGAGGCCGTCCCACATGTCCTTCCGGATCTCGTGCGGCACACGTGTGGTGGGACAGGTTCGGATGACTGCTGAGCAGCGGAATGGTTCACCGAAGCGAGGCCGGGACGGGGGCTGAGGGGGTGTCCCAGCCGTCCCAACCCCCGAACACAAGCCACACCCACGACACCCGAGCCCGGGACGGGACACCGATACCCGGCGGGAGCTGTCCACGACCGGCGGGGCGCTCTCGCCCGCAACAGGGACGGACAGGGCGGGCACCGACGTGGCGGGGGCAAGGGCTCTACCGCACCCGCTACCCACCTCTGTCGGCACCCGTGCGGTAGCGGGGGGCCGCTACCCCGGTAGACCCCCCAGGTAACGGGCTTTGACCAGCACGGTAGCGGGGGGTAGACCCCCACTGGCTCGAACGCCGGGCACCCCGTTTCCCGGCCGACAGTGGACGTCTTCCTCTGAGCTACCCCCCGCACGGAGGACCACGATCGCAAGATTACCGCATGTCACACGCCACCCGAGGATGACCGGACCACCAGGTCGTCCGCTGCCACCGCTCCGATTCTCTGTGACTCTGGGTAGTCGAGCGAGGAAGTAACCGGGTTGGGGAGGGATGCGGTCGCCCAGCGTCGCAACCCCCGGATTCCGGGCATGAGAGAGGCTGCCACAGGGTGGTCAGGAGGGTCCCGTCGAGGGTACGGCCTGATCAGGCGGGGGAGGCAGGCCAGGGGAGGCGCCGGGGAGAACTCCCCGTCATCTCCGGCGCCTCCCCCACCGCCTCCCCACCAGGATTATCACCTTCGGTGACCATCACAACGGCTTCTCGTCCGGCTTGACAGCCGTAGTCACCCTTGTTAGGGGTGCCTGGTGAGGCGATGGGAGCGTTGGTCACCGTTGGCTGTCTGCGGACGTCCTGCGGACAAGCCGCGGACAGGCGGAGATCATCTGTACCTGTTCCAGTGTGGATTTTTCTGTCTCTTTCCGTCTCATGTGGACGTTGCGCGCGGCCTTCGAGGTGGACGTGGTGCACAACGTCGCGGCGTTGATCGCCCGCGTCTGGCAGTCCGTTGGTGCGGCGTCCGGTAGCAGAGATGTTCGATTCGCCCATTACTGGTGATCTTGCCGAAAATAGATCCTGACAAGCGGTTTCCCTACCGGCCGGGTGGCGTCCACGCTGGCGGACACCATTGGCTTGATCGCATCCACCAGGGCATGCGGGCGCACCGCGGAACTGGTCGTGACCGTCAGATCCGGTGGCGAGGGGTGCGCGGCGTAGCCTTGCGTCACCTCTTCGCCGAGGTGTCCGCCCCGGGGCGACGGTCTCGGGGCATCGGCGGAGGTCACCTCGGTGATGGAGTGGTGCTCTCGGTGGACAGTGAGGAAGCGTCGGCGATCGGTGCGCGTGCTCGGATGATCCGGCGTCGTCGCGGGCTGAGCTTGGACGTGGTGGCCGGGCTGGCCGGGATCACCAAGCAGTACCTGTCCGCGTTGGAACTGGGTCAGCGTGGATTCAACCGGCGGGGCCTGATCGAGGATCTAGCCAACGCGCTCGGGTGCTCGGTGGCGGACCTGACGGGGCAGCCCTACCTGCTGGCGGACCGGGCGAGCGCCGACGCCTCAGTTGCTTTACCGGAGATCGGTATGGTGTTGAGTGACGTCACCCTTGATGACGTGCCCGATGTGCCAGCTCGCCCGGTCAAGGAACTCTCCCGGCTGGTCGACCTGGCTAATGACCACAGCGACCAAACGCATTACGCATTCTCGGGTCGAGACCTCGGGATTTTGCTGACTGAGCTACAGGTACACGTCGTCACAGGCGACACGGAGACTTGCCAGATGGCGCTGGCAACACTGGTGGAAGCCTGCCGCGTTGCATTCGCCACAGCGAAGAACGTTGGGCAGCCCACCATCGCGGTGCTAGCTGGGCGACGCGGATACGACGCGGCTCAGAGGCTTGGCGATCCCGCCCTCATTGGGTTTTCCGCCTGGTATCGCTCTATCGCGCTGATGAGGCACGGTACGCGCGACCGGGCATCGCAACTGCTCACCGCAAGTATCGACACGCTGGCCGGGCAGGCGGACCCCACGGCGCCGGATCCGTCGACTGCGGAAGCCTATGGCCTGTTGCATCTGTGCGCGGCACTGAATGCCGCGCGGGCGCATCGCGCTGCGGATGCACGTTATCACCTCGGCGAGGCGAAAAAGATTGCTGACCGTACCGGCGAGCGCAACACGATGCGACTGCATTTTGGGCCCACTAACGTGGCAGTCTGGTCAATCGGCATCGGCGCAGAACTGGACGACGGACCGGCGGCCTATGACCGGGCAACAGCGCACCCGATCAATGTTGAAGCACTGGGCAGCGTAAACCGAGTAGCAACCTTGCACTTCGACTTCGCGCGAGCGCTCGCACAAGCCCAAGGCGCTCGGGACGCCGAAGCGATCCGCCATCTGGACCGCGCTGACCGCATCGCCCCGGTGTTGATCCGCAACGATCCGGTTGCCCGGTCGGTGCTGGCTGATTTGGACCGGCGGGCCAAACGCCGGGTGTGGGAGCTGGACAGTTTGCTCAACCGCTTCGGTATCAGCGGCCATGGTCAGCGGAGTGTTGACAACTAACGTGGTCTAGGCTGGCAGTCTCTGCCGTGTGACCAACACCACCACTGACGCACCAACGCAACCGACCGGCAACCGCCGCAGGGTGATCCACGGATCGTGTTTGGTGCACCGGGTGGCCCGGGGTTTGACCGACTTGGTGGTGTCCCAGCGCGGTGGTGAGATCGGGCTGGGCCCGCGCGCCGCTGGCGCCTGCACGATCACGATGTGCGGGAGCGTGGCCCGGTGAGTAGCCCGGCGCGCTCTGAGGATGGGCATCCGGCGTGGTGCTCGCCGGGGCACTGCTCTGTGACCGATGACGGTGTGCGGGTCCATCAGCAGGCCTCGGTGGTCTGGGAGGACGACGCGGCGGAGGTGCGGTTCGAGAGCCGGCTGGTTGATCCGGCGGACGACTCGAACGTCTCCGTCGAGCTGCCTCTGCGGAATCTGAGGTTCACGATCGACCGGTTTCACGGGGCGCTGCCGGTGGACACGACGCGGCGGCTGGGTGATGAGTTGGCCGCGCACCTGGACGCCGCGGGGTCGCGCCGTGTGGAGCGGAGGTGAGCCCGCCGTGCCGACCCGCCCGCCGCGACCCGAGTCCGCTCTACCGGCCCGGACCGTGGAATGGCTGGACGGGCGCCCCCACATCGAGCGCAACTTCGTCCACTCCGTGTGGGAGCGGCTCGCCGACCTGGAACGGTTCGGTTGCCCCACGGGGCCGATCGACGCCCTGCGCTCGATCCTGCTCGACCACCAGCCGACTACCCGCACGGGCCGCTGCCACGGCTGCCGGAGCCTCACCTGGTGCCACCGCGTCATCTGGCGCTACCACCTCATCCCCGTCCCCCGGCGCCGCCAATTCCCCTGCCTCCTGTGGTCCCAGATCGGTGTCGAGTTGCTGGAGCACCCCGCCGAGCGCGGTCGACACCGCCGAGCGGCAGGCGGCGACCGGAGGCGTGCCCGGTCACCCCCGGGTCGGGCGGGCGACCACCAGACCTCCCGCCCGACCGGGCCGGGAGGCGCCACAAGCGAGCGAAGGCGGACCCATGGCGGGCAGGCACAGCAGGCGCGGGCGCCTCACCGGATGGTGCCGCAGCCAAGGCGACGCGGCGCGCGACCGGTCGAGATCGCGCCTGGCCGGGGTCACCGACGCGGGCACGCTGGTCGAGCACCTGATGATCGGCGGTGCCACGTCCGATGGGCGCGGGCGCTACGCCGCGGTCTGCGGCGCCCGGGTCCTCCGGGCCGAGCCTCAAACCGTGCCCGAGCCAGCGGTTCTGCCCGGCGCGAGTCGATGAACTCGTACTTCTCGACTACCGGGGATCCCGGGCGAAGTACGCTGCCGCTTTTTTTAGGAACTCGTTCTCCATTCGGAGTTCTCGAAGTAGTCGCTCAGCCTCGCTCAGTCGCGTTCGCTCGCTGACGGTCAAAGGTGGCTCGTCGTCAGCGTGCTCCGCGCGGTACCGCGTTACCCAGTTTCCCAAGGTCCCCTCATTGAGGCCGAGTTCGCGTGCGACCTGCGCGATCGGGCGAGATGCCTCAATCACCAGTCGAACGGCTTCGTCCCGAAACTCGAGA
>JAFAUB010000098.1 GCA_019243635.1 Pseudonocardiales bacterium
AATCCGTGGTATACCGCCTGGTCAGCGCACCGCAGCCGCAGCGCTTCGGTGCTCCAGACAGCGCCCAACCCGGAAAACGATCAGTGTCGTGACCAGCAGCAACAGCCGCGTTTGCGGCTCATGACACCGTTGTTACCGACACCCCAAATCAGGTCGATCCCGGAAAGACCAGCTCAGCCACCCTGCTCGGCGGTCCGCAGCGAAGCCTCACTGGACCAGGACCTCCAGCCTCGTCTGGGTGATCGTGGCATCAAGCTCGGGGACCAGGGGCAGTCGAAATTCTAAATTACCCCCGGCGCGCCTCCGTCACGATCAGCGATCAAGCCGTTAGAAAGTGCGCATGAGGAAACGCCGGGCGACAGAAGCGAAGCCAGGTCCTAAGCCACGTGGCGAGCGAGTGCCAACGCCGGTGTACCTGCCGGTGGAGCTACGCGTCGCTGTCGAGGAGATCGCCGAGCAGGACGGACTACCGCTCACGGCGGTAGTCACACGATTCGTGGCCGAATGCCTCGGCAAGCCACCGCCGAGCTACTGCCTCCCCAAGGCGACGTTGCACGACCAGAACGAGTTGCCCCTGGACAAGGCCTCATAGCGAACGAGGCAACTCCCAACACCGGGAGTTGCCTCGTAGCTCGTGTCGCCAGTCCGGTACCCGCCGGCCCGCGACCGTCACTTCCCCGGTTACCAGCCGAGGACACCAAAATCCTTTTACCGAAAGAACCTTTGTGCTGTCGATGATAGCTGCTGTGCTGAAGCGCGCCCGTGAGGCGCGCGCAGAGTCTCGGTCTCATTGGTCTGTCCTGGGTGCTCGACAGAGCTGGCCGTGCTGGGGGTCGGCCGGTGGGCCGAGTCCGTGTCCGGACCTGCGGCCGCAAGTGGGCCCGACGACGGTGGCGTCAGGTCGCTCTACCACCCCGTTGAACAGGCACGGGCCCCGCGAGATGGAAATCCATAAGGCCTACGGCAACTACGTGATGGCGACGGCGCGCGGGCTGACACCGCCGGTGGACCTCGCCCCGCACGATGATCAGGAGGTGTTGATCAAGACGGCCTAGCTAACAGCTTTACGCCGCAGCGCGGCGACAACCGAACATCGGCACCAGGTCACAGGCCCCCAAAAAAGCGTTCAGCCCGCTTACCAGAGCGGGCTGAACAGGTGGCCATCGGAGCGCCAACTCCGGTGACCGGGTGCCCCCTTACGAGGGAGGTAGCTTCATCACCAGCTGCCCCGAGGGTAGCGCATGCCCTGAACCATTTCGCAGCAGCAACGCCGACGAGCCGGTCCCGTTCGTCGCTGCTGCGCGTGAACCGGACCCGGTGTCCGGCTGGTGCGCCGAGTGCGCTGCGGTCGGCGGGCAGTACGTGCTGGCCGCCGACCCGTCAGGATCGCGGTGCGCGTTTCACGCCCGCTTTGACGACCAATCGACGGGTCGCCCGGTGGTGCAACCGACCTGGCCGCAGGGTGCTGCGCCCCCACCGGGGGCGGCTGCGGCTGGCCGGTCTCGGCCGGGTCCGGCGGGCCCTGGCCGCGGCCGGGAGGGTCGCCGTGCGCGTCGAGCGCTGGCACGGGCTGTGGGCCGTGCTCGTGCCCGGGGCCGTGCCTACGGCCGGGAACGAGCACGGCGCCGACTGGCATCGGGGCGGTGGGACCCGCACCCGGGGTGGCGAAACCGGGTCGAGCAGAACCTGGTGGTGCTCACCGACCAGGTCACGGCGCTGGCACGCGCCGAGCAGCTCGTCGACACCGAACTCTGGCGCGCCGACAAACAAGACCGCTGGACCCGGATGCTGCACCGCCTGGTGCACTCCATGGACTGGACCACCGGCCTGGTATGCGGGGTGACGACCGCGCAACTGGCCACCGCCGGCGACTGCTCACCGCGCACCGTCTCGCGACTGCTCGCCTGGGCACAAGACGCCGACCTCCTGGTCGTCGTCGAGGCAGGCGCCAGCGGCGCGTTCCTCGGCACCGACCACAACCGGGCACCCGCCTACGTCTTCGTCGCCCCTCCCGCCCCCCCAGCCGAGGAACCGGCCACTCCCGACGGCCAGTCCGGCAACCATGTGATGGCCACCGAGTCCGCCCAGCTCAGCCCCCCTGTGGATGAAAGTGGCGACCTCCCCTACTCTTACGCAGGTAACAACCCCTTGACAGGTGGCAGACGGCTCAACCGCCCCCACCAACCCCAGACCGACTGGCCACTCTGGCAAATCCCCACCACACCAGGCCAGCGATCCGCCGCAGTCACGACCCTGCTGACCAGAATCGGCCTCGACAGCCAAACGATGCCGGTCTGGCGGGCCCGAGCGCTGCTCCACCCGTGGTGGACCGCCGGTGCCTGCGTCGCCGGGCTGCTGCACGCCATCGACCACCACCCCGACCGACCCGACCAGCCCCGAGGAAACGCCCTGCATGGGGCAGCTGACCCGCTGCGGGTCCTCGGGTACCGGCTCCGCCCCTGGGTCGGACAGCTCCACCAGCTACCCCCAAGGCTGACCGGCCACCACGGCGACTACCGAGCCAAGCAAGCCACCCAGCTCGCCGACCGCATCGCCGCCACCGAGCGCGACCGAGCCCAGCGCACCAACCAGCCGAGCCGGTCACCATCCACCACCACAGCCCGCGAAACCGCCCGCGCAGCCCTCAAAGCAGTGCTCATCGAGAAAGCTCGACGCCGCGCGGCCGTAAACGGGTCCCACGCCAACAGTGCTGGGTGACAGACACCGAACCAGAGGTCCGGAGGCAAACAGTGGAGCCGTGGCACGCGGGCGAACCCAGACGTGGATCTCCGCCCTTGTGTGCTTCCCACCGGGTTCGTCTGCCCGGCCCAGGCTACCTCTCGATCACACACTTCGCATCGTCCCACCAGCGAGAAACCACATCTTCGCTGCTCAAAGCACCACTTTACCGATAGTTTGAGGGATAGTAACACCAATCGATAGATCAGTAGTACGTCAAGACGCCCATCACAAAGTGTGTTGGATTCCTTGTAGGTGCACCTAGGAGCGTGATCGACAAAAACCCCGCATGGAAGGTCGACCAACTCTGTGGAGGTGAACTCACGAGAAAATCCTCTATTATGCTCGCCGGTACTGAAGCACGGGTACATCGCCGCGCGAGCAGTCGTCTCCACGACACACCGCACAAGAGCTTGGGGACCCGGTAGGCCACATGGAAGAGTGCACGAGGCATTGTCGCTACAGAGGAGAGAACGGGGTCCCATGGGAAAGCATGCTGGCGAGATTGATCGTCAGGCCGCCCTCGCGCGCGTCATCGCGATCACCAACGACAAGGGTGGTGTCGGCAAGACCTCGATCGTGGCGAACCTCGGAGGCCAGCTCGCCGCAGCGGGCTACCGGGTGCTGCTGGTCGATCTCAACCGGCAAGCCAACCTCGCCGACGACCTCGGCATCCGGCGGACCGAGGTCGACGACCAGGGGGAGGGCTTACTGTCGAGCATCGTGCTGGAAGGTCGCCAGCCACTCGCCGTGGCTGTCGAGGTCCGGCCGGATCTCGACCTGGTCTGCGGTGGGACACGGCTGGAGGCACTGACGCCGCTCATGGTGTCCAAGACGATGGGCGCGGGCGCGAGCGGCGAGAGCCCGTTCCTCGCCTTGGCCGATGTGCTCTCGCCCATCGCCGAGCACTACGACGTCATCTTGATCGACTGCCCGCCGGAGAACTACGTCCTGACCGACCTCGCGCTCGGCGCCGCCCGGTGGGTGATCATGCCGACCAAGACGGACATCGGCGGGCTGGTCGGCATGACGCTCGTCGCTGAGCGCTTCACCAAGGCACGGACCATCAACCCGAACCTGGGGCTGCTCGGCGCCGTGCTGTTCGCCACGGGCACCAAGGCCACCGCCATCCACACCGAGGCTCGCAGCGCGATCGAGGCGGCGTTCGGTGGGCACAGCCCGCTGTTCACCACGGTGGTCCGACACGCCGAGCGCACCGCCCAGGACGCCCGGCGGCTGGGCAAGCTGGCCCACGAGCTTGAGGTCGAGGCGGCACAGCAGCCGGCCTGGTGGGAGTCCCTCCGCAAAGGTGGGGGAGCGCGGCGGCTGTCCTCGACGGCCGCGAGCGTCGCCGCCGACTACCGAAACCTGGCGTTCGAGGTGCTGAACGTGCTGCGCAGCATGGAAGAAGCGGCTCTCGCGGTCACCGTCGGCAGTGTGGGGTAGCTGATGAGCGACTTGTCGGAAGCGTTCGGGCGGCCCGCGGCGGCCCAGGTCCGTAACCTCGGCGACCTACTGCCACCCAGGCCGCGTCCGGTGGCCTCACCTGCCGAACCGCTGCCGCCAGCGGTGGGGGAGGAGGAGGGAGAACCTGGTCCTGAGCCCGCGAACGACGCGGCGGTACAACCACCGCCCGAGTCACCCCGGCGGGCCACCGCGCCGAGCCGGTGGCTGCGGTCCGCACCGGAGGAGCTCAGCCGGAGCCAGAGTTTCCAGGTGGCGGTCTACGTGCTGCCCGAGGTGAAGCCCGCCGCCCGACGGCACCGCGCGCGGGACAACTCGACCAACGCCGATGTCGCCTTCGACGCCATCGACGCCACCTTCCCCGAGCTCCAGCGGCTGCTGGGAGAACGCCACACCCGCGCGCGCTCAGAGGACAGCCTGTTCCCGTCCCGACACCAGCGCGCGCGACGCCAGACCCTCAAGACCGAGGGGCGTCGTGTGCTGTGGGCGATCCAGGCCACCGCCGAGGAGCTGGACATCCTGGACGGGCTGGTCGCCGAGCTGGGCGCGGAGTCGCGCAGCGAACTGGTCGCGGCGGCGGTCGAGGCCCACCTACTCACGCCCCCCCGCCGGTGACGGAGAGTGGCACAAAGTGCGGGAGGCTACGCGGCAGGAGCTTGTTGATCGAGCGTGTTGGTGAGGACTCGGTGTACAGCGGGTGGACACCCGGATGCGGATCTGTAGCGGCTGGGCCCCGCCCACCGGCGCTGACCCCCCCGCTCAGCGTTGCGCCAACCAACGGTCTCCCTCGGTCTGCCCCGCTCTCCCTCAACGCGGACAGTATGACGCTGCTAGCCTTTCGGTATGACCGCTGAACGCGTCACCGTGAGCCTCCCACCTGACGTGCTGGCAGGGGCTCGGGGCGCGGTGGACTCCGGTGCCGCCGACAGCTTGTCCGCGTTCGTCGTGCAGGCCCTACGAGATCGACTGAGCCGCACCCACGCGCTCGCTGAGCTGGCTCGCGTCCTGGGTGGCCCCCCGCCGCTGGAAGCGCGGGCAGCCGTCCGCCGCGCGTGGGGACTGCCCGCTCCGGCCGACGGCGCGTGATCGGCGGACGAGTCCTCGACACCTCCACGCTGCTGGCATTCGCCCGCGGCACCTCCCTCTACGCCGCCGCGGCGGTCTGGACCGCCGTCGAAGAGTCCATCGTCCTGATCGTGCCCTCGACCGCGCTCGCGGCGGCGTGGACCGAACTCGCTGACGAGCATCGCCCCGTGCTCGACGTCCTGCTCCACCTCCCGGTCACCGTCATCGACAACCTTGACCAGGCCCGGGCCCGGACCGTCGGCCGGCTCGGAGGCAACCAGGCCGACGCACACGCGATCGCCTGCGCCCACGAACGCGGCTGGCCCCTGCTCACCGCCCACCCAGACCAGTACGCCCGAT
The DNA here is from genome assembly GCA_019243635.1 of Pseudonocardiales bacterium. Taxonomy (GTDB): domain Bacteria; phylum Actinomycetota; class Actinomycetes; order Mycobacteriales; family Pseudonocardiaceae. Next base: position 5,629 of record JAFAUB010000098.1, read on the forward strand.
ACGAACAGACCGGAGTCGACCTCGAACCCCTGACATAGCCGGAGAGCGGAACTTTTTGGGAGGCGGACGGCGGGTGGCGCTGAGCTGCGAGTCGTGGCCACGGGCGGGGCCGCTTACCGCAGACTGGAGGAGGTTGAGGGCCAACCAGCCACCCTCCACAGCGAACACGGCTCTCCCTGGCGAGCACTACCTCCCCCACTTCAGTTTCGCTCACGAAGACGCGGGAAGGCGCGTGTAGCAGCTAAACGCTCCACCGGACAACCGCAGCCCACCTGGTAGCGAACGGCAGCACGAAACGGACCCGGGCCGGACAGCGAGCACATCACCCCTGCGGACCAGCGGGTGTGCCTCCGGCGGCCGGGACACCCGCCCCGGACCCCGGGCACCGCTTCAGAGAGCACGACGGGCTGGCTGGTTGTCTCACGGCGCGCCCAAGGGCTGCCGGGCCGCGAGGAGACAACCCCCACGGGATGCCTCTAAAGATCACAAAAAAACCGCCGTGTGACCGCCGCATCTGGACCACCTGCGCACCCATCCTCCGCGCGGCCAGTGCGGCCAGCGCTTCCTCCCCGAAGACGACGACACCCACGAGCAGTTCCCCCGGGCCCGGGGTTGCCGGCCCCCGGTCGACGCATGTCAGGGCGTCTCCACCCCGGGCCCGACAATCCGCGTCCCGGCTTCTCCATCGGACGCTGTCAACTTGGTGAGCCTGCCTGGTTGTGGAGGCAGGGTCGGGCCCGGCTCGGGTGATCCCTGGTGCTGTGTCAGGCTGCTGTGGTGGTCGTGCCGGTGATCTGGTTCCAGGTGGTGAATCGGGTGGCCATGTCGCGGCGG
>JAFAUB010000096.1 GCA_019243635.1 Pseudonocardiales bacterium
TACCCCTGTCAACGCTTCGCCAACGCCCTCACAGACGCCGACGCATGACTCGGGGCCATCGTGGGTCGCTACTCCTTCGATGTAGAGCGTTCTCATCTCCTTCTCCATGCCGGTTTATCCCGGCGCTCTGCCCATTCACAGGTCCGGAAAATCGAAGGCGGGGATGTGGGATGGGTCTGGCCGTGGTGCGAGAGGGTTAGGGTCGCCGCTGGCCTGTGCTCTGTGGTGCGGTGGCCCTGGAGAGATCAGTTGTGCCGGTGGTAGGTCCAGCGCACCACTTGCATGGGTACCGTCACGTGGTCGCGACCGAGCAAGTCCGGGTGCTCAGTCGCCATCCGACGCACTGCCGCCAGTACCGCTTCTCGCTGTCGGGCCGGCAACACCGCGACCGTGCTGTGGCTCAGCGCATAGTCGGGCAGCGTCGCCACGTCTTGTTCGCGTGACCATCGAATCCGCGTCACCTCGGCCGGGCGGAAACCCTTGAGCATCGACTCGCCGTGGTCAGTCCGTACACACGACTGGATGGCCGGCTACGACACCGAGAGCTACAGCGGCCTCGTACAGACTCACTCCGACCACCTGCTGTTGCCGCCGCCGCAATGTGAGCGGCTCGTCGAGGCCGTCCGCGACGCGATCACTCGCCTAGGCGGCGGACGACTGGAGTATCGCTACCGCACCGTCCTGCTGTACGCACACGTGCAGTGATGATGACCCGAAACAGCCCATGCATTCCCGGTAGAACGCATCGAGATCATCGACACGGGAGCAGGCGATCTCAACGGGGCACTTCCGGTCAGCGCTCAGCTGCTCCTCACGTTCCGCGCGGCGATGGGCAGCTCGACGCAGTCCGACTTGCAGCCACCGCCGGTCGTGGTGGTCTGGGGCCGTGCGGGCCGGTGTAGCACCGCCCGGGTGGGGGCGACGGTGAGCTCGTCGTCCCGCAGTGACCCCACGCCGTCCACGATCAACGAGTAGTCGCTCGGGTTCGCGGGTGGCCACACCAACGTGACCGACGGGCGAGTCACGACGTTGGCTCGCGTCCTTCGACCCAGGTCCCTCACGAGTAGTGTGTTGTTCACCAGCGTGGCGCTCACGGCCACAACGTGCGTCCGCGCATCATCGCCGATAGTCAACAGGTACGCGAAGCGGTACCGCGTCAGTGTCCGCGCCAGCTGCCGCAGCGTCACCTCGATGCTCATCACCGCACGGTACCCGGGAAAGCCACCAGCGGGCACGGTGCGCGGTGCGACCCTCGGACCAGAACGGAGTCGGGTCATGGCTGGTCTGCGGCGAACTCGGCGCGCAGCGCGGGCAGCAGCTTGTCCCGGGCGTAGTCGAGAAATGGTTGTTGGTGCTGTGGAGCGCCGCCGATCTGCACCAGCGCGAGATCCGTGAACCCCGCCTCGGCGAAGGGCCGTGCTGCCGCGACATGTGTATCGAGGTCGGGTCCACAGGAGATGTGCTCGGCGATATCCTCCGCCCGGACGAACTGGTTCGCGGCGGCGAACCCGGCCGTGGAGGGCAGCTCCGCGTTGACCTTCCAGCCCCCGCCGAACCAGCGGAACTGCTCGTGCGCCCGGGCGATCGCCGTCTGTCGGTCATCGTCGAAACAGATCGGCAACTGACCGATCCGGCGGCTGGTGCCCTTCCCGGGCCGCGCGGCGTTCCACATCGTGGCCAACTCGGCGTTCGGTTCCACGGCGATCATGTGGTCGGCCAGCGGAGCGAACAACTCGCACGACTCGGCGCCCGATACCGCCACCGCGATCGGCACCCGTCGGCTCGGTAGGTCCCACAGTTTCGCCGAGTCGACCTGATAGTACTGGCTGCGCCGGGTCACGTAACCACCATCGAACAGCGCATTGATGATCTTCAACGCCTCGACGAACATCTCGTGGCGCACCGTGACCGACGGCCAACCAAGCCCCACCACGTGCTCGTTGAGGTTCTCTCCAGACCCCAGGCCCAGGGTGAACCGGTCACCGGACAGCAGCGCCGCCGTGGCTGCCTGCTGGGCCACCACGGCGGGGTGGTACCGCATGATCGGGCACGTCACATAGGTCATGAGCTCAACGCGCTCGGTGGCCTGAGCAACGGCGCCCAGCACTGTCCAGGCGTTCGGTGCGTGGCCCTGCACGTCCAGCCACGGGAAGTAATGATCACTGCAGACCTCGAACGCGAACCCGGCCTGCTCGGCGCCCACCGCGTACCGCACCAGGTCGGTCGGCCCGGACTGCTCGGTCATCAAGGTGTATCCGATCTCCATGCCCGCTCCATCCCGCCCGTCGATGACTGACGTGACAGTGTCGATGACGCCGTGGTGGATGTCCCGCGCTTGAGATCATATCGTGATGATCATCCCGTTCGCGCTCTGCGAAGCCAACCTCGTCGCAGCCGTTGCGATCGTGGCCCGGGTCGTGCGCGTCAGGCGCCGTCGTTGAGAAAGTCGGCGACCGCGTGAGCGAACCCATCCGGGTCGTCACCGACATCCTCGATGATCAGTGCGGAGACCAGCTCCGGATGATGCGCGGCGAGCTGGTAGGCGGTGATGCCACCCAGAGAATGTCCGAGAACCACGACCGGACCCAGACCGAGCCGCCGCAGGAACGCGGCGGCGTCGTGGACGAACTCGTCCCGGCTGAATCCACCATCACAGTCGCTGTCACCATGCCCGCGCTGGTCTGGAGCCACGATACGGACCTGCACACGCAGGTCAGCAGCCGGCCACAGGAAGATCGCACCGCGCCCAAGGCTGCCATGCAAGGCCAGCATCACGCGGCCGTCGCCGCCGAGATCGAGATAGGACAAACCTCTCGCCTCAGCGATCGATATCCACGCCTGCCGCCGCATAGGACCACGATCCCACCCGAAGCCACCGGTGATCCTGAGGCGGGTCATCGCGACGAACTCCCGGACTTGGTGCAGTGGCGTGACCGTGTCCCGCTCACCGTGAAAGGCGAGGATGGGACAGTGGGCGGTGGTACCGGAACGGAGCAGGGACCGGTCCCCCCAGGTGTCGACCGGACCCAGGAGCAGGTCGGCATGACGCGACTGGAACTTCGGTGCGGCGGTACGCCATGCGGCGGGGTCGACAATGGCGGACCTTACGGTGGCCGCTCGGAAAGTCGTGGTGTTCGTCGCGGCCCGCAACGCGGTGTAGCCACCCGCGCTCGCGCCGCTGATGACGACTCGGGTCAGGTCAAGAGTCCCGTCTCGTCCGACCACCCGTCCGGCCGCGTGGACGGCGTCGACGCAGTCGGATACGTCCAGTACACCCCATCGGCCGCGTAGCGCGTTGCGGTAGGCGCGACCGTAGCCGGTACTACCCCGGTAGTCCACGTCGAGCACCGCGAACCCGTGGCCGAGGAAGAACTGGACCCAGGGGTCGAGGCGCAACGGAGCGTTCGAGGTCGGCCCCGGGTGCGCACGGCCTACCACGGGCACCGGCGCGGGAGATTCCCCTGGTCGGGGACGGTACACCGTGGCATACACCCGGCCGCCATCCCGAGCGAGGATGTCGAGGACCTCAGGACTCGGCGCCTGCGATCCCGACACGACCCCCCTCCCACCGCTGTCAGCCCGTGTGACTCGCCACTGTCGATGTCGACCACGACGACAGCGGGCATCCGATCCGGAGCCGACCCGATCATCGCGACCCCTCCGGCGTGTGCCGCCACATACGGCTTCATCGACGTATAGGGCAGCTCCACGGCACGCGCCTCGGACCGGCGACGGTCCCAGATAGTGAGCTGGGTGGCTCCGCCCTGATGCGCGAGGAGAACGATCCGGTCGTTATCCAAAAAAAATGTAGGTGGAGTACCCGAACTCCCATTGCGCCGTTCCCAGCTCCGCCGACTCACAATGAACCAACGAGACGATCTCACCGTCCGGCGGGCAGGCGTACAGGTCCCACCAACCGGTACGGTCAGACACGAAGTGCAGGACACCACCGGGACTCCATTCCGGCTGGAACACCGACTCCTCCGGCCACCGGCGATGGTGAACTGAGCGCCGACTTGGTCGGTCAACTCGACATCACCTTCGGTGGCAAGAATGGACGACCGTAGAGCGACAACCACCGTTCATAACCAAGAAGGGAGCTGTAGCCGCAGGGGAATGAGGAGGTCTTACCACGATGCGTGCATTCAATTTCCCCCAATACGACCGCTGCGGAAGACGCCACCATTAAGGCCCGTGTGCCTCTGGGCACGGGGACGCTCGGCTTCCAGAACTGGGTGTTGAAGATCGAGCGCTACAACTGCCAGAGCCGCCAGTTCTGATCAGGTACCGGCGTAGCGACAGAAATCCACCAGGCGTCCCCGGGCAACCCTGGTGGATTTCCGCCGCAGTCTGGGATTGATCGTGATGGTCGGGGACAACGGTTCTGGGACAGAAAACAAGGAGGTCGGGTAGCTCGGGAGAATCCCACCCCCGGGCGTTGTCAAGTGCGAAGCCGCTTGCCTGCGGGATTGCGACTTGCGCTCAGGCCGGCTCGCCGAACGGGCCGATCAGCCAGTTCCCTGGAGCGTTCTCATCGTCGCTGAGATAGAACTCGCGGATGGCGGTCCTGAATTCCTCGTGGCTGATGGCACCGTCGCCGTCACGGTCGAGGCGGCGGAAGGCGTCGCTGCCATGCTCGGGAGAAACCCCCAGCGCGCTGTACATGTGGGCGTATTCCTGCGATTCCACTAAGCCGTCTCTGTTGGTATCGAGCGCGGACATCAGGGCATCGGCGATCGCCAGTACGGCGCTTTCGAAGTTCCCCGGGGATGTGACGCTGGACTTCATGGCCTCAATGAATTCCGGTCGGGCCAGTCTCCCGTCCGCGTCGGTGTCCCCGGCGGCGAGCAGCAGCCCCCACCAATTCTCGACGGCATCTCTCATCGCAGTCGCGTTCACCTGGTCCTCCTCCTGCGCCACAGAGGCAAACCGCTCGGCCATCCGCTGGAAGTCCTCGTGCGTGAGATAACCATCCTTGCCCTGATCGAACCAGTTAAAGAGAACGATGAACTTCCGGTCCTTCACGGCGTCCGACATAACCGCTCCCCTGTTTCCCGTGCATGGCACACCCTGTGCCACTGCGATCTGTCATGATGATAGGAGCACCGGAAGCAGAGTGTCAACCAGGGGCTCAGCATTGGCAGGGGCACTGATAAGGGTTTGCGGGGAAAGCGGGAGTGGGGAGGCAGCGCTTACCTCGCCTATTCGCGGGTATGATCATCTGGTCGGGAGCCTCGACCGACCTCTCTAGTTGATCTTTTTGTTGGGTGGTGGGCGGGGTGTGGTGCCCGACTGTCGCGTCGGTGGGCGCCGGTTCCACGGGCCGGGTGGGTTCCTGGGG
>JAFAUB010000109.1 GCA_019243635.1 Pseudonocardiales bacterium
CGTGCGCCCGTCGAGCGGGCCATCGCCAACCTCAAGACATGGCGGATCCTCTTCACTGATTACAGAAGGCCGTTGAAGACCTTCTTGTCCTCGTTTCGAGCCGCTATCGGCCTATACTTCTTCAAGGAGGATTTTGCATAATCCTCCGCGTACCCGAACGTGGTATTGACGAACATCGCGTCCCCGGCGAAGGTCGCTCCGCCGAAGCGGGCAGAACGTACGTGGCAGCCCATCAAATCGAGCTGCTGCAAGTGGGCTCCGGTCAAGTCCAGGTCGATCTGTGCCCAGAAGACTGCCGGTTGCCCCGGTAGGAGGTGAGCGGCCAGGACGCGCTGGGCCGTGAGCCGGACTTGGAGTTCCTGGCGGCGTTGTTCGTAGCGTTTATGTGCGTTCTCGGGATCGTCTTCGCTCGGTGGTTGATCGTCGGGCGGTGTGTAGGGCATCCGGAGATAAGCACAGATCACGTTGACGATGGTCTGTCGTTGGGTCGGGTTGTTCTGCGCTAGGCGTTCCAGGGCGTACAAGCCTCCGAGCCGGACCGGGGCCTTCTCGGCACCGAGCTGATCGACCGCGCTGGTATACAGCTCGGTGATGCGTTGCTCGGCGGCGTCTTGCGCTGCGGTGGTGGCCACCTCGCGCTGGTGTTCGAGAGTCTGCTCGGTGGACCGTTGGCGGCGAGCAACGAGCAGCAGGCCGAAAAACCCGCCCACGCCCACCACGAGGGTCCCCGCGGTTCGCACCATGTCGCGCCCGGCCGAGTCATGCTCGGTTCCGCCGCCGTAGAAGTGGTGCAGTGCACCGACGGCTACCGCTCCCACCAGGACCATCAGCACGCTGCCGATGACAATCGCCCGGCGTGACAGCGGCCGACCCGGCTCGGGCTGCCGTTGTGGCCGGTTCCTGGTCATACCCCGGTCCCTCCTGCTGATCACACGGGGTCGTTGTCCCTCCATCGTGTTGAACGCGAGACCGTTACGTGGGACAACGCTCGACCAGCGGCCGGCCAGGGGTCTACTCGCCGTGGGAGCTGGCTCCGCGCGCCGTGCCCTCGGCGCCCACGAGGTGCAGTATCGCCGTCACCATCCGGGCGGCCTCCTCCTCGGTGGGCCGCACGGTACCGGAGCCCATGCCCTGGAACCGACACCTGCACGGGCGTCGGGGTTCGGGGAAGATCGGTCACGTGGGGGAGTCCTTTCCCTGCGGGGTGTGTGGGTGGGCCAGCACGGCCGCCGGGAGCCTGGAGCACGGGGGGCAAAGGCTCAACCGGCGGCCGGCCGGGTCTTACTCGTCTCGCGGGGAGTCCGCGAGGAAGACGCAGCGTTGGCAGGTCAAGCCGGGTGGCCGCTGGTCGTGCCGTGTGGCGTTCGTCATCATCAGGTCGCCGCACCGGGTCTTGAGGACGCCGGGAGGGTGGTCGCCCTCGAGCAGCAGTAGGTGCGCGTGGTAGTCCAGTGGGGACCGCGCCCAGCGCCCCGGGCGGCTCACCCCACCCCGCCTTTCCTCCGGCTCCGGGCGCGCCGGGGGCGGCTCGGTCACCTCTCCGGTGTTCCATTGCTCGGTCTGGCGTAGGCAGGCCAGGCACATCCAGCCGGGTGCCTCGTCATACAGGCTGGCGCCCATGAACACTCGCTGCCCGCAGCGCGCGACGTACACCCCGTAGGGGTGGTCGGCGTCCTCGTCGATGGCCTGGGAACGCCAGTCCAGCGAGGACACGCCCCAGCACGCAGCGGTGCTCACCGGGTGCCCTGCACTGGCCTCAATGGGGTCCGGCCGTGGTGGCCGGAAACAGCCAGACCCATCAGGTGCAGCTGTCCGCGCAGGACACCGCCTCAATGGGGTCCGGCCGTGGTGGCCGGAAACAGAAGCTCCCAGCCATGCTGCGGTGACCACCCGACCTGCCTCAATGGGGTCCGGCCGTGGTAGCCGGAAACAGACGTATCCGTTGTCGTTGGCGGCGGCGCAGCGGGACTGCCTCAATGGGGTCCGGCCGTGGTGGCCGGAAACAGCTCGCCGCCGCTGGGGTGAAGAGCACCAGCTGGTAGGTGCGCCTCAATGGGGTCCGGCCGTGGTGGCCGGAAACAGGGTTCGAGAAAAGCCAGGTCTCTGAGCAGGCAAGATACCAGTTCGTGCGAGAGCCGCCAACAGGTCGGTGTGCTCCGGCACGAGCGCGGTTGCGAACAGACAGCGATATGGGCACTGACCTGCATGCGAGCGGTCCCCGGGTGTCAACGCAGTACCGGACCGCTCGCAGACCGTCACACGATCCGTGGGCCGGTTGCTGGGAAGGCCGCCCGATCGTGGAACGACTGTGTCCCGCCGCTGTTCATCGGTTGGTGATCCACACGACACCGGCGAAACATGCGCCGGCCAGGACCAGTCCCGTCACGGCCACCCCCATCACGGGGCCCCCGCGCACAGTGGGCAGAACCCGCCGGGCGGGGTCAGGCTCGCCGGGAGGATCCGGGCGCCGCAGAGCGCGACGTAGCGTCCGTGCCCGTCGGCCGTGGCCTGGCCGGTCAGCAGGTGCTCGACCAGGGTGCCCGCGTCGGTGACCCCGGCCAGGCGTGATCTCGACCGTCGCGCGCCGCGTCGCCTCGGCCGCGGCGCCACCCGGTGAGGCGCCCGCGCCTGCTGTGCCTGCCCGCCATGGGTCCTCCTCCGCTCGCCGTTAGTAGTGCCGCCCGGCCCGGTCGGGCGGAGGGTCTGGTGGTCGCCCGCTCGCTCCGGGGGTGATCCGGGCACGCCTCCGGTCGCCGTCTGCTGCTCGGCGGTGTCGGCCGCGCTCGGCGGGGTGCTCCAGCAGCTCGACACCGATCCGGGACCACACCAGGCAAGGGAACCGGCGGTACCAGGGAAAGGGGATGAGGTGGAAGCGCCAAACAACACGGTGGCACCAGGTGAGGTGCCGGCAACCGTGGCAGCGGCCCGCGCGGGTCGCGGGCTGGTGATCGAGCAGGATCGAGCGCAGGGCGTCGATCGGCCCCGGGGGGCACCCGAGCCGCTCCAGCTCGGCGAGCCGCTCCCACACCGAGTGAACGAACCTGCGCTCGATGGGAGGACGCCCGTCCAGCCATTCCACGGTCCGGGCCGGCAGGTCGGCATCGGGTCGCGGTGGGCGGGTCGGCATGGCGGGCTCGCCCCGGCGTCACGGCGGCCCGGTCACCGGGCATCCGAGACCAGTGTGAGCAGTCGGTCTCGCAGTTGTCGGTCGGTGAGCGTGGGCGCGTCGTCGGCCAGTGTGATCACCTGCCGCAGTGCCCAGCGCAGCCGCCCGATGTCTTCGGCCGCAGCCAGGTCGGCGAGGTGAGCGGGACGCAGGTGGGGGTTGACCGCGCTGATCATCCAGTTCAGGCCGTACGTCGTGCACGACCATGTTCGGATCGTCGGTGCGGTGCCGGTGGTCCGCAGCACACCGGTAGTGGCCCCGCATCCCGGGCACGACTCAGCCGTGCCGTGGTCGTCGCGACAGGGGTCCTGGGCGGGCATCGTTGTTGGTCACCTCGGGTTGGTGTGGGTGGGCCGGCCGGCCACCGGGAGCGGGCACGGGGGGACAGCGCTCAACCGGCGGCCGAGCCGGGGATCTACTCGCTGACTGAGCGCGCCGCGCCAGCGCGGGTGCCCACGAGGTGCAGGATCGCCGTCGCCATCCGGGCGGTCTGCTCCTCGGTGAGCCGCACGGCGCCCCGATCCAGGCTGTGGATCATCGACGTGCCACCGGTTTCGCGGATCGCCAGCAGTGTGCACTCGGTGTTGTCGTCGGTGCGGGTGGCGGGGACCGATACCTGGATCGGGTACCGGGTTCGGGGGTGGTCGCTCACGCGGGGGAGTCCTTCCTTCGGTGAGTCAGTCGAATTCTCGCACGTCAGTTTCCGGCACATCGAAATCATGTGTTGCGGCATGCTCCCCCGGGCCGAAGTGAGTCGCGCACCGCCGCTTCTCCGTGTTGTCTCTTGAGGTGCTCAATGAGCTCGTCCCGTAGCGTGGTCCGTGCTATACCTACGAGGTCCGCGACCTCAGCGGCCGTGGTGTCATCGCCCCCCATGGAGTAGCCCACGTGGACCCACGGGCATGTATGAACAGGGCAGAGAACGACTATCGGCGTCTGGGTGCCGTTGTTCATCGCGGGACCGGGAACCCTTTCCTTCGGGCGCGGGGGGAACCGACCGGCCGCCGGGAACTCGAACGGGGGCACGGCTCAACCAACGGCTGGCCGGGCATGGCGTGGGATTGCCAGTCCAGTGAGGACACGCCCCAGCGCGGGGCGCAGCCCGCCGGGTGCGCCCCGCGCGCACCGGGCACGGTGGCCGGGTACTCGCTCATCCGAGCCACTCCCCGAGCAAGTCGAACAGGACAGTCCCGGCCGTCTCGTCCAGGTGAGCTGTTGAGTGGGCCCCGTGCCATCAGGTTCCTGAACCCGACCGAGCCGTGCCGCAAGCAGGTGACAGCGATAGCGCGAGAGGTGCCACCGCGCGCCGCAACGGGCTGCTGGTGCGGTGTCTGAGGTGGTACGTCGATCACGATGACAACCGTGAACGATCGGCCGGTAGCGGGTGTCCGCCGGCGTGGCCGCCACCCCGAATGGGCTACACCGGCAACCCCGCCCGGTAGGCCATCC
>JAFAUB010000070.1 GCA_019243635.1 Pseudonocardiales bacterium
TATCAAGTTCGTCCTGGGTGTGCAAGGACAGGTCGGTGCCTTTCGGGAAGTACTGCCGGAGCAGCCCGTTGGTGTTCTCGTTGGTGCCGCGCTGCCACGGTGAGTGCGGGTCGCAGAAGTAGACGGGCAGGCCGGTGCGAATGGTGAAGTCGGCGTGGCGGGCCATTTCCTTGCCCTGGTCCCAGGTCACGCTGTTACGCAGGAACTCGGGAAGGGTTTCCATTTTCTTAGCCAGGAGCGCGGCGACGCGGTCGGCGTGGCGATCGTAGGGAACCCGCACGAGCATAGTGAACCGGGTGGTCCGCTCGACCAGGGTCGCGATCTGCGATCTGCCACCTTTTCCGATGATGAGGTCTCCTTCCCAGAAACCGGGTACCGCGCGGTCTTCGGCCTCGGCGGGTCGTTCGCTGATGTTGACCATGTCCGGGATCTCTCCCCTGCTCACAGAGGCCCTGGACCGGGGCACTCGCTTCGCCCGGCCCTGCCGCAACGCGAGCTTCAGCTCAGTGCGCAGCTCGCCTTTCGCTTGCAGATACAGTGCCTGGTAAAGGGTCTCGTGGGACACTCTCATCTCCGGGTCATCGGGATGTTCCTCGATCAGTCTGGCACTGATCTGCTCCGGAGACCACTTCTGTTCCAAGCCTTCGTTCACCGCGTCATGAAGCCGGGACGAGGCCACCAGCTTGGGCTCCTTCGGCCGCACCTTAAATGACTCATAACGCTCCTGCGCCGCGAGCGCCCGATAATCAGCGGCACCACCATTTCGATTGATCTCACGAGCGATCGTACTATGGTGCCGGCCAAGCAGTTCCGCGATGCCACGAGCCGAATTTTCCCGGCTCAGCTCGCGGGAGATCGTCTCCCGTTCCTCGGCGCACAACGGCACACCCCCACTCATCAACCATCCCCCCAGAATATTCCCCAGAAAGGGGATATCTTAGCAGATCAAACTCTGCTAGAATAAAGGCCTGTCGCTACGACCGTTTGAGCCCAAGCACAGTGACGACCGTCTCCGCCCATCGTTCGAAGAACACCGTGATCGCACCCGGGCCCAGTCGGTCACAGATCGCCGGCAAACCGGCCGGATCCTCGGTGGAGGCGAACCCGTTGGACAACTCGGTGAAACCGATCCCCGCCCGGGTGGCCTGGCGTTTGGTGAATGGGTGGGCGCGGTCGTTCCGGCTGTTGCTGAGGCCTGGGGTCTGCCAGCAGCGCGCACATCTGCCCGGCGATCTTGTACAGCTGCGCGGTGTGCCGGGCTGTTGGCGTCCGGCGATCAGGGTGAACACGTCGTCTCGGGCCCCGAGCATGCGGGAGAACACCGTGGCGGGCGGGTCGATCAGGTAGCGCCGGGCGGTCTCGGCGACGTCGGCGGTCATCTGCTCGAGCACCTCGTCATCGAGGATCGGCAGACCCCGCGCGTCGCGGCGCACGCGGCGTCGGCTGCCCGGCTAGCGAAGGTGTCACTGCCGCAGCGCTCGAGCGCACCATAGGGGTCAGCTCGGTCACCGACCGTGGTGCACATCGCTTGAAGCGCACACCTGCGATGACCGTGGCGGGTGAGTACGCGCTCGGGGATGAGGTCAGCAAGCAACGATCCGCCGGGGCGAGGTGTTCCAGGTCGTCGGCGTCGACAAGGTGGGCCACCGTGCACCCGTGGCCGTACGTGGCGGCCAACCTGGCCAGGTACCGCGCGCTAGGCGGGCAACCACCGTGCGGCCACGCCTCGAACTCACTGGTGGTCCGAAAATAACTACCGGCGGCCGAGGGCATGACTGGACCACTGAGGTGACCGGCTCGGGGCCGGGGGTGTGGGGTGGGCCGTTAGGCGGTGTGGATGGGGTCGAAGCGGACGGTGAGGCCAGGGCAGTGGCTTGACGGATGATGAGCGCAGGACACAGCTGGTCTTGTGCAGATCCTAGGAACTGTCCCCGGCAGGGTTCGAGCCTGCGGCACACAGTTTAGCAAGGACGCCGCAGCGTGAGCGGTGGCTGCACTCACCTGGGAAGGTGTCGTCGGCACAATGGTAGCCACCGAATAGTGGCCGTACGATGGATGTCACAGGAAGTAGAACAACCCTACAGTGCCATCGTTGCGAGTAGTCGTGCTGACCTCGCCGGCAACTTGCGCAGGAGCGGCGTTAACGAAGTTAACCGCCGCTTGCGTCGTGGCGAAGTTCAAAAAGTGCCATTGCTTCCCTGCTACGCGCGCGTGAAGGCGTCCCTTCTGTGCTGCCGCGTCGTCCTCCGAGATGGGCTTGGTCACTTGAATCATCCCTTTCTGTTTGAGCCTCCGAGACCCCGCCGATTATTGGTCAAAAAAATTCGGCGAAGATCTGAACACCGAATATGAGGCTCGGCACGGCTCCCGGGATACCTGGCCATCCGAGCTTCACCCGATCAGCCGTATCCCCTCACAACGTGTCCATTCACGGGTCCGGTTGAGCTGGGCCGTCGTCAGTGAGTTGATCTTGATTGGCTGTTGGTGATCGGTGACGGCGTGTCGGCTCGTTGTTGGGTCGTTGATCGTCGATTATCGGGGTCGTGTCCGCGCCCGAGCAGCCGTCGCCCTCGTATGAGGCGCTGGTGGTGGGCTTGACGTCACAGCACGATGGATACCGTCACGCTGATCCGCTCGGCGCTGCGCGGACTGCTCGGTGTGGTCGACGACAACGCATCCCGACCGACCCGATCAGCCCGCTCCGAGCACTCATGACCTCTCCCTGTCCGACGCCCCATCCCAGGACACGTCGTGACGGGGTTCTCATTCATGTGGGTGCTCCGGTTCGACCGCGGTGGGTCCACCGTCCGATGCGGACGAGTACAGCTGGGTGATCTCCTGGATGATGCGAACGAGTGACCGGCGGTTCGCGTCGTCCAGACTCGAGAGTCGCAGCACCACGTCCCGGACCCCCGCGTCGCGCAACGCGGTGGCCAGGGCCAACTGGGAGTCCACCCGGGCCGCCGTGTCGTCGTCGAAGAAGTAGGTCGCCGGCACACCGAAGAACGATCCCTCCCCCCTTCCGTGTTCAGCAGACTGGACGACAAGCGGTGTTCACGGGTCTGTTGTTACCGGCACTCTGTATTTCTCAGCAGGCCAGCGAGGTGTTCGAGCCTACGCCCACATCGTCCCCCACACACGGCGTGCGACACGGTAAGGAGCAGACACGGGCTCCGCACCGACGGCCGGGGGGATGGATCGAGGCGGACACGCTGGTGGGAGGCCTGGTCAGCCTGGTCGGAGCCCAGCGACGAGTCTCTACCGAACCCGGGGTGGTTCAGTACCCCGATCGCGCGCGGTGTGCCGCTAACCGTCACAGCCCTCGGGCCGCTCACTCATCTGCATCGTGATGATCGCGTCTTCAGTGACCACCATGGTGGGGTCGCCGTTAGGGCTGTCAACACACCCGAGCAGCGCGGATGCCATGCGCTGAACATCATCCGTTGTCATCGTCCAGTTGATGAGCACGTCACCCTCATCGTTCTTGATCGTGACCGTGTGCAGCCGCGTAGACGGGTCGAAAGCGTGGTGCCAGACGCGATCATCACCGGTCCGGAACGGTTCGGAAATCTCCATGTCGGCGAGTGTCCAGGTGTGTCGGCTCGGATGGTCAGCCCCGTAGCTCAGCCAGCGACCCACGTCTGAACCACTGGGGTTGGTCGTACCGAGCAGCGGGATCAGTTCTCGCGAGGCTACCGCTCTGTCCGTGGTTCAGGAAATCGAAGCCCGAGGTAGCGCTCGGGTCCGACCGACATCCCAGGTGTCGAGGGAGCTGCGGTGCGTCGCCCGTGGTCGGACCGGGGATCGCTCGACCGAGGTCATCTACGGCAGAGCGGCGTACGCCTGGGAGATCGACTCGGCCGGCTCGTGGGGGAACGGCCTGAACGGTGTCGCGGTGACAGTCCGTTTTGTGCCGCGCGTAGACAACATCATCCCGAAAACAATGGTAGATCCGACCTGTCTGCATACAACCGCGGCCCTGATCTCCTGGGCGCTCCTCCTGCCCTGCCAAGCCTGGTATCACACTGGACACCGGTGCTTCAGTGGCCAAGAATCCAGGGGTGACCTCGTCCTGGCGGGACATTCCCGGCCCGCCGCCGACGCCGCCGAACGGCAACCTGGCCGACATCGTGGCTGCGGGCGGGCTGCACATGTTTCAGCTGGACCTGCACGAACGGTACGGTCCGGTCGCGCGTTTCGAACTGCCGGATACCCGGGTGGTGTCCGTCGCGGACCCGGACCTGCTCGCGGTCACCTCGCGGATCAACCGGCGCCCCGAAGAGCTGTTCGAGTTCCTCTCCCCGCTGTTCGAGGCGGGAAACCTCCAGACGATCCCTGAGCACGAGCACGTGCCGTGGCGGCGGCTGCTTGTTTCCGCGCTGGGTGACCACCGCTCCCACGAGGCGCATTTCGACGCGTTTACCCGGATCACCCTGGACTTGGTCGGTCGCTGGGCGGCCGCCGCCGGGGAGGTGGCGCTCCAAGAGGACCTTAGCGAGTTGTCGCTGGGGCTGATCTGCGAGTTCGCGTTGGGCAGCGAACTGGAATCGAGTGCCGCGGCACGCCGGACCAGCACGGCGTTTCGAGACCTGCTCGCCGAGCATCTCGGGCGGCAGTACGGATTACCGTCGGCGGTTGCCGAACAGGAGCGTGAGGCGAGGGCCGCCCAAGCGCTGGCGCATCTTCGTAAGACCATCACCCTGATCCTGGACGCCCGGCGGGCAGGACCGGACCGGCTACGGGCCGACCTGGTGAGCATGCTGGCCGATTCGGACTGGATTGCGGCCCGGGTCAAGGATACCGCGCTGGCCGTGGTGATGGCCGGATACCACACATCCGGCGTGGCGGTGTCCTGGACGCTGCACCTGCTGGCCGGGCATCCCGAGATCGCCCGGCGGGTCCGGGACGAGCTGGCTCGCGTGTTCGGCGATCGGCCGGCGCCGACTTACCCCGAGCTGCGTTCCCTGGACTACCTCGAACGGGTGGTGAAGGAGGCGATGCGGCGGTATCCGCCCGGCCCGTACGCCGCTCGTGAGCTGGCCGAGGACCTGGCGCTCGGCGATCACCTGATCCCGGCCGGGACCACCCTGATGTACCCGATCTGGGCGATACATCTGAACCCGGCGCACTGGCCCGATCCGCAACGTTTCGATCCCGAGCGGTTCACCGCGACGGCGGCCCAGGGCCGGCCGAAGTTCGCATTCATCCCGTTCGGGTTCGGTCCGCGCAGCTGCGTGGGGGCCGCGCTGGCGATGGTCGAGATCAAACTCATGCTCGCGGTCCTGCTGAGACACTTCGAGTTCCACCCGGTGCCGGGTCACGTGGTCACGCCGGTCGAGCGCTTCGTGCTGTGGGCGCGCGATGACATCAAAATGACCCTCACACCCCGCGCGGCTACTAGCTTGCAACGGCGTCAGCCCAGTGATGACTGTTAGTCGAGTTCATCGAGACCACTCATCGACACCGTTTCCAGCAGGGACAAAGCGATGATCGTTCAGCTGGCCGGGCTCCCCGGAGCCGGTAAGAGCTCGCTGGCCGCCGAGCTCCTCCACCGCCTAGAGAATCGCGCGTTGCTGCTGGACAAGGACCGCGTCCGGCACGCGCTGTTCGGTCCCCAGCACACCCTCTACACCCGCGAGCAGGACGACTTCTGCGTGCTCACGATGTTCCGGACTGCCGCCTGGCAGCTCCGCCGCACTCCCGGCTGCATCGTCATCTTTGACGGTCGCACCTGCACCCGCGCCTACCAGGTCGCCCAGGTCCGCCGGTTCGCGACCCGCACCCGACAACCGCTGCGGCTCATCGAATGCGTCTGCACCGAGGTCACCATTGGACAACGACTGCACGCGGACACCGCCCGCGGCGCCCACCCCGCAGCCAACCGCGACGTCGCGCTGTACCGGCGGCTCCAAACCAACGCCGACCCGATCTCGGATCCGAAACTGCGCCTGGACACCACCCAGCCCCTGGGCGAATGCGCCAACCGAGCACTGTCCTACCTCCACCAGTCCCTCCCCACCGACCCCAGCCCGATCGACACCGTTTCCGGACCGCCGCGCAACCGGACCTCACCTCGCTGATCCCCAGACGCCGCCTGACCGTGCCGGTCTGGTCACACCACCTCAGGCTGCCGCGTCAGAGCAACGGTCCGTCCGGTCACCTTGGCGAACGAACTGACGACGTTCGCCAATGCCGGTAGGTCTTCGGTCACCAAAGCCTGCGGCCCGTCACACAGTGCGGTTTCGGGACGCGGGTGGACATCGATGATCACTCCGTCTGCCCCGCCGGCGATCGCGGCGCTGGTCAGCGGCATCACCAGGTCCCGCCGGCCACCGGAGTGCGAGGGGTCTACGATAATCGGCAGATGTGACAACCGCTGGACGATCGGTACCGCGGAAATGTCGAGCGTATTTCTGGTGGTAGGGTCGAACGTCCGGATACCACGCTCACAGAGGACGATGTCCAGGTTTCCGCGCTGTGCGATGTACTCGGCTGCCATCAACCACTCTTCGATGGTCGAGCTCATACCCCGCTTAAGCATGATCGGTTTGTTGCAGGCCCCCAGGGCCTGCAACAACGTGAAGTTCTGCATGTTCCTGGTCCCGACCTGGAGCATGTCGGCGTAGGACGCCACGACGGCGATGTCATTGGCGCTCACCACTTCCGTCACCACCGGCATGCCGGTTTTCTCGCCGACCTCCGCCAGAATCCGCAGGCCCTCCTCGCCGAGCCCCTGGAAAGCGTACGGCGACGTTCGTGGCTTGTATGCTCCGCCGCGCAGCACGGCTGCGCCCGCCGACCGCGCCATCAGCGCGCCCTCAAGCGTCTGGTCGTAGGTTTCGACGGCGCACGGCCCGGCGATCAGAGTGATCGTCGAGGGACCTATCGGCACGTCAGCCACATGAACCGTGGACCGAGTCTCGTGGTGCTCCCGGCTGACCAGCTTGTACGGAACAGAGATGCGTACCACATCGGTGACGCCCGCCATCGCACGCAGGTTCAGGCTGTCGAACTGCTCGACGTCTCCGACCAAGCCGACTATTACCCGGTTCAGTCCGCGGCTCACGAACGCCTCGCCGCCGGCCACACCGACCGTGGCGACCACAGCGGCGATGTCGGCGTCGGTAGCGTCCAACGCCATCACGACTACCATGACTCGCTCCCTTCTGTCTCGTTATGATGTGCCCTGGTCAGGCGCCAGTCCGCAGGCGGTCAAGGCGCGTCGACCTTCGTTGCCCCTGTGCAGCAGATCAGTCACCTGACCGACGAAGGACAGGTCACCGGTGCCACACAGCTGAAGCGCGGCCGACACCTCGACAAGATCCGCAGCGATGCCCGAGAGAACGTCGGCGACCCATTTCGCGTTGTGGGTGAGCGCCTCTATGAGGTCCGCGGGCTCAGCCTCGGCAAGTCGGGTCACGTCCCTGACGTCCGAGCCGACAAGCCGCCTCACCTCAGCGTCCACGCCGACCAGAGCTGCGGCCATCGCGCTGGAGACCAGGTATGGCACGTGCAGGCTGTGTGCGGTCGCCCGGTCGTGGATCTCCCCCGTCATCACGACTGGCTCCGCGCCGCACAGCCGCACCAGTACCTCGACCATCTCGACAGCGCCTGGACAGGTCTCCTCCTCCGGACATAACACCCACGCGCTGCCGTGGAAGAGATCAGCCCTGGCTGACCCGGATGTCGTCTTATATATCGGATGACCTGGAACAAAACCCACCATGTCACAGCCGCGGCGTCGCGCATCGCCGATCAGCCGGCCTTTGACCGCGGCAACGTCGGTGTACAACCTCGCGAAGCCTCGGTCCTGGGCGTCCTCCAACACCGCCACCACCGCTGACGGTGGTACCGCGATCACCGCAAGGTCCGCGGGCGGATCGTGGTCGGCCATGGCCACGCCGGCCCCGAGCCGAACCGCCATGGCGACCGCCGCCGGCTCGTGATCCACAAGCGACACCTCGACACCGTTGGCCCGCAGCGCCAGTGCTATCGAGGTGCCCACCAGCCCGGTACCGACCACCACGACCCGCCGCAGAACGCTAGTGGCCACTCAACCCCCCAGTCCGGTCACCGGCGACCACCAGATCTGGACGCAGCGCGGCGGCTCCGCGCAGGTACGGGTGCCGGATCGACGATCTCGGCAACATCGACTCGACATGCGCCAGCAAGCGAATGACCCTCGGCAGAGCGTCGGGCACACCGATCTCCTGCGCGCACATGGCGGGCACCTCCAGCATCCCGGCCGCCCGTGCCGCCGCAGCCGGAAACCTGCTACGGAGATCGGGGGTCATCGTGAAAAATACGCTGATCACGTCCTCCACACGCAGACCGTTCCACTCCATCACCGCCTCGACCAGCTCACGTGTGCCATCGAAAATCAGCTCAGGAACGTCGGCGTCGACCTGTATCGCCCCGCGAATAGCTCGTATCGGGACCTGCACCGTTACTCCCCAGGGTTCGGCGGTCAAGCGTGTCAACTAAACGATGATCAATCCCTCCGATACGCGCCTCCCGACGTCACCCGCCAGCCCGATTGTAGCGGATAGATCGGTCTGTCTACTAGGCCCTGTCGAGCCCGGGTGGTGGAGGGTCGAGGGCGACACGCCGCATCAGGGTGCCTTCTGACAGGTCAGGCACGGTCCGCGAGGCGGTCACGTGACCCTCGTCGCCACCTGGATGAGCGGCCCCTTGCCGATCGCTGGCGGGGCGGTTCGGCGAAAGCTGCCGTACTCAGCCGTGAGCTGGAGACCGGAGTCGGCGAGTGCCCGGCGCACATCTCCAGCGGTGACCAACCACTGATCGAAGAAATTTCCGTACATCGACACACGGCCGTCGTCCTCCCGGACGACGATGGTCTCCTCGTGGCGCCAGTTGGTCGTGTGCGCGTTGACGATGGTGCGGGCCAGTCGGGTCAGCAGCACCCCGTGACCCTCGTGGTGCGAGATCACGAACGGCTGGTAGCTGTCGACATAGTTGAGCAGCTGCGCCGCGTCGACCACCAGGTGCCCGCCGGGCCGCAACAGTTTCCGCATTCGATGGAACAGTCCGGACCACTTGTCCGGCGGAATAAGGTTGAGTGTGCCGAAAACACACAGGATGAGATCGAACTGCGCATCGCACTGGAACTCGGTGATCGACGTGTTGATATATTCGACGCCGCCTCGGCTTGAGCTCTTCGCCCAGCTCAGAAACTCCACGCTGGTGTCGACGCCGACTCCGGTATGGCCGCGCTCGTGGAGCGCTCGCAGGTTCGTGCCGGTCCCGCAACCGAGGTCCAGCACCTCACCGCCGTCGCCGGCCAGGTCGACGAAGAAGTCGGTCTCCGCCGAAAGATCACGGAAGTCCTTCCTTATTATCTCGTAGTACTTACCGGGGAAGTCGAACTCGGACATTCCAGCTCCCTGATCTGGTCTGTCGGCCTCGACGGCATCGCGGACGCCGTCAGGCGCCCGCCGTGCCGTCCTGTCTGGTCGGCCTACTCCTCGAGAAGGTCCGGCTGTTCGTGTGTGATTTCGTCGTACAGTAGTTCGAAGCTGAACCGTCCGAGCTGGACATCGCCGAAACCACCCTTCGCGGCGATGGCCTGGTCATGGCTCATCACGTGAGGCGTGCCGGCCGGTGCGGCGAGGAGCTGCACCCCGGCGCAGCTGTGAAACGTAAAGAACCAGTGGGCCGCCTCCTCGATGGACCCACCCACGGTGATCAGACCGTGATGAGCCAGGAGGATCGCCCTCTTGCCCCCGAGCCTGGTGGCGATGTCATGGCCCTGTTCGACCGTGATCGACGGACCCTCGTAGTCCGTGTAAAGCACCTGGTCCTCGTAGAAAGCCGCAGACTCCTGGTCCACTGGTTCAAGTAACCTCCGTAGCGATCCGAGTGCGCGGGAATGAACGGTATGTGCGTGCGCGGCGGCCTCCGCGTCCGCTCGCAACTCGTGAATCTTCGAGTGGATGACGAACGCACTCGGGTTGACCGGATAAGGTCCGGCCACGACCGTGCCGGTCGAGTCGACGCAGATGAGGTCGCGGACCTTGACCCGGTTGAACGACACGCCGAACGGATTCACCCAGAACCGGTCCGGATGCTGGGGGTCTCGCACCGAGATGTGGCCGGAGATGCCTTCGCCGAAGCCGTACTTGCCGAACAGGCGTAACGACGCGGCCAGCCGCTGCCTGCGGCTTCTCCGCTCATCCTCGGCGGAGCGGAAGGTCGGTGCGTCGGGCAGGGGGAGACCAGTGCGAGTGTCCGCCAGGTAGCTCGCTCGTCGTCCCGGGACAGTCGTTGTCGTGGGGTTCGTCGTCACGGTGTTGCTCCGGTTCGCGTCGTAGGGGTTCGTCGTCGTCGGCTGGAGGGTTTACCTCACCGGACTGCCGCGGTCACGGGAAGTGACTGAATGCGGTGGTGCGCACTGGCCGCCACGTGGTCGCGCAGAGCGGCTGTGACGTCCACCGCCCGGTCCACGAGCGACTGCACGCCGAACGTGAAGAACAGGCTTCCCGCCGCCGGATCGCCGAGGGCGTACACGCGGTCGTTCGGCCGTCCCTCGATGGTGAGGCGGCTGGTGGACCGTTCCACGTACACACCACCCCGCGGATGAGATACCGCGACACCGGCCGCAACCAATGACTCGATCAGCGGCGCCGCCATCGTCGGGATCTTTCGTGATCGCGCGTTGACCGCATTGATCACGTAGTCCGCCACGTGCGCGCCGCGATCGGCGGTGACGATGAAGCCTCCGCCATCCCTGCGTCGCACATCCCTTACTCGGGGCACGATCTCCAGCTGACCACTGTCGATCAAGGACAGGATCGTGGCCGCGTTGCACGGTGGCATCGGGCAGCACAGGCTCATCAAGGTGCGCTCGTACAGTTCGAGCAGTGTGGCGCGCTCGCCGTCCGCGAGCAGGGACCACACATCCGGGCCGGCGTCCGGCACGGCGCGTTGCAGAATCCGCAGGCCCATCCGCGGGGTGTCGACCTCGGCCAGCTGCCTCCGGAGCCTGGTGACGGGATCCTCGCGCTCCACCGCCTCGATCTCAGCGCGCACGATGTCCATGCTCTCGCCCGCGTCAGCCAGCTCCGCTTTCATAATCGCGGTGAGCTCGGCTAAAGTAACCGACTCGCCTCTGGCGGCCGCCGTGCGAAACCGACCCGGCGTGAAATGTCGCAGGTCATACGGCACCGGACGTTGTCGGACACTTGGCAGAGCGCCGCGCCGGGACAACAGACGGATCTGTCCGCGATGGTGCCCGCTCGCCAGCCCGAGAACGACGTCAATCGATGTCAACCCGCTACCGACCACGGACACGTCAGCGACGGGGTTGATCGACTCCATGGTCCGCCTGATGGGGTACGGTTCCGCGATGAACCCCGGTGCCCCGTCCAGGGAGTAGACGTCGGCGGGCTCACCGGAACCCACACACAGCACCAGGTAGTCTACCGCGATGCGTCTACCCCGCTCGGTTGTCGTTACTATCCCGCGAGAGGTTGTGTCCGCCGAGTCGACTCGTTCCCGAACCAACCTCACCCGCCAGCCGCGGTTGATCATCTGGACGAGCGCGGACCGCGCCGACTGCTCCAGGTAGTCACCGAAGACGGCTCGAGGAACAAACCTGGCTCCGGACAATGTGTCGATGTGGCTCGACCCGTATCCGACCACCAGGTCCCGGGCCGTCAGCCAATCCTCGAAATGGTCGGTGTCCCCAGCCCGGATCGACATGTCGTCGGGAGTGGAGTTCACCCGGACCACATCGATGTCCGGTTGGTACGGCCTGCCCCGCCAGAGGTGCCTCGACGGCTCGAAAACGACGACACCACCCGGTGGGATATCTTTTTCCCGGGCCAGTGAGTCGAGTAGGCAGACAGCCGATGGCCCACCGCCCACCACGCCGATCTCAAACAACGGTTCCATGAGTTCTCGGTCCTTCCCGGTAGTTCGGGTCCGACATGTCCGTGCCTCGCTGCCGAACGCGGTCACCGTGCTATTCCGACCAACGACCCCGGGTCCAGCCGTCAATGTCGTAGTCCCCCATACACTGGTCCACCAAGGCCCCGTAGTCATCCAACAGGCCCGCCGCTCGCGACCAGGTCAGCGTGTCCAACCGCACCTGGTCGGGACTGCCCGCGTAGTTCAGCTCGTACAGCTCGTGCCGCCCACCGAATTCGGTGCCCAGCGCGTCCCACGCCAGCTTGAACAGCTTGATCCGTTCCTCCGCGGTGCCGGCCGAGCCACGGTAGTAGCGGTCGATGAGCGGGCGCAGCTCCTCGTTTTTCAGGTCGGCATTGCCGGCCGGTGTCATCAGCAGCGCGGCGGCCAGATGCTCCTCGAAGAACAGGTGTGTGCGTGCCCACGACAGCGGCGCCAGCGCACGGTAGCCGGCGGCGTAGGACATCTTAGGGAGAACCGTGCCGTTCGGGCCCGGCTCCGGATCGGTGGCCATGGCCGTGGTGATCGCGTGCGTCACGTGCCGCCAGGCCAGCAGCTCACCCAGCCCGGTCTGCACGCCGCGGAACTGGTGAGTTCCATTAAGCTGGGTACCCTTGTCCAGCAGGCCTGCCATGAACTCGAGTTTCACGGCCATACGGATGGCGCCCTGGAAGAACCCGCGGGACAGCAGGCCCGATCGGGGGAAGTACTCCCGGACCTTGTCGGTGTCACGATAGATCAACACGTTCTCCCACGGTATGAAAGCCTTGTCGAAGACGAGGACCGCGTCGTTCTCGTCGAACCTGCTCGACAGCGGGTTGTCGAATGGGCTGTGGGCTTTCAGCTCGTATGAGGGCCGGCACACCACCTTCATACCGGGAGTGTCCAGCGGCGCCATGAAGGCGAGCGCCAGGTCCTCCGCCTTCCCCCTCTCGAGGTTGGCGAGATGGATCTGACCGACGAACGCGGCGTGCGTCAGGGCCGACGCCGTGCCCATCAGCTTGGCACCGTCGACCACGATTCCACCGTCGCGTTCCTCCACCACCCTGACGAACACGTCGCCGACCTCGTGGGCCGGTTTGTTTCTGTCCACGGGTGGGTTGACGATGGCATGGCTGATCGACAGCGCCTGTCGGGCGTACTTCTCGTACCAGCCGCGTGCGCTGGCTCCGAAGGGCTCGTAGAAGTCGTGCGTGACCGCGAGACCGGCCATGAACGACGCCTTGTAGTCCGGGGTCCGGTTCATGAACCCGTAGCCGAGCCGAGCCCACAGCTCAATCGCGTCCCTGGCTTTGAGCAGATCTTCCGCGGCGTGCGCGGGCGTGAAGAACCGGTGTACTCGCGCACCGGTGTACGCATCGACCGTGGTCATGACGTCGACCGTGGCCGGATCGTGTAGCGCATCATAGAGGTGCGCCGTCGATCGCGCGGTCTGCGCGAACGCCGGATGCCTGGTGACATCGGAGACGCGCTCGCCGTAAAGGTATACCTCCCGCCCGTTGCGCATGCTCTCCAGGTACGCGTCACCGGTCAGCAGGTCATTGGACGCGTCGTCCGTGCCCTCCAGCGGTTGCGCGGCACTTATCATGGTTTCAGTCACGGTGGGTCCCTTCGTCGAGATTCGCTGAAGAATATTCCGGTGCGCCACCCGCCCGCGTAGTTATTCTGTCAACGTCGACGCTGTGAAACCACCGGGTTCGCGCAGGAAATCGGCGATTTCGCGCAGAAGCACGTCGGCGCGGTCTCGGACCGCCGACGTCTAGGAGGACAGCCGGCGACGCCCATGGCGTCCGAGGCGTTCCAGCAGCTGCGAACGCTTACGTTTGCCGATGCCGGTCTTGGGAACCTCCTCTTTCGGCACCGGCACCACGTGCGTGACCTGCAAGCCGAACCGGTTCGCGGCCAGCTCGACCACCGCTCGGTTCTCCAGGTCCGAGGGGGTTCCTGACCGCGGGTGGAAGAAGATCGCCAGTCCGTCATGGTCACCTCCCTCGGTGCGGAGCTGACACGCGACGGTGTACGAGGGTTCGACGAACGGCAGCTCCTCGATGGAGGCCTCTATCTCGTGTCCGTAGTAGGTGACCCCGTCGATCTCGATCACATCGTCGGCCCGGCCGGTCACGGTCAGCATGCCGCCGGCGATGAAGGCCAGGTCACCGGTCTTGAACCAGCCCTCCGTAGTGAACGACTGCCGGTTCTGTTCCGGGTTTGCGTAGTATCCCGACGTGACCGGAAGTCCGCTGACCTGCAATCGGCCGATCACGCCCTGCGGCCGGACCTCGCCGTTCTGGTCCACCACGCGCAGCGAAACGCCGGGGTGCGGTGCACCGACCGGCACGAAGCGATCCTCGTCATTGGCGGCGTCCACGGCGAAGACGCAGTCGACCACTCCGGCCGAGGTCTCCGACATCCCCCACCCCGGGTGCATGGCACTGGACGGCAAGCCGAACGGCGCCAGCAGGGACAGGAAACGCCTGGCGACTCGTGCCGTGATCGGCTCACCGCCGTTCATGATGTAGCGCAGGCCGCTCAGGTTCCACGATCGGCTCGCCATCTCCTGCGCTCGGTCGACGACCAGGCCGAAGGCGAAGTTGGGTGCCCACGTCGTGTCGCAGCGGTATTCGCTGATCGCGTCGAGCCAGCGCAGCGGGTCGGCCAGGACCCACCCGATCCGCGCGTGCACCTGGTGACAGCCCAGCAGCACGTCCCGGACATGGAACATGATCAGTCCGCCGACGTGGTCCAACGGCATCCAGTTGAAGCTCCGGTTGGTCGCCGACAGACCTCGGACCTGCGCAGAGGCCACGGATCGACTGATGATATTGCGGTGGGAGAGGGCCACCGCCTTGGGCAGCCCAGTGCTGCCTGAGGTCAGGAGCAGGGCGGCGGGTTCATCGGGCGCACCATGGTGGTAGGCCGTAGCCGCTGGGCCGGCCCGAAGCATCTCGACGGTACCGAGCCATGCTTCGGTCCAGGCCGCACCTCGCTCGATCCGCCGGTCGGTGACCACCCTGGCGTTGTCCAGCATGCCCCATACCCCCGCCAACAGCTGCGCCGCAGACAGGGGGCTGTGCGGGGGTGGGCTGGTGGTGACCGGCACCGGAACGAAACCGCCGAGCACGCACGCCCAGAACGTGGCGAGCAGGTCCGGGTCGGTTCCGATCTGGAGCACCACCTTGTCGCCGACACGGGCCCCGGCCGTACGCATGCCTCTCAGGATGTGGGCAGCGTCGTCGAGCAGCTCCGCGTAAGACTGCTTGTGGGGTGCACCGTCGTCGTCGAGATAGATGATCTCACCGCCGCCGGTGCGGCCCGCGGCACGAACAAGCGCCGCAGAGAGTACGGTCAGGTCCGGTTGGCGCAGTGGCCCCCCGTCCAGTATGGATGAGCTGCTCGGCTCAACGGTCTTCGTCACGGTTCTCCCTCAGGAAGGCCCGACGGTTTCGGAGGGACGGGCGGGCTGAATCTGGAGTAGCTGTGCAGGGTCCAGCTCAGTGGGCTCGCGTTGTCGATCTGCACGATCCGCTCGATGTGGAACTCGATCGTGCGTAGGGCCCCGGGAAGTGTCTCCGCCCGCTCGCGACTCCAGTCGATCCGCCCGGTCCCGGTCAGCTGCACAGTGGTGCCCGTCGTCCAGTCCATGAACGCAAGACCACACCGGGGGTTGAGCGCCATGTTTCCCAGCGTCATGTAGAACGAGTTGCCCACGTAGTCCGGCCAGGCCAACGATCGAGAATCGGTGACGGACACGAACCCTGGCCGGCCGCCCCGATGGTTGGCGTCCGCGCCGTGTCCGGGTGAGA
Source organism: Pseudonocardiales bacterium (assembly GCA_019243635.1). Classification (GTDB taxonomy): domain Bacteria; phylum Actinomycetota; class Actinomycetes; order Mycobacteriales; family Pseudonocardiaceae. The sequence continues at coordinate 15,732 of JAFAUB010000070.1, forward strand.
AGCTGCCGATGAAGAAGGTGTCCGCCAGCGCAATAGCGCGTTGCTGCTCGACCGACAGCTCGGTTCCGGTGCGGACCGTCTGACCATGGCCGGGCCCGGTACCGGTCACCGTTCGAACCTGCAGGTACTTGGGACAGTTGCCCAGCACCTGCTCAGTCCGGAGCAGCAGCCTGGACCTGTCGCGACGGGCGACCCCGTTCACCTTCACCCGGCGTGACGTGTCGGGTGACATCACCACCATGCCGAGGTCCCTCGACGTCGCGCGTGAGTCGAACGCCTTCCGTACGGGGTCACCCTCAGGAGGAAGCGCATGGATGACGATGGTGCGGTCATCCGTCGCGTCGACGAAACCCTGGTCACCTGTGAGCACCGTGCACCAAACGGCACCTTCGTCATCCGGGACCGCGATTGCCACCAACCGCTGCTGGTGCATGAAGGCCGCGAACCCCGGCGGGATGTCTGCGGTGAACATCGGCGACCCCCAGCCCTCGCGGCCCTCACCGGCCCGCCGCTGGACCGCCTGCTCACCTTCGTGTACTGAAGCATTCATCGTCTGCCTTCACCTCCACCGCTCACCGGTTCCGATGTCCTCGACGCGTTCCTCACCACAGGTGAGGAGAACGCGAAGCAAGTCGCGACCGATCCGGCCGAGCCGGTTGGCGCAAACCCAGGTCGTCATCAGCTCTCTCCTCGTCACACCGTAAGCGACGTTACCGCCGCTTACGGAACTCCCGCGGGGTCGACCCGTATTGTTCACGAAATAGTCGACTTATCTGAGACGCCCCGCACAGGCCCCAACGTTCACCGATCGCAGTCACCGTGAGGTGGTCGTACTGTGGGTTGGCCAGGTACGCGTAGCAGCGGGCCAACCGTTCGTCCCGAATCCATCTGGCCGGACTGGTACCGTGCTCCGCGAAGAGCACCTGCACGTACCGCAGCGACACGTTATGCTGCCGCGCCAGCATCGCCGGGCTGAGCGAGACGTCTGGAAGGTGGTCCCGCGCGAACTCCTGCATTCGAGCCAACAACATCTGCCGCGCGGCGACGGGGTCCGCGGAGGTCTGCGCGAGCCGGTCAGCGAGCAATGACCTGATCATAGTCAGGATACTGTTACCCAGCTGGTCGGCCTCGGTCACGCTCAGCTCGTCGAGATGGTTCCCCAGTTCGGCGAGCACGACGCTGACGATCGCACCGACGCCCGTGGCGCAGGCCCACGGCACAGCCGTCAGGCCGCGAGTATGGTGAGGGTCCAGCCCCACCACGCGATGCGGGAACCGCAACGTCACCATTCGGAACGCATCCGGCATCGCCAACGTGTGTGGCCGAGTGGTGTCGAACAAGGCGATCCCGCCCGGACGCAGCTCCACGGCGTCGCCGTCCTGGGTCAGCCGTGCCCGCCCGGTGAGCGTGCGGCAGAAATAGACGAAACCATCATTCTCGCCGCCGCCTCGACTGGCCTGACGCACGACCGTATGCGGGTCCGCCGACACCAGGGACACCCGCATATCGCCACCCAGTGCGCTGGTCACGATCGTGCCACTGTCGAAGACATCCCGGTCGGCCAGCACCCGCACCGCCCCACACATCCTCCTCACCTGGTCACACCAGAGGTCAAGCCGTTGATGTCGTGCCACTGTTGAGGTACTCAGCATCTCCAGGGCCGGTGGAGACGTCATCGTCATGCCCCTCTCTCACAAGTATCTCTCCTCAGGACCGCCGCAGACAGCTTGATGATCTTCGAGTCTTGTTGTCGAGAGTTCGACCGTTTCTCTTCACTTCGCGGACCCCGCTTGTTAAGAAAGAGGTCAACGTCATTGTTCCATTCAGGTGATAGCGCCTGATCATTTCGTCCGCTGATGATTCGGGTCAGCCATCGACTGTGTACAGGCGCACGTGTCCCCTGGCAATGTAACCCTGCTCACGTCGTGTTCCGACTTCGCGCTTGCTGTCGGCTGTGCGCTGATCAGCAACACCTCGTGCGTATCGGGACAAGTCGTCTGGGATTGTCGGGCTGTATCATCCTATCGTCGGACGGTCGATGTCCGACCAGCGCAACCTGGACATCGTCCTGAGCGCGATGACCCACGGGGAGAGTGACGATGACGGTCGATATCCGCGGCGCGATGCGTAACTTCGCCACCGGAGTATGCGTAGCGACTACCTATTCCGAGAGCCCGGAAGGACGTAGGGATGATGCGATGACGATCAACTCGTTGACCTCGGTGTCGATGAGCCCGCCACTCGTGTCAATGTGCCTACGCCACGACTCCGGGTTCCTGGCCAACGTCCTCGAGGTGAAGGTCTGGGCGGTGTCGATGCTGGATACAGGGACCGAGGATATCGCTCGTACCCTGGCGAAGAGCCGGCATGTCCGGGACGCCGTCGTGCAAACCCTGTCCGCCACGCGCGGACAGCGCACCGGCGCCCTCGTGCTCGACTCGCCGAGCTGGTTGGAATGCGAGCTGCGCGACTGCATGAGGATCGGTGACCACGCAATGATCATCGGTGAGGTGCTCGACCTCTCTGTCCAGGATCGACGTCCGCCACTCATATTCCTGCACGGCAGGTTCTACGCACTGAACGACGGGATCTAGTCTGTGCTCCGGGGCGTCCGCCGCCCGGTCCGGTCGCACGACCTGCTCCGCGCGATCAGCTCCTCGGCCATGTGCTTCGCCAAGCGAATCGGCTCACTGGACCTGTTGACCTTCGACCCAGCCAGGCCTCCGTCGTAGAGGAGCTGAATTCGCTGGGCAACCGTCCTCGGGTCGTCAGCTCCGGCGTCCCGCAGTGCCGTGATCAACCGGTCGAGCAGCCACTCCCGTCGTTTGAGCACGACAGCCGACACCGGATGCCGACGGTCGGGGAACTCGGTGGCGGCGTTGAGAAACGGACATCCGCGGTAGTGGCTGCGACGGGAGGAGGCTTCCGCAAGATCGAAAAACAGGAGCGCGCGCTCGACCGGGTCCTCGACATGGGCCATCGCACGCTCGTAGGCCGCCCGGTCCGTCTCGTGTTGCTGGTCGAGGTAGGCGGTGATCAGCGCGTCCTTCGAGCCGAAGCACTGATAGAGGCTTGCCCTGGCGACCTGCGCCTCGGTGATCAGCCGCTCGATCCCCACAGCGCGGATGCTCTCTTCGGCGAAGAGGCTGGTCGCGGTCTGCATCAACCGTTCCGCCGGTGTCGAGCCGTTTCGCTTACTGACCATGTGACCAGGATATCCGCTTCCGTCGGCAGACAGGTCATTCCAGCTGGACCCCGGCGCTGAGCACCCACACGTTCGGTGAACAGCCCCGCCATCGCCGCTGCCGGCCCTGAGCCTTCCGACCGGGCGGGAGTCCTCGTTGCCGGCGGCGCGACACCGCAGATGCGGCCGCCGCTCGTTTCTGCGCGGCCAGGTGGCGGCACGCCTGCCACATCATTTCTCCGCTTCGAGCACAACGGACTCCGTGAGCAGGGACGCTGCCGGCGCCTCGGGTGCGGACGTTCGTTGCCGGGACCTTGTCAGCAACCCGAACGACAACAGCGCACTGAAGCCGAGAATGGTGATGACGACGGCCATCGGCATAGCGCTCCTAGCGCCTGCCAGCCCCGCCAACGGCGCTGCGGCGGCACCGATGAAATGCTGCGCGAGGCCGATCAGCGCCGCAGCCGCGCCGGCTACCTTGCCGTAGTTGCCCAGTGCCAGCGCCGTCGAGTTGGGCATGATCAGACCGACGCTGGCCACTGCGACGAACAAGCCGACGAGCAACGGCACGAGACCCGCTCCGGCGAGCACCGCGGTGAGTACTATCAGACCACCGAGCGCGGAGCCGGCCACACCGACCGCGAGCAGCCTGCGCGGTCCGACCCGATTGACGATCCTGCCGCTGACCTGTGCCGCGATCACCAGTCCGAGCGCATTCATCGCGAAAACGCCGCTGTATTCCTGGGGCGTCATCCTGTGGATCACTTGGAGCACGAATGGTGAGCCCGCGATGTATACGAACATCGCAGCGAACCCGAACCCGCAGGACAAGGCGTACCCCACGAAATCGCGGTCAGCGAGTAGCTGCCTGAAGATCGGTACCATGGCCCGCAGCCCGCCACTCTGGCGGCGCTCGACCGGCAACGTCTCGGGCAGCCCCATCGCGACTGCGGCAGCCATCACGGCGCCCGCTGCGGCTAGGGCGACGAAGATGCCCTGCCAGGACGTCAACCGGAGCAGCTGCCCCCCGGCGACCGGCGCCAATATCGGTGCGAGCCCGGTGACGAGCAGGAGGAGTGAGAAAAACCGAGCGGCGGCCGCGCCGGTGTGCCGGTCACGGACCACAGCGGCGGCAATCACGATGCCGGTCGCACCGCCGATGCCCTGCAGAAGTCGGAACACCACGAACAGCCATATCGACGGCACCACCGCCGCCGCCAGGGACGAGACCACGTACAACAACAACCCAGCGATCAACGGTCGGCGGCGACCTAACGCGTCCGAAAGTGGTCCCGCGAGAAGCTGGCCGGAACCGAGGCCGAGGAGACACGCGGTCAGACTGAGCTGGGTGGCTGATGCCGAGGTGTGCAGGTCGTGTGCGATGTCGGGCAGACCGGGTAGGTAGGCGTCATTCGACAACGGACCCAGTGCGGTGAGCGCGCCCAGGATGGCAATGAAGCGGAAATGACTGGTCCGGCTATCGCCGGTATGAACGGCGCCTGCTGCGGACATGACGACATGACTCCTTTTCTGATGGTGGCCGCCGGGCCACTGCATACCTTTGACCGGGAGATGCCGGACGGTCAGTACGCGACGCTGATACGTCGCCGGATAGCCGATCCGTTCTCCAGCTCGTCGACGAAGGCTGCGGCGTAGTCTTCGGTCGAGATGCGGTTGTGACCATCGGCGTCGACCATGAGCTGATCACCGCCGACGCGGTAGTCGCCGGTGCGCTCGCCCAGCTCGATCATCGCGGCCGGGGAGACATACGTCCAATCCAGGTCGTCGACCTCCCGGTAGAGCTCGAGTGCGGCACCCTGCGCAAGGGCGTTCGCCTTCCACATCGCGGGGAAGTGGGGGCTGTCGACCAGTCGCTGACCTGGCGCGACTTCGAGACTGCCGGCACCGCCCACCACAACGAGCCGACGCACGTCCGTCTTGCGGAGGGCCGTGATCAGGCTCTGGGTGGCGCCGAGGAGGATCTGCTCGTCGTTGTCCACGCCGAGGGTGGGGCCGACCGCCGACGCGACCGCATGGTGGCCGGCCGCCAGCTTGATCACCGTCCCGGGATCGGTCACGTCTCCGGTCTTCATGGTGAGCCCGAGCGTCGAGGGTCCACCGGCGGCCTTGCGGCTGACGCCGGTGACCTCATGACCGTGGGCCAGCAGCTCCGCGACGATGCACCTACCGATGCGGCCGGTCGCACCGAACACCAAAACCCTCATCGTTGTCTCCTCGCTCCCTTGACTGCCGTCATGGCTACTTCTCCGCCGGGACCGCGGGCGCCCACATCACCTCGCGCCAACCGAGTATAACGGATAGACCGATCTATCTGCTAGACCCCACCGATTCAAGCCTCTTCCAGGCACTTCGTCGCAGGCAGGTGTGGGCGAGCCCGCCGATGTGAGCGAGCCCGAGACCCGCTGGGAGTGTTCGGTCCGACGCACCTTCCGCTGTCGCCACCCCACCGAACCCGGACCTGGCCCTGCCTCCTCGGCACACCGTCAAGCGCGGGCCGCCTGGGGCCCCGGAGTACTCAGCCGACCAGCATCAGGGGCCTGTCGCTGAGCCGGTCAGCAAGGAGGTCGTCGAGCAGCTCGGGCAGGTTGCCCGGCAGGAGCTTGTCCTGACAGCGCCGGAGCTCGGCGGCAGGCCACCAGCGACGTTCGATCAGCCCGGCCTTCTCGTTCTCGGTGGGCTTGAGCGGGACACCCACAGCTTGCGGCCCAGCTGCCGGAGCAGGATTCCGGACTCCTCGGCGAGTTCGCGGCGGGCGGCACCAGCCAGGTCCTCTCCCTCGTCCAGGCCGCCGCCGGGTAGTTCCCACCAGTGGTGGCCGGGGGCCTCGGGGTCGTGAGCGTGGATGAGCAGGACCCGATCGAGGGGATCGAGCAGCAGGACCCGGGCGCCGAGGCGCGGGGCCGCGCTGGTGCTGGACATGCAGGGAGGCCCCTCGTGCTGGTCGGAGGTGGCGGCCAGCCCGAACGCCCGGGTCAGAACAGGGTTGGCTCAGGCTCGCAGGGTGCCGTGGTGGCGGGGTCAGAGGTCAGCAGCGGTGTCGTTGCCGTCGTGGCCAGGCGCACGGCGAGTCCGGAGTGATCGGTCAGCCGCGATCCGTCCGCGAGAACGTCCCTGGTCTGGTGGACGTAGTCACAACCTTGGAGCAGAGGCAGGAGCTGGGCGCAGCTGTGGGCGTGGTCGTATCGGTAGCCGAGGTCGGACCGTCGCGCCCTGCTGTGCTCGATCCGATCAGGGTGCAGGTGCCGGAATGCGTCGATGAGGCCGTGCCGATCGGTGAGGGCGCGGTAGAAGTCGTACTCGAACGGCGCGAACTGCCGGCGGTGTTCGGGTTGGTGATCGGGTTCCAGGACGTTCAGGTCACCCAGAAGCAACACGGGGACGCTGGATTTCGTCGCGTCCAGCGCGGTGTGGAAGTCCTCGATCCAGCGCTTCTTGCGCTCGGTCTTCTCCAGCGTCGCATCCCGCGAGGGGACGTAGGCTCCGAGCACCCGCAACGGCCCGACCGAGGTTCCGACGGTGACCCCTGCCGCGCGGGCCGGCAGGTAGCTGAGCGCTCCGGTGAGCGGATCGGGGGTGTGAACGGGAGCGCTACGCCCACAACCATCCGCTGAACCTGCTGTGGAACGCGTTCACTGAGGCGACCCCCACCAGGCCAGTGTCCACCATCCTGCCGGGCTGACACCGGCGGCACCCCGTTTCCTTGAGGCGTCTGGCAACTCGATCCGAAACTTGCCACTTCGGCTTAGAACGCGAACATCACGGTGTTCGACGTCGATGGCGTGAACCTGACCAGGTCGGTCGGGGTGAACACTGCGGTCAGCGAGTGCGGCCCCTTGCTCAGGAAGCCGGCGGGCCCGATGGCGATGCCGCCGATCACCGGTACTGGGCCACCGAGGGTGGCGATCCCATCCTTGAACTGGACGGTTCCAGCCACATCAGGCGGCGCCACGGTCGCGGTGCGGATCGCGATACCACCCAACCCCAATGGCAAGGGCACCGTGATCACGTTGAGCGTCGTCGTCGTGGCCGTTACCCCGGGTGTGGGTGGGGGTGTGGGCGTCGGTGGGGGGGTAGGGGTGGGTGTCGGGGTGGGTGTGGGGGTGGGCGTGGG
>JAFAUB010000092.1 GCA_019243635.1 Pseudonocardiales bacterium
ACACCCACCACACTCAAACCACACCAAGCCCGGCAGGCACCGCACTGATCACTAGCACAACACAAAAACAACACAACAAACATGGCACTAACATATCGACACACTGTTGAGTTCTCAAAGAACAAGCACAACACCATCACAAACCACCGAAGCGGCAGCTAGATCCGGGATGACTCAAACTCTGACCTTCCCCGGTCGCACTGGTCAACCCCGTGAGGTTCGCCTACGAGCCCGGAGACCCATGAAGCTTACCAGCAGCCCGAGTCAAGCTCCCCGCGACCCCGGCCTAGCATCTCAACACCATCTCGCTGAGCGCTTCGTCCGTTCCGCTGCGGGGCGAGGCAAAAGGTACGGCCAGCACACTGGAGAAGTCAAATCGGCGTGTCCGCCCAGGTGCGAGGGCGCCCAGCGGACAGGGCGGCCACGGACAGCGTCATGGCGACGATCACTGCACACGCACCCCAGCGGTATGGCGCCGACCGCGTCGAAGCACCAGCCAACCACCGGGCAGCAGATCAGCCGCCGCAGGCGTCCAGCCCACGTCCGCGACTTTGGCATTGTTCACCGATGCGCCACCCTCGCGGACCGTGCGACGCGCCGCACCCCTGCTGTCGACGAGTCCGCTGACCACTAGCAGATCAACTATCGTGGGCCGATCAGCCAGGCGCACCCGCCCAGTGGGCGCCTCAGCCATGACGGCGTCCAACGTGCGCTCGTCCAAGTCCCGCAGCTCCCCTCGACCGAATAACGCCTGGCTGGCCATAGCCGCACGGCGGACCTCCGCCGGGCCGTGCACCAGCGCGGTGACCTCCGCCGCCAGCACCCGCTGCGCCTCACGAGCGTGCGGCCGCTCAACCGTGCGTCGGTCTAGATCCGCGATGGCGTCTCGGGACAGGTCGGTGAACACCTTCAAGTAGCCCGTCACATCCCGGTCATCGGCATTGATCCAGAACTGGTAGAAGGTGTACGGGCTGGTCAGGCCGGGATCCAGCCAGACGGTGTCGCTCTCGGTCTTGCCGAACTTGGTGCCGTCCGCCTTGGTGATCAGCGGTGTGGCCAGTGCGTGTACTCTGCGTTGCTCCACCCGATGCACCAGGTCCACGCCCGCAGTGACGTTGCCCCACTGGTCACTACCGCCGGTCTGCAGTGTGCAGCCGTACCGCCGATAGAGTTCGAGATAGTCCATCGCTTGAAGAAGCTGGTAGCTGAGCTCAGTGAAGCTGATCCCCGACTCGGAGTGCAACCGCGCACTCACCGCCTCCTTGGTGAGCATCCGGTTCACTCGGAAGTGTTTGCCAACGTCACGCAGGAAATCGATCGCCGGCAGCGACCGCGTCCACTCCAGGTTGTCCACCATCGTGGCGGCGTAACGTCCCCCGAAGCCGCCCTCGCAGTCCCCGTCGCAATCGAGGAAGGGCTCGATCTGTGCTCGGATCCGCTCCACCCAGCTCGCGACGACATCGGGGGAGCTGAGTACCCGCTCAGCGGTCGGTTTGGGATCCCCGATCAGCCCGGTAGCGCCGCCTACGAGGGCCAGTGGCCGGTGCCCGGCGCGCTGGAACCGGCGCAGGGTGAGGATCTGCACCAGGTTGCCCAGATGCAGGCTCGGCGCGGTGGGGTCGAAACCGCAGTACAGCGTGAGCGGGCCGGCGTCGCAGTCACGACGCAGCGCGTCGGGGTCGGTGCTCTGCGCGATCAGACCGCGCCAGATCAACTCGTCGAGGATATGCGCTCCCACTCCGGCATCATCCAGCACCGGGTCATTCCCCCGTGAGTCTCGCCGGTTCCTGGTGCCGGCGGTACACCGACACCGCCGGGCTGCCGTGCACCCAGAACCGCCAAGGCCGGTCCCGCGCGGCGGCGACGCCAACCCGTGGACCGGTGCGCACCCGTTCGGCCGGCACCGGGTCTCCGGGCAGCAGCCGCACCGGCGACGTGGAGTCAGTGAGGTCCAGACCGTTGTGCTCGCGGCGTAGCCCGAGCAACGTCGCCAACCGGGCGGGGCCGCGGGCGAGCTCGGCGTCGGACCGCGCGGTGGGCCGGTGCAGCCGAGCGGCGTCAAGGTCGGAAACGACCTCCGCGGCGCGCAATAGCACCGCGCCTGGTTCCCCGTCGGGCAGGCAGGAGATGTTGGCACAGAAGTGCATCCCGTAGACGAAATACACGTAGAGATGCCCGGGTGGACCGAACATCACAGCGTTGCGGGCGGTTCGGCCACGATAGGAGTGCGCCGCTGGATCGTCGGAACCGCGATAGGCCTCCAGCTCGACGAGGCGGACCACCACCTGACCGCCCGGTCTGTCCGCGACCAACCGACAGCCCAGCAACAGCCGGGCGGCCGGCAGGACATCCACGGCGAGGTGCTCACGCGGAAGAGGCGCCCGGTCAGCCCCCACTCGGTCCACTCTCACCTCGCGACCCAGGCCCGGTGCGCCCCGACGGCATGCCGAGCGCGCCGCAGCTGCTCGGCGACGCGCTCGGGGGCGGTCCCGCCGTAGGCGTCGCGCGAGCCGACAGAGCCGGCAACGTTGAGCACCCGGCGCACGTCGGGGGTGAGCTCAGGATGGACGGCGGCAAGCTCCATCTCCGACAGCTCCGCCAACCCCACCCCGCGGGACTCGGCCAGTCGCACGCACGCTCCGGACGCCTGGTGCGCGGTGCGAAACGGCACCCCCTGGCGCACCAGCCACTCGGCAAGATCAGTGGCGAGGGTGAACCCGGCCGGGGCCAGCTCGGCGAGCCGCTCGGTCCGGAAGGTCAGGGTGCTGACCATCCCGGCCATCGCGGGCAGCAGCAGCTCGAGCTGGTCGACGGAGTCGAACAGCGGCTCTTTGTCCTCCTGCAGGTCCCGGTTGTAGGCCAGCGGCTGCGCCTTGAGCGTCGCCAGCAGACCGGTGAGGTTGCCGATCAGCCGGCCGGCTTTGCCCCGGGCCAACTCGGCCACATCGGGGTTCTTCTTCTGCGGCATGACCGAGCTGCCTGTCGAGTAGGCGTCATCCAGGGCGACATAACCGAACTCGGCGGTGGCCCAGAGAATGATCTCCTCGGCGATCCGGGACAGGTCGACGGCCAGCATCGCGAGCACGAACGCCGCCTCGGCCGCACAGTCCCGCGACGCCGTGCCGTCGATCGAGTTCTCCACCGGGGCGTCGAAGCCGAGCTCGGTGGCCACCGCCGCCGGGTCCAGGCCAAGCGACGAGCCGGCCAGCGCACCCGAGCCGTAGGGCGAGACGGCGGCCCGAGCATCCCAGTCCCGCAGCCGCTCGACGTCGCGCAGCAGGGCCTGGGCGTGCGCGCCGAGGTGGTGGGCGAGCAACACGGGTTGGGCGTGCTGCAGGTGGGTTCGGCCCGGCATGGGGGCGTCCGGATGCGCTTGCCCCTGGTCGAGCAGCGCCTCGATCACGTCCAGGGTGCGGGCGGCGACCCGACGGGCAGCCTCGCGGAGCCACATCCGCAGCAGCGTCGCAACCTGGTCGTTGCGGGAACGGCCGGCGCGCAGCCGGCCGCCGAGCTCCGACCCGGCACGCTCGATCAGGCCACGCTCCAGGGCGGTGTGCACGTCCTCGTCCTCGGGTAACGGGAGGAACGCGCCGGAGCCGACGTCCGCGTCGAGGCGGTCCAGCGCGTCGAGCATCGCGGTCAGCTCGCTGTCGTGGAGCAGCCCAGCGCCATGCAGCACCCGGGCGTGCGCGCGGGAGCCACGGATGTCGTAATGCGCCAGCCGCCAGTCGAAGTGCGTCGAGCGGCTCAGCGCCATCAGCGCATCCGCCGGTTTCTCGCTGAACCGGCCACCCCAGAGCCCGGTCACGACTCCACCCTGCCCAGCAGGTCTCGCCGTGCGGCGATCTTCGATGGAAGCCCCCACAGCTGCACGAATCCCTTGGCCAGGGACTGGTCGAAGGTGTCGCCCACGTCATAGGTGGCGAGGTTGACGTCATAGAGCGACCGCGGGCTACGCCGTCCGGTCACCGTGGCCCGACCACCGGCCAGCTCGATGCGGATCTCGCCGGTGACATGACGCTGGGAGTCGGCGACGAACGCGTCCAGCGCGCGCTTGAGGGGGGAGTACCACAACCCGTCGTAGACCAGCTCGCTCCAGCGCTGCTCGACGGTGCGCTTGTACCTGGCCAGGTCGCGCTCGACGGTGATGTTCTCCAGCTCCTGATGCGCGGTGATCAGAGTGATCGCTCCGGGCGCCTCGTAGACCTCCCGGCTCTTGATTCCGACCAGCCGATCCTCGACCAGGTCCAGCCGGCCGACACCGTGCGCCCCGGCCCGCGCGTTGAGCTGCTTGATCGCCTCCAACACCGTCACCGCGACGCCGTCGATCGCGACCGGCACGCCACAGTCGAAAGTGACCACCAGTTCCTCCGGTGCCTTCCACTCGGTCGGATCGCTGGTGTAGGAGTACACGTCCTTGGTCGGGGCGTTCCACGGGTCTTCGAGGAACCCGGTCTCGACCGCCCGGCCCCACAGGTTCTGGTCGATGGAGAACGGCGAGCGCTTCGTGACGTCGATCGGCAGGCCGTGCTCCTCGGCGTAGGCGATCGCCTTCTCCCGGGTCCAGGCGTAGTCCCGGACCGGAGCGAGCACCTGCAGGTCCGGAGCGAGCGCGCCGATGCCGACCTCGAAACGCACCTGGTCGTTGCCCTTGCCGGTGCAGCCATGGGCGACGGTGCAGGCACCGTGGTGTCTCGCGGCCGCCACCAGGTGCTTGACGATCAGTGGCCGGGATAGCGCTGATATCAGAGGGTAGCGGTCCATGTACAACGCGTTGACCTGCAGCGCCGGCAGGCAGTACCGCTCGGCGTACTCGTCGCGGGCGTCGGCGACGACGGCCTCCACCGCGCCGCAGGCGAGCGCCCGACGACGGATGGTCTCCAGGTCCTCTCCGTCCTGGCCGACATCGACCGCGACGGCGACGACCTCAGCTCTGGTCTCCTCGGCGATCCATCCGATCGCCACCGAGGTGTCCAGCCCACCGGAGTAGGCCAGCACCACCCGCTCAGTCATTCCTGCTCTCCTTCCGCTAACGCCTTGATCCGCGCTACGAGCTGCGCCCCGGTGCGGGGCTCTCGGGCGACGACGAGGATGGTGTCATCGCCGGCGACGGTACCGACGACATCAGTCAGCGCCGCCCGGTCCAGCGCGCTGGCCAGGAAGTGCGCCGCCCCCGGCGGCGTACGCAGCACCGCGAGGTTCGCGCTGGCATCGGCGGAGACGAGCAGCTCGGCTAGCACCCGCGTGAGCCGGGCGGTGCCACCGACCACCGGACGCACCGGGCTGCCGTCCTCGGGGATGACATACACCGGCGCACCGCTGTCCACGCCACGCAACTTCACCGCGCCGAGCTCGTCGAGGTCCCGGGACAGCGTGGCCTGGGTGACCTCGATGCCCTGCGCGGCAAGGAGAGTGGCCAGCTCGGACTGGCTACGCACCGCGCGGTGGGTCACCAGCTCGACGATGCGGGCCTGGCGGCCGGCCCGGGTGAGCGTCATGTCGCTCGCTCCGGAGTCGGCAGCCATGCCGGTAGCGCCGTGAGCTCGTCAGCCATCGATGACCTCCCGCTGCTCGGCCGGGGTGAGGTCGTCATCGCGCGAGAAGCGCCCTGGCACCGCTACCGCACCCCGTCCAGGATCGCGGGCAGGGCGCTGAGGAACTCGCGCGCCTGTGCCTCGGTGAGCACCAGCGGCGGAGCGAGCCGGACCCGGTCCGGCACAGCGTTGTTGACCAGGAAGCCGGCCTCTCGCGCGGCGGTGGCGACCTCAGCGGAGACGGGCGCGCTCAGCCCGACGCCGATGAGCAGGCCCGCCGCGCTGACCGAGCCGACGAGTGGGTGGTGCAGGGCCCTCACCTCGGCGGCGATCTCCTTACCGAGCCGGGCGACGTGGTCGAGCAAGCCGTCCTCGGCGATCGTCCGCAGCACGGCCAGCGCGGCGGCACAGCAGACCGGGTTGCCGCCGAGAGTGCTGCCGTGCTGGCCCGGCCGCAGCAGGTGCGCGGCAGGTCCGATGCCGACACACGCGCCGATCGGGAGCCCCCCGCCGAGGCCCTTGGCGAGCGTCACCACGTCGGGAGTCACGCCCGCAGGCTGGTGAGCGAACCAGCTACCGGTACGACCGATGCCGGTCTGGACCTCGTCCAGCACCAGCAGCACCCCCCGCGCCGAGGTGATCTCCCGAGCGGCCTGCAGGTAACCTGCTGGGGGGACCACCACGCCGTTCTCACCTTGGACCGGCTCGAGGAACACCGCGGCAGTGTCCCCGTCGACCACCGACTCCAAGGCCGCGGGGTCGCCGTAGGGCACGAAGACCACGCCGGGCGGCATCGGCTCGAAGAGGTCCCGCTTGGCGGGCTGCCCGGTGAGCGCAAGCGCCCCCATGGTGCGGCCATGGAAGGCACCGTGCGCGGCGACCATCGTGCGTCGCCCGGTTCGTCGGGCGATCTTGAACGCGGCCTCGACGGCCTCCGCGCCGGAGTTGCAGAACAGCACCCGTCCCGACCCGGTGGCGCCGAGTAGGTCCAGCAAGGTCTCGGCGAGCGCGATCGCCGGCTCACTGAGATACAGGTTCGAGACCTGCCCGAGGGTACTGATCTGCTCGGTGACGGCACGCACGACGGCCGGGTGGGCGTGACCCAGCGCGTTCACCGCGACACCGCCGAGCAGGTCCAGGTAACGCCGGCCTTCCACATCCCAGACTTCCGCGCCGGCACCGCGGGCCAGCGCCAGTGGCGGCGTGCCGTAGTTGGCCATCAACGCGGCTCGCCAGCGCTCCTGCAGGTCCGCGGTGGACATCAGGTCGCCTCCTCTTCCCGGGACTCTTCTGGGGGGGCCGCAGGCAGCACCATCGTCCCCACCCCCTCGGTGGTGAACACCTCCAGCAGCACCGAATGCGCCACCCGACCGTCGATCACATGGGCCCGCGGCACTCCCCCCCGGACTGCGCGCAGGCAGGCCTCCATCTTCGGCATCATCCCGGCGGACAGTGCCGGTAACAGAGACTCCAGCCGGTCCGCCGTCAGTTGGGGTAGCAGGCTGGACCGGTCCGGCCAGTCGGTGTAAAACCCCTCGACGTCGGTGAGTATGACGAGCTTCTCGGCGCCCAGCGCGATGGCCAACGCCGCCGCCGCAGTGTCGGCGTTGATATTGTGCACCACGCCGCCGGCGTCCGGGGCCAGTCCGGATACCACCGGGATACGCCCAGCGCCGACGATGTCGAGCACCGCGGCGGGGTTCACCGCGACCACATCGCCGACCAGCCCCACATCGACCTGCTTGCCGTCCACGGTGGCGGCGCGCCGGGCGGCGGTGAACAGGTGCGCGTCCTCACCGGAGATGCCGACGGCGAACGGACCGTGCGCGTTGATCAGCCCGACCAGCTCTCGGCCCACCTGGCCGAACAACACCATGCGCACCACGTCGATCGTCTCCGGGGTGGTGACCCGCAAGCCGCCGCGGAACTCCCCCGCGACTCCCAGCCGGTCCAGCATGGCGTTGATCTGCGGGCCGCCGCCGTGCACCACGATCGGGCGCAGCCCGGCCAGCCGAAGGAAGACCATGTCCTGGGCGAAGGCCCGCTTGAGCTGGTCGTCCAACATCGCGTTACCGCCATACTTGATCACTACGGTGGCCCCGTGGAAGCGTTGCAACCAGGGCAGCGCCTCGGCGAGCACCGCAGCCTTCTGGGCGGCCGTGTCAATGCTGGGGGTCATGAGGAGTAGACGCTGTTCTCCTCGACGTACCCGTGCGAGAGGTCGGTGGTGAGCACGGTGACCTGACCGTCGCCGAGGTGCAGGTCGATCTCCACGGTGATCTCCCGGCCGGACAGGTCGGCCTTGGAGCGATCCGCCATGACCGCGCCGCCTTGGCAGAGCAGCACTCCGTTGAGCTGGATGTCCAGCATGTCGGCCCGCACGGTGGCCGTTGAGGCGCCCACCGCGGCGGCGATCCGGCCCCAGTTGGGGTCGGACCCGAAGAATGCGGTCTTGACCAGGTTGTCCTGGGCGACCGCGCGGGCTGCGGCGAGCGCCTCGTCCTCGTCGGCCGCCCCCCGGACAGTGATCGTGATCTCCTTGGTGACACCCTCGGCGTCCGCCCGCAAACCCTTGACCAGCTCGTGGCACACCTGCGCCACCGCGGTGGCGAACTCCGCCCGGTCCGGCGCGACCTCCGAGGCGCCGGAGGCCAGGAGCAGCACGGTGTCGTTGGTCGAGCAGGTGCCGTCGATGTCCAAGCGCTCGAAGGTGTGGCTGACGGCGCTGCGCAACACGGCGTCCAGAGTGGGCTCCTCCACGGCGGCGTCGGTGGTGAGCACGCACAGCATGGTGGCCAGGCTGGGCGCGACCATACCGGCGCCCTTGGCGAACCCGCCCACCGTCCACCCCGCGCCGGTGACGGCGGCCTGCTTGGGGACGGTGTCGGTGGTCAGCACCGCGGTGGCCGCGGCCAGGCCGGCTTCCGGCGTGGCGGCCAACGCGGCCACGGCGGTGTCGACTCCGGACAGCACCGCCTTCAGTGGCAGCCGCTCGCCGATCAGTCCAGTGGAGCACACGGCGACCTCGACCGCCCCGCAGTCCAGCACCGCAGCGACCCGCTCAGCGGTGGCGTGGGTGTCCTGGAAACCGCCAGGACCGGTGCAGGCGTTGGCTCCACCGGAGTTCAGCACGACGGCCCGCAGCCGTCGTCCCGTGAGCACCTGTGCTGACCACAGCACCGGCGCCGCCTTGACCTGGTTACGGGTGAACACCCCGGCGGCCGTCTTGTGAGGTCCGTCGTTGACCACCAGGGCCAGGTCCAGAGCACCACCGGTCTTGATGCCGGCCGGCACCCCGGCCGCCCGGAACCCGTCGGCTGCGGTGACGCTCATCGCGGTGTCCTCCCTGTCGGTGTCCGCGCCATCAGGGGGCGATCCCCCAGGCCGGCAGGCCGGTGGTCTCGGGAAGCCCGAGCGCCAGGTTGAGGCACTGCAGTGCCGCTCCCGCAGTCCCCTTCGTGAGGTTGTCGACCGCACCGAGCGCGACCAGCCGGCCGGCTTCGGCGTCCACCGCGACCTGCAGCTGCACGGAGTTGGAGCCCCACACGGCTCCGGTGGCCGGCCAGCTGCCCGGTGCGAGCAGGTGCACGAACGGCTCCGCGGCATATGCGGCGTGGTAGGCGCCACGCGCCGTCTCCTCGTCGATGCCTGGGCGCAGCGCAGCGGTGCAGGCAGCCAGGATCCCGCGCGACATCGGAGCCAGCACCGGGGTGAAGGACACGGTCACCGCCTGGCCGGCGATGCCGGCGAGGTTCTGGGTGATCTCCGGGAGGTGCCGGTGCTCACCGGCCATCCCATACACGCTGGCCGAGCCCATCACCTCCGAGGCCAGCAGATGGGACTTGAGGGCGCGCCCGGCTCCCGACGTTCCGGACATCGCGGTCACCACGACGTCGGGGGCGACAAGCCCGGCCGCAAGCGCCGGAGCCAGCGTGAGGCTGACCACCGTCGGGTAGCAGCCGGGCACCGCGACCCGGCGGGCTCCGCGCAGCTTCTCCCGTGCTCCTGGCAGCTCAGGAAGCCCATAGGGCCAGGTCCCGGCGTGGTCGCCGCCGTACCAGCGCCGCCAGGCCGCAGGGTCCGTGAGCCGGTGGTCGGCACCGCAGTCGATCACTGCGGTGTCCTCGGGCAGCTCGGCCGTCAGGGCGGCGGAATGGCCGTGCGGCAGGGCCAGGAACACCGCGTCGTGCCCGGCCAGCCGCCGCGCCGTGGTGTCGGACAGGATGCGCTCGGCGAGCGGGACGAGGTTCGGATGGTGCTCGCCGAGCCTGCTTCCGGCATTGCCACCCGCCGTGAGCTCACCGATCTCGATCTTCGGGTGGCCGAGCATCAGACGAAGGAGCTCACCCCCCGCGTACCCGCTCGCCCCCGCCACCGCCACCCTGAACGCCACTCGGATAATTATGCACACTCATGCAATGTCATTCAATACACGAGCGCATATCGAGCGGGGCTGGAGATGGTCGTCAGGTCAGGGAGCGGTCCAGTCGCTGTCGGGGCCGGAACGGAATCCAGACTGCCACCGCTTCGCACGACACAACAACACCCCCTGAGTTCGGGCCTAGCGACCAAGGGTCGATCTGAACGGTGGGCGGCGGCGCCCGGCCCTGATCGACGCGTGAAGTGCCGCCGGCGACCGGAACGATAGCGCTATGGTGAGCGGGTGGCAGCGCTGTGGTCCTTCGACGAGCAGCCCCGCACCGGCGACCAGCTACGTCCCGGAGCGACGCCAGCGGCGATCCGGGACGCGCTGCTGTCTGAGGACAAGACGGAGTTCGACGCCGCGTACATGCGCGCGCTCACCGCCGCCCGAGAGGATCTGGACCTCACCGAGCTGTTCCGGTGCCTGGAGCACTGGCGACGGGTCGCGGTGCTCCAACGTGACCCCGACCGTTTCGCCTCGATCGCCCGCCGCGCCGCCGAACGTCTGATCGGCACGCCGGTGCCCGCTGACGAGCCACTGGCGCAGACTCGGCGCCGCGCCGGCCTGTAACCGGTGTACCGGGTTACCACCGACGAGCAGTCCCAGCAACAGGTCGATGCGCTCCCTCCGGGCGCGAGCCAGGTCCGCACACCTCAAGACTCCTCGCCACCGCCCGTTTCATGACTCACAATGTGAGTCGGGTTCACCTCGGCGAGGAGGCATCGCGGTGGAGGCCGACCCCGGCCGCATCCATCACGCCATGCGCGCGACCGGGATGGCCGAACTCGCCCTCGCGCTCATGGTCGAACGGGCGAAGTCCCGGGTGGCGTTCGGTGGGCCGCTCGCCGAGCACGGTGTCGTCGGTGACCTCATCGCCCGCTCCCGCATCGAGATCGAGCAGGGCCGGCTGCTGGTGCTCAAGACCGCCTGGCTGATCGACCGCCACGGCGCCAAGGGCGCCCGCACGGAGATCGCCGCGATCAAGGTGGCCGCCCCCGCGATGGCGACCGCGGTCATCGACCGCGGTCATCGACCGTGCCATCGAGATCTTCGGTGGTGCCGGTGTCAGCGACGACACTCCGCTCGCCTATTTCTCCAGCTGGGCCCGGGTCCTGCGGATCGTCGACGGCCCCGACGCCGTACACCGCCGCACCGTCGCCCAGCAAGAGCTCCGGCGCCGACACCCCTACACCAGCTGAGCCTCGGAGCCCATGGGTTATCCCACACGAGGGTCACCGGTCTCCACAGGGCGCTCACCGGCGTGGCTGTACTGGGACCATGATCCGGGGTAGAGCCGGCCGTGGCCTAGGCCCACAAGCTCCAAGGCGAGCAGGTTGTGGCAGGCGGTCACGCCGGAGCCGCAATAGGAGACGACCGAGGCGCCATCGGTGACGCCCACAGCGTGGAAGCGCCGGTGCAACTGCGCGACGGGCAGAAACCTGCCGTCCGTGTCGAGGTTCTCCCGACACGGGAGGCTGCGCGCTCCCGGGATGTGTCCTGACCGTGGGTCGACCGGGTCATGCTCACCTCGGTAACGCTCCCGGCTGCGAGCGTCGAGCACCGTGTTCGCCGGATCCGCAGCATCGTCGATATCAGCCAGTCGTTCCCTGGGCCAGGGCCGGGGCGTGAACACCGCCGGCGGGAACGACGGGCTGACCCGCTCCAGCGACCCGTCGTAGACGCTCAAGCCGCCGTCGAGCAGGGCGGCGTCATGCCCCGTAGCACGCAGCATCCACACCAGGCGGGCCGCGATCACGCCGCCGACGTCATCGTAGGCCAGGACGGTGCTGTCGTCGGCTATGCCGAGCCGGGCCATATCCTGCGCGAAAACCCCCGGATCCGGCAGTGGGTGGCGGCCCTGCCCCGGGCTGCCGTCACCGGAGAGGCAGAGTTCCAGGTCGACGAAAACAGCCCTGGGCAGGTGCCCTTGGTGGTAGGCGTCCAGTCCGGACCGTCCATCTAGGTACCAGCGGACGTCCACGAGGAGCACGTCGTCACGTCGGTCCCGCCACCAGGCGATGTCGACGACCGGAGGGACCATGCGTCGATCCTAGGCGGCAGGGCGACATCGAGTAGCCCCCGCCGTCTCACGAGCGCAGGGCGGCGCCATGGGTCTTGATGGCGGCGGCGACCGCCGCATCGCGGGCGGTGCTGGCCTCGGCGACGGTGAGGGTGCGATCCGGAGCACGGAAGCGCAGAGCGAAGGCCAGCGACCGCTTGCCCGCCCCGATCTTCTCGCCGGTGTAGACGTCGAACAGACGCACGTCCTCCAGCAGCTCTCCGGCGCCATGGCGCAGCGTGGCAGTCAGCTCGGCGGCCGGCACAGCGGCATCCACCACCAATGCGACGTCCTGCAGCACCGGCGGGTAGGGCGACACCACGGGCGCGGGCCGCCGGTCGGTCAGCGGTAGCGCGTCGAGATCCAACTCCATCGCGCAGGTCCGCAGCGGCAGCCCCAGCGCCTCGACCACAGCGGGGTGCAGCTCGCCGGCGTGCCCGACCGGGTGGCCGTCCACCCGGAGCTGCGCGCACCGGCCGGGATGCCACGGCGGGGTCCGCGCGGCGCGCACCTCAAGCTCGACGCCGGCAGCGTGGCCGATCAGCCGCGCGGCCTGCACCGCGTCGGCCCAGGTCACCGTCCGCCCGGGGCCCCACCAGCCGGGGCGTTCCCACTGCCCGGCGAGCACGGCACCGGCATGCAGCGGCTGCGCGGGTAGCGCACTGACCAGCACGGCGACCTCGGCGTCGCTGGGCCGGTGGTCCACCGCCACGTCCGGCATCGCGGCGGCGCCCGCGTGCGGCTGCACGACCGAAGCCATCCCGTAGAGCGCCACGTCACGCTGCCCGCGGGCGACGTTGCGCGCGAGGGTCTCGAGCAGGCCAGGTAGGAGCGTGGTGGCCAGCTGGTCGCGGTCGGACTCCAACGGGTTGAGCAGCGTGGTGGCGTGCCGCCGAGGATCGTCCGCAGGCAGGCCGAACGCATCCCACGTGGCGGCTGAGACGAACGGGCTGGGCAGCACCTCCACGTAACCCGCTCCGGCCAGCGCCCGGGAGACCGCTCGCCGGCGGCGCTGTGCGGCGGTGAGCCCGCGGCCGGGTGGCGCCGGTGGCAGCTCCGAAGGGATGGTGTCGTAACCCTCCAGCCGCAGCACCTCCTCGACGAGGTCGGCGGCCTGGAGCAGGTCGGGACGCCACGACGGCGGCACGACGGTCAACGTCGTGGTGCCGTCGGCCCCGGCAACCTCCACCGCGCAGCCGATCTGGGAGAGCCGGCGGACCGTAGCGCCGCGCGCGTAGGGTCGCCCGGCCACCCGATCCGGCGCCTCGATCGGCATCACCACCGACACCCGCCCCGGAGGGGTCCCGACGTCGGTGCGGCCCGACACGATCTCCCCCCCGCCATAGCGGGTCAGCAACGTCGCGGCGAGCTCGGCGGCGACCGGTGGCAGGGCGGGATCCACCCCGCGCTCGAAGCGCCGGGACGCCTCGCTGGGCAGCTTGTGCCGCCGGGCGGCGCGGGCCACCGAAGGCGGGTCCCAGGTCGCCGCCTCCAGCAGCAGGCTGGTGGTCTGCGGGCCGACCTCGGTGCTCTCCCCCCCCATCACGGCCGCCAGCGACACCGGGCCGCTGCTGTCGCAGATCACCAGCTCGTCCGGATCCAGCTCCCGGCTGACCCCGTCCAGCGTGGTGAGCTTCTCGCCCTCGGCGGCCCGGCGGACGATGAGGTCACCGTTCAGCTTCGCGGCGTCGAAGGCGTGCATCGGCTGCCCGAGCTGGAGCATCACATAGTTGGTGACGTCGACGGCCAGTGAGATCGGTCGCATCCCGGCCAGCTGCAGCCTCCGGCGCATCCACCACGGAGACCCGGCGGCCGGGTCCACGCCCAGCACCTGGCGAACCACGAACCGGCGGCAGCCATGCTCGTCCTCGATGCGTACCGGCCAGCCGGCGCTGTCGGTCCGGGGAACCTCGAGCAGGGCGGGATCACCGTAGGGGACGTCGAAGGCGATGGCCAGCTCGCGGGCCAACCCGCGCACCGACAAGCAGTAGCCGCGATCCGGGGTGATCTCCAGCTCGATCACCGCATCGTGCAGGCCCAGCACCTGGGCGGCGCGCTCCCCGGGGACCGCAGCGTCGGCCGGCAGCACGATGATCCCGGTGTGGTCGTCGCCGAGCCCGAGCTCGGCGGCCGAACAGAGCATGCCATCGGAGGTCCGGCCGTAGGCGGTCCGCGCCGCGATCGTGACCTCACCCGGTAGCACCGTGCCGGGCCGCGCCAGCACCACCAGGTCCCCCACGACGAAGTCGGTGGCACCGCAGATCACCCCGCACGGCACCGTCCGGCCGCCGTCATCGACCACGCAGTACCGGACGGCCTTGGAGAAGCCGGCCAGCTCCTCGATCTCCAGCACGCGGGCCACCACCAGCGGCCCGCTGACCGGGCCGAGCTGGTGCACCGCCTCGACTTCCAGACCGGCCCGCACGAAGGCGTCGGCGATCTGCGCCGCGGTGGGGCTGTCACTACCCTCGGGGAGCGCGACGTGGTCGCGCAGCCAGGACACCGGAACGCGCACTCTCCTCAGGCCCCCGTTCCGAAGGCGCAGGTGAACCGGACATCACCCTCGACCATGTCGCGCATGTCGGCGATGCCGTTACGAAACATCAGGGTGCGCTCGACGCCCATACCGAAGGCGAAGCCGGAGTAGACCGAGGTGTCGACCCCGCAGGCGCGCAGCACGTTCGGACTGACCATCCCGCAGCCGCCCCACTCGACCCAGCCGGCTCCTCCCTTGCGCTCGGGGAACCACACATCCACCTCGGCGGAGGGCTCGGTGAAGGGGAAGTAATGGGGACGCAGGCGGGTCCGGGAGGTCTCGCCGAACATCGCTCGGGCGAACGCGTCCAGGGTGCCCTTGAGGTGCGCCATGGTGATGCCCCGGTCCACCGCGAGGCCTTCCACCTGGTGGAAGACCGGGGTGTGGGTGGCGTCCAGCGCGTCACTGCGGAACGTCCGTCCCGGGCACACCACGTACACCGGCAGCTCCCGCTCCAGCAGGGCGCGCACCTGCACCGGGGAGGTGTGCGTGCGCAGAACCATGCCGGATCCCTCAGGCGCCACATAGAAGCTGTCCTGCATGGTGCGGGCCGGGTGGTCCTTGGGGAAGTTGAGCGCGTCGAAGTTGAACCACTCGGCCTCGAGCTCCGGGCCCTCGGCGACCTCGTAGCCCATGGCGACGAACACGTCCACGATGCGCTCACAGAGCGCGGCGATCGGGTGCCGGGCGCCGACGGGGACCCGGTCCCACGGCAGGGTGACGTCGAGGGCCTCCTCCCGCAGGGTTCTGGAGTCGCGCTCGACCTGCAGCGCGGCGCGACGCTGGTCGAAGGCCTCCTGGACGGCTACGCGGCTGAAGTTGAGCCGCTTGCCGGCCTCGGCGCGGGCCTGTGGCGGAAGGGCACCGATCTCACGTCGGGCGGTCAGCAGCGGCGACCGGTCACCGAGGTGGGCTGGTTTGACCGCAGCCAGCTCCTCGAGGTCGGCGGCCCCGGCGAAGGCCTTCTCGGCGTCCTCGACGGCCCGCGCCAGCTCTTCCGGCGCCAGCACAGCGACCTGCTTGGGGTCGTAGGGGTCGTTGGGTCCAGACATAAGGTGCGAACTCCTGGGCTTGGCCCGCCGTGCCGGTATGCGGTCAGTTGTGGCCAGATCCTAGGTGATCGGTCCGGGGAGAACGCGGTCGACGGTGCGCCCGCGCGCTGGCGTACAGGCAGACCGCCGCCGCAGTGGCCAGGTTGAGGCTCTCCGCGCGGCCGTGCAGCGGGACAGCGACGGCGTGGTCGGCGGCCGCGAGCAGCTCGCGGTCCAGCCCTTGCGCCTCGTTGCCGAACAACCACGCGGTCGGCGCCACCAGGGTTCCGGCGTCGAGGACGTCATCAAGGTCCCGGCCGGCGCCGGCATCGGCCGCCAGCACCTGCAGTCCAGCCCGCCGGCACGCCGCGAGGGCCAGCCGCGGATCGGGCTCCACTCCCACCGCGACGTGGAACAGGCTGCCGGTGGAGGCTCGCACGCATTTGCCGTTATGCGGGTCGACGGTGTCTCCGGCGAAGAGCACCGCGCCCGCCCCGGCCGCGTCGGCCACCCGGATGACCGTGCCGGCATTGCCGGGGTCGGCGACATCCGCCAGCACCGCGACCAGCCGGGTGCCGCCCGTCACGTCCGCCGCCGGCCGCCCGAGGGCGGCGCAGACCGCCACGACTCCTTGCGGAGTAGCCGTCCCGGACAGCCCGGCGGCGGCCCGCTCGGTGATCAGGGATACCCGAGCGCCGGGCGCATCGAGCAGGTCGGGATGCCGGGTAGCGGCACGCTCGGTGACGAACAGCTCCAGCACCGACCCACAGCTGAGGGCCTCACGCACGGCTTGGACGCCCTCGACGAGAAACCGCCCGGCGCGCTCCCGAGCCCGGCGCCGGAGCAGCTGGCGCGCAGCCGCCACCCGGGGGGTCCGTTCGGTATACGGAACGCCCGGCTCGGTCATGGGGTCGCAGGCGTGGCCGGCTGCCGCGCTCAGGTGGCGTCACCGTCCTGGGACACCGGGTCGCCCGCCCCCCGGCTACTCGGCAGGTTGGCCCTGGCGATCTCGACCAGCGCGGTGAACGCGGTGGGGTCGGACACCGCGAGCTCGGCGAGGTTCTTGCGGTCCACCTCGACCTCGGCGATGCGAAGCCCTTGGATGAGTCGGTTGTAGGTCATCCCGTTCTGCCGCGCGGCGGCGTTGATGCGGGTGATCCAGAGCTGCCGGAAGTCACCTTTGCGCGCCCGCCGGTCACGGTAGGCGTACTGCATCGAGTGGAGGACCTGTTCCTTGGCCTTGCGGTAGAGCCGGGAGCGCTGGCCGCGGTAGCCGCTGGCGGTCTCCAGGGTCGTGCGGCGCTTCTTGTGGGCGTTGACCGCTCGCTTGACGCGTGCCACTGGTTCGTCCTGTCGGTCTCGGGGGCGGGGGCTCGCCCATGGTCGTCAAACAGCGTCGGGGTCTGGCGCGGTCAGCGACCGAGCAGCTTGCGGACCCGCTTTTTGTCCTGTGGGGCCACCTCGACCACCCCGTCCAGCCGGCGGGTGACCCGGGAGGGTTTCTTCTCCAGCAGGTGCCGTTTACCGGCGCGCTGCCGCAGCAACCTGCCGGTGGCGGAGAGCCTCACGCGCTTCGCGGTGCCCCGATGGGTCTTGTTCTTCGGCATGTCCGTCCTCGTCCTGCCACCCGGGGGCGGCGGTGAATGGGGTCGTTACTCCGCTGGTTGCTCCGCCGACTCCGTCGCGCCCCGATCGGCCTTGACCACCTTGGGCTTGTTGCGGTGCGGAGCCAGCACCATCGTCATGTTCCTACCGTCCTGCTTGGCGGAGGTCTCCACGAAGCCGAGCTCCGCGACATCATTGGAGAGCCGCTGCAGCAGCCGGAAGCCCAGCTCCGGCCGGGACTGCTCGCGGCCCCGGAACATGATGGTGACCTTTACTTTGTGCCCCGCGTCGAGGAACCGCACAACGTGCCGCTTCTTTGTCTCGTAGTCGTGAGCATCGATCTTGGGACGAAGCTTCTGCTCCTTGATAACCGTCATCTGCTGGTTACGGCGGGACTCACGGGCCTTCTGCGCGGTCTCGTACTTGAACTTGCCGAAGTCCATGAGCTTGCAGACCGGTGGGCGGGCCTGCGCCGCAACCTCGACCAGGTCGAGGTCGGCTTCCTGAGCCAGCCGCAGCGCGTCCTCGATGCGGACGATGCCGACCTGCTCACCATTCGGACCGACTAACCTGACCTCGGGAACGCGGATGCGCTCGTTGATGCGTGTCTCGACGGTGATGTGGCCTCCTCGGTCGTCATACCCACGGCGCGACCGGGCGTGTGGGCCCGCTGCCCACTGTCACACCCCGGACGCAACGTGGCCCCCACGCCTCCTGGCGTGGGGGCCCGCAGATCCGACCGATCGACGCCGCGTGTATATCGTCAACACGCGATGTCAACGCCAGAAACCACCTAGGGATTCCGGCGACCGGACCCGGCCGCCTCGCGGCGGTCCGGGTGGGAGCGGGCTCCACTTGCCGCCTCCACCGGAGCGGAAGCTGGTCGCATCGATGAGGGTAGCAGGTCGCCGACCTCGTGGCGCGGCCGAGACGCCCAACCATGGACACCACGCTGGGCGATGATGACGTCTCACCTTTCCCGGTTCGTCCCGCTCTTCTAGTCTGGTCGCCGTGGCTGACACGGTGGGTTACGAGCTGGACGGACACGTCGCGACGATCACCTACCAGCGGCCGGACAGGCTCAACGTCATCGACGGGCAGATGCGTGCGGAGCTCAACGCCGCGTTCGCCGCGTTCCGGGACGACGAGGACGCGTGGGTGGCGATCGTCACCGGGGCGGGTCGGGCGTTCTGCGCCGGGGCGGACATCCTGTCCGCGGGTGATCCCGCCGGAGAGTTCCCCGGCACGTTCTGGGAGAGGCCGACCGTCAACTCCTTCGAGAGCGGATGGGAGATCTACAAGCCGGTGGTCGCCGCGGTGAACGGATACTGCCTGGGCTACGGGCTGACCCTGCTCACCTGGTGCGACTTCGTCATCGCCAGCGAGCGGGCGGTCTTCGGCTACCCGGAGGTGCGGATCGGCACCCCCACGATCGTCGGCGCCATCCGGCTGCCGCAGCGGGTCGGCTGGCAGCACGCCATGGAGCTGCTGCTCACCGGAGAGCGGATCGACGCCGAGCGAGCCAAGGAGATCGGGCTGGCCGGTTGGGTGGTGCCGCATTCGTCGCTGCTGACCGCCGCCCGGGAGCTGGCCGACCGGCTGCTGGCCGCCGCCCCGCTGGCCGCCCGGGCCACCAAGGAGGTGGCCCGCCGCGCCTGCGACATGTCCTCCGTGGACGCGATCCGGTTCGGTGAGACGATGCGACTGGTGGCCAACGCCACCCAGGACGCCGCGGAAGGCCGGGCCGCCGCCCTGGAGCGCCGGCCACCGGTGTGGCGTGGCCGCTGACGCTGCCCCCGCTCAGCGGGGATCGAGGCCCTCGGTGTGGTGGCCATCGACATCGAGCTCGTTGACCCGCCCCCGGTAGCAGTCCTGGCAACCGAAGGCGTCCGTGCTCGCGGCGGAGCCCAGCCTGGTAACGGGGGGTCACGTCGACGCGGCGTGACCCCCCGTCGGGGCTTACGACCTCAGCTGAGGTCGCAGATGACCGACTTGGTCTCGAGGTAGTTCTCCAGGGCGGCGTGCCCCATCTCGCGGCCCCAGCCCGACTCCTTGTAGCCGCCGAAGGGCATCGCGGCGTCGAAGACGTTCCAGGTGTTGACCCACACGGTGCCGGCGCGCAGGCGCTGCGCGGTGCGCATCGCCTTGGCGATGTCGCGGCTGAACACACCGGCCCCGAGGCCGTAGTCGGTCCGGTTCGCCACGGAGATGATCTGCTCCTCGGAGTCGAACGGAGCGGCGGCCACGACCGGACCGAAGATCTCCTCCTGCACCGCGCGCATGTCGTCGCGGGTGTCGGTGAGGATGGTCGGCGCCACGAAGTAGCCGCGGTCGCCGACCCGGTCGCCGCCGTGGATGGTGGCGCCGTCCGAGCGCCCAGAGTCGATGTAGCCGGTGACCCGGTCGAACTGCTCCTGGCTGACGAGCGGACCCATGTCGGTGGCCGGGTCGAGCCCGTTGCCGACCCGGATGCTCTCAGCCTCGCGCTGCAACCCCTCGATGACCTCGTCGTACACCGAGCGCTCGACGTAGAGCCGTGAGCCCGCCACGCAGCACTCACCCTGGTTGAAGAAGATCGCGCCCGCGGAGCCCTTGATCGCCTTGGCGATGTCCGCGTCGGCGTAGACGACGTTGGGACTCTTGCCTCCGAGCTCGAGGGTGACCTTCTTGAGGTTGCCCGCAGCACCGCGGACGATTTCGCGACCGACCTCGGTCGAGCCGGTGAAGGCCACCTTGTCCACGTCCGGATGCGCCACGAGAGCCGCACCCGCGTCTCCGAAGCCGGTGATCACCTGCAGCACCCCCGGCGGCAGACCCGCCTCGAGGGCAAGCTCGCCCAGGCGCAGCGCCGAGAGCGGCGTCTGCTCGGCCGGCTTGAGGATGCTCACGCACCCGGCGGCCAGCGCCGGTCCGACCTTCCACGCCGCCATCAGCAGCGGGAAGTTCCACGGCACGATCTGCGCCACGACACCGACCGGCTCGCGCAGCGAGAACGACAGGTGCGACCCGGGCGAGGCCGCCGACATCGGGATCGTGTTGCCTTCGATCTTGCTCGCCCAGCCGGACATGTAGTGGAACAAGTCCGCGGCCAGGGGCACGTCAGCCACCTTCGCGACCACGAACGGTTTGCCGTTATCCAGCGACTCGAGCAGCGCGAGCTCCTCGAGGTTCTTCAGGATCAGATCACCGATCTTGTGGATGATCTTGCCGCGCTGCCCTGGCGGCATGCGGCGCCACGGCGCGGTGTCGTCGAACGCCGCGCGGGCGGCCCGCACCGCCCGGTTCACGTCCTCCCGCTCGCCGTGGGCGACGTGCGCGATGACCTCCTCGGTAGCTGGGTTGAGGGTCTCGAACGTCGCGCCCGACGCCGCGTCCACCCACTCCCCATTGATCAGCAACTGGCGGTGCAGCCCATCGACCACTTTCTGGATGCGCGATTCTTCTACAGCCGATGTCATAACGGCGGCTCCTTTGCCCCGAATGTCCTGTCCGCTGGCATTGTCAATCACCGTGCCAGCGTCACCCAGCCATACGCGAACAACCTGATCGCCGCCAGCCACGGTCGGGTGAAGTCCTGGCCCCCAGTACTCAGCACAGCGGAGCGAGTACGAATGGAAATTTTGCCCCGCCGATCGCTGATGCGCTGGCCTGCGCAGACGGGCGGAGGAGCGCGACGAACTTCCGCTGGATCCGGCCGCTGGACGCCCGCGCTCTCACCCGGCTGGACTACGGTTCGCGGCGGAATCGGGACAGCAGGCAAACGGGGGTGAGCGGCGATGCCCAGGAGAGCGGGGAACTCCGCGAAAGCGGAGCGTGACAAGCTGCGCGAGCGGATGCGCGGCTACGGGTGCACCGTCGGCCAGATCGCCGCCGAGATGGCTCGCCAGTTCAACCTGCGCCCCAGGGTGGCGTGGCGACACGCCCTGGGCTGGCCCCAGTGGAAGCTCGCCCAGCGGTACAACACCGACCATCCGGGGGCGAGGCTTTCGGACAATCGGGTCAGCGAGTTCGAGGCATGGCCGCACGGGGGGTGTCCCCCCAGCCTGCGCTACCTCGCTCAGCTGGCCGTCACGTTCGGGCACGGGTGCACCCCGGCCCAGCTTGTCGACGCCGACGACCTGGAACGCCTCATCCCGGCCGACCGCTGCCTGCTCACCACCGGTCACCCACCCGCAGCGATCACTACCGTCCCGCCCCCCGCACCGGCGTACCCGGGAACCCAGGTCACCGTGCCGGGAGCCAGTCAGCCCAGAGCTGAGCTGGTGGTGCCCACGAACCCCGCGATGTGGGTAGCGGCGATGGGCCTGCAGCCTCCGGATGAGCTCACCTCGCTGCTGATGACCTGCCTGGGGTCCCTGACGGCGGGTGATAGTGGGGCGCCGGCCACGCCTTATGGGCGTGACCGTGCCTACCATCAACTCGTTCGGTTCCTGACGAGTTGGGCTCACACCATGAAGCGTCGCGACGCGCTCCGCACCCTCGGCTGGGCGGCCACGACCGCGTCAGTCGGCCACTCCCCCGCCCCGGACGAGCACGCGCGCGTCGCCGCAGTGCTCAGCAATCGCAACCGGGTCGACGCGCACACCATCGAGCACTTCGAAACGGTGCTGTGGCGGTGTAAACGTCTCAGGATGACAGCCTCGGCGCGCGTGGCGTGCTGGATACCGTGCTCGCCCAGCGCAGCCTTCTTCGTTCGCTGTTGCCGAACTGCCCGGACTCGCTGCGACCCCGACTGCTCTCGGCGCTGGGTCTTGCCTCCCGCTACGCCGGCTGGTGCTCGGTCGACCTGAACGATATCGACAGCGCGGAGTATTTCTACGAAGACGCCCGTGCGCTGGCCCACGAGGCCGGGAACATTGCGCTGGGCGCCATCGTGCTGGGCGGTATGAGCCGCATGGCGGTCTGGCATGGCAAGCCGCGTGTCGGCATCGACCACGCGGTGGCGGCCAGGCAGTGGGCCGACCGTACCGGTGATATGCGGTTGCGCGCCTGGACAGCCGCCGCCGGGGTGGCGCGGGCGTACGCCGCTGACGGGCGACGAGACGCATGCTTGGCGGCGCTTGACACGGCGGAAACGGAGCTCGGAAGAGCCAGTGAGCAGGTACCGAGCTATTACAGCATCAACTACTACGACGGGATACACACCTCGTTCTGCGGCGAGTGTCACTTGAGGCTGCGCGATGCCGAACGTGCCGCTGACTATGCTCAGCGGTCACTCGTGACCCTGGACCGGTCCTACACCCGCCATGTGGCGCTGACCACCGTGAACCTGGCGCGGGCGTATGCGCAGTCAGACGAGGTCGACGAGGCGGCCCGCCTGCTCGGTGACGCCGCCGAGATCGCGGCAGGTAACAGCTCAGCAAGGCTGGTCACGGCCTTGCGCCGAGGCCGAGCCGACTTGCGGCCCTGGGCGGACACCGCCACCGTTCGCACGCTTGACGACCGCTTGGCGTCGTGCGGTGTGGTGTGAAGGGGTGACCCGACTCACAGCCCAGCGACCGCAGTGGCCCGTCGAGGTCGTGCTCGATGATGGTGTCGCCCTTGTCGGCCAGCTCGGCGATGACTTGTTCGACAGGTCCGTCAACACGTACATTCTGCACATGACTGCCGCTCAGCCGCACAAGCCTGCAGAACAAGTCGAGGTCACCGTGACCGACGCCCGGGCCAAGCTGCCTGAGCTCATCGATACCGATGTCCGCGACGGTGGCGTGGTGTATCTGACACGCTATGGCCGACGAGTCGGTGCTGTGGTGCCAGCCGAGGTTGCCGAACAGTTCGAACAGTGGGAGGACGCCTACTGGTCACAGCGGGCGGGCGAGGTGCTGCAGCGTCACGAGCCCACCGTGCCCTGGGAGCAGGCCGTCGCCGAGCTCGAGGCCGGCGATGCCGGAACCGGTGCCCATGGCCGATGAGCCGGTACCGGATTGAGATCACTCGCGATGCCCTGCGCGCTCTGGCGAAGCTGGACAAACCGATCCGCCGACGCGTGCAAGCCGCCGTCGACCGGTTCGGCGAGCAGCCCCGGCCGCCCGGCGTGATCGCACTGCACGGCCTTCGCGGCGCATATCGCCTTCGGGTGGGAAACCACCGGGTGGTCTACACGGTCGAGGACCACCGGCTCGTCATCCTGGTGGTCGATCTGGGCCACCGACGTGAGATCTACCGCGATCTTTGACGCCACAGCTGTCTCACTCGTTCATGCGGGGCCGACAACGGCTGGTCAGCCAGCGGCGACGGGGGCGCGGTGGGGGCGGCGCGGTGAGACGGCGTGGTGCACGTCGACGACGGTGCGCAGGAACTGGCCGGTGTAGCTGGTGTCGACGGCGGCGACCTGCTCCGGAGTACCCTCGGCGATCACGATGCCGCCGGCCGCGCCGCCCTCGGGGCCCATGTCGATCACCCAGTCCGATGACTTGATCACATCGAGGTTGTGCTCGATGACGATCACGGTGTTGCCCTTGTCGGCCAGCTCGGTGACGACACCGAGCAGCTTGCGGATGTCCTCGAAGTGTAGGCCGGTGGTGGGCTCGTCGAGCACGTAGACGGTGCGACCGGTGGAGCGCTTCTGCAGCTCACTGGCCAGCTTGACGCGCTGGGCTTCGCCGCCGGACAGCGTCGGCGCGGGCTGCCCGAGCCGGACGTAGCCCAGCCCGACGTCCACCAGCGTCTTGAGGTGCCGGTGGATCGACGAGATCGGCTCGAAGAACGCCGCCGCCTCCTCGATCGGCATATCGAGCACCTCGGCGATGGTCTTGCCCTTGTAGTGCACCTCAAGGGTCTCCCGGTTGTACCGGGCTCCCTGGCACACCTCGCAGGGCACGTACACGTCGGGCAGGAAGTTCATCTCGATCTTGATCGTGCCGTCGCCCGCGCAGGCCTCGCAACGCCCGCCCTTGATGTTGAAGGAGAACCGCCCAGGCTGGTAGCCGCGGACCTTCGCCTCGGTGGTGGCGGCGAAGAGCTTGCGGATCCGGTCGAACACGCCGGTATACGTAGCCGGGTTGGACCGGGGAGTCCGCCCGATCGGTGACTGGTCGACCCTGACCAGCTTGTCGACGTGCTCCACGCCGGTGACCCGAGTGTGCCGTCCGGGTACCTGACGGGCGCCGTTGAGCCGGTTCGCCAGCACGGTCGCGAGGATGTCATTGACCAGCGTCGACTTACCCGACCCGGACACCCCGGTGACCGCGACCAGGCAGCCGAGCGGGAAGGACACGTCGATGCCACGCAGGTTGTGCTCGCGCGCCCCGACCACCGTCAACCGTCGCGAGCGGTCCACCGAGCGTCGAGTGGTCGGGACCGGGATGCTGCGCCGGCCCGAGAGGTAGGCGCCGGTGATCGAGGTGTCATGCCGCTCCAGCTCGTGAAACGGCCCGCTGTGCACCACCTGACCGCCGTGCTCCCCCGCCCCAGGGCCGATGTCCACCACCCAGTCGGAAGCCCGGATGGTGTCCTCGTCATGCTCGACAACGATCAGCGTGTTGCCCAGGTCCCGCAGCCTGGTGAGGGTGGCCAGCAGCCGGTGGTTGTCCCGCTGGTGCAGGCCGATCGACGGCTCGTCCAGCACGTACAGCACGCCGACCAGCCCGGAGCCGATCTGGGTGGCCAACCGGATCCGCTGCGCCTCACCTCCGGACAGCGTGGCTGAGGCGCGGTCCAGGGACAGGTAGTCCAGTCCGACGTCGAGCAGGAAGCGCAGCCGGGCCTGGATCTCCTTGAGCACCGCACCGGCGATCATCGCCTGCCTGGTGTCCAGCCGCAGGCCGTCGAGGAAGGCCGCGGCGTCGCGGACCGACAGCGCGGAGACGTCGGCGATGGATTTCCTGCCCTCGGTGGTGTGCGAGAGGGTGACGGCCAGAATCTCCGGCTTGAGCCGGGTGCCCCGGCAGGCCGGGCAGGGCACCTCTCGCATGTAGCCGTCGTACTTGTCACGCATGTGCTCTGACTCGGTCTGGCTCATCCGGCGCTCGAGGAACGGGATGACGCCCTCGAAGGCTGCGTAGTAGGCGCGCTCACGGCCGAAGCGGTTGCGGTAACGGACATGCACCTGCGCGTCGCAGCCGTGCAGCACGGCCTTCTGAGCGCCGGCCCGCAACCGTCGCCATGGGGTGTCCATCCGGAACCCGACGGCCTCAGCCAGCGCCTCAAGCAGCCGCTGGAAGTACTCGTGGGTCTGCCCGGTGGCCCACGGCGCGATCGCCCCCTCCTCGAGGGACAGGTGCTCGTCGGGCACCACCAGCTCGGGGTCGACTTCCTTGCGCACCCCGATGCCGGTGCACTCCGGGCAGGCGCCGTAGGGCGAGTTGAACGAGAACGAGCGCGGCTCCAGGTCGTCGACCCCGATGGGGTGGCCGTTCGGGCAGGCCATCCGCTCGGAGAACCGGCGCTGTCGGTGCGGGTCGTGCTCGTCGCGGTCCACGAAATCGAGCACGACCAGGCCGTCGGCCAGCCGCAGCGCGGTCTCCACCGAGTCGGTGAGCCGCTGCTTGGCGCTGTCCTTGACCGACAGCCGGTCGACCACCACGGAGATGTCGTGCTTGTCCTGCTTCTTGAGCCTGGGCGGGTCGGTCAGTGGATGCACGGTGCCGTCGACGAGCACCCGGGAGTAGCCCTGAGACTGCAGCTCGGCGAACAGGTCGACGAACTCGCCCTTGCGGGTCCGCACCACGGGCGCCAGGACCTGGAACCGGGTGCCGGGTTCCAGGGCGAGTACCTGGTCGACGATCTGCTGTGGGGTCTGCCGGGAGATCGGCTCGCCGCACAGCGGGCAATGCGGCTCCCCCGCGCGGGC
Organism: Pseudonocardiales bacterium; assembly: GCA_019243635.1. Classification (GTDB taxonomy): domain Bacteria; phylum Actinomycetota; class Actinomycetes; order Mycobacteriales; family Pseudonocardiaceae. The sequence goes on from JAFAUB010000092.1 coordinate 25,980, forward strand.
ATAGAGCAGCCGCAGGTAGTCATGCACCTCGGTGATGGTGCCGACGGTGGAGCGGGGGTTGCGGCTGGTGGACTTCTGGTCGATCGACACCGCAGGCGACAGACCCTCGATGAAGTCGACGTCGGGCTTGTCCATCTGGCCGAGGAACTGGCGGGCATAGGCCGACAGCGACTCGACGTAGCGGCGCTGGCCCTCCGCGAAGATGGTGTCGAAGGCGAGGCTGGACTTGCCGGAACCGGACAGCCCGGTGAACACGATGAGGCTGTCGCGAGGCAGGTCGAGATCGACGTTGCGCAGGTTGTGCTCCCGCGCACCGCGCACGACAAGTCGATCAGCCACGTGGTTCCCTTCGCCGGACGGCCCCGCCCATGCTATTCGCCCGGTCTGACAGAAGCGGGCTCGCGGTGGGGACCGCGGCGCATTACGGTCGGCGACTGTGGACATCCTCGAGGACTACGACGGCGCGGTTGAGCCAGGCGGACCGGCGCAGCGACGGACGCTGGACGCCCTGACCGTCACCAAGATCTCGGTCGGGCCGATGGACAACAACGCTTACCTGCTGGTCTGCCGGAGCACCGGCGAGGCGTTGCTGATCGACGCGGCCAACGAGGCGCAGCGGCTGATGGACCTGCTGGGTCATGGCTCGGACCGCCCCGACCTGCGGACGATCGTCACCACCCACCGGCACGCGGACCACTGGCAGGCCCTCGGCGCCCTCGCCGGCGCCACCGGGGCGCGGACGGTCGCGCATCCGGTCGACGCCCCCGAGTTGCCGATACCTCCCGACCGCCTGGTGGACCACGGGGACACCGTGACGGTGGGCCAGATCGTGCTGGACGTGATCCACCTGCGCGGGCACACCCCCGGCTCGATCGCCCTGCTGCACCGGGACGCCGCGGGCACACCGCACCTGTTCACCAGTGACGCGCTGTTCCCCGGCGGCCCCGGGCGGACGACCAACCCCACCGACTTCACCAGTCTGATGGACGACCTCGAGTCACGGGTCTTCGACCAGCTCCCTGACGAGACGTGGTTCTATCCCGGACACGGGAAGGACTCCACGCTCGGCGCCGAGCGACCGCACCTCGCGGAGTGGCGCACGCGGGGCTGGTGAGCCCGACTGTCCCCCTCGACCAGCGTGGAGATCGTCACGCCATGGGAAGGGGGCCGGCATGACACACCGACTGGCCCGCCTAGCCGGCCTCGCCGCGCTCGGAACCGGGGCCCCGCGACGTGGTGTTCGACGTCGTCGCCCAGCCCTCAGGCTGGGTGCTCATGCTGCCAGCTCCCGGTCGCCGGCCGCGTCGAACGGGGTCGGATCAGCGGGGGTCACCGCGTACGGGGTATGCCGGATACCGGTGAAAGGGACGTCACACTGCCAGCGCCAGGTGCCGCAGTGCACCCGCACGGAACCGGTCGACGTCTCGGCGACGACGGTCGGCCGCCCGCAGGTCAGACAGGTGACGGCGACCGGGTTCAGGAATCGCATCAGGTCACCTCCCTCCACTGGTCGCGGTCAGGCGAGCTATGGAGCGTTCGAACCGCCGCCCGCGCAGCCGTTACTCTGAGGAGACTTCTCACCTGCTCCGTGATACGTCGGTGGGTACCCAGATCGGACATTGTCGGCGACGTTCGGTGGCAAGGCCACGCCCCCAGGCCGTTGAGCACGCGAAGATCGCTGAAAGTGAGCTGCGGCCGTGCAGGCTTGCACCGCTTCAGCTCACTTTCGACGATCAAGCTCCGCAGCTCGTCGGCGGGGCTCACCGGGCATACAGGATCAGGATCAGCAGTCCGGTGAGCGCCGCGGACAGGAGCAGCGAGAGGAGGCAGCCCAATCGGTTCGAGAAGAAGAGGAACACCTGGTCACTTCCTTCGTCGAGGCGGCCGGGCTCATCGCCGGGATCGAGCCGGTCATCGTCCGATGAACAGGTACTCGGAGACCTCGCGCCGCGCTGCCGTGGCGTGCGTCCCGAACGAGTACCGGTGGTCCATGTGCCGCACCTCGACCGAGCCCTTGACCTCGCGCAGCACCGCCTCGATGGTTCCGGCATCCGGCACCGCATTGGACGAGTAAGACAAGACGATCGTACTGTCCTTGAACTGCGTGAACGTCTCGCGGAGCGCCTGGGTCACGGTGCGCTTGTAGGAGAACGGCGTGTACTTCTTCGCGAGCTTCTTGGTCCTGGTGCCCTCCATGATCCGCTGACCGCGCCAGTAGACCGATAGGCCCTCCAGGAAGTGGTACCGCTTGACGTAGCAGTTGTCGTCCTTCGGCGGCGCGTACGGCGGGTCGAGGTAGACCACGTCGTGGCCGCCGCCGAGCGCCGAGACATCCCCGCACAGCGCCCACGACTCCTGCCTGCTGTCGAACACCACGGCGTTGTACTCGGCCACGCGCTCGCGAAAGTGCTGCCGCAGCGGCAGCCGCAGGTCACGGCGGCCGTCGTCGTAGCGACGATCGGTGACGGTGAACACGCCGCGAGGCTGCTTGCGCGCGGCGCCGAGCACCAGCGCGGAGATCGCGAGCGCCTGTCTCGCGCCGGCCAGCGTGTCGATATGCGACCAGGCCGAGTCCAGGAACACCCGGTCCTCGCGGTCGAAGTAGAGCCCGTCGAACGTGGACTGGATGAAGTCGCGGTCGTCCGCGGGCGGCCCGCAGATCAGGTCGACGTCCTCGGCGGTCAGCCGCTCGGACTGGTTCTCGACGGTGGCTGCCGCGATGATCGACGGGAAGCTGAGGAAGTCGTTGCTCGTGACCTGGTACCCGAGTGCCTTCAACGTGTAGGCCACCACCCCGCTGCCGGAGAAGGCGTCGAGCGCCCTCGAGCCGCCGATCTCGGCGAACACCCCAGCGAGCTGCGGCACAAGCTTGTACTTCGACCCCATGTACCGCAGCCGCGGGAACGCTGCGGCGCGCGTGACGGCACGCTGAATACGCGCAGTGGCCGGTGCGGCGGTGATGGTGCCAGTCACCGTCACACCCTCTCCTATCCGGATTGGTAACAGTGGGATGTCAGCCGGTCACGGCGAGCCACACCGCGTCCTGCCCGGCGAGCACCTGCCAGTGCGCCACCGAGTCCATGCGGCTGGTTTGATCAGGTGGTGGTCCCGGCGACGACGCCCTCGTCGTGCAACCGCCCGATCTCCGCGCTGGACAGGCCCAGGACCCCGGCGAGGATCTCGTCGGTGTGCTGGCCGAGCTGGGGCGCCGGCGCGGGCGGTACCCGGTCGGTGGCGGAGAACTCGAGCGGCGAGCCGGGCATGAGGTAGGTACCGATGCCGGGCTGGTCGACCTCGGCGAACATCGGGTTGGCCGGCGAGCAACGCGGATCGGTACTGACCAGCTCGGCGAAGGTCTGGTACGGCCCCCAGCACACGTCGTGCGCGTCGAAGACCTCCCGGACCTGCGACAGCGTGCGGCCGGCGACCCACGGCTCCAGAAGCGCGCCGATCACGTGGCGCGCGGCGAACCGGTCACCCTCCTTCTCCAGGTCGACCCCGAGCAGCTTCTCGACCTGAGCGCAGGCATCCCCGATCCCGACCGCGCTCACCAGGCTGCGCCACTGCCGCGGGGTCAGGCCGACCACCATGACCCGCTTGCCGTCCCTGGTGGCGAAGTCGCGACCGAACGCGCCGTACAGGTCGTTGCCGTACCTCGGCCGCTCGCTGCTGTTGATCTGTACCTCGGCGACGTACCCGAGGTGACCGACCATCGCGAACGCCACATCGGCGAGTGCGAGCCGGACGAACTGGCCGATGCCCTCGATCCGCCGCCTGCGCTCGGCGGCCAGCAGCCCCGTCGCGGCCAACGTGCCAGTGATCGCGTCCCAGGCCGGCAGCAGATGGTTCACCGGCACGGACACGGTGGCGGGTCCGGTGGTCCAGGGGAAGCCGGCCGCGGGGTTGACCGTGTAGTCGACCGCGGACGAGCCGTCCGGGTTGCCGACGACGTTGACCATGATCAGGTCGGGGCGGCGGGACGTGAGCGTGGTGAAGTCCAGCCAGCCCACGGCCGGGAAGTTGGTGAGGAACAGCCCCGCGTCGTCACCGGGCGCGGTGATCAGGTCGGTGAGCAGCGCTCTGCCTCGCGGCGATCGCATATCGACCGCGATCGAGCGCTTGCCCTTGTTCAGTCCCGCCCAGAACAGACTCTTGCCCGCCGCGGTGACCGGCCAGCGGTTGGCGTCCAGGCCGCCGCCGACCGGGTCGAACCTGATCACGTCCGCACCGAGCTGAGCCAGCGTCATCCCGCCGAGTGGCGCCGCCACGAAGGCCGAGCCCTCCACCACCCGCATCCCCGTCAGGATCCCGGTCATCTCCCACCTCGCCTACCGTGCGAGCGCAACGAACCGCCAGTCCAGCACCGGCTTCTGCGCCGCAGCCGGATCACCGGCGTCGGCCGCGGCGCAGCCGTGCACCACCGCCCGCAGGTCGATCAGCCGGTGACCGTCGCACTGGTGAACGGCCTCGACGCGCAGCTCGGTGCGCAGCACATCGCCCTCGAAGACCGGGCCGGTGTGGTCACAGCTGCGCCAGGCCACGATCGTCACCAAGTCGGGCAGCGCCCGGGTGGCATGCGCGCCGGCGATCGAGATGGTGTGCCCGCCGTAGACCAGGCGACGCCCGTACGCCGACGCACCGGGGTCGGTGTGCGTGGCCGCGAGGTTCAGGGTGGCCCTGGCCAGCTCGGGAGCACCGGTCACGGTGTCGCGCACCTCGATGTCGTAGACCGTGCCGGGTTCGGTCACGGTGGCCCGGAACGCGCCGAGCCGCCAACCCCACGGCAGGTTCTCGACGGGGTCGGCGTCAGCCGGGATGTCGTCGAAGCTGTCGGCATGCCCCGTGTTCGCGTCGGGGTCGCGCAACGGGATCATCGGGCAGCGCCAGAAGTCGAGCACCGGCTCGTCACGCTGGTTGTCGACCCGTACCCGCAGCACAGCGAGGCCGGTCGCCGGCCGCCCCGGTCTCGGGCGGTTCTGTCGCAACGCGACGACCTCCGTACGAGTACGCAGCGTGTCGCCGAGGTGCACCGGGCGCAACAGGCGCAGGCCCCGGTAGAACAGGTTGCCGCGAACCCGCTGCGACGGCGACGTGGTCTGCCCGATCGCGACATGGCAGACCAGCGTGGGATGGGCCAACGGCTCGGTGCGGCCGGTGACCGCCGCGGACAGCTCGTGATCCAGCGACAGCCGGAGCCGGTCGCCGGACAGCGCCTGGTGCAGCGCGGCGTGGCCCGGGGTCAGCGTCAAGCCCGGGGCGTCGGAGAAGACCTGCCCGTGCGACAGGTCCTCGAAGTACGGCCCACCGACCCGCACCCGGTTATCCGCCATCGTGGCTAGATCGTATGCCCCTCGCGCGCACCGGGGGCGGCGGCCCGCTCGGCGCTCATCGGCGGAGCCACCTCCTGAGGACCTCGAACAGCGGCCGACCGGGAAGATCCTTGGGCTGAGCATGGACCGGCAACGGCGGCTGGACTCGGAGAGCGACCCGCTCCATCCCGTCGCCTTGATCGAGGAGTCGGTCCTCGACCGGCCGGTCGGCGGTCCGGCCGTGATGCGGCGGCAGCTCGAACACCTGACCGCCATGTCGGAACGAGACAACGTGGAGATCCACGTTCTGCCGACATCCGCTGGTTGGCACGACGGGGGCGTCGGCCCCTTCACACTGCTCGACTTCGCCCAAGCGCAGTCCATCGCCTACATCGAGATCGTCAACGGCGCCATCTGCGTCCGGGACCGAGATCAGGTAGCGGAGTGCACTCGGATCGTCGCGAGGCTGCGTGAGGTCGCGCTCTCGCCGGCCGACACCGGGACAGCGATCCGCGATCGTCTCACCGCGCTGACATGACTCCGGAGGACACCATGCCCACCGCACACCGCCGCGCCGGGTGGCGGAAGTCGACGTACTCAGCCCAAGCGGACGGATGTGTCGAGGTCGACCTCACCAGCGAAGGCGTGGAGATCAGACACAACAAGGTCATCGACAGCCCGGTGATCAGCTTCACCGGCGAGCAGTGGTCGCGCTGGCTCGGTGAGGTCGTCTCCGAGCACCTCACCGGTACCAACGGCGCCGTCACAGTCCTGGGCCGCACCAGCTCCTGGACCGTCCGCGAAGAACTTGACGCAATCCCCGACATGGAGACATATCGGGGTCAACACAACCCCGATATGTCTCCATGTCGGGGATTGGGCCGGAAGGCGGGCGCAGGCGCGCGGAGGAGGCGCTGGGCGAGCTCAGGCATGCTGATCACGACGGTCGCTCTGAGGGGACGTGCCGCTGAGGTGGCGTGCCCGCTGAGGGCTGACGAACGGAAGCACGGCAACCGTGACGTTGTCGCGGCCGCCGCAGTGTAGCGCTATCTCGACGAGCCGGCGCGCCGCGTCGAGCGGGGCCTCGAACGCATCGGCTGGAAGCGCCGCCGAGAGCTCCTCGACGGTGTCGAGATAGTTCCACAGGCCGTCGGTGCAGATCACGACCACGCCGGGTCCTTCAGGTTCGAAAGTGACGACGTGGGGGTCTACCTGGTCGGCGTCTTCGCCCAACCACGCGGTGATGGCGTGCGCGCGCCGGTCGGTGGCCGCCTGGGCTGGGCTGAGCACTCCGGCCGCTAACTCTTGGGCCAGCCAGGAGTCGTCCTCGGTGAGCCGGGTCGGCGTCGAGTCGGTGTGCTCACCCGGTATCCAGTAGGCCCGGCTGTCTCCCACCCAGCCAATGGTGACCGCGTCGCCGGTGACGATGGCTGAGACGAACGTACAGGCTGGGGCTAGCTCATCGGCCCACTCCGAGTCAGCTCCCGCTGAGTCGACCCCGCCGGAATCGGCCAGTCTGGCGACCGCTCTATCCGCCGCGTGGATGGCCTGCCGCGTCGCGGCGACCGGTCCGGTCTCGGCGCGCAGCGCGGCCGCCAGCGTCTCGGCGGCGACCTCAGCGGCGGTCTCGGACGCCGTGTCAGGACGAGCCGATGACGACACACCGTCGCAGACGATCGCCACCGCGACGCCGCGACGCGCTGACCCAGGGCCGGCGCGCAAGCCGACGTTGCGCAGCGCCAGCGCGTCCTCGTTGCGGTGGCGCCGCCGGCCCCGGTCGCTGACCCCTGCGGCGACCCCGACGTCGGCCTCGACCCGGTCCCGCCGCGGCTGCGCCATCCGGGCACCGCAGTGCTCGCAGTACCGGTCCCGAGGACCCGCCGGCTCGGCGCATTGCGCGCAGAGCCGCCCGGCCAGCACCTCAGCGCCGCTCATATCCAACTCCGGTTGCGGCACTCGTTGGCCTTGTCGACGAGGACGATCTGTTCCGTCGTGGTAGGGGCCAGCCGGGCGAGCTCGCGGTAGGCGACCTCCAGGCGGTCCCGCACACCGCGCTCGTTGAGCTGGTGGCCGAGCAGGGCGGTCGGGATCCGCGTGGTCGCCTCGGCCGGCCACGGCCGGTCGGCGCGCTCCCAGCGCAGAACGGTCTCGAGCACTTCCGTGACCGCCAGCTCGCGGCGCCGCTCGTCAAGGCCCAGGGTAACCAGCCCCTCGGCGGCGGTGAAGAAGTCGGCGACAGGTGGCCGCCCGTCGGTGTATCCGCGGGCCCGGGCCAGGATCGCGCACAGCCGGGCCGGGATGGCATAGCGGGAGCTCTCCGGCACGTCCTCCAGCGCGATGGCCGCGCCGGCGATGTCACCGAGGGTGAAGTGCGCTCGGGCGAGCCCGAACGCTGCACTCACGTAGGACTGGTCGGTCCGCCACACGGTCGCGTAGTAGCGTGCGGCGAGTTCGGCGGCGCCCTCGCGCGCCGCGCACAGCGCTAAGGCGAGCTTGGGCGCGGCCTCCCCCGGCAGGGCGTCAAGCACCGCCGCGAAATGCCGCTGGGAGGCGGTGACGTCGCCCTCGACCAGGCAGTGGAGCCCTCGGTACCAGTCGACCCGCCAGTCACCCGGCTGCTGCTCGGCCAGCGCGTCGAGATCGGCGTCGGTGTCGAGATGGCGCAGCTGGATCCGGGAACGCACCACCCGCAGCCGCGTCTCCAGTGACGGGTCCGCCAACGTGGTCAGCACCCGCACGGCCTCACCGAGATCCTTGACGCGGATCGCAGCGAGCAGGCCGGCGTGCGGGTCGGCGGGGTCGACCCGCGGGTCGGGCAGGGCCAGCGCGGCCGCGACCGGGTCCACGGCGGGGAAGCTGTCCGGATCGGTCCCCACCACCCGCAGCTCCGGCCCGAACCGGCTCGAGGCGGCGGGGAACGGCCGGCCCTCCCGCACCGCGCGGACCTCCCGCAGCACACCTTCCAGCTGCTCGGCCATGTCCGCCGCTGAGGCGAACCGCTGGTGCGGATCGGGGTTGGTCGCGCGGCGCAGCAGCCCGGCGAAAGACGGGTGCAAGTCCAGCAGCTCCACCTCGTCCTGTCCGGGGATCGGCGCGTCGGTGGCGAAGTCCGGGAACGGGAAGCTGAGCACCGCTATCATCCGCGCGACGGAGTAGAGATCAGTCGCGACCGACGGGCCGTGCGTCTCGATCTCCGGGTCCAGGTAGCCGGGCTTGCCCCAGACCGGGCTGTCCTGATCATCCATCCGGCGGACCGCGCCCAGGTCGATCAGCTTGACACCGTCCGTGGAGTCGATCACGTTGTCCGCGGACACGTCGCAGTACAGCAGGCTGTGCCGCACATGCAGGTGCTCCAGCGCGGCCAACACCTCCAGCGCGAACCTGCAGACCTGATCCACCGGCAGGTAGGGATCGCTGTCCGGGCGCTCGTCGCGCAGCTGCTTGAGCGACTTGCCGGACAGGCACTCCATCACGATGTAGTCGACATCCCCCCCGGTGAGCGGGTGCGGATGGGTGACCACGGTGTGCACCGTGACGATGTTGCGGTGGCGGGCATGAGCCAGCGCCCTCAGCTCGGCGACTGCGGCCTGGCGGTTGTCCGGATCGTCGGGATCGATCAGGCCCTTGAGCACCACCCAGCGTGAGACCCGGCGATCCCAGGCCAGGTAGACCCAACCCAGCCCACCGTAGTTGATCGCGCCCTGCACCTGGAACTGGCCGTCACCCACCAGCTCGTCGGGCCGCAGCGGTGGCCGGAAGGAGAACTCGGTCCCACATTGCGGGCAGAAACCCTCGACTCGGCCAGGCCGGCCCTCGCGAGCCCGGCCCACCGGGTGGCGGCACTCGGGACTCGGGCAGAACCGCCTGCGCTCAGGCACCTGCGGGTCATCCATTATCGGAATCGGCGCCATCTGATCACTCAATGGCTTCTCGAGCAGCGTGGCCGACGGCTCCTCGGCGGCTTCCCCATCGGCTGTGGTGACGGTCGTCATGGCATCAGTCCCGGTACTGCGGTGTCGGCGGTGACGGTGGCGGGCCCAGTGGTGTCAGCCAGTGCTCGTAGCTGGCCCGCCACCGGCCGTCCTCGACGCGACGCTGCAGCACTGCATTGACGAACCGCACCAGGTCCGGAGTGTTCTTGTTGATCGCCACGCCGTAGGGCTCCTCAGTGAACCGTGGGCCGACGACCTCGGTCCGGGGATCCTGGGCGGCCATGCCGGCCAGCAGGTTGTCATCGGTGGATACCGCATCGACCTTACCGAGCTGGAGCAGCATCAGGCAGTCTGTCTGGGTAGCCGTGACGACCGGGATCGGCACGGCGGGGGAGGCCTGGAGATTCCGCAGCGATGTCGAACCTCCGGCCGTGCAGACCGGCCTGCCCCGCAGGTCGTCCAGGCCCCTGACGGCCGAGCCGCGATTCACCAGTACCCGTTGCCCCGCCTCGTAGTACACAGTGCTGAAATCCACCTGTTCACGACGCGGACAGGTGATGGTCGCCCCGGCGACCAGGAGGTCCACCTGGCCCGATACTAGCGTGGGGAACCGGTCGGCCTCGCGCAGCGGCCGGAACACCACTCGCTCGCGGTCGCCGAAGATCGCCTCGGCGATGTCCCGCGCGATGTCGATGTCGAACCCCTCCAGCTGCAGGTTCATGTCCCGGACGGCCATCGGTGAGACATCCTCGAGGACGCCGACGATCAGGTGACCCCGCTTCGCGATGCGCGCCATCGTGGACCCGGCGGGCATCTGACCGGGGGCCGGCAACGGGCCCTGCGGGCGCAGGCTGGCCAGGAGGTTCTGCGGGGTGCAGTCCGGTGTGGCGGATGCCGACCCGGGTGAGCTCCCCGCCATCGGACGCACGGCTCCGGCCGGGCCGGGGCCTGCCGTCACCGGGACAGGGTGGTCCCACCACTGGCCGCCGGCTGTCGCGGCCAGCACGATGGCGGCCAGCGCTGAGCAGGCGAGCGCGAACCGGGTACTCACCGGTACTCCTCCAGCCGCTGGCGGACACCCAAGACCACCCCGACCGCCGCGACGAGGGCTAACATGCCGGTACCGGCCGGCAGGCCGGTGAGCCAGCCTCGGGCGTGCTCGATGTCCTTCTCAAAGGCCCCGTGCTCGTACTCGACGGCGCTCTTGAGTGCTGCGTCGAGCCGGTCGAACGTTGTCGCCGCGCTGGCTGGGTGAGAGTTCACCGCGGCGTCGACCGCCTGGGGGTACTCTCCGGCGTCGTCCAGCCGCCGGAGCACCCGGTGTGCTGCGGCGTAACCGCGGGTGGCGTCGATCGCCGCCTGTACCAGCGCCTTACCCTGCCGGTCGGTGGCGAAGTGCTGGGCCGCGCCCAGCGCGCCGCCGGTGCCGTTGTTCCGTGCGAGCCGTTGCATCCGGGCCTCGAAGTCCGGCTCGATGGCACCACCGTTGCGATCCACCAGCTCGAGGCTCTCGAAGGCGCGCGCCTGCAGCGCCGCGATCTGCGCCGGTGCCAGCGCGTCGGACACCGACCGGCTATGCCCGAGCGCGCCCACCAGCGAGCCGGCCGAGGCCACCCCCGCGACCGTCCACCACACCAAGCCGGCGATAACCGCCACGCTGGCGAGGACCAGGCCGACGTTGAAGACCCGGTGTGTCCGCTGCAGCAGGAAGACCTGCGCCCAGACCAGTCCGGCCAGGCTCACCCCGCAGGCCGCGAGCGCGACGACCGGCACTGACCCGGCCCGCCGGTAGGCGTCGTCGAGCCGCGCGGCCTGCCGTTGTTGCAGCTCCGCAGCCTCAGGCAGGATCGAGTCCTGCATCAGCTTCGACGCGCGCCGCAGGTAGGACACCCCGACCACAAAGCCCTGCCGGTTGTTCGCCCGAGCCCGCTCGACGAGGCCGGTGTAGGTCGGCAGCTGGGTGGTGATGTCGGCGATCCGCTTCGCGGTCAGCTGCTCTCCCCCGGCTTGGGTGCCGGCCTGTGCCAGGCTCGCCGTCGCGGCGGCCAGATCCCGTTCATAGCGAGTCTGTATCTCGGTGGGTTCCACACCGCCGGACAGGTACCCAGCCGCCACCGTGGCGTCCGCATCGGCCAGCGACCGGTAGAGCGTGGTGACGGTGGTACTGAGCGGTTCGAGGTGCTCGGCGATGTCGCGAGTGGTGTTCACCCGGGCGAGGGCGGCGTAGACTCCGACGCCGCCGGCGAGCAGCACCCCCAACACGAGGACGATCCGGGCCACCCGGAGTATGCCGGGCGTGGTATCCCAGTCGTAACGGCGGACCCTCCACACGGCCTGGCCTGACGGCGCCCGCCTGGTCCCGATGGTCTGCAGGCTCAACTGCACAGTAGGTCTCCCGCTCGTCACCGACCCTCCGCGGATCAGTAGAACCCCACACCACCACCCTAGCTAGAGGGCAACCCTCATTGCGGTGGTCAAACCCGGCAGCGCGGCGCTAGCGTGGGCCGATGGTGGGGCCGCGCCAGCCGCCGAGTGGACTGGCGGTTCGTTTCCTGGGCCGCCAGGTGGCAGTGCTGCGCCCGGGCAATCCTCCGTTCACCTTCGGGCGAGGTCAGGACCGCACGTTACGGTTCGGCCACGACAGCGTGCACGGCGCACCTGATCGGTACATCTCCCGCCATGTGGGCTCCATCCGATGCAACGAAGGCCTGTGGGTGGTCTACAACGACAGCACCAGCCGTCCGTTCGACGTGATCGTGCGAGGGGTGCCCAACCCGCTACCGCCGCGGACCGCGTCGGACTCGCACTCGCGGTGGGCCGTCAGCCCACCCGGCCTGGAGATCAGGGTCGGCGCGCCGTCCGGGAGGTACCTACTCTCGGTGACCGTCGACACCCCTGTCCAGCCGACCGTGGACACCCCAGAGCATGGTGATCCCAGCACCGTCCGACTGCGCGAGCCGACCAACCGCGAACGGTTGCTGCTCGCGGCCAAGTTCCTCGCGCTGCCCGATCCCGGCGACGCGATCGGTAACCGGGAGGCCGCCGAGTACGCATCCGCCGCACGACCCCACAAGGAGCCGGTCACCGCGAAAGCCGTCGAGGACTGCGCGAGCAGATGGTGCAGAAAACTGCAGGAGTTCGGCGTCACCGACATCAGCGGTCGGGACAACATCAACCAGTTGGGCCGCCAGCTGCTCGCGTGGGGGATACTGCGTCAGGAGGACCGGAGGCTGCTCCGCTGTTCATGATGGCGAGGCGCTGGTCGCGACGCTGCGGGTGAGGATCCGGCCCAGCCCCGCGCGTGTCGCCAGGACGATCAGTCGATCACCGCCGGCGAGGAGGTGCTCTGGGGGTGCTGGTAGCTCGAGGGCGGTCGTGGCGTGCCGGTGGATCGCGATCACCTGCGCCTGGCGGGGCTCGTTGACGGTGTGGCAGGCCACACCGTCAAGGTGAGAACCCGCCTGGACGAGCACCTCGGTGATGAGCAGAACCCGGCGGCCGACCGGGATCGTGCCGAGGACCCGGCGGCCCAGCATCGCCGCCGCGAACGCCGGCGCGGCCAGATAGGACACGCTTCGGGAGATCGTGATGCCGAACCTGCGCTGGACCCGTTCGGCCAGGTCGCTGTCGAACAAGCGGAGCACGACACGCAGTTCTTCGCTCATCGTGCGTCCGTGCAGGGCGGCTTCGAGGTTGGTGATGTCGTTGTTGGTCACGGCGACCAGGGCACGGCTGGTGTCGAGGTGGGCGGCGCGCAGGGTGTCCTCCCGGCTGGCGTCACCGAACACGACCGGCACGCCGATCCGCCGTGCCAGCGACACTCCCCGGGCTTTCTCGTCGCTCTCCACGCACACCACCGGCACGCCCAGATCGTGCAGCTGCCCCAGCACCCGGGCACCGACGTTGCCCAACCCGACGACCACCACATGGCCGGCGATCCGGCGAGGCCTGCCCAGGGCGGTGGCCAGCTGGGCGCCGACGACGGCGTCGACCACTGCCGCGGTGACCACCGGGATGATCGAGATTCCGACAACCGTGACCATGGTCTGAGTGATCTTGTCGACAAGTCTCAGCGTGATGTCGGGCTGGGCCGCTCCAGCGGCATCGAGCAGGGTGAGGTAAAGCGCGTCGCCCAACGAGAAGCCACCCCTGCTGGCGAACAGGACGGTACCGAGCCCCAGCAGGGCGAACAGTCCGAGGGTGGCGATGACGAGCTTCCGGTTGAACAACCCGGTGATACGCCACCACAGGGCCCGCAGCCGGTTCCGTCCTCGGCGATGGGCCACGGGACCGCCGAGGACGCCCGGGCCGTCGGCCAACGCGAGCACCAGGTCCGCGTCGTCCTGGTCGGTCGGCAGCAGTTCGGGCTGCCCGGGCCCGTCGGTGTCGGCCAACGTGCAGATCACCCGGTCCGCGGCCACATCGCGTCGTCGCGTGACATACAGCGTCCGGCCCGGCAGCCGCACGTAGCTGGGCGCCAGCGACCCCAGCGCCCCCGCCACGAAGAACGGGGCCGCTGTATCGGCATCGGAGAGCACATCGCAGCCAGGAAACAGAGGCTGGATGCGATGACCAAGACTCTTGTTGAAGAAACGGATCACCAACCGCAGGTCACTGTTCAGTTCCTGCGCCCGGAGCGCGGCGTGGATGTTGCCGACGTCGTCCTGGTTGACCAGCGCGACCGCACTGGCCTGCTCCACTCGGGCCGCGCGGAAAGCGCCCTCGCTCAGCTCAGGCGCCTCGATGACACGCACCTTCGGCAGCGCCGCGATCCGGGGTCCCTGGTTGCGCTCCACCGACGGCAGGATCACCGTCACCTCGTCACCGATCCGGGTGACGAGCTCCTCCACGAGACGATAGGCCAGCGGGTCGTCGCCGCACACGACGAGATGCGGACCGCGCCGACCCTGCTCCCCGTCCGCCACCATAACGCAGTGAGACTACGCCGGAGCCACCGCGAACCGGGCGACGTTCAGGCGACGAACATCAGCCACGTACCTGCGCCGCTAGACACGGCGGCTCGGTACCAGGCACTGACAGGTGCCCGGCCTCGCTCAGGCCCGGTGCACGTCGGCCTGCGCCACGCTGGCCTCGTCCGGTTCCGCCGGCAGCTCCCGGTGTCGGCGGAACCGAAGCTCCAGCACGGCCACGAACAGAGCCAGGCACACGAACCCCGCCGCGGTGAGCAGTGCCGCCGCAATGGCGCTCTGGTAGCGGCCACTGTGGGCCACCACGTGGTAGAACACCGCCGCCAACGTGGCCGTCCCGATCGCGGATCCGATTCGCTGGCCGGTCTGCAGCGCTCCAGCCGCCGCTCCGCCCATGTGGGGTGGCACGCACTCCAGAGTCAGCGTGACGTTCGGCGAGATCACCGCGCCCCCGCCGACACCCGCAGCGAACAGTGGCAACGTCACCGCCCAGCCGGCGGGCACGGCGTAGAGCACGACGGCGGTGGCGGCGCACCCGACGGCGACACCGGCCAGCCCCATCACCGTCAACCAGCGGCCGTACCTGACCACCAGCCGGCCGGCCACCGCGGCCGACATCGTCGACCCGAGCGCGAACGGCGTCACCACGAGCCCGGACCGCAGCGGTGTGTACCCCAGCCCGCGCTGGAAGTACAGCGCGAGCACCAACCAGATCCCGCTGAGGCCGACGAAGTACAGCATCCCCAGCACGGCCCCCGCCGGGAAACCGGGTGTGGCGGACAGCAGCCGGGTGTCCAGCAACGGCGCCCGATCGCCCCGCGCCATCCGCCGCTCCCAGCGAAAGAACAGCGCAGCCAGCACCGGCGCCAGCCCGAACAGCCACCACAGCCGGCGTAGCCCACCGCTGTCCAGCTGCACCAGCGGTAGCAGCAGGCACAGCACACCGGCGCCGAGCAGCAGCGCGCCCACCATGTCGATCTGTGATGCCACCGGCGCCGCGCCGCGCCGCCGGGAAGGCACCAGGCGCCACGCCGCGACCAGCGCGACCAGGCCGATCGGGACGTTGACATAGAAGATCCACCGCCAGCCCTCCGGCCCCCCGGCCGCGGTGAGGATCAGGCCGCCGAGCACCGGTCCGACCGCTGTGGACAGCCCGACCGTGGCGCCGAAGATGCCGAAAGCCCTGCCCCGCTCCGCGCCGTGGAACAGCACCTGGATCAGACCCGAGCTCTGCGGAGTGAGCATCCCGGCGGCGACGCCCTGCAACAGCCGGGCCGTGACCAGCAGCCCCGCGCTGGGCGCCGCCCCACAGAGCGCGCTGGTCAGCACGAACGCGCTCAGCGCGACGAGGAACATCCGCCGCCGGCCCAGGGTGTCACCCAGCCGCCCACCCGCCACCAGCACCAGCCCGAAGGCGAGCGCGTAGCCGGACACCACCCACTGCACCTGCGCCACCGAGGCGCTCATGCTCCGCGCAATGGTGGGCAGCGCGACGTTGACGATGCTGACGTCCAGCAGGCTCATGAAGCCCGCCAGCTGGGTGACCGCGAGGGCTCGCCACCGATGTGGGTACGCGGCCAGATCGGTGGAGGTCTCCGAACGGATGTTCATCATCCCATCCTGGCGTCCGATACGATCCCGCACAGCGAAAGGATGCGGGTGACCCGCAGCGCTACCGTGGCTGATGAGGTATGCCGGGCGTTCGCCCGAGGCGCGACGCTGGACCTCGCGGGCGGTGAGGTGGCCGCCGCGCTGCTTGTGGGGCTGCTCGCCGGGGCACCGCCCCAGGAGCAGGGACTGGTTCCCGCGCTGCGACTGGCCGGCGCGGTGGTCCGCGGCCCACTGGCGCTGCCCGGAGTGACGGTTCCCGTGCTGGTCGAGCTCACCGGCTGTACCTTCGACGAGCCGATCGACCTGTACGCCGCGAACCTCACCGGCTGGCGCCTCACCCGCTGCACACTGCCCGGCCTACAGGCTGCCAACCTGAGGGTACGCAGCGAGCTGGCGCTGGAGAGCTGCACGGTGACCGGGCCGGTCGTGCTGCCCGACGCCCAGGTCGAGGGGCCGCTGCGGTTGATCGGCACCCGCCTGGACGCCCCCGGGGCTCATGCTCTGGTCGGGGTTCGGCTGGTGGTCTCCGGCGTGCTCGACGCCCGGGGGCTGCAGGCTGACGGCGAGGTGCGGCTGTCCGGCGCGCGGGTGGAGGGCAACATCGATCTGCGCGGCGCGCGGCTGACCCGTCCCGGTGGTGACGCGCTGGAAGCGTCCGGAGTGCAGGTCGGCGGCAACCTGCGGTGCGATCGGGGGTTCGGCACGCAGGGCCGGGTCGTGCTGGCCGGTGCCTCGGTAGCGGGCAATGCGGTGTTCTCCGGTGCGGCGTTGCAGGGCACCATCGATCCGGAGGAGCCTGCGGTACTCGTGCTGCCGCGCGGTAGCGCTGATCCCAGCGCGGCGCTGGTGGCCGACCGTCTCGCGGTGAACGGTAACCTGCTGCTCGACGCGGGGTTCACCGCCGCGGGAAGTTGTCCGGGTGACGAATGCGCGGGTCGGGGGCTATCTGCGGCTTTCCGGGGCGAGGCTGGGCAGCCCGGTCGAGTCCGGCGCCGGCGACGGTGATCAGTTGCAACCCGTGCCGGTGGCCCTGGCCGCCGACGGCATCGAGGTACTCGGCGACCTGGAGGCGCGCCGATCCCTGCCCCGCACCGACGTGTCCGACGACGCCGGTCCGCTGCGGGCGCGCGGCCAGGTCCGACTGGTCGGCGCGCAGGTGCACGGCAGCGCGAGCCTGACCGGTGTCCAGCTGCACGGCCCGGGCCTGGACGTGCTCGTCGCCGACGGGTTTGCGGGTCGGCGGGTCGCTGTTCCTGCGCTGGGCGGTGGTCTCAGGGTCGATCCGGCTGCACCACGCCCACATCGGATCGACCCTGGACTGCACCGGCGCCCGCCTCGACGCGCCGCGGTGCCGGCCGGATGGCTCAACCAAACCGTCGCTCGACGCTCGGGCCGCCACGATCGGCAAGGACGTGTACGCCAGCCGCAGGTTCACCGCCACCGGAGGCGTGCGGTTGAGCCTCGCCGAGGTATCGAAGTCGGTGAGCTTCGACGGCGCCCGGCTCGGCGGACCCGGTAAGAGTGTCGCGGCGCTACGCGCTCGCGGTATGACCTGCCAGGAGCTGAGGCTGCGTCTCGCCGAGCCGCCGCGCGGCGAGGTCAGCCTCGCCAGTGTGGTGGCCGGCTCGGTTTTCGACGATGAGCGGCTGTGGAGCACCGACGGGAAGGTGGACATCGAGGGTTTCCAGTATCGGTCACTCACCGCCTCGCCCGAGGCGGACGTGGCCACCCGGCTGCGCTGGCTGCGGCGCGTGCTGTCCAGCTACGACCCCGATCCCTATGACCACCTCGCCGCGAGCTACCGCGACGCCGGTCACGACGACCGCGCCGACACGGTGCTGTTGACCAAGCAGCGGCACCGGTATACCGCGCACGGACCGGCCGGGCGGGTCTGGGGATGGCTGCAGGAGTGGACCGTCGGCTACGGCTACCGCCCCTGGCGGGCGGCTCTGTGGCTCGCGGTGTGCTGGCTGCTCGGGTCGCTGTGGTTCAGCCACCACCAGCTGTCCCGGCTCGACAACCACCAGGACCCCTCGTGGCAGCCGGTGATCTATGTCGCGGACCTGCTGGTCCCGGTGGTGAACCTGGACCAGCACGGGCTATGGCGAACCTCCGGGGCGTCAGCCTGGATAGCCGGCGGCCTGACAGCGGTGGGCTGGCTGCTGCTGTCCACCGCGACGGCGGGGGTGACCCGAATCCTCACCCGCCGCTGATCACGAAGTCGTCACCGTCGGAGGCATCCCCGACGCCCTTGACGGCGGACCGTGCCAGCAAAGCCGCATCACGCGCTTCCCCCACGTCAGCCATCTGATAGCTCAACGAAGACAGCAGTTGAGCCGCGAGCGGGCGGTCAGCGGCAGCCTGTGCTGCGGACACCCCATCGAGATGGATCCGCTGCGCCTCAACGTACCGCCCCGCGTCACTGGCTACCCATCAAGCAAGCTGGGCGAACTCTCCCACGACTGTCAACAGCCGCTGTCCGATCCTGTCGGTATAGCTGGCGGACTGCACAACCCTGCCTACCTCTGATAGTTCTTTGCTCACTACAGGGAACAGATCGCCTCCGCCGATGAGATCATCGAGGTGACGCAGCTCGATCACACGGTTTTCCAACCCCTCTGTAAATATTCCTCCGACTCGCCGACCAGCACGCTGCGGCTTCGCGTGCTACTCGCAGCGCCGCACCGAGATCCGTCATCCCACTCCACCTGTAGACGCTGTGACCACATGAGAGGTGCGTATGACTGACCTTCCTGACCCGTTGGAACGGCAGGTTCCGCAGGGTGATCGACGTGACCTGCGCGCTGGTGGTGCGCACCCGTGGCGGCGTGATCGATCCGGACCCGCACGCCGCCGGCGCCTGCACGATCACGATCGACAAGGACGGCGGCCGGGTGCTTCGCGACGCGTTGGTCGAGTGGCTCGGATGAGCGGGGCCCCGGTGGTCTGGTACCTACGGTCGATCGGTGATCATGATTCGCATCGCGGCGCGCTGCGCCCGGCTGAGGGCACCGTGCTCGCCGCGTGCGGGGTGACGTTCGTGTCCCGAGCGCTCCCGTTCAGTCGCGGTCTGGGATTCTCCGGCACCCCACCCGACCCCCAGCAGGTCTGCCCGGCATGCGCCAGGGCCACTCGGTGAGCGGCCCGGCGCGCTGGGCACGGTCCCCGCCTGGACCACCGCGCGCACCTGCTGTCGCCCGACGGTGACCATCCCGCAGGTGTGCTCCAGGCCCGAGCCTTGCTCCCCCTGCCTCGAGTTCCCGGTGGCCGGTCGGTACCACGCACCGCTTCTGTATCGAGGCGCCCAGAAGGTTAATGGCGGCATCGTGCTCGACCCCCACGTCGCGGCCTACTGTGACCGCTCCCGCTCGATCGGGTGAGCCTGCCCGGTTACCCGCAAGACTCTGACCAGATATGCCCGGTGTGTGACATCCGGCGCAGAGACGGTGCCCGGTGACCCGCTCAGCGCGCTGGGCAGCCCTGTCGCCGACGCCGAGCAGGCCATCAATCGCGCCGCCAACGCCCGACGACCCTGGTATATGAACGTACAGAGACGTCGGCTCGGGTATCGTGAGACGCCCGCAAGCCGAGCGAAATGGATGCGGCATATGGAACCGAACACGGACACGGCCTACGATGCGTCGACTTCCGCGGACTTCGCCGAGGTCGACGACAGGGTCGGATGGGTGCTCGGGTACCCGTTCGCGCTCCGCGCGCTCGGCGTCGGCGGCCCCGATGCGCCAGTAACACTCCTCGACTACGGATGCGGGCCGGGAAAGGTCGCTCATCGGGTCGCCCGCGACCATGGCCTGCGGGTCATCGCGGTGGACCCCTCAGCTGAGATGCTGTCGATCGCCTCGCGACGGCACGGCCATCCCCGGGTCGTCTACCACCGGGTGCGGGAACACCGGCTCGCGTTCCTGGCGGACAGCAGCGTGGACGCGGCGATGGCGTGCTTCGTCTTTCTCGCGCTGCCCTCCCTCGAGCAGGTGAGGGCGATTGCCGCCGAGGTGTGGCGGGTGCTTCGTCCAGGCGGACGGTTCGTCATTCTCGATCCCCATTCCGACCACGTCGGAATGCAGTTCTCCGCCTTTCGCTCAGGAGAGCCCGGGGTGAGCTACCAGGACGGGGACCCACGCGTCGCCCACCTGCTGATGACCAACGGCGAATGGCTGGAGCTACCGGACTACTTCTGGTCGGCCCACACCTACCAGGAGATTCTGGCTGAGGTCGGCTTCACCGACCTGCGGACCGACGCGCCTGTGCTCGCGGACGCCGAAAGGCCGGGCCCGGCTGACCCCCGCACCTGGGACTACGACGTCGAACGCGAGCACGCACCGTTCATGCTCGTCCACGGCTGCCGGCCCGGGAGCTGACTGCCTCATCGGGTGTCGGCTGACCACCGCGACGACGCATGCGTGTCCTGAGCGCGCTGGCCACGATCGTCGCCAGCAGCACGCCGACGATCATACCCAGTGAGAGCCCGATGCCCACCGTCGGCACCGAGTCGAGCGGCCGGCCATCATTGAGAAACGGCAGCGAGTTCTCGTTCAACGCATCGAGCACCAGTGTCACGCCGATGAACCCGAGGATCACGCCCAGCCCGATGGACAGGTAGACGAGCCTGGTGAGCAACCCGCCGATGAGGACGTACACCTGTCGCAACCCCATCAGCGCAAAGGCGCTGGCGGTGAAGACGAGGAAGGGTTCCCGGGTGAGCCCGAAGATCGCCGGGATGGAGTCCAGAGCGAAGACCATGTCGACGGAGCCGATCGTGATCATCACCACGATCATCGGGGTGAGCCACCGCTTTCCGCGCCGCTTGACCGTAAGCCGCGACCCGTCGTACTCGTCGGTCACCGGGACCAGCTTCCGGAGCGCGCGCAGCACGATGTTGTTCTGGAACACCATGTCCTGCTTGCGCCGGTGGATCTGCCGCCAACCCAGGTAGACCAGCAGCGCACCGAAGAGGTAGAACACCCAGCTGAAATGCGAGATCAAGGCCGCGCCCGCCGCGATGAACAGTCCCCGCATGACCAGCGCGAGCGCGATACCGACCAACAGTACCCGGTGTTGCTGGACAACCGGCATCCGGAATGCCGCCATGATGACCACGAAGATGAACAGGTTGTCCACCGACAGCGAGTACTCGGTGAGGTATCCAGCGAAGTACTTGACGGCGAGATCGCCGCCGGCGAACAGCCAGACACCCAGCTCGAACGCCGCCGCGCAGGCGAGGTAGAACACCGCCCACCGGGCCGCCTCGGCCATGCCCACCTTGTGCGGCTTGCGGTCGACGATGACCAGGTCGAGGGCGAGCAGGACGCCGAGACCGCCCACCGTGGCGAGCCATACCCACGTGGGCACATACATCAGCGAACCTCCGGGCAGACGGCATCCGTCGACACCGGAGGTCTCTTCCACCGACGGGACCGGTCGACGGCACCGGGCACTCCCGCGGGAAGGCCGTGTTGACGATGCCGCCGCGAAGGAATACTCCCCTCCACGTATGGACAAGTCTCCCGTATCGCCCGCACCGGCACCACCCGGATAGCCGGGCCGTCATGATGACGTTGGCCACACCGAGGGCGCGCTGAGAATCCGCTGAGACGGCCACTGCGCCGCCAGGCCGGTGACCTACCGTCAGTGGCGTGCCTCGAACGACCCGGCCGCCCCGGCCGGAGCGGCTGCGCTGGCCACTCCCCGTCGTGCTGCTCCTCGCCGCTCTGGTCGTGGGCGCGGGGGTGGCGCTGGCCGTCACGATGACGCCGGATCCGCCGCCGGTGGCACGCGAGAACGCCACGATCGACGTGCCGGAAGGGCCGGGTGGCACGGGGCAGGTGCGCCTGGACGCCACGCTGTACCGGCCGGCGGTCACCCCCGCTCCGGCCATCCTGGTGGCCCACGGCTTCGGTGGCAGTAAGGACTCGGTCAGCGCCGAGGCGACCGCGCTGGCCCGTCGGGGGTTCGTCGTGCTCACCTGGAGTGCCCGGGGGTTCGGCGCGAGCACCGGGCGGATCGGACTCGACTCCCCCGACTACGAGGTGGCCGACGCTCGGGCGCTGGTGGACTGGCTCGCCACTCGGCCCGACGTGGTGCGTGACGGGCCGGGTGAGCCGCGGGTCGGCGTCACCGGCGCGTCCTACGGCGGCGCGCTGGCCCTGCTGCTGGCCGGAACCGACCGGCGGGTGGACGCGGTCGCGGCGGAGGTCACCTGGAACGACCTGGGGCAGGCGCTGTTCCCGAATGCCGCGAGCCGAGCGCCCATCCCCGCCGCCCAGTCCCGTTTGAACACCCCGGCGGCCGGTGCCTTCGCCCCGGATGGGGTGTTCAAGCGGGACTGGGCGGCCTACTTCTTCGGAGCGGGCCCCGCCGGCCCGGGCGGGCTGTGCGGGCGGTTGCGCCCTGAGGTGTGCGCGGCCTACGTCCAGGCCGCCACCACCGGCGGCCCCACCCCGCAGATCATGTCATTGCTGCGCCACTCCTCACCCACCACGGTGGCCGGCGACATCACCGCGCCGACCCTGCTCATCCAGGGCGAGCACGACACGCTGTTCGGGCTGGACCAGGCCGACGCCACCGCCCGGCAGCTCGCCTCGGCGGGAGCCCCGCTGAAGGTGGTGTGGTACGCGGGTGGCCACGACGGCGGCGAGCCGGGCGCGGCGCTGCAAGACCAGGTCGACGACTGGTTCGATTACCACCTTCGTCGGATCGGCAAGGATCCCGGGACCGGGTTCGACTACCAGGTGCCGGGAATCTTCGACACCCGGCCTGGCATCGCCCCGCGCACCGTGCACGCCCCGGCCTATCCCGGGCTCGGCGGCGTCCCGGTGCGGCACCGGGAACCGGCTCTGTACGGCGGGCCGCAGCCGATCCTCCGCCCTCCCGGCGGCAGCCCAGCCGCGTTGAGCAGCCTGCCAGGGCTGGGCGCCGCCCTGCCCGAAGGCGCCGCCAACCTCGACGGGGTGGCGATGGACCTACCCGGGCAGGCCGCGACGTTCGTCACCGCTCCACTGGCCGACCCGCTGGAGGTCGTCGGAGCGCCGCGGCTCCGGTTGCGGGTGGCCACCGCACCTACCCTCACTACACCGACGGCTGAGCCAGGACCGCCACCGTCCGAGGCAGTGCTGTTCGTCAAGCTCTATGACCTCGGACCGGACGGGCACCGCACGCTGCCCGGGGGTGCGGTGGCCCCGGTGCGGATCGGCCCACTGCCCGCCGACGGCACCCCGGTGGAGGTCACCGTGACGCTGGCGGGGGTGGTGTGGCCGGTGCAGGCCGGGCACCGGCTGGCGGTCGCGGTGGCCACCACCGACCGCGGCTATGCGCTGCCCCCGCAACCCGCCCGGTACATCGTGTCACTGGCCGGGGCCCCGCGCCTGGCTGTGCCGGTCGTGCCTGGCGAGCGGGCACCCGGCCCGCTTCCGGTGGTCCAGCTCGCCGGGCTGGGTGGGCTCACCGCGCTGGTGATGGCGCTCGGGGTGTTCGCCGCGCTGCGCCGCCGGCACGCCGGCGACGCCGATCCCGAGCTGGCCGGGGTGCCGCTGGTGGTGTCGGGCCTGACCAAGCGCTACCCGGGTGGCCTCACCGCCGTCGATGACCTGTCCTTCCGCGTCGAGCGCGGGCAGGTGCTGGGCCTGCTGGGGCCCAACGGGGCGGGCAAGACGACCGTGCTGCGGATGTTGATGGGACTGATCCGGCCGACCGGCGGACAGTTGCGGGTGTTCGGGCACCGGGTCACGGCCGGTTCCCCGGTGCTGTCCCGGATCGGGGCGTTCGTCGAGGGTCCGGGACTCCTGCCGCACCTGACCGGGGCGGCCAACCTCCGGCTGTACTGGGCGGCCACCGGTCGGCCCTCGGCGGACGCCGGTATCGAGGAGGCGTTGCGGATCGCCGGGCTAGGCCATGCGGTGCACCGGCGGGTGGCCACCTACAGCCAGGGGATGCGCCAGCGCTTGGCCATCGCCCAGGCCATGCTCGGGAAACCGGACCTACTGGTGCTCGACGAGCCGACCAATGGCCTGGATCCCCCGCAGATCCACGCGATGCGCGAGGTACTGCGCGGCTACGCCGCCCTCGGCGCGACGGTGCTGGTCTCCAGCCATCTGCTCGCCGAGGTGGAGCAGACCTGTAGCCATGTGGTGGTGATGCACCGGGGCCGCCTGGTGGCCGCCGGCACGGTCGCCGAGATCGCCGGGGCCGGGGTCGACGGGGTGGCCACGCGCCGCCCATTGGAGGATGCATTCCTGCAGCTGGTGGACGAGGAGGCCGTCGAGTGACCGCTCAGGGGTCAGCGCCCGGCTACCGGGCTGCGGCGACCTTGCCGCTGCGGGTGGAGCTGGCGCGCCAACTGCGCCGCAGGCGGACCGTGCTCACCTTGGGGTTCCTCGCCCTGCTGCCCGTCCTGCTCTGGCTCGCCTTCACGGTCGGGCGGGACGACCGCAACCGAAGGGGTGCCACGCTGGTCGACCTCGCCACGTCCAGTGGGCTCAACTTCGTGGTGTTCACCCTGTTCTCGACGGTGAGCTTCCTGCTGGTTGTGGTGGTGGCGCTGTTCTTCGGGGACACGGTGGCCAGCGAGGCGTCCTGGTCGAGCCTGCGTTACCTGCTGGCCGCTCCGGTACCCCGCGCTCGCCTGCTGCGGCGTAAGGCGGCGGTGGCGGCGCTGCTGTCAGCGTCCGCCCTGATACTGCTCCTCGCGGTGGCGATGGCGGTCGGTGTGGTCGGCTACGGGACAGGGGAGCTGGTCTCCCCCACCGGCCAGTCGCTGGGCTTCCTGCCCGCCGCGAGCCGGCTGGCGCTGGCCCCGGCGTACCTGGTGTTGCACCTGGCGTGGGTCGCCGGGCTGGCGCTGCTGCTCTCGGTGAGCACCGACGCGCCGCTCGGAGCCGTCGGCGGCGCGGTGATGGTGTCGATCCTGTCCCAGATCCTGGAGACCATCGACGCGCTCGGTGACCTGCGGAACTACCTGCCCACCCGGTTCAACTCGGCGTGGGCCGACCTCCTGGCCTCCCCCATTGACTGGACCCACCTGGCCAGTGGAGCGTTCTCCGGGCTGCTTTACGCGACGGTCTTCGCCTCAGCGGCCTACTACCGCTTCGCCACCAAAGACATCACCAGCTAGATGCACGTTCCGACGATCCTGATCGGTCACCGGGGAGCCGCCGGCTACCGGCCGGAGCACACCTTGGCCTGCTACGAGCTCGCCGCGCGGCTGGGCGCGGACTTCCTGGAGCCCGACCTCGTGGTGACCAGCGACGGCGTACTGGTCTGTCGGCACGAGCCGGAGATCGGCGATACCACGGACGTCGCCGGCCACCCCGAGTTCGCCTCCCGCAAGACCACCAGGATGCTGGACGGCGAGGCCGTCACGGGCTGGTTCACCGAGGACTTCACCCTCGCCGAGCTCAAAACGCTGCGAGCGGTGGAGCGACTGCCGCACATCCGCCAGCACAACACCCTGTTCGACGGGCGGTACGAGATCCCGACGTTCCAGGAGCTGTTGGACCTCCGGACCCGGCTGTCCGGCGAGCTGCACCGGGAGCTGGGCGTCTACCCGGAGACCAAGCACCCAACGTTCTTCTCCCACGCCGGCCTGCCGCTGGAGCCCCGGCTGCTGGAGATCCTGCGGCGCAACCGGCTCAACAGACCGGACGCCCCGGTGTTCGTGCAGTCCTTCGAGGTGACCAACCTCATGTGGCTGCGCGAGGCCGGCCTGCGGACGAAGTCGGTCCAGCTGCTGGCGGCCTCCGGCGCGCCGTTCGACACCGTGGCCGCCGGCCGCGGCCCGACCTACGCCGAGCTGTCAACACCAGAGGGTCTGCGCGGAATCGCCCGCTACGCGCAGGGCATCGGGCCGGACAAACTCCAGGTCATCCCCCGCAAGGCCGACGGCACGCTCGGCTGCACCACCACGCTGGTGGCCGACGCCCACCACGCCAGCCTGGTCGTGCACCCCTACACCTTCCGCGCCGAGAACGACTTCCTGCCGGTCGACTACCAGAGCTCCGCCGTGCCGACCGACTACGGGCGGGCGATCGACGAGCAGACCACCTACCTCCGAGCCGGGCTCGACGGTCTGTTCACCGACCAGGCCGACATCAGCGTCATCGCCCGCGCCGAGCTCCGCGCCGCGACGCCGGCCGGTGGGTGAGCCGGAACACCAGGCCGGCTGGGTCGCGAGGTCACAGCCAGCCGACGCGGGCGCTGGCCGGCTTCTCATCGCCCGGCGGAAGCACCAGCTGCTCCGCCTTCATCCGGTCGAGCAGCCGTCCCAACACGTCGGCGATCTCGGGGACGGCCCGCCGAAGCGCCTCAGCGTCGCCGGCACCGACGTCGGCCGCGGTCATACCGGCCTGGTCGAGAAGGGTGTCGAGATCGGACAACCGGGCGGCCACCCATTCGAGCGGCTGAGCCGGCAGACCGTCGACGAAGTGGCGCAGGCCCGGCTCCCATCCGCGGCAGGCCGGGTGGTGATGAGCCCGGTCCAAGCTGCCCGGCAGGCCCGTCACCGACTCCAGCAGGTCGACCCTCCAAACAAGCCGGTCGACCACGATCGGCCGAGCCGAGTAGATCGAGCCCCTCAGCTCACCCGGCTCGAGCAGCCGCACCTCAAGGCGCACACCGTGCTCGGCGCCCTCCTGGCCCGGCAGCGGGTCGGGGTCGACGAAGTACAGGTCGCCCATCACCACGCCGACCCGCTCGAACCCGAAGGCATAGAACATGACGCCTCCACCACCTCTCACGAGCCGTCGGCACCGAACACCAGGATTGACGCGGTGAAGCCGTGCAGGTGGTTTCGACCCCCCACGGGGCCGATCTCGCCGGCCGCGAAGAACCCGGCCACACCGGTGGTGTCGAGGCCGGCGCGCACGGCCAGCACATCGTGATCGGCGCTCGGGAACATGGCCCGACCACGGCCGTTGCAGGAGAACAGCAGCGCGCCGCCCACCGGAGGGGCCTCCGCGCGGAACCGGGTGAACAGCTCCTCGAGGTCCTGGTCAGCGGTGGAGGCGTCCCGCACCTGGAAGCGGACGGTCCGACCCACCTCCACGACGTCTGCGATGGCGATCGCGCCTCGCTGCTGATCGGCGCCCACGATGCCGCGGATGAGGAAGCCGCCGCGCTCGTGCTCCTCGGCGTACTCGTCCATCGCGACGCCGATCTGCAACCCACGCACGGCGGCCGACCGCTCCTCGGCCGGGAGCCCGGCGACGATCTGCTCGAGCTTGGCCAGCGCGGGCGTTCCGGCCAGCTCCAACAGCACGTTGCCCTCGGCCCTGGTGACGGTCATCGGGGGGCCGAAGGGGCGACAGCCCTGGCTGACCACTGGGCGGGCTGTGACGGGACCGCCGAGCACCACTCCTACCGCGCCGCCCCGCACGCTGTGGCCGTCCAGGAACAGCCGCGCCGACTCCCCGCCGTGGGGACCGCTGGCCACGCCGCCGATCAGTGGCAGACCGCCCAGGTCATCGTGGGAGCGCTGCACGAAGTCCGTGACGGGGAAGGTGAAGGGGTCGGCGAGGAGCACCGCGACGGCGTCGTCGTCACGCCGGTCCGGCATGCCGGTGACGGCAACCCCCTCAGGAATGCGCACCAGCTCCAGGTGCAGCGGCGTGCACCTGACCCCGGGCAGGCACGCGGCGAAGACACTGACCGCGGGCTCGTTCTCCACCCCCCGACCGGCGCCGATCACACCACCGGCACCGCAGCCCAGGGTCGTGCGCGCCCCGGCCACCTCCATGGCGCGGGTGGCCGCCGACTCCACCATCGCCGGATCGTCGCCGCAGACGAACAGACACAGCAGGTCGGGGCGCTGCCCGCGCATCGGGGCCAGGGCCTGAGTGACAGCGGACTCCGCCGCCGCGACCAGGTCGGGGCCGACCGCCAAGCCGTCACCGAAGCGGGACGTGAGCAGGTTCGGTGGGCAGGACATCCGGATCGCCTCCGACCGTGACGGTACTGGAGATCCCATTGTGCTCGGGTTAAGCCGAGCGGTCACCGGCCGGATCACATGCCGGGCGGGTGAACCGGCACACCCGCATCGCCGATGGAGGTCTCGACCGGCTCAGGCGGTACCCATCCCCCCAGCTGAGCCCCGGCGGGCAGCCGATATGCTGCGCTGGCGACTGCCTGCGGGCGCGACCTGACCGTCGGCAACGGGCGGGAGACGGGTTGATGGGGGAAGCACGAAAGATCTCCCGACGCCGGATACTCGGATGGGCCACCAAGACCGCGACGCTCGCCGGGGGAATGGCCATCGGCCTACCGGGACACGTCGTCGTTGTCTCCCCGGGAGCAACCACCGGCGATCAAACGGTGCCGCGCACCGCGGCGGTCAGGCCAGCGAGTCAGGTCCACGACATCCGGCCCGGGGTCGCGCAGGACGCCATCGCGTTGACCATCGACGACGGACCGCACCCGCTGTGGACGCCGCTGATGCTCGAGCTGCTGCACCGGACCGGGATCCGGGCGACCTTCTCACTGATCGGTGCGCAGGCACATGCCTACCCCGACCTGGTGCGGAGAATCCTCGCCGAGGGCCACAGCATCTGTAACCACAGCATGACCCACCCGCAACCTTTCAGCCGCGGTAGCCCCACCGCGATCCATCAGCAGATCACCGACGCCCAGTCGGCCATCGTCGACGCCGGCGGGGTGCCGCCGACATTGTTCCGAGCACCCGCCGGGGACTGGTCGGCCGTGGTGCTCTCCGCTGTGGAGAGTCTTCGGATGGTGCCGATCGGCTGGGACATCGACCCTCGGGACTGGTCGCGGCCGGGTACCACGGTGGTCACCAGTCGGCTTCTCGCCGCGCGACCGGGCGACATCCTGCTGTGCCACGACGGCGGCGGCGATCGTGCTCAAACCATCGAGTCACTGCGCACCGTGCTGCCGGCGCTCAAGGGCCGTGGTCTGACGTTCGTCACCCTGTGAGATGCTCCAGTCGCCGCCCCATCACCCTGGGCGCGGGTCCGCCAACGGGTACGCAGAGTCATCATGACGGCACAAGGCTTCACGGTCTTCGTCACCGGGATCGGCCACTGCGGCCTCGCCTGGGGCGAACACGGAATCGTCGGCACCCAGCTGCCCGAAGGCAGCGAACACCGGACGCGCACCCGGATGCGTCGGCTCTTTCCGGAAGCCCCCGAGACCGAGCCGCCGCCCTCGGTAGGCCACACGCTCGACGACATCGTCGCGCTGCTCGACGGCGGGCGGCCGGAGCTGTGCACCGTCGAGCTCGACATGACCGGGGTACCGGACTTTCACCGCAGGGTCTACGACATCGCCCGCACCATCCCGCCGGGCACGACGCTCACCTACGGCGACATCGCGCACCGGCTCGGCATGCCCCGCTCGGCGCAGGCCGTGGGGCAGGCGCTGGGTCGCAACCCGTTCGCGCCGATCGTGCCATGCCACCGGGTGCTCGCGGCAAACGGCAAGGACGGAGGCTTCTCCGCGAATGGCGGCGTAGCCACCAAGCGCCGGATGCTGGCCATCGAGGGCGCACTCGCCGACGGGCCCACACTCTTCTAAGCGGTCCGTCATCGCTACTCTACGCGCGTGAGATGAGACTGTCAGGCACGTGCTCGACCATGACGATCCACTTCGTTATCACGGCGGCCCCCGGGTCGGGAGTCTCGAGGTTTCATGGCTGAGCCCGCTCCGGGTCGCATCTTCATCAGCTACCGGCGAGAGGAGACTGCCCACCCGGCCAGCCGGCTGTTCGATCGGCTCGCCGACCGTTTCAACCACCAGGTTTTCAAGGATTTCGACTCGATCGAAGTGGGCGACGACTTCGTCGACGTGATCACCGACGCGATCGGGTTCTGTGACGTGCTGCTCGCGCTGATCGGTGATCGGTGGCTTGGGATCGCTGATCAGCAAGGGCGGCGCCGCCTTGATAACACCGATGACTTGAGGGTGCCGGGAGCGGGACTCGAACCCGCATGTCCATCAGGACAAACGCTTTTGAGGCGTCCGCGTATGCCTATTCCGCCATCCCGGCCAGCACACCGCTCAGGGTTGAACCACCCGGATGCTAGCAGCGCACGGGCCGGGGGTGTTCGTGGCCTCACGGTTGCGTGTGCCGACGTGGCCGTCCTCGGCAGCCGCTGCCGGTGGGGCTACCGGGGCACGTTGTCGACGAGATCACTGTACGGTTGAGTGGCCATGGCCTGGCCGGATCCCGACATCGCTATCGTTGTGGTTCAGGGGTAGCCGCGAGGAGACGGGGGCTGACGGTGAATCCACAGGTCGACGCGAGCGTGGTCCGCACCGAGCCGGACCGGTCGGCGGGCGGACACCGGGTACTCGTCGCCGAGGACGAGGCGCTGATCCGGCTGGACCTCGTCGAGATGCTCTCCGAGGAGGGCTACCTCGTGGTTGCCGAGGCTGCTGACGGCGAGCGGGCCGTCGAGCAGGCCGAGACGCTGCGCCCCGACCTGGTGATCATGGACGTGAAGATGCCGAAGATGGACGGCATCGATGCGGCGTCGATCATCGCGGAGCGGCGTATCGCACCAGTGGTGATCCTCACCGCGTTCAGCCAACGTGACCTGGTGGAACGCGCCCGCGATGCCGGCGCGATGGCCTATCTGGTGAAGCCGTTCGGCCGCAAGGACCTGATGCCCGCGGTGGAGCTCGCCGTGTCGCGCTTCCGCGAGCTGGCCGCCTTGGAGAACGAGGTGGCGGGGCTGACCGACCGGCTGGAGACACGCAAGACGGTGGAGCGCGCCAAGGGCCTGCTGATGGCTCACCATGGACTCACCGAACCCGAGGCGTTCCGCTGGATCCAGCGCAGCGCGATGGACCGTCGGACCACCATGAAAGCGGTGGCCCAGGCTGTCCTGGAAAGTCTGTCCTGCGGAGGTCGGCCACCGTCCAGTACCGCATAGCGGGCCGCTGACGGCAGGTCACGCCAGCCGATGGTGGCGCAGCAGGCAGGTCAGCCGCGCCGTGCAGATCGGGCGCGCTCGCTCGTCACTGATCCGGATCTCGAAGGTCGCCACCGTGGCGCCGCGGTGCAGCGGCGTGCACACGCCGGTGACCTCCCCGTCAGTCGCCGACCGGTGGTGCGAGCAGGACAGCTCCACCCCCAGTGGAACCCTGTCCGGCATGCCCCACAGCCAGGCGGCGATCGAGCCGAGGGTCTCGGCCAGCACCGCGCTCGCCCCGCCGTGTAGCAGCCCGAAATACTGGCGGTTGTAGGCCACCGGCATGGTTCCCACCACTCGCTCAGGGTCCCATTCGATGATCTTGATTCTCATCCGCTCGATGAGCTGTTCGCCCGCCCAGCGAGCCATCAGCCCAGCGGCGGCCGGGTTGACCTCGAAGGGGACGCCAGACGTGGTCACGCTGAACAACCTAGGCGACGCCGTGTGAGTGGCGGTGTGAGCCATCACCCGTATCGCCACTCACCAGCCGGACTGTCGGCCCTCCGGCCTAGACTCGCTGGCCGTGACGGTTTCCCCACCGCGGTTGCTCCTGCTCGATGGCCACTCACTGGCCTACCGGGCGTTCTTCGCGCTGCCTGTCGAGAACTTCCGCACCGCGACGGGGCAGACCACCAATGCGGTGTACGGCTTCACCTCGATGCTGATCAACCTGCTCCGCGACGAGCAGCCCAGCCACATCGCCGCGGCGTTCGACGTCTCCCGCAAGACCTTCCGCGCGGAGACCTACGCGCCGTACAAGGCCAATCGCGGCACCACACCCGACGAGTTCCGCGGCCAGGTGTCACTGATCCAGGACGTGCTCGGCACCCTGGGGATCCCGGTGCTCACCAAGGAGAACTACGAAGCCGACGACCTCATCGCGACCCTGGTGACCCGGGCCGAGCCGGAGGGCTTCCAGGTGCTGGTCTGCACCGGGGATCGAGACGCGTTGCAGCTGGTCACCGAGCACGTGACAGTGCTCTACCCGCGCAAGGGGGTCTCGGACCTGACCCGGTTCACTCCCCAGGAGGTCGTCGAGCGCTACGGCCTGACCCCGTGGCAGTATCCGGACTATGCGGCGCTGCGCGGCGACCCCTCGGACAACCTGCCGGGTATCTCGGGGGTGGGAGACAAGACCGCGGCGAAATGGGTACGGGAGTTCGGCTCACTGGACGCTCTGGTCGATCGGGTGGACGAGGTCAAGGGCAAGGCCGGCGACGCGCTACGCGAGAACCTCGCCGCGGTGCTGCTCAACCGCCGGCTCACCGAGCTGGTCCGGGATGTCGACATACCCGAGCAGCCCGCCGACCTGGTGCTCAAACCATGGGACCGCGACGCGGTGCACCGGCTGTTCGACGAGCTGGAGTTCCGGGTGCTGCGGGACCGGCTGTTCGCCACGCTGAGTACCCCCGAGCCGGAGGCCGAGGAGGGCTTCGACGTGCGCGGCGGGACGATCGAGGCGGGTGGCGTCGCCGGCTGGCTGGACGCGCACGCCCGGGACGGGCGGCGGACCGGGCTCGCCTTCCACAGCAGCTGGGCGCGCGGCGCCGGAGACCTGCAAAGTCTCGCCCTGGCGACCGCCGACGGTGAGGGCGGCTATCTGGATCCGCACGCGTTGACCCCCGACGACGAGCGGGCTCTGGCTCAGTGGCTGGCCGACTCGGCAGCGCCCAAGGCCGCGCATGACGCCAAGCCGTTGCTGCACGCGCTGCGGGCGCGCGGCGTGGATCTGGTCGGGCTGACCAGCGACACCGCGCTGGCCGCCTACCTGGTCCGGCCCGGCCAGCGGTCGTTCGACCTCGCCGACCTGGTGCTGCGCTACCTGTGCAGGGAGCTGCGGGTGGAATCGGGGGAGACCGCTCAACCGAGCCTGTTCGAGGATGAGGACACCGCCGCCCGGGTAGCCGACGAGATCCTGCGGGCCCGCGCCGTGGCCGAGCTGGCCGACGCGTTGGACGCCGAGCTGGACCGGATCGAGGGACGTTCGCTGCTCACCGACGTGGAACTGCCGCTCCTGGCCGTGCTGGCCGAGCTGGAGGCGGCCGGCATCGCCGTCGACGGTGACGTGCTGGCCGAGCTGGAGGCCGGCTTCTTGGCGGCGGTGAAGCAGGCTGAGCAGGACTGCTACGCGGTGATCGGCAAGGAGGTCAACCTGGGCTCACCCAAACAGCTGCAGGTGGTGCTGTTCGACGAGCTGGGCATGCCCAAGACCAAGCGGACCAAGACCGGCTACACCACCGACGCCGACGCGCTGCAGACGCTTTACGGATCCACCGAGCACCCGTTCCTGGCACACCTGCTGACACACCGCGACGCGACCCGGCTCAAGACCACGGTGGAGGGGCTGATGAAAGCCGTGGCCGATGACGGGCGGATCCACACCACCTACAACCAGACCATCGCCGCGACCGGCCGGCTGTCCTCCACCGAGCCGAACCTGCAGAACATCCCGATCCGCACCGAGTCCGGACGCCGGATCCGGCAGGCCTTCGTCGTCGGCGACGGCTATGCGGAGCTGATGACGGCGGACTACAGCCAGATCGAGATGCGGATCATGGCACACCTGTCCCAGGACACCGCGCTGATCGAGGCGTTCACCTCGGGGCATGACTTCCACGCCGCCACCGCGGCGCGGGTATTCGCGGTAGACGCTGCCGCGGTCAGCGGCGAGCAGCGCGCCAAGATCAAGGCGATGAACTACGGCCTGGCCTACGGCCTGTCCGCGTTCGGGCTCTCCGCGCAGCTTCGGATCTCCACCGAGGAGGCGCGCGAGCTGATGGACGAGTACTTCGCCCGGTTCGGCGGCGTCCGCGACTACCTGCGCACGGTCGTGGAGAAGGCCCGGATGGACGGCTACACCGCCAGCATCATGGGGCGGCGGCGCTACCTGCCGGACCTGGTCAGCGACAACCGGCAGCGCCGTGAGATGGCCGAGCGGATGGCGCTCAACGCGCCGATCCAGGGCAGCGCCGCAGACATCATCAAGGTCGCGATGCTGGGAGTCGCCCGGGCGTTGCGGGCCGAGGGGCTGCGCTCCCGGACGTTGCTGCAGGTGCACGACGAGCTGGTGCTGGAAGTCGCCGAGGGCGAGCGGGCCCCGCTGGAGGCACTGGTGCGCCGCGAGATGGCCGCCGCGTATGCCCTCAACGTGCCCCTGGAGATCTCGGTAGGCGTCGGCCACAGTTGGAACGACGCCGCGCACTAACAGCGACTCGACTCCGAACGGCGCACATCGGCATCAACGACGACGGCAGCAGAAGATCGCGGTTCCGGGGAACAGTGCGCCGCGTAGGGGGCTCCACTGGCCCCATTCTCGGTGCAGGGCAGCTGGCCATCTCGGTTCCACCAGGTCCTCCAGCACCAACCCCGCAGCGACGATCTCCCTGACCCGGTCGCCCAGGGTGCGGTGGTGCTCCACGTAGGTGGGGTTGCCCAGGCGGTCCACCTCGACATACGGGGCACGGTCGAAATATGACTGCACCACCGTCAAGCCGGCCTCGCCGGGATCGTCGGGGAAGATCCAGCGCAGCGGGTGGGTCACCGCGAAGACCCACCGACCGTCGGGGCGCAGCACCCGAGCGACCTCTCGCATCACCGCGGCCGAGTCCGCGACAAACGGCACCGCACCGAACGCCGAGCACGCGAGGTCGAAACTGCCCTCGGCGAACGGCAGCCGAGTGGCGTCGGCCTGCACCAGGGGAACCGAGATTCCGGTGTCGCGCGCCGCGTGCACCGCATGCCGCAGCATTCCGGCCGACAGGTCCAGGCCGACCGCCCGCGCCCCCTGGACAGCCAGCCAGCGCGCGCAGGGCGCCGATCCGCAACCGACTTCGAGCACGGCCCGGCCCGCCAGCTCACCGAGTAAGCCGGCGTCCGACTCGCGAAGCCCCTCCGGGCACCAGAGAAAATCGGCCGAGCCCAGGTCCTCGCCGTGTGCGGCGAGGTAGTCCTCAGCGTCGGCGTCCCACCAGCGACGGTTGGCCGCGATCGTCTCCGCGTCACTGACCAGCCGGTTCACCACACCGACGGTACCCAGAACCGCCTCGGCGCGGCAGCAGGAGCCCAGCGGGACCGTCCCGTCGTCGTCGTGCCCTGGTTGCGGCGCGCCCGTCACTAGGGCAGTCTCTCACCAAGAGGCAAGCAGGCGCCGGGAGTCGAGTTTGCTGCTCTGGCTCCCGGCTGGGTAGGATCGAGCTTGTGCTGTGGTTTCGTGCTGCCCACAGCGAGGTAACCCCGACCACTCGACCCTATCCCTTCGGAGCACCCCACCGCATGCCCACCGACACCACCACCGCCCCGACCACACAGCAGGTCGCGATCAACGACGTCGGGACGGCGGAGGACTTCCTCGCCGCCATCGACAAGACCATCAAGTACTTCAACGATGGCGATATCGTCGAAGGCACCATCGTCAAGGTCGACCGTGACGAGGTGCTGCTCGACATCGGCTACAAGACCGAGGGCGTTATCCCGTCCCGGGAGCTGTCCATCAAGCACGACGTCGACCCGGCCGACGTCGTGACGGTGGGCGACCAGGTCGAGGCCCTTGTTCTCCAGAAGGAGGACAAGGAAGGTCGGCTGATCCTCTCCAAGAAACGCGCCCAGTACGAGCGCGCCTGGGGCAATATCGAGACCCTCAAGGAGAACGAGGAGCCGGTGCGCGGCACCGTCATCGAGGTGGTGAAGGGTGGCCTGATCCTCGACATCGGGCTGCGCGGCTTCCTGCCCGCCTCACTGGTCGAGATGCGGCGGGTGCGCGACCTCCAGCCCTACGTGGGTCGCGAGCTCGATGCCAAGATCATCGAGCTGGACAAGAACCGCAACAACGTGGTGCTCTCCCGGCGCGCTTGGCTTGAGCAGACTCAGTCCGAGGTGCGCAGCGAGTTCCTCCACCAGCTGACCAAGGGTCAGGTCCGCAAGGGTCAGGTCTCCTCGATCGTGAACTTCGGTGCCTTCGTGGACCTCGGTGGCGTGGACGGTCTGGTGCATGTCTCCGAGCTGTCCTGGAAGCACATCGACCACCCCAGCGAGGTCGTCGAGGTCGGCCAGGAGGTCACCGTCGAGGTGCTCGACGTCGATCTGGAGCGCGAGCGGGTGTCGCTGTCGCTCAAGGCCACCCAGGAAGACCCGTGGCGGCAGTTCGCTCGAACCCACCAGATCGGGCAGATCGTGCCCGGTAAGGTCACCAAGCTGGTGCCTTTCGGCTCGTTCGTCCGGGTCGAGGAGGGCATCGAGGGTCTGGTGCACATCTCAGAGCTGTCACAGCGGCACGTCGAGATCCCCGAGCAGGTCGTGCAGGTCGGCGACGACGTGATGGTCAAGGTCATCGACATCGACCTGGACCGTCGACGGATCTCACTGTCCCTCAAGCAGGCCAACGAGGGGTTGTCTCCGGAGATGGAGTTCGACCCGACGCAGTACGGCATGACCGCCGAGTACGACAGCGAGGGCAACTACATCTACCCCGAGGGCTTCGACCCGGAGGCCAACGACTGGCTCGAGGGATACGACACACAGCGTCAGGAGTGGGAGCGCGCCTACGCCGAGGCGCAGGTCCGTTTCGAGCAGCACCGCAAGCAGGTCGTCAAGGCGACCGAGGCCGAGTCGGAGACGGTGGAGGACCAGAACTACTCCTCGGAGAGCACCGAGACGCCCGCTTCCAGCGACGTCGGTGCAGGCTCGCTCGCCAGCGACGAGCAGCTGGCGGCGCTGCGGGAGAAGCTCTCCGGCGGGGTGTAGGTCAGCGCTACCATCGCCCGATGCTGCGGGTGGGGCTGACCGGAGGGATCGGGTCCGGTAAGTCGATGGTCGCCGCCCGGCTCGCGCAATGCGGGGCGTGGGTCATCGACTCGGACCGGGTCGCCCGTGAGGTCATCGAGCCCGGGACGGCTGGACTGCGCGCCGTGGCCGAGGAGTTCGGTGCGGAGATCCTCGCTGAGGACGGGGCACTGAACCGGGCAGCACTCGCGGCGCGGGTCTTCAACGATGCGGACGCCCGAGGCCGGCTCAACGCCATCGTGCACCCGCTGGTCGCGGCCCGCTCCGCCGAGCTGGTCGCGGTCGCGCCACCCGACGCCGTCGTGGTGCAGGACGTCCCGCTGCTCGTCGAGGCCGGCATGGTGGCCGGGTTCCCACTGGTCGTCGTGGTGCACGCGGACACCGACGTGCGGCTGCGCCGGCTGGTCGAGCGACGTGGCATGGCGGGCTCCGACGCCGCAGCGCGGATCGCCGCTCAGGCCACCGACGCGCAGCGCC
Source organism: Pseudonocardiales bacterium (assembly GCA_019243635.1). GTDB lineage: Bacteria > Actinomycetota > Actinomycetes > Mycobacteriales > Pseudonocardiaceae. The sequence goes on from JAFAUB010000092.1 coordinate 62,951, forward strand.
GCGCCGCAGCGGACGTGTGGTTGGACAACAGCGGCTGCCGGGAGGACACCCTCGCCGCGGTCGACCGGTTGTGGGCCCGGCGACTGGTGCCCTTCGAGGACAACCTCCGTCACAGCCACCCGGCGCCGAGGGCTGCGGCCCCGGTGCTCGTCGCGTCCGATGACAGTTGGTCGCCGCAGGCTCAGCGGATGATCACCCGTGTCGAAGGGGTGGCGGCTGGGCGGGCGTTGCGCGTCGACCACATCGGCTCGACGTCGGTCCCTGGCCTGGACGCGAAGGACGTGCTGGACGTGCAGGTGGTCGTCGCCGACATCGAGGTGGCGAGGCGCCTGTCGGCGGAGCTCAGCGCGGTAGGGCTGGTCAAGCCGGCCGGCCGGTGGTGGGACAACGCCCGTGACGGAACCACCTGGGACAAGGCGTACGGGACCAACGCCGACCCCGCTCGGGACGTCAACTGTCACATCCGGCCCGCCGGCTCCCCGACCTGGCGGGAAGCCGTGCTGCTGCGGGACTGGCTGCGGGCCCATCCGGACGGTGCTCGAGAGTACGCCGAGCTCAAGCACCGGCTGGCGGCGCGACAGTGGGACAGCATCGACGCCTACGCCAGCGCGAAGACCCCGTTCGTGTACAGCGCGCTGGATCGGGCGCAGCGGTGGGCGGCGCGAACCGGCTGGCTGGTGGCGTGAGCCCCGGCCGGGTCAGCTCCTGCTCGCCCGCCGGCTCCAGGTGGGCAGCACTCCCACCGTCGACAGCCAACGGTCCAACCGGTATCCGTGCCGGGCCAGACCGTCCAGCGCCCGATACGTGGTGGCCAGCGCCTCCTGGGCCACGGACCGATCGAGCAGCCCGGCGAGGACCGCATCCAGCAACTCGTCGGTGTCGAGCACCTCGACGCCGCAGCCGGGCCGCACCACGAGATCCAGGTAGTGGTCCTCGGTGCGCCAGCACCTGCCCTCGACGTCGATGCGCACCACGTCGACGTAGAAGTCCCCGTCGCATGGGTGCTCGGAAGCATAGAACTTGTCAGTGATCCGCAACCCGATCTCGGGCAGCAGCCAGGACTCCATCGCGTAGATCGACGCGTGGTCGACGTAGTCGCGGGCGAGGTAGAGCCCGAACGGCTCGACCCGGTATTCACGGACAGCGCGGACACGCCCCTTGGAGTCGGTGTTGGTCATCGCGTCCAGGTCGAACAGCTCGACCTTGGGAGGGTGAATGTGCGGCGGGGCGTGCGCACTCAGTCCGTGCGGGGCCGTCATAGCGCTCGACCCTACGCGACGAAGACTGTCAGGGTCCCGGCATACTCTCAATGCCATGACCAGTGCCACATCCGGTGCCGCCGCTCCCCAGCGCGACCTGCTTCCCCGCTCTGAGTTCCGTCCGCTCGGGACGACCTCCCGGGCGCCGGGCCGGTTCCAGATGGTCAGCGACTACGCCCCCGCCGGCGACCAACCAGCCGCTATCGACGAGCTGGAGCGCCGGATCACCGCCGGTGAGCGTGACGTCGTGCTGCTGGGCGCCACCGGAACGGGTAAGTCGGCCACCACCGCCTGGCTGATCGAGCGGGTGCAGCGCCCGACGCTGGTGATGGCACCGAACAAGACCCTCGCCGCGCAGCTCGCCCATGAGCTGCGGGAGTACTTCCCGAACAACGCGGTGGAGTATTTCGTCTCCTACTACGACTACTACCAGCCCGAGGCGTACGTCCCGCAGACCGACACCTACATCGAGAAGGACTCCTCCATCAACGCCGAGGTGGAGCGGCTCAGGCACTCGGCGACCAACTCGCTGCTCACCAGGCGCGACACCATCGTGGTCTCCTCCGTTTCGTGCATTTACGGCCTGGGCACGCCGCAGGAATACGTGGACCGGATGCTCAAGGTCAAGCTCGGCGACACCATCGAGCGGGACAGCCTGCTGCGCAAGCTGGTCGGCATGCAGTACAACCGGAATGACCTGGCCTTCACCCGGGGCACCTTCCGGGTCCGCGGCGACACCATCGAAGTCATCCCGATGTACGAGGAACTCGCGGTCCGGATCGAGATGTTCGGCGACGAGGTCGAGCGGCTGATGACGCTGCATCCACTCACCGGCGAGGTGATCAGCGAGGACAACGAGCTGTACATCTTCCCGGCCTCGCACTACGTGGCCGGCCCGCAGCGGATGGAGCGCGCCATCAACGGCATCGAGGCCGAGCTGGCCGAGCGCCTCGATGAGCTCGAACGGCAAGGCAAGCTGCTCGAGGCCCAGCGGCTGCGCATGCGCACCACCTACGACGTCGAGATGCTTCGGCAGGTCGGCAGCTGTTCGGGGATCGAGAACTACTCGCGGCACATCGATGGCCGCGACGCGGGAACCCCGCCGAACACCCTGCTCGACTACTTCCCCGA
>JAFAUB010000139.1 GCA_019243635.1 Pseudonocardiales bacterium
AACGGCTTCTCCATCGTGAAAGGTGTGGCTTGGTCGCCTCCTTTCTATCAACCGGAGAAGCCGTTGCCTATTATTTGATGCGGCGTGTCGCCAGCTTTCGAAACAAAGACCGTCATCTAGCATAAATGGGGTTTTGCATAAGCCACAAAGAGTACCTTGAAAAACTTCCTGGGGTGCACGTTCAAACCTCGATCGGCCAAGCGGAAGGACAGGACAGTGTTCACGATCTTCTCTCCGACGATCAGTGGCAAGGCCACCACGGCCATTCGGCAGGAGATCCGCCGGATGCGCCTGCACCTGCGTAGCGATCTGAACTCCACGACATCACCAACACGGTTAACACGGCACAGTTGCGCTGGCGGATGACGGGCTCGGTCAGGTTGGAGTGATGCTCCGTCGCGCGATGAGCCTCTCAGCCGGTCCAGACGGAGCCTCTCAGTCGGTCCAGACCTGGCGGGGGCGGGTGGTGGCGGGGGGGCGGGTGGCCTCCCAGACGCGGCGCCACGGGGCCATGTCGCTGTCCTCAGTGAGCTGGCCGGACGCGGTGGTGGGGAGCACGCTGCGCGAGCCGGTGGGTAGCGCCAGGGAGTCATCGGCTGCCGCCCGCAGAGCGCCGTACCAGCCAAGGTCGTCCTCGGCCCACAGAGCGGCTACCGCGCGCACCAGCCTGGTGCGGAACTCGGGCACCGTCTCGTCCGCCCCGATGCGCATCGGTCGCCCGATCCGGACGGTGACCCGTGGCCGGCCGGGGCGCGGCCAGCGCCGGCCGCGCGGCATCGCGACGAACGTGCCGCGCAGCGCGATCGGCACTGCGGGCACCCGCTTCATCGCGCACAGTTGTGCGGCACCCAGCTTGAACGCGGTGAGCCAGCCGTCCACGGTGCGGCCACCCTCCGGGTACAGCAGCAGGCTCCAGCCGCCGTCGACCAGCTCGGCGGCCAGGCTGCGGCCTCGTCGCGATCCGCGCCGCTCCACGGGAAACGCGTTGAACAGCAGGGTGGTGGCTGCGGCGATGGCTCGGGAGTCGAAGAAGTAGTCGGCGGCCGCCCCGACCGCGAGGTTCTCGGTGATCCGCCGTGGTAGGGCCCCCAGGATCAACGGGGTGTCCAGGTGGCTGGAGTGGTTGGCGACGAAGATCGCTGGACCGCGCACGCTGTCCAGGTATTGCCGGCCGTGCACTACCGGCCGGATCTGGCTCCAGATCACCGGCTTGAGTACCCCCTGCTGCAAGGCGGTACGAAGCGCTCCTGCGGGGGCGCTTCGGGCCCACGCGGTGGGGAAGTCGTCCCCGGCCTCCGGCCGCTCCCAGCGCTGTGCCGAGCGTGGCACCCGGGCCCGGCCCCGCCAGTCCCGGCCGTGGCGCAGCAGCCTTAGCTCCTCGCCCAGTCCCGTCATCGCAGTCCCGTCACCCCAGACTCATCGGACGTCCGCCAGCACCATCGGCGGGGCGTGCAGGTAGTTGATCTGCGGCTGCCGACCCACCGTGTCCGAAGCCAGCTCCAACGCGTCGGCCAGGCTGGATGCGGCGCGGAAGCCCAGCCGCGCGGTGGTCGACCGGTTCCCCCCGACGAAGATCACGTCGTCCAGGTGCTGCATCGCGTGCGCACCCCAGTACCACATGTAGAACGGGTGCACGCCGTGGTAGGCGTAGCTGGTCCGGTACAGGTGGGTGTACCAGGGATCGGTGGCGAACTGCTTCTCGTACTTGGTCTCCAGCATCACCGGGTCGGTGGTCTCGGCGAGCAGCTCGTAGAAGTCGATGTAGCTCGGGTGGTGCACCGGATGGAACTCGTGCGGCATCGGGTGGTAGAAGATCGCCACCCCGCCTTGGCGCACGATCGGCTTGCCCCGGTAGAGGTTGAAGAAGTAGCCGAGCCCCAGGGACATCACCAGGATCGGGTTCATGATCGAGTTCACGTTGTAGGGGCAGATGTAGGGCAAGCCGAAGATCGCCACGTCGGCCTGCCCCTGCACCTCGGTGAGCTGCTGGCGGTGCACCGCGGCCAGGGTGTGCGGGTGCACCTGGCTCGGCGCGCCGGCGTGCACCCCGGTGACGCCGTACGGCGCCTCGGTGGCCTGCCAGATCCGCCGCCGCAGCTTTGCGGTGGCCAGGTCGTTGCTCCGCTTGACCGCCAGGTAGCTGGCCTGGTCGGTGAGGTTCCACTCCCACTCGCGACGGGTGAGGAAACGCAGCGCGGCGGGGAACGGCTCGTTGTTCAGCGTCGTCTCGATGGTGAACACCGGCACCTGCCCACCGATCAGGTCGGCCATCCGGTCGTAGGAGTGATGCATCGCCGAGTTGGGGGGGTCGTTGAACGAGCGCGAGTGCCGCAGCGTGTGCACGTTGTGGTGATGGCGCAGGCTGGCGTAGCTGGCCAACCCCACGGACACCGACTTGGAGCCGCCGTTCATCGCGGTGAGCGTGATGTTGACGTAGACGATCAGGTCACTCTCGGCGGCCCGCCGGTTGATCTCCACGTCCTCGCCGTGCGGCGTGGTGCCCAGGTGCAGGAGACCGCCCGGGTCCTCGGCGTCGTGGTTGTGCAGGTGGTCGGGGTGGAAGGCACGGAACACCCGCTCGCCGACGGTGCGCTTGAGCTCCGCCGGGGTCATCCGCCGGTGCAGCGAGTTGGCGGCGATCAGCTCCACGTCGTCCACCCCGGCGGCGGCGGCCAGCTCCAGAACCTGCTCGATCACCCGCTGCCGGACGTCCGGGGTGCGCATCGGTGGCAGGGGCAGGGATAGATCGTCGAACACGATGGTCAGCCGCATGCCGCGACGCAGCAGCCGCGGCAGCGGGTCGCTGCCGTGTGGATGCGCCAGGGCGTGCCGGATCGCGCTCTCGAGATCGACGATGGCCGGTAGCGACTCCGGCGGGTAGATCACCCGGCTGCCCAGCGGCAGGCGCTCCAGCCGGAACCCCTCGCCCTCGTGCATCAGCAGCGGGGGAGTCCGCTCGTCGACGTCGAGCACGAAACCTGGTCTGCCCACGCTCTCTCCTGCCCCTACTCTCGGCGCTGCGCTTGCCTTCAGCCCTCAACCCCGGCCGGGGGCGAAGACGACCTTGACGGTGCCCAGCCGACCGGCTGCGGCAGCGTGATCGAGCGCCTCACGCCACTGCTCCAGCGGATACTTCGTGTCAACGTAACCGTCCAGTGGCGCCGACCCCGCCAGTGCGATGGCCTCCGGGAAGTCACCCTGACCGGGCTCTTCGCCTACCGCTGAGGCGTACGCCCCGACCAGGAGCAGCTCGCGGTACCACAGCGGGGTGAGGTCCACCCCGCCCGAGGGCATCCCCGATGCGATCACGGTGCCCCCGGCCCGCAGCGACCGCAGTGCGGTGTTCAGGCCCGCCGAGCCGCCGGTGCACTCGAAGGCCAGGTCCAGGCCGCCGAGCAGGTAGCCCTCGCCGAGCGAGGGCTCGACCAGCAGGGCTCCGGTGCCGCGGCGCAGCGTCCTGGCGGTGCTGTCGGTGCCGATGACCTGGGTGGCGCCCAGCTCGCGGGCCCGGTCGGCCTGGTGGGCGTGCTTGGCGATCACGTACACCTCGCCGGCCGCGGTGAGCTTGCGCAGCGCGAGCAGGGTGAGCAGACCCACCGTGCCCGCGCCGATCACGAGCACCGACGCGCCCGGACCGACCGGTACCCGGCGCACCGCGTGTACCGCGCAGGCCAGCGGCTCCACGAGTACCGCGACCTCGTCGGGCAGTGGGTCCGGCACCAGGTGTAGCTGGCTGGCGTGCGCGAGCATGCGACGGCTCCAGCCGCCCCCGGTGTCGGCGCAGAACCCGGTCTGCAGCCCAGCGGCCAGCGCTCCGCTGGTGATGTGGTCGCAGCGGCTGGTGTGCCCGGCGATGCACGCCGGGCAGGTCGGCAGGCCGCGCGCCGCGCACCCCAGCACCGGGTCGATCACCACTCGGCTGCCCCTCGGCAGCCCGGGCAGCTCGTCGAGGGTGCGCCCGAGCACCTCGTGGCCGGGGACGAAGGGCATCGAGGTCAACGGTCCGAGGTAGGGCGAGGACCGGCCGGTGAGCAGGCCCAGGTCAGAGCCGCAGATCCCCGACAGCACCGGCTCGACCCGAGTCCAGGACTCGTCGGCCGGGACCGGGTCGGCCTGCTCGACCAGCCGGAGCGGTGCCACGTTGCCGGCCAACGCACCCGCCAGCCGTCCCCCGGCGCGAGTGCCACTGACCGCGCGGGCGGCGAAGTAGCGCCCCGCGGAGCGGTGATACTGCAGCGCCAGGCTCACCTCGGTTCTCCTTGCCTACCGTGACCCGGCCGGGCATCCACTCTGACATCGGCCGGGACATCGGCCGGGACATCGACTCCGACGTCGGCTCGGGTGACGTCGAGCAGCACCTCGAGCAGCCCACCGGTGTGCTTACCCCAGCGGTGCACCACCCACCGGCGGTGTCGGGCGTGCCGGAACAGCTGGGAGTCCGGGTTGACCACGTGCGGGTGCCCGACGGCCTCCAGCAGCGGGCGGTCGGAGTAGCTGTCAGCGTAGGCGTAGGAGCGGTCCAGGTGCAGGCCGTGACCCTGGGCGTACTGCCGCAGCCACGCCGCGCGCGCCTCGTCGACCAGCGGCGGGGTTTCGAGGAACCCGGTCAGCACGCCGTCTCTCGCGTGCATCCGGCTCGCCACCACCTCGTCGAACAGCACTGACAACGGCTCCACATGAAGGTCTACGGCGCCGGTGATGAGGACGGTTCGGTGCCCGGCCGCGCGATGGCGACGGATCTGCCGGGTGGCCTCGGGCATCACCCGGTGCAGCAGCGCGTCGCCGAGCACCTCGGTGACCAGCGTCCGCAGCTCGTCGGCCCGCACACCGGCGTAGCGGCGCAGAAAGGCGCGCAACAGCTCACCGCGGTCACGACGCTCGGCGTAGAGGTACCGGGGGGCGCAGCGGGCCAGATCGGCCAGTTCACGGAGCCAGCCGGAGCGGGGCAGCGTCGCCAACCGAGCCCACAGGTAGGACTCGACGACGTTGGAGTTCACGATGGTGCCCTCCAGGTCGAACACTGCGGCCACGTCGGCGCGCTCGGGCAGCGGCAGTGACGATATCGGCTGGGACGATATCGGCTGGGACCGCGAGGCCGATCCGTGCTGGCCGGCGGTGGAACGTCCCCGTCGTTGCCTGGCCCGGCGGACCGTGGCCGTGATCGACGGGCAGTGCACGTCCTGCAGGTAGGCCCGCCAGTCGATGACGGCGGGGTCGAAACCGTGCTCGGTGGCCCGGTGGGCCGGCAACGCGGCGTGCAGCTCCCGCAGCCGGCGGTCGTCGTAGATCACCTCGGCGCGGGCGTAGACGCCGTAGAGGTCGGCGTACTCCCGCAGCTGCGCTAGGTCCTGCTGCTGGCGGCCCAGGCTGGTCAGCCAGTCATGGGACCGCTTCGACGGTGGCAGCGCCAGCAGTACTCGCTCGGCCAGCGCAGCGGCCCGCTCTCCCGCGCGCAGCGTCAGCTCCACCTGCTGGCTGCCGGGGAACCGCCAGGTCGGGGGGTCGACGTGGCCGCGATCACCGTCGGGCATGGGGTGGTTGTCGAAGTACTCCCGGCACAGCACATACATGTTCTGGAAGGTCAACGGGTTGCTGGCCCCGGAGCTGACGTGCAGGTATGCCGGCTCGGCGGTTCGCGGCGGGGTAGGGGGCCGGGCCGCCGTGGCGAGGATGGCGTTGACCACCAGGTCCACCGGGATCACGTCGAGCACGGAGTCGGGCAAGCCAGGAAATTCTCGGAGCACTCCGCGTCCATAGGCGATGATCAATGGGTCGGCCATCTTGAAGCCGTCGATCCACCCCGGGTACGGGTGTCGGAGCGCGCTCTCCACGATGGCGGGCCGGACCACCGACAGCGGTCGGCCCGTGTGCGCCCACAGCTGTTCGGCGACCCGCTCACCCAGCGCCTTGGTCAGCGTGTAGACGTCCGGCCAGCCCAGGCTCCGGGCCCGGGTGCGGCCGTAGTCCACCAGCCGGCGGGTGACCCACTCGGCACGCAAGTGCTCGGCGTCGGCGGCGGTGGACTGCGGGCCGGCCTTGGCGTGCGCCTCGTCCGCTTGCGCCAGCGCGCGGCGCAGCACCTCCGGTCGCCGGGAGTCCCGCTCCACATCGGCCCGCGCGGCCAGCGCCATGTCCAGCTCGAGCCGCCAGTCCACACCGTGGTCCAGAGCCGCCTCGGTGACGACGCCCTTGCGGGTACCCGCGACGTAGGCGGTGGAGACGTGCACCACGTGCGGCGAGCCGGCGAGCGCCTCGTACAGGGTCGCCACGCCCGAGACGTTGGTGCGGAAGGCCTCGTCGACCGGTGGGTCGAAGGACACGGTCGAGGCACCGTGGATCACGACGTCGAGGTCGGCGGGCAGGGCGACCGAGCCGAGGCCGCCCTCGATGACCGTGACCCGCTCGCGCACCACCCGCGCCAGCTCCTCCGCGCCGAGGCGCTCACTCAGCGGGCGGAACACGTTCTTGCGGAGCAGTGCGCCCAACCGGTCGGCCGCGCCGCGCTCGCCCCGGGGCCGGATCAGCACCGAGACATGGGTGTCCGGGTAGCTGGCCAGCAGCCGTTCCAACGTCGCCTGGCCCAGGAACCCCGTGGCTCCGGTGAGCAGCACGTGGCATCCGGCGAGCTCACTCATGGCTCGACCTGCCGTCTCGGGGCGCGAGCGCGCCGGCCGGATGGTCGCGGTGGTAGGCCGACAGGGCGGCCTCGCACACCCGGCGGACTGGCCAGCCTAGTGCCCGCGCGACCCGCTCGGCGTCGGCGAGCTCAGGCTTGGCGGTCTGCTGCCCCCCCGGTCCGGCGGCGACCTTGACGGTGATCTCCTGCTCGGCCCCGGGCGGCCCCACCGACACCGGCACCGCGATCCTCGGCAGCGTGGTGCGCTGCCAGAGCGCCCACCGCACGCCGAGCGTGGTGCTGTGCCGGAACAGCGCGTCCACCACCACCGGGCGGACCTGCTCGGCGCACAGCGCGGTGAGCACCTGCCCAGGTCTGCCGTGTCGACCGACGGTGGCGGTGGTCCAGCAGTCCCACGCTCCGGCCGCCCGGACGGCGAGCAGTACCCCTGGCCACAGCTCGGGACCGAGGTCATCGACGGTGGTCTCCACCACGGTGACCGGCTCCGCGGGAACCGGTCCTGGCGCTGACCCTGACCCGCTGCGGCGGCCGACCACCAGCCGGGTGATGTTGGGCCGCTCCGGGCCGTCCTGGTGTCCAGCGCCGCTACCCACCGCCTCGACCGTCATCGAGGGCAGCGGACCGGGCGTGGCCAGCGTCGCGACCAGGGCTGCCCCGGTGGGCGTGGTGCGCTCCCCGGGTAGGTCCCCACCGGTCAGCGGCAGGCCGCGGTCGGCGACGATCCGCAGCACAGCGGGTGCCGGGATCGGGATCGTGCCGTGCCCGGCGCGCGCGGTGCCGCCGCCGGCCGCCAGCGCCGAGCATGTCAGCAGCGCGTCGTCGGCGAGCAGGCCGAGCTGCTCGGCCGCGACTGCGGTGCCGACCACGTCGGCCAGCGCGTCGGCGGCTCCCACCTCATGGAAATGCACCCGCTCGGCGGGGATGCCGTGCACTGCGGCCTCCGCGTCGGCGAGGAGCCGGAAGGTGCCGGCGGCGACCCGGGCGGCCGCGGCGCCCAGCCGGGCGGCCTCGATGACGGCCAGCACCTCGGCCAGCCCTCGGGTGGGTTGGCCGGCGGCCGGGGTGGTGACGACGGCTCGCGCGCAGCGCAGCCCGCAGCGCCGGGTCTGCTCGACCGTGACGTCCAGGCCCGGCACCCCCAACGATCCGACTGCGGTACGCACTGCGGCCAAGTCGGCACCGGCGTCAAGCAACGCGCCGAGCAGCATGTCACCGGCCACACCCGCGGTGCAGTCCAGATACGCCGTCCTGCGCTCAGCCACCGTGCACCCGCGCGACGATCTTGACGGCGTGGGCTGCCGCGCCGAACCCGTTATCGATGTTGACCACCGACAGCCCCGGCGCGCAGGAGGCGAGCATCGCCGCTGCGGCGACGTACCCGCCCGCGCTCATCCCATAGCCCACACTGGTGGGTACACCGACCACGGGTGCTCGGACCAGCCCGGTCACCACCCCGGGCAGAGTGCCTTCCATCCCGGCGATGGCGATCACGCAGTCGGCCCGGGACAGCTCGTCAAGGTGCGCCAGCAACCGGTGCAGCCCCGCGACCCCGACATCGGCGATCAACCGGTGCCCGGCGCCGAGCGCCTGCAGGGTGGCGACCGCCTCGCGCGCGACCGGCAGGTCCGAGGTGCCTCCGGTGAGCACCGCGACGAACCCGCGGGCTGGGGGCAGCGCACCGACGGTCACGGTCCGCCCGACCGGGTCAGCCACCACCGGCTCGGCGGGGAAGGCGCCCGGCGCCCGGCGCAGCACGCCCTCGGGGCACCTGGTGGCCAGCGCGGGGAACCCGGGCTCGCCGTGCCGCTGTGCGGCCAGCAGCCGCAGCGTCTGCTCCTCGCTCTTGCCCTCGGCGAAGACCACCTCGGGCACGGCGGTGCGTCGCCTTCGGTCCATATCCAGGCGGGCGATACCGTCGACGTCGCCGATCCGGTCACCGGCCCCGGCCGTGCCGGCTGGGGCCTGCCCTGGATGCGACGTAGAGTGCTGCGGTGGCTGCGGTGCAGAGTCGACCACGGCGCCGACTATCTCACGCGCCCCGGTGCCGCCCCGGACATGCGAGGATCGTTGACCATGCACACTGCGGATCCGGCCGGCACCATCTCTGTCGCGACGGCTCTGCTCGACCGCCTGGGGCGGCTGGACGGGCTGGTGGTGGCGTTCTCGGGCGGCGTCGACTCCGCCGTGGTGCTGGCCGCGGCCGTCCGGACGCTCGGTGCCGACGCCGTGCTGGCCGCCATCGCCGACTCGCCCAGCCTGGCGCGCGCCGAGCTCGGGAGCGCCCAGCGCGTCGCCGGGCAGATCGGGGCGGAGCTGGTGGTGCTGCGCACCGACGAGCACACCGACCCGGGCTACCGGGCCAATGCCGGTGATCGCTGCTACTTCTGTAAGCGGACCGTGCTCGCTGCGGTGTGCGGTCTCGCGCGGCGTCGCGGGTTTGCCCACGTCGCTACCGGAACGCATCGTGACGACCATCGCGCCGCGCACCGCCCGGGACTGCGGGCGGCCCGTGAGCTCGGGGTGTGCGAGCCGCTCGCCGAGGTGGGCGCTACCAAGGAGATCGTGCGCAGGCTGGCGGCGCACTGGAACCTGACGGTGCGGGACAAGCCGAGCACCCCGTGCCTGGCCTCCCGGGTCGCGGTCGGGGTACCGGTGACCGTCGAGGTGCTGGCGTTGGTCGAGCGGGCCGAGCTGGCCGCCGGCGAGTACCTCGCCGACCACCGGGTCCCGGTGCGCGACCTTCGGGTTCGGCTGCTGGGGCAGGCGGGGTTCCGGGTAGAGCTCGACCAGGCCGCTCTGGACGGCGTCTCCCCGCAGGCACGGGAAGGGCTGCTGGCTCGAGTCGCGGAAGCGGGTCTCGGGGGGCGGGGCGACCTGGCGCGTTACCACTCGGGGTCACTCAGCGGCTGAGCGAGGGAGAGCGCAGCAGGGACCGCAGCAGGCAACCGGCTCGCTGGACCGGACCTGTGCCACGTCCGGCGGCATCGGTGCCCACCCCGTAGCGAGCGGCGGCCCGGCCGACCAGATGCATGCCGGCTAGACCGGGCAGCCGGTCGATCTTCTCGTCGATCTGCCGGACCACCCGGGCGCCCTGCGCGCCGCCCATCAGGTAGCGCAACAGGAACGCTGTCTCCGCGGCCGGCATGATCCCCGACCCTACCGGGGTCCACGCCAACCGCAGGACAAGCCGGGTCAGTAGCCGGGCGGCGCGCGAGCGCTCCAGCCGCTCCCGCGCCTGGCTGGCGTAGAAGGCCACGTGCCGGGTCTCCTGCCGCTGGATGCGGCCGACCACCTTGGTCAGCTCGGGATGGTCCGTCCGGGCCAGCAACCGTCCATAGCCGGCGTGGGTGGACCATTCGTTGATCACTCCGAAGGTCATGTGCACGGCGATGAAGTCGTCACCGACCAGGTTGGCGGCCAGCGCCTGGTAGACCGGAGACAACCGGTCACCGCGACCCTGGGCAAGCCGGATGCCGCGGATCCGATCGGGGCCCACGGCCCGGCCGTGCGCGGCCAGCACCTTGTCCAGCACCTCGCCGTGCCAGAACTCCTCATAGGCCCACATGGTCAGGAACGTCGTGACCTCCGGGTCCTGGTGTGACGGAGTGACCAGCAGGTCCCGCAGGTAGCAGATGGTGTGGCTCTCGACGTCGGACATGTACTGCAACGCTCTCAGGGCGGCCTCGGGGAGCGGTGTGCGCTCGAACGCGGAGTAGTCGACGTCGTCGTCCACCACCCGGCGGGCGGTGGCACTGTAGTTCACGATGTCGAAGGACATGAGACTCCTACTCGGTTGCCGCCTGGGCGCGGGTGTACTGCTGATGAGGATTCGCGTGCCTAAGCCGAGCGGTTCGCCGATGCCGCGAGGCGGGCCATCGCCTGTCGCCGCCCGCGCCGGCGATCCCGTCGGGTCGGGTGCGCCGGCCAGATCTCCTCGATCGCGCTGTTGAACTCGGCACCGAGCACGATCGCCATCGCGATGAAGAACGAGAACAGCAGGTAGGCGATCGGGGTGGCGAGCGCCCCGTAGGTATACCCGGTGCCGGTGACCGAAGAGATATAGAGCCGCAGCCCGGTGCTGGTGACCAGGAAGACCGCCATCGCCAGCAGGGCGCCGGGCAGCCCGCGGTGCCACGGCAGCTTGCGCGGTAGCACCACCTTGTACAGCGTGGCCAGTCCGACCATCAGCAGGACGCCGAGCCCGGGGTAGTAAAGGACGTTGACCAACTGGGTCACCGTGGGTCGCACCGCCTCCGGGAGCAGCTCGGGGATCAGGTCCGGGCCCAGCGCGGTCAGCGGCAGCACGAGCACTGATGCGATCAACGCCACCACATAGAGCAGCAGAGCGAAGATCCGCTGCCACACCGGGTGGCGGACGGTGTGCTGACGGTAGGCGGCGGTGATCGAGTCCACCAGGGACGCCAGCGCCGAGGAACCGGCCCACAGGGAGATGACGAACCCCACCGAGACGATGGAGCTGTGCCCCCGGGTGAGGATGTCGACCACTGTCGGGCGGATGATCTGGTTGACCACATCGGCGCTGAACACGCCGGTGGCCAGCCGCACGATCTCCCGCTGTGCCGCCCCGACCGTGGCCGGGCCGAGCCAGCTGGTGACGAATCCGAGGCTGCCCAGCAGCCCCAGTAGCAGCGGCGGCAGCGACAGCGTCATCCAGAACGCCGCCTGGGCCGACATCGAGACGAAGCTGTCCTTCCACGCCTTGGTGGCGGTCCGGGAGATCAGGCGTAGCGGGTCGTGCCGGGGCCGCTTGTCGGCGCCGGGCTCGGCGGCGGGGTCGGCACAGTCGGCGGTGGGCTCGGCGGAGGCATCCATGGCGCCTCCCAGGATGGTCCATTCGGTGCAGTGCGCACAGCGTGACCCGCCGAGGTAGCGTTCGGCTCCGCCGAACCCGTGAGTGGCGATGCGACCTCCCACTCGTATCGCCACTCACAGGCGCGTCAGCGCCTTAGCGAAAAGGAGTGCGTCGCCCGCCGTGTCCCGTCCCGCCGAGACCGCCGCCGTTGCCGCATCCTCGCGCCGGCCGCTGCGCGCCTGGCAGCGCAGAGCGCTGGCCCGGTACCTGGCCACCGCTCCGAGGGACTTCCTTGCGGTCGCCACACCGGGTGCCGGCAAGACGACCTTCGCCTTGCGGGTGGCGGCCGAGCTGCTGGCTGACCGGACCGTGCAGGCGGTGACCGTGGTCGCCCCCACCGAGCATCTCAAGTACCAGTGGGCGGCCGCGGCCGCCGAGGCGGGCCTGGCGCTGGACCCCGACTTCCGCAACTCGGTGGGCGCCACCTCGCGCGACTACCACGGTGTCGCCGTCACCTACGCCCAGGTCGCGGCCCACCCGACGCTGCACCGGGTGCGTACCGAGACACGCCGCACCCTGGTGGTGCTCGACGAGATCCACCACGCCGGAGACGCCAAGAGCTGGGGGGAGGGGGTGCGGGAGGCGTTCACCCCGGCGGTGCGCCGACTCGCCCTGACCGGAACTCCGTTCCGGAGCGACGACACACCGATCCCTTTCGTCAGCTACGAGCCGGATGGTGCCGGCGCGTTGCGCTCCGCCGCGGACCACTTCTACGGTTACTCCGAGGCGCTGGCCGACGGGGTGGTGCGGCCGGTGATGTTCCTCGCCTACTCCGGTGAGGCCCACTGGCGGACCAGCGCGGGGGAGGAGTACTCGGCGCGGCTGGGGGAGCCGCTCACCGCCGAGCACACCGCCCGAGCCTGGCGCACCGCGCTCGACCCGGCGGGGGAGTGGGTCCCGGCGGTGCTCGCCGCCGCGGACACCCGGCTGGCCCAGCTACGCGCCGGCGCGCTGCCCGACGCGGCCGGCCTGGTGATCGCCACCGACCACACCGCGGCCAGGGCCTACGCCGGGATCCTGCGGAAGGTCACCGGCCGGGAACCGATGCTGGTACTGTCCGACGACCCGTCCGCCTCCGCCCGGATCGCCGCGTTCGCCGGCTCCGACGAGCGCTGGCTGGTCGCGGTCCGGATGGTGTCCGAGGGCGTCGACGTGCCCCGGCTGGCGGTCGGGGTGTACGCGACATCAGCGGCTACCCCGCTGTATTTCGCCCAGGCGGTCGGCCGGTTCGTCCGGTCCAGGCGGCCCGGTGAGACCGCGACGGTGTTCCTGCCCAGCGTGCCCGTACTGCTGGGGCTGGCGAGCGAGCTGGAGAAACAGCGTGACCACGTGCTCGGCGCGCCACACCGGGCCGAGGAGGGCTGGGATGACGCCGCGTTCGCGCGGGCCAATGCCCGTCGCGACGAGCCCGGTGAGCAGGAGCGCGCATTCACCGCGCTGGGCGCCAGCGCCGAGCTGGACCAGGTGATCTACGACGGCGCTTCCTTCGGCACGGCCGCCTTCGCCACTACCGAGGATGAGCAGGACTACCTCGGGCTGCCCGGGCTGCTGGAGCCCGACCAGATGCGGGCGCTGCTGCGGCGGCGTCAGGAGCAGCAGCTGGACCGGGCGACCGCGGGCTCACCCACACCCTCACCCGTGCCCTCGGCCGCCCGGTCGCCGACGACTCGGGAACGCCTCGTCGGGCTGCGCCGGGAGCTCAACACCCTGGTCGCGATGGTCCACCACCGCACCGGTCGGCCGCACGGCGCGATCCACCAGGAGGTCCGCACCGCGTGCGGCGGCCCGCCCACCGCGATGGCCACCGCCGAGGAGCTCGAAAAACGCATCGCCTACCTGCGCTCCCGATAGGCCGGCCGCTGTCGGAAGTGCTTGCACCTCGACGCTGAAACCCGCTCTGAACCCGGGGTGAGGACCAGCTGTAGCGCGGTGTGGTCTCCTCGCCCGGCATGCGCCCATTCTGTGATCAGGGCTCGGAGCGACTCTTCGGTCTCCCCGGTGCCGGCCACGTACAGGTCCCGAGGTCGAAGGACTGCCGCGGAGCCGGCGCGCTGACCCACC
Source organism: Pseudonocardiales bacterium (assembly GCA_019243635.1). GTDB lineage: Bacteria > Actinomycetota > Actinomycetes > Mycobacteriales > Pseudonocardiaceae. The sequence goes on from JAFAUB010000139.1 coordinate 13,572, forward strand.
CGGCACCACGGCCCTCGAGCTGGTGTAACACGTCGCGGTGCCGGATCGGTACGGCGACCTCTGCGATCACCTCTGGGCACATCTCGATGAACCCGCCGGCATGGACGTCGTGGGGGATTGCCCGGCCGTGGTGAAGGTCGACGCGCAGGAGTAGGTGGGCCCGGGCGATCGGGGCGACCGTGACCGGTGTGACGATCACCGCCCGGTCAGCGGCCTGCTCGACCCACGCACCGGGTAGCAGGTGCGGGGCGGCCCAGCCGATGACCCGGTCGTAGGGTGCCACTGCGGCTCACCCTAGGTACTCGTCGGCGGTGTGCACCGCCGCATTGCCGACGTCGCCCTGCGCGTGCTTGGTTCCGGCACGCTCGGTGAGGCATGAGTCGACGTCGAGGGAGACCACGCTGCCCCGCTCGCCGACGATGCGTCCGAGCAGCGCTGAGGTGTAGCCGCCGCCGGTGTCGATCTCGAGCACCCGCAGGCCCGGTTGTAGCTCCAGCATCCGGCACATGTCCAGGATGGTGTCCTGCGCGGTGCCCTGCGTCAGCAACGATCCGTCGGGCTGCTGGACGTAGCTCTCGTAGTCGAGTGCGGCGGCTGCATCGGTGATGAGGTCGGGGGCGAGGGACACCTGTCCTCCTGACAAGGAGTGTCGATGGTGAGCATGGGCAGGTAGGGTTCGACGGGCCCGAGTTCGCCGACCGGACGGGTAGCCATGGGCTGGCCTGGTCGATCGCCTCGAGCAGATCATGAGCTCTCGCCCGCGGTCCATCGAACGAAGTGCTCGATCACCGAGTAGCCGTGGTGCCGGTGCGCCCGCTCTTCGGCGTTGAAGCAGCAGCGTCCAAGGATGCAAGAGGATTGATCACGAGCCTCTTATACGTTATAGTGATCTTGCCGCACCTCTGGCACTTGCGGCTGCATGACGGACTTACGGCTGCTGCACCGGAAGGGTGGTCTCTTCGGGTCGTTCGGCGAACGATGGCTTCATGCGTGCCCCAGATCCCGGTATTCCGCCCGGTGTCGAGGTGCTGAGTAAGGTCGACTTCTCTGTTCGGGCATACTCTTGGGTAGCGACGCTTCGGGAGCAGCTCTGTGGTTCGCGTCTCGGTTGTATTGTCACTACCTGCGGTTCTGTCGTAGAACTCGCGACCGCAGCACATGCATTGATGTTTTCGATGAGGAGTACCGGCAAACCAGCCTTCGTCGACGTGCTCGGCGCCGCATCGTGGGCATCCGATCAACGAGGACTCGACCCCCACTATTCGTGACTGTACGAGCGCTGTCGATGACGCGGTATCGAGCACGACGACCAGCTTGTCGCCACGGCGTAGCGCAACGACGTCGTAAGTATCGTCTACCTCCTTGTTGGACATGAGATCGGGGTGGACGTGCACATGGACACCCTGGAGAAGGCTCTTCTCGTCCACGTTGGCATTAGCCGTGTCAATCGTCGGTGGCAGCGATCCCTATATACCAATCCCACCAGAGTGCCGATCGGCATCGAGTGACAGGCACCTCAGCGCGAGGACAAGCCCCTGTCTGGACATATGTTGGCGCCACGCTTTCGGTGATCCGTTTCGAAACCTGCCAACACTGGTGACGGAGCAGTCGCCACCTACCTCGCGGAAATATTCTTGCACGCCTTGTGTCGGACGCTCGTGGCTGAGCGAGCCCAGTGCGGCTGATCCACAAATGAGTGACATCTCGATATCTATCTCTACTAAAGGGATGGCAGCGTGTCGCCCACGGTGCACCGAAGGCGTGAGCATAGCTACTCGACAGTAACGTCGATGGGTTCTCCAACCGCGCCATCGAACATCATCGACTCAGGCGACCACCACCACTGCTGGAGCCAGCTTAATGATTCGACGCCTCGTAGTCGGTGTCAGCGCAGGCCGGCGCGTTGTGCTGCCTGTCGGGCGTCCTTCTATCCCTCCACGTCGTACTTCGATCAAACCAACCTAGTCTCAAACTAGTATACATGTCAGACTAAACGTTTCAGGTTGCGGGAAGATCGGTGGTCAGCTCGTTGAAGAACGCCCTGAGCGGTTCGCCCTCGGTGGCGGCGGCCTGCAGCGTGTCGAAGTGCTTGATGTACTCGCGGATCTCCGCGTCGCCGCGGATCCTCAAGGTCCGGGTGACTGTGGTGATCCACACGATCGCCTCGTCATCCAGGTCCGGGTCACCGATCACCGAGTAGTCGTGGTGCTGGTGCGCTCGCTCGTCGGCGTCGAAGCGGATAATTCTCAGGTCGATGTTGGGTTGTTGGGAAAGCTCGACTAGCCGCTCCAGTTGGGTACGCATCGCTGTTTGCGGAATGAGACGGCGGCGCAGCGCAGCCTCGCCCATCATCAGCTCGAATCGCTTGCTCTGGTCGGCGAGCGTCGCCTGGCGGCGAAGCCGCGATGCCGCCGCCTCATCGAGGTGCTCCGGTGGCGTCCTGCGGCCTGTCCGGAACATTGCCTCAACATAGGCACGGGTTTGCGCCAGTCCCACGATGATGTTGGGTTGGAATACCCGAACAACCGATGCCGCTTCCTCCAAGCGTGGGTCTCCTCTTGCACCCGGCGTCGCCCGGGAGCCAGCACGCGGCGTCGCTCAGTGAACTCAATGGCCGCCCGGTCGGCTAGCTCAATCAGTTCTGCGGCGAGGTCGGCGGAAGCGTTGGTTGCAGCCGCCCATGCCTCGACATCGGATCGCTGCGGGAAGGTGGCGCCACGCTCGGTCTTGGACACCTTGGACTGCGACCAGCCGAGCTGCCTGGCTAGCTGGGTGGTGGACAGACCGGTGTCCACGCGCAGGTTACGCAGCGCTTCGGCCATGCGGCGCCGCTCGTAGGACAGTTCGTTCACGCTGTTATTCTGAGAGTTTTTCGCGTGAAATTCTTACGGGCCAGGTAGTCGTTCAGCGGTTCTGCGTGGCGCAGTGTGGTGTCGCGCATCTGGCGGTAGGGTTCGATGTCATCAATGAGTTCGGGGTACAGGGACAGCGCGCGGTGGGGTGTCACGCGCGGGTGGTGGCGACCTCGCGGGCTCGGTGGGCCAGGCTCTGGGCATCGCTGCCGGGTCGGGAGCCCAGCGCGTCGGCCAGTGACGTCAGGTGCAGCTCGCGGGCCAGCCCGGAGCGCAGCCGTGCCGCGTCGTCGATCGCGGCGGCGGCCAGCGGGAGCCCGTCGCGATCGCTGGCCTGCACGTGCAGCCGCGCCAGTGTGATGTCGGCGACCACGCCCTCGCGCCGGTCGGTGCCCCGCTTCCAGGTCTGGATCGAGGTGGTGACGGCCGCCTCGGCGGAGTCGAGCCGGCCGAGGTGTAACAGCGTCAGCGCCGTGATCAGGTCCATGTCCGCTCGCGCGTGCGCGCTGGGTGGCTCCCACCCGTCCCGCGCCTTGGCCAGAGACGAGCGGGCTTGGCCCTGGCACACCTTCGGCTCAAGCCTGGCCAGCGCGTACGCGGACACGACGGCCAACCACGATCTCAGCACAGGCACCCGGGGGTCGTCGCGCGGCGCGGCGCTCAATTGCAGGCCGGCGAGCTGAAGCAGCTTGAGTGCGTTGTTCGGCTGGGACCGGTCGGTGAGCATGCTTCCGGCATTTCGCATCGCGTCCGCTGCCCGGTAGGCGTCGCCCGCGTCGATGGCGAGTTCCACGGCCCGGCCGAAGTGATAGTGCGACCGGGCAACGGCACCGACGTCGTGGCAACACCACGCGGTGATGGTGTGCAGCTCGGACAGCTCGGCCAGCAGGGCGCGCCGCGCGGCATCGGAGGCGTCCACGGTGAGCCACTGGTCCGCCGACTCCGTGAGCACCGCGGCGGCCCGGGCCTGCCCGCCGTAGGTGCGCGCCAGGATGCGCAGGTGCCCGGTCTGGCTGCGGATCGCCGCGACGTCGGCGGCGCCGATCCGGGACGGCAGGTCCACGGGCGCGCTGGGCGCGGTGAGGCCGGTGGCCAGCTCGCCGATGCGTGTGGTCTCGCCGCCACATGCGGCGGCCGCGCTCAGAGCCAGCAAGTGCTGGAAGTGCCGGCGTAGCACGTCCTCATCAACCCTTTCCGGGGGCGTGGCGGTCGTGACCTCCTCAGCGTAAGCGCCGAATGAGAGTCCCATGCGCTCTCGGGAGATGCCGAGGCTCCCGGCGATGCGCACCAGCACGTCGTAGCCGACGACCCGCCGGCCCTTGAGGATCTCCGAGATCTCGGAGTGCTTGACCCCGGTCGCCCCGGCGATTCGGCGCTGGCTCCACCCGTTCTCGTTGAGTACTCGGTGGAAGGCGCCGATCTCGTGGGCGGCCAGCAGGCCGCGCACGTCGGGCCGGTCGATCAGGTCCGGGTCAACCGGATCGGGCCGTTCAGTGGGTTCGTCGCTCATCCCCATCACCCCGTTCCGTCGCTGCGTGACCAGGCAGACAGTAGCTGTCGCGGCGGCGCCGGTACCCGGGAGTCGGCTGGGGTGGGAGAGCGGTGGAGCGGCGCGGCGTCCTCCGCGCTGCGGCCGCCGGCTAGGCCTCGCTGGCGTGGATATCCGCCGCAAGCTCTCTCAGCTTCGGCGAGTGCTCGCGGGCATGGTGGTTGCAGAACAGCAGTTCACCACCGGAGGGCAACACCGCCCGGATGCGCGCGGCGGCGCTGCACCGGTCACAACGGTCGGAAGCAGTCAACTCAGGGCGGGCAAGCGTGCTGGTCATGGCTTCTCCCTCCGTCCTGGCCCGGTCAGGGTGACCAGACCGGGTCGAACCGGCGGCGGTACTCACGGGATCCACCCGTCGACTCTGACATCGGATCCCGGGGGCCCACTGTTCCAGACGAACGCGGTCCACGATGTGTTCCCCGGATGGCCCGCGTGTCTGGAGCTAATACCGCACCCCGTGCGCCGGCGCGCAAGGGGGAGTCAGGATCGGGTGTGCCATGATCGGGTGCCATGGGTAGGAGGACGGACATGGTCGATGCGGGGACGCTCGCCTCGGAGCTGGCGGCTGACGGCGTCGTCGGGGTGAGCATCACGTGGGCGGACAACAACGGGATACCGCGCTCCAGGACGGTGCCGGTCGCCTCGCTCCCCCAGGTGGCCACGCGTGGGGTGGGAGTCTCGACGGTGCTCGCGGTGTTCGACACCCACGACGCGATCACCTTCGCGCACCAGGGTATCGCCACCCCGTCCGGTGACGTCCGGCTGGTACCGGACCTGCGTGGGCTGACTCGGCTCGCCGGGCAGCCCGCGTTGGCGTGGGCACCCGGGAGGCAGATCGCCGTGGACGGCTCACCCTGGCCGTACGACCAGCGTGGGGTGCTCGAAGCTCAGGTCGAGGCGGCCGCCGCCGAGGGGTTGGAGATCAGAGCGGGCTACGAGATGGAGTTCGTGCTCACTCAGGCCGGCGACCCCGATCCCGGCGGGGAGCCGCGCCTGGCGTACCACGCCCCCGCCTACAGCCCGCACGCTCTGCTGGCGGTGGACGAGTTCGTGGCCGATCTGCTGGCCGACCTGGCGGCCAACGGTGTGCCGGTTCATCAGCTGCACGCCGAGTACGGGCCGGCTCAGGTGGAGCTCAGCATCGTCGCGGCTGACCCGGTCACCGCCGCCGACCGGCAGCTGTTGGCTCGCCAGACTATCCACGCCGCGGCCAGGGCGCACGGCCTGCGGGCCTGTTTCGCGCCGCTGTTCACGGCTGCGGACGTGGGGAACGGCTGGCACCTGCACACCTCGGTCTGGCGGGACGGGCGCAACCTGCTGGTCGGTGGTGCGACGTCTGGTGACCGCCCTGGCCCCGACGGCATGGGCTGGCTGGGCGGGTTGCTCCGCGACCTCCCTGCGGTGGCCGCGATCACCGCGCCGAGCGTGCCGTCGCTGGCCCGGCTGCGCCCCGGCTACTTCGCCGGCGCCTACCAGTTCTGGGGTGTGGAGAACCGCGAGGCGCCGCTGCGCTATGTCCTCGGGTCGGAGCTGCTCGGCGCCGATCACGCCAATGTCGAGCTCAAGGTCTCCGATGCCTCCGCCAACCCGTACCTGGCGCTGGCCGCGGTGATCGCGGCCGGCCTGGCGGGGCTGCGTGAGCGCGCCGACCCCGGCGAACCGGTTCAGGCCGACCCCGGTCGGTGGAGTGAGCAGGAGCGCGAGGCCCGTGGCCTCCATCGCCTGCCGACCACACCCGCCGAGCAGGAGGAGGCACTGACCGGCTCCAAGCGGCTCGCCGCGGTGCTCGGGGAGCCGCTGCTCGGCGCGTTCCTCGCGGTGCGCCGGTCCGACGCGGCCTGGGCGGCCGACCGATCCCTGGACGATGTCGTGGCCGCGCACCGCTGGCGGTACTGAGCCTGCTCACGCTGCGTCGTGCGACCACGCCTGCAGGAGCGCCTCGGGAATGCCCCACCAGCCCAGCGGGGTGAGCCGCTCACGATCGTCCACGGCACCGAGCAGCTGCCACTGCTCCACGACGGTGATGAACCACCCCGCCAGCACGTCGATGTCGTCATCGTCGTCCCCATCCGCGACGAACTGGGCGAGGTCCTCGGCGGAGGCGGGAGTCCCGGGACCACCGCGCGCCAGCGCCGCGACCGCCTCCAGCCACTCTTCGTGATCGAGAGCGGCCGCGGAGAGCTGGTCGACCGGGATGTCCTCAGGTGGCTCGTCCACCGGGCTGGCCACGCCTGCGGCCAACCGTAGCCACAGCTGCTCATCGTCGGGGTCCAGGTCGTTGGGATCCACCCCACCGCCGGTCCGGAGCAGGTCGGCCGGCCATCCTCCCCGAGTCAACGCGGTACGCAGGCCCCGGCAGGCGGCGTGCAGCTCCTCATCCGGCCGAGGACGTTCCCCCACCTCGGCGAGGATGTTCTGGAGGTCCTCGAGAGCGGCCTCCTCGGCGGCGTCCCACTCGGCGAAGAAGTCCTCATCCGCTTCGTCGAGCAGCTCATCCATGGGCACCCGGCCGTCCGGCAACGGCGAGGTCATCCAGCGTTCCTGCAGTTCCCGGTACTTCCGAGTGGCTTCCGGGTCATCAGCGAGCAACCGGTCGGGGTCGATGTCTCCCGCCGTGAGGCACTCCTCAAGGTGCGTGACGAGCAGGTCGTGCATCTCATGCGCGAGCGGCGTGCGTGCCGGCTCGTCGTCCCACACATGCAGCCCGATGATCGCGGTCGGTTCGGTCCCGGTTGCCTCCAGCCAGCCGTGCACCTCGCCGACCGTGGCGCTGCCGTCGGCGATCCGTCTGAGGACGGACTCGGCGGACTCCCAGAACCTGGCCGAGAACGGGTTGCTCGCCGCGAGCAGCTCGCGGCGCAGCCCTGGCATGACGGCCACCGCCTCCGCCGCGGGTACACTGAGGAGCAGGCGGGCGACATCGCGCCGGGTGAGCTCAGCCGCTGGGCGGGGCGCGTGCGCGAGCAGCGCGCTGGCGTCAATGGTCACGCGCCGATGTTAGGGCGCGGACCGGCTCACCCCTGTCGAGGGTCGTCGTCGGATGCGGAGATGATGACACCGTGGCTCGGGTAGCGTTACCCGGGTGGCGAGCATGGTGGAGCGGGCTCACACGATCGCGGAGGAAGTACTGTTTCCGGCGGTCATCGAGGTCGACGCTCAGGGAGTCATCCCGGGTAGCCATTTCGACCTGCTCGCCGCTCAGGGCTTTTACGCTCTCGGGGGTGACCCCGAGCGCGGCGGGGTCGAGGTCGACCTCCGGTCGCTGGTTGCCATCCTCGAGACGCTGGCGGGCGGATGCCTCACCACGACGTTCACCTGGGTCCAGCACTACAGCGTGGTGCGAGGCCTCACCGGCACGACGAACGCGGAGCTGCGGGAGAAGTACCTCGGCTCGGCGACCCGGGGCGAGCTGCGCGGCGGGGTGGCCTTCGCCGGTGCGGTTCCGCGGCCTCCTCGGCTGTGGGCGACGGCCACCGACGGCGGCTGGCTGCTGAGCGGAGAGGCTCCGTTCGTCACCGGGTGGGGCATCGTCGACGTGCTCCTGATCTCGGCGCGCAACACGGCGCTCACGGGGGAGCCCACCGGCACCGTCGTCACCGGGCTGGTCGATGCCGAGGCTGGCGCCGGCATCACCGTCGAGAAGCTGCACATGGTGGCCGCCCAGGGCAGCAATACCGTCCGGCTGCGCTTTGAGGACTACGTCCTGCCCGCCGAGAAGGTCACTACCGAGGTGTCGCACCGCGACTTCCTCGCCACGCAACCCGTGAGCCTGCGGCTGAGCGGCTGCCTTGCGATGGGCGTCGCCGGGCGGTGCATCCGCATGATCGGCGAGGCCGGGTGCTCCGAGGTCGCGGAGCTGCTGCACGCGGAGCACCGCATGGTCCGCGACCGTCTCGACGGTGGGCTGGGCGACCCCGAGACGCTGCCGGCGGCCCGGGCCGCCGCGTCCGAGCTCGCCTACCGCTGCGCCGGCGCGCTCGTTGTGGCGGTGGGCAGCTCGGGGATCCTCGCGCGGCAGCATGCGCAGCGGCTGGTCCGGGAGGCGACGTTCACCCTTGTCTCCGCCGGCAGGCCGGAGATCAAGAACAACCTGCTGGGCGTGTTCGGTCGGGTCCATGAGTAAGCTCACCCGGTGAAAGAGTCCGGTCGCGCAGTGTGATCATTATTACTGGGTGATCATTACTGGACGAGAGAACCACCTGGTGGGTAGGGAGCTGTCATGAAACGTGCGCCTGCGCTGTCTGTCGGGCCGGCGCTCGCGGCGGTGGCGTCTTTAGCGCTGGCGTCTTTAGCGCTGGCGTGCACATCCGCCGCAGGCACCATCGCGCAGCACGGACCCGTCGGCCCGGTCCCAGCGGGGTTGGAACGGTTCTATGGCCAGAACCTGTCCTGGGGCGGCTGTTCCTCGTTCGCCAAGACCCCGAGTGACCAGGATGCCTACGCCGACGGCGGCCTGCAGTGCGCGTACCTCAACGTGCCCCTGGACTACGCCAACCCGAACGGCCGGGTCATCAAGGTCGGCCTGCTCCGCCGGCCCGCGTCGGACCCGGCGCGGCGCATCGGCTCCTTGGTGGTCAACCCCGGTGGCCCCGGCGGGTCCGGCATGAGCACCGCGGCCAGCCTCGCTGGCAAGATCACGAACAATGACGTGGGGCGACGTTTTGACCTCGTGGGTTTCGACCCGCGCGGTGTCGGCGCGAGCGAGCCGCAGGTGCTCTGCCGGACCCCGGCGCAGCGGGACGCCGAACGTCTGATGAACCTCAACGTCGACACCTCCCCGGCCGGCGTGGCGAAGACCGAGGCCCAGGAGAAGGCCGACGACCAGGGTTGCCTCCGCGGTACCGGAAAAGCTGTGCTCGCGAACATCGGCACCCGCGACGTGGTCCGCGACATGGACGTCATGCGGTCTGCCCTCGGTGACCAGAAGCTGACCTACCTCGGCTACTCGTACGGCACTCGGATCGGTACCACCTACGCTGAGGCGTTTCCCAAGAATGTCCGCGCAATGATCCTCGACGGCGCTGTCGACCCAGCGCAGGATCCGGGTGCCCAGCTCGTCGACCAGGGGCGAGGGTTCCAGAAAGCCTTCGACGCCTTCGCGGCATGGTGCGCGGTTCGTGCTGACTGTGCTTTGGGGCAGGACAAGAGCCAGGCTGTGAGCAGGTTCCAGGCGCTTACCCGGCCGCTGATCAACCAACCGGTCGGCGTGTCCGACGGCCGTAAGCTGTCGTACACCGACGCCACGATCGGCACCGTTCAAGCGCTGTACCTGTCCGATCTCTGGCCGATACTGAACCGCGGTCTGCAGGAGCTCGCCCAAGGTCGCGGTGACTCCCTCATGCGCCTCAGCGATGTCTACTACGGACGGTCACAAGACGGTACCTACTCCACTGAGATGGACGTTTTCCAGGCTGTCCTCTGCGTCGACAACCCGCCCGTCAAAGATCCGAACGTGGCCCGCGATGTCGACGCTCAGTACCGGAAGGTCGCCCCGTTCCTCGACACCGGAGAACCACCTTCGCCCGCCCTCGACAACTGCGCGTTCTGGCCCGTGCCCTCCACCGACGGACCTCACCACCCTCGGACGCCAGGGCTGCCGACCGTGATGGTGATCTCCACGACGCAGGATCCCGCCACGCCCTACCAGGCCGGCGTCAACCTCGCTCATGACCTCAACGCGCGCCTGCTGACCTACGAAGGCACCCAGCACACCGCCTTCTTGCAAGGCAACAGCTGTGTCGACGGCGCCGGGGTCGGCTACCTCACCAGTCTTCAGCTTCCGCCCGAGGGAACCCGCTGCCAACCCACGGCTTGAATGCTTCCTGAGCACCTGATGGCAGGCGGTAGCCGTCCCGGCGCTACGCGCGTCGTCGTAGCTGTTCACATGTTTGCGCTTGCCGGTGTCTCACCCGCATAATGGACGAGCCAAGGCAGTAGCTGCGGAAGTGAGCCTGGTTCCTCTCCGGACGGTTTGGAGCCGAGCTTCGCGTTTTCTAAGATTGTTTACCGATACAAGATCGGGGCGATCCGCGTCTGCCACGTGCCTCCCGCACGGATATTCTCCGGCACGAGCTGGTTCACGACCAGCCGACGGTCGCGGTCCCGCAGCTTCGAAAAATGTACTCGCTGTGTACCTGGCCGGACCGATCCCTGCATGACCTTGCTGACGATCTCCACCTGACACATGCACACGATGACGACTGCGATGCCGTAGCGGCCCTGCCGACGAGTCTCATCCGCGAAGCCCAGCCGATCCACCCGACCGCAGTTGAGGCACGTCGAGCGGCTCAGCCGCATCCTCGTGCGCGCCACGCCGGTTGCCTCTCCTCCTGCGGCCTCCGACCATGCGAAACTCACCGTCACTTTCCGACGCACGCTCGGTGGCGGCAGTGTTGGTGTTCCGGGGCGCGGCTCCTCGAACGATCCCACCTCAATGGGGACATGCAGCCACCGAGCAGGCAGAGCGTAACATGGAAATGTGCTCCGCAGACCATGTCTAACCTTCCCTGAACTGGTCAGCGTCGCAACTGGCGGCGTGCCGCCCTACCGGTACCAGTCTCGGCTTGCCGAGCAGGGCCTGCCGGACGTGCTGCGGGTGCCGACCGGGACGGGCAAGACACTGGCCGCGACCTTGCCGTGGCTCTATCGCCGCGTCGAGCACCCAGACCCGGTGGTTCGACAGGCGACCCCGCGCTGGCTGGTGATCGTGCTGCCGCAGCGCGCGCTGGTGGAGCAGACCGTCGAGGTGATCGATGGCTGGTTGCGAAACCTCATGCTTGACGTGCCTGTGCACGTGCTGATGGGTGGTGAGGATGCCGGCGATCGGGACTGGAAGGCGCGCCCGGAGGAGGAGCGGATCTTCGTCGGCACCCTGGACATGGTGCTGTCCCGGCTGCTCATGCGGGGGTTCGCCGAGTTCCGCAGTGCTTGGCCGATGAGCTTCGGGCTGCTGCACGCCGGGGTGCAGTTCGTGTTCGACGAGGTGCAGCTGATGGGGCCGGGACTGCCGACGGCCTTGCAGCTGCAGGGCATGCGGGAGGCGATGGGCACCGCGATGCCCTGTCGGTCGATGTGGATGTCAGCGACCCTCAACCCGGCGGAGCTGTCCGCGGTGGACTTCCGGCGCGAGCTCTCCATCGTGGAGCTCGACGAGGAGGACCGCTCCGGCCCACTGCGCATTCGCATCGATGCGCCCCGGACGGTGCGGCGGCTCGACCTGGAGGACGTCGACGCCCGTCGGTACCCGAAGGCTTTCGCCGCGCGGGTGGTATCCGAACATCGAAGCGGGACGCGGACTCTCGTGGTGCTCAATACCGTGACGCGGGCGACCGAGGTCTTCGACGAGCTGCACAAAAGTCGTCCGGACACGGAACTGGTGCTGCTGCACTCCCGCTTCCGCCCCGGCGACCGCCGGCAACAGACCCGGCGACTGACGCTGTCGGGGAATGCCGGGAGCATCGTGGTTGCCACCCAGGTGTTGGAGGCGGGCGTCGACATCACCTCCGAGACGCTGGTCACCGAGGTGGCACCGTGGTCGTCGATCGTTCAGCGGGCCGGCCGCTGCAACCGGGACGGCCTGGCGAGCGACGCCAGACTGCTCTGGACCACGCCGCCGGCAGCCCCGCCGTACGAGGCCGCCGAGCTCGGCCACTCCGCTAGCGTGCTGCAAGCGCTGGAGGGCCAGCCGGTGACGAGCGAGGAGCTGGCGGCGGCCACCGAGCTGACTCGCCCACCGCACCCGACACTGCGCCGACGCGACGTGCTCGGTCTGTTCGACACCGCACCCGACCTGTCCGGCAACGACATCGACGTCAGCCCCTTCATCCGGGACGTTGCCGACCGCACCGTCCACATCGCGTGGCGGGAGATATCCGAGGATCAGTCGATGGAGGGCGCGCCCGGCAGGGCGGAGCTGTGTCCCGCGTCGATCCGCGACGTGCAGGCGATGATCCGTGAGGGCCGCACCAGGGCACGGGTCTTCGACCAGATCTCGGGCACATGGGTGCCCGCGCGCCCCGAGGACGTCCGACCGATGGCGGTGATCGTGCTCGACGCCGCACGGGGTGGCTACCTGCCCGACTGCGGGTTTGCGCCGCTGAGCACCGCACCGGTCGAGCCGGTGCGACCACCCGTGCATATGCCCGACGCGGTCGATACCGATCCACACTCCGTCTTGCCGAATGGGCGCTGGGTGCCGCTGCACGAGCACCTCGCCGACGTGGAGCGGGAATGCCGGGCGCTGCTGGACGCACTCGGTCCGGAGCTGACACCAGCCCAGCGTGAGGCCATTGCGCTGGCGGGCCGCTATCACGACCTGGGCAAGGCACACCCGACGTTCGTTGCGTCGTTGGCGCAGGCCGATGGCTCGGCACCCGCCGAAGGTGGGCCGTGGGCGAAATCACCCGGCCGGACCCCCTTGCGACACGATCCGCCGCATTTCCGGCACGAACTGGTCAGTGCACTGGTGCTGCTCGATGACACGACCGGCCTGCTCGACGGGGTCGACGAGCCGGACCTCGTCATCTACCTGGCCTTGGCGCACCACGGCAAGGTACGACTGACGGTGCGGGCGCGCCCGGACGAGCAGGTGAACACCGTGCTGGGCGTAGTCCACGAGTCGACCACGGTGGACACAACACTGCCGGTCATCGGCACGCTGGCGGCCCGGCCGGTGTCGCTGCAGGCCGCCCGGTTCGGGCGGGGATCGCTGACCAGCCGCGCACTGCGGCTGCGGGATCGCGAGGATCTTGGGCCGTTCCGGCTGGCGTTCTGCGAGGCCGTGGTACGCAGCGCCGACTGGCGGGCCAGCGCGAGCTACGAGGGGACCACGTCATGACCGAGCTGACCCTGCCGGGCTTTCGCACCACACCACTGGGCAGCTACCTGGGCGCGCTCGGGTTGCTGCGTGCCGTGACCCGACTGATCGACAGCGAGGCGGCCGGGCACTGGGAACGGCAGAGACTTACCCTCACCAGCCTGTTCACCACGATAGATGAGCTGGTGGACGAACTGCTGGCGCGGTTCGAGCCGGAGGCCATCGTCTCGCCGTGGAACGAAGGGGCGGGCTTCGTACCGAAGGGCTCGAATCGCACCGCCGCCGAAGCCGTTGAGGCAATGCGGAAGTCCACTGATCCACGGCTTGCGCGGTTGCGCGAGGCAATCGCCGCTGGTGATCGAGTCGTGGAGCGTGGGCTGAGCTTCGGATGGGGCGGCAAGGGGAGTGACCTGTGGGATAAGAACAGGAAGCCCGAGCTGCTCGTGCTCTGCCGCAGTGAGCTTCCCGACCACGCCCTGCCGTGGCTCGATGCCGTGGTCGCCCTCGGCCAAGACGACGACCCCGCCTACAGCCGGCTGCTCGGCACCGGGGGAAACTTCGGTCGCCAGGACCTGTCGGCCACTTACTTGGCGCGGCTGCAGTCCGTTCTCACCGATCGCCGCACGCGGGAGTGGCTGCATTCGCTGCTCAGCGGCAGGGAGTCGACGCCGTACCTGCGGGACGCGGTAGGGCAGTTCGACCCCGGCCGAGCGGGCGGTATCCAGTCCTCGCCGTGGGAGAATGCGGACGAGAAGGGATTCGTCAACCCCTGGGCGTTCCTGCTCACCGTGGAGGGCGCTCTACTGTTCGCCACCGCTGTGGTCCGCAGGCACGGAGCCGAGTACGCGCGGGTGGCTCTCCCGTTTCAGGTCCACGGCTCCACTGCCGGCTACCCGACGCAGGCACCGGGAGAGAACGTGCTGGGGGAGCTGTGGGCGCCCGAATGGTCCGCCCCGGCCCGGCTGGACGAGCTCACGCACCTGCTTGCCGAGGGTCGCGCCGAATGGAACGGACGACCTGCCAGATCTGGGCTCGATTTCGCGAGGGCCGTCTCGACCCTCGGCGTCGACCGAGGAATCGGTGCCTTCGAGCGGCACCTGTTCGTCGACCGGCACGGCCGGAATCCGCTTGCGCTACCCGCTGGGCGTATCGAGGTCCGCCGCAGGCGCGGGGTGCAGGTGCTGGCTGGGTTCGACGCCTGGCTGGATCGGCTGCGCCGTGCCGAGCTGCCGTCGCAGGTGGAGACGGGGCTGCGGGCGGTCGAGCAGGCGCTGTTCGACCATGCCGGCTCCGGCATACCCGACCTGCTGGTTGAGGTCATCGCGGCTGTCGGGCGTTGCCACGAAGCGGTGGCCCGTTCGGGGGCGGCGCGGGGGTTCGTCCGTCCCCTGCTGATGAGGGACGGTCGGGCCCTGCTCGATGAGCTGCGCGAGGCGGCAGCAGATGACGTCGAACTGCGGGTCGCGCTCGCCTTTGCCACCGCCCGTGACACGAAGCCGAGTCTTCCGCTGCGTGGGCTGCTGTCGCCGGTCACCGTCGGTCCGCCCCTGGAATGGACACGTCGCCCGACACTCGCGCCGCTGAGCAGCGGCCTGGGCGTGGCGCTGGCTGAGGCGGCTCGCAGGCGCGGGTTTCCCGGGGCGGTGGACGAGGTGGAGAGCGAGCTCGAACCCTCCGTGAAGGGCGTGCGAATCGGCTACCAGCGGGGCCTGCGGGTAACTGTGGCCGATGTTCGGCGGTTCGTTGCTGGAGAGATCCGCGACGGACGACTCACCGATCTTCTTGCCGGGCTACTCACCGTGGACTGGCGCTCCACGTCCGACGCTGTCCTCCGCAGCGGGCCGGCGCAACCGGATCCCGCGCTGGATCTGTTGCTGCCATTCACCGGCACCGATCCGATCAGCCTGCCGGATAAGACGCTGGTGCGTCCCGGATCCGAATGGCCCACTCTGCTCCAGGCAGGTCGTACGGCTGAGGTACTCGCCGACGCCGCCCGACGGCTGCGGATCGCCGGCCTGCGTCACGTGATCACTCCGGGTGTCGCGCCGCACGAGGGTGCCCGGCTCGCCGCCGTCCTGCTGCTGAGAGTTTCCGACGGCGACCGTCTCAAAGCGCTGCGCCGCGTCGCCGTCCTTCCCGATCCCGCCAGCGAACAGAACCAGGAGATCCCCGCGTGACCGCCCGCCTGAGTTTCGATGTCGACCTCACCCCACTGCTCGGCAGCACCTTCCAACCGACCGGCTTCCCCGATGTCGGCCCCGCGACCTTCACTCGTTTCGACAACGGTCAGGAGGTGCCCTCGCTGCTGGTGGAGTCGGTGCAGTCAATGGCGAATCGGCTCGAGGCCACAGCGTGGGACGCCGCCAGTGACGAGCCGGTCGCTGAGGTCACCGGCCTGCCTTATGTGCGGGTCGTACGGGCTGGAACCGGTGAGTTCCTGACGTCCAGCAGGTTGGAGGCACACCGGCTCGCCTCGCCGTTCGTGCATCGCGCGACGCGCGACGGCAAGCTGATGTTCGACGAGATCCGTGACCGCCTCGGCTTGGCCAAGGACACCCCACTCAACCGCCGGCACATGGCCCGAGCCGTCGCCGAGCTGGACCCGTTCTGCCTGCTGCACGGGGTCTTCTTCAGCCAGAAGGAATGGTGGGGCCAGCCCAAGTTCGAGCGCGCGATCTCGGCGGTCATCGAGGCGCGAGATGTGCAGCGGGCGGTCAGCGGTGGTCGCAAGTCCGACCGAGTGCGCCACCAGCTCGGCGAGGAAGGCGGCGGAACCGCCGAGGGATATGGCTCCGTGCCGTTCCACCGCACCGAGTGGACTGCGAAGACGATCCGTGCGTCGTTCATTGTTGACGCCGAGCTGCTGCGCTCTTACGGGTTACCGCAGTCGGTGACTGAGCTGTTGCAAATCTTGGCACTGTGGGAGATTCGCCGCTTCCTCGTCGGTGGGCTGCGGTTACGTACCGCATGCGATCTGGAGATCGTCGGCGAGGTGAGTTCCCGGCACGGGTCGACGCTGCCAGCGCTCGAGGAGCTGACTTCGCGGATCACCGAGCTGATCCCCCAGGGCCGGGACGTCTTCGGGAACGGTACGCCGCTGACCGTCGAGTGGTCGGGCAAGAAGGCTTGACGATGCCGACCACGCTTGTGCTGCGATTCCCGTGGGGGCGCTATCACGCTACCCCGTGGGGCCGGCACGTCAATGAGGGAGCAGTGGAGCTGCCGCCGTCGCCATGGCGGCTGCTGCGGGCACTGTACGCGGTCTGGCGCACCCGTGCCCCGGAGCTGGACGGGGACACCGTGCACGCACTGCTGGCGCGGTTGGCGGAGCCGCCGACGTTCCACATCCCCCGGCACGGCGTGTCGCACACCCGGCACTACTTCCCGGATATGGCTCACCGTAGCGGCTCACCGAGCGTCGACCGGACCTTGGACGCGTTCGCGGTGTTCGAACGGGACGCCGAGCTCGGGGTGCGATGGCCCTTCGAACTAGCGACGCCGCAACGAGCCGCGCTGGAGCGGCTGGCCTGGTCGATCCCGTACTTCGGCCGAGCCGACAGCCTGTGCTCAGGATTCCTGCCCACCGAATGGGAGCCGGGACCGCACGGGACGTGGGTGCCGGTGGACGTGGCGGACTCGGTCGCCGAAGACGCCCCGGTGACCTCGGTGCTGGCCCCCGATCTCCCGCTCCAGCTCGACGCGCTGCTCACCCGACCCGTCGACGTGCGCAAGGGCGACCTGCTGTTCCCGGCTGGCACACACCTGCTGGCCTACCAGCGCACCCGCTCGGCTCCCCGGCTGCGCCCCCAGCCGCGTCGGCACGGCGAGCCGGCTACCGCAGTGCGGTTCAGTGTGCTCCAAGCGGGACTACCACCGCAGACGGATTCGTTGGTCTACACCGATCTGCTCCGTCAAGGTGCGCTCAGCAAGCTCGGCCGGCTGCCCGAGGAGCGCGCGCGTACCCAGCTCGGCGGCCGCACGGTCGACGGCACCGCCATGACAGGTCACGGGCATGCCCACTATCTGCCGTTGATCACCGACCGGCGGCTGACCGGCCTGGTGGTCTGGGTGCCGAACGGGTTGCCCGACGACGAGCTGAAGGCGCTCACCAGCGTCGACCGGCTCTACAGCAGGGTGAACCCGGACTGGCGGCTCATCGTTCGAGTCGCCGGGATCGGCACGCCGGGGCGGGTCGTGCCTGAGCTGATGGCCCAGCGGCCCGCCACCGTCTGGCGGTCGGTGACACCGTTCACCCCGTCGCGCTACCGCAAGCGCAACGCCGGATGGCTGGACTACCTCGGTACTGAGGTTGCCAAGGAGCTGGAGAACCGCAGTCTGCCACCGCTGCGCGCGGTGACGTTGCTGAGCGAGGAGTGGCAGCCGTGGCGGCGCTACCGCCCGTCGGCCCGGATGCGCCGCGACACCCGCCAGGGTCAGGCCACCCGTCCATCGGCGTTCTTGCGGATCGAGCTCGTCGAGCCGACGCAGGGTCCACTCGCGCTGGGGCACCTGAGCCACTTCGGGCTCGGACTGTTCGGCCCTGATTCCGGCACCCAGGCCGGACCCCATTGAGGTGTGGCTCGGGATGATCGCCGGCGGGTCCGGTGGGAGAGCCACGGCACGCGGCTCCGGTACGTCCGGTATGGTGGGCGGCTGGATCTCCGAGGATTCCTCGTGTCCCTGCCTGATTCCGGCCCCTGTGGTCGTACCCCATTGAGGTCCCAGCCCCCGCTCAGGACCCGACCGAAGGAGGCAGCCATGAACGCCCCTAAACCGTCGCCTGTTACGATGCCAACGTTGTCCTCACCTCGTGGGTCCGTCGGGATGGGCGATCCTCGCGATGTTGTCACCAATTACTTGCGCGGTCCGGAGAAGACCCCAGCGGCGATCCGGGACGCGTTGGATCCCGCTCAGCGGGGGCAGTTTGAAGCCGAGTACCGAGTCGCGCTCGCGCGTGCTGCGGAGACCCTCGACCTCGAGCCGGTGCTCACGTTGGTGCAGCGCACATGGTGGGTACGAGCGGTCATGAACCTGAACCCTGAAATGCTCGACGGCGTGGCGGTGGACGTAAACCGTGTCACTGCGGGTGACGAGTCGATCCTTGCCGACGAGGACCTGTGATCAGATAGGTGTCAGATTGATGGCTCGGTATCGGCTCCGCTATGCCACGTATGCCGCCGAGCAGCTGCGCCATATGCCCCGGTCGTTGCGCGCCGCCTTCGACGTGAGGGTTGAAGACCTTGAACGTGACCCCTATGTCACCGGTGACTACAACGAGGGAGTGGGTAGCTACTCCACTACGTTCAGCGGAGGCGAAGAGAGTGGCGTTATCCTCTACGTAGTGTCTGACGAGATCATGATGGTGACTGTTCTCCGCGTGAACTGGGTTAAGTGGTGAGGCCATCGCTGCCATCGGTCACTCGGAGCTTGCGGGACACCTGAGCCACTTCGGGCTCGGGCTGTTCGTGCTGGACCCGGAGCGCTGAGCTGTGGACCCTGACCTGCTGCCGGCTCGGATGGTCAACGAGTTCGTCTACTGCCCCCGGCTGTTCTACCTGGAGTGGGTCGAGGCCCGGTTCGCGGACAACGACGACACCCGGCTCGGCCAGCAGGTGCACCGCAGGGTCGACGTCGAGTCCGGCGCGGCTCCCCTGCCCCAGGACGGCGAGCTGCGCCGAGCCCGGTCTGTCACGCTGAGTTCAGAGCGGCTCGGAGTGATCGCCAAGCTCGACCTGATCGAAGGCGACGGCGGCGGCGTCGTGCCGGTGGACTACAAGAAGGGATCGCCGCAGCCCGACGGATCGCCGTGGCCCAGCGACGAGGTGCAGGTCTGCCTGCAGGCGCTGCTGCTGCGTGAGCGCGGCTACCAGTGTGATCACGCGGAGCTGTGGTACGCCGAGACCCGCCATCGCGTGCGGGTGGAGCTGACGCCGGAACGGTTGAGCTGGGCAGCTGACCTGGTCGCTGACGCGCGGGCGGTGGCCGACCGGGCCCGTCCGCCACTGCCACTGGTCGACAGCCCCAAGTGCCCGCGCTGTTCCTTGGTCGGGTTGTGCCTACCTGACGAGACCAATGCGCTGCTGTCCCGCCGCGAGCAGCCACCGCGCCGGCTGGTGCCCCGTGACCCGGACCAGCGACCCGTCTACGTCACCGAGCCCGGATCCTTCGTGGGTGTCCGCAGCGGACGACTCGAGGTCACCCTGAAGAAGGAGAGACTTGCCTCGTGGCGCCTGCTGGACGTGGCCCAGCTGGCCGTGTTCGGGCGGGTCCAGATCAGCACCCAGGCGCTGGGGGAGTGCTTCGCGCGGGGAATCCCGGTGCTGTGGCTGAGCAGCGGCGGGTGGTTGCAGGGATTCGCCCTGGGGCAGCCGTCGAAGTATGTGGAGCTCCGGCGCCGGCAGACGGCGGCGCATGCCCAGGGTGGTGCCGGGCTCGCGCAGCGGATGATCGCGGGAAAGATCATGAACTGCCGGACGCTGCTGCGGCGCAACTCTCGCGGTGACGTGTCGTCCACGGTGGCCGCGCTCAAGCGGCTCGCGCAGCAGGCTCGCGAGGCGACCGACTTCTCAAGCCTGCTGGGCATCGAGGGCACTGCGGCGCGGATGTACTTCGGGGCGCTTCCGTCGATGCTGGTGGGTGGCGCGGAGCCGTTCGGCGCGGAGTTTTCGCAGCTGGGACGCAACCGTCGGCCGCCGCTGGACCCGCTCAACGCGCTGTTGTCCTTCTGCTACGCGATGCTCACCAAGGACCTCGTCGCGGTGACGCTGGGCGTCGGGTTCGACCCGTACCTCGGTGTATACCACCGGTCGCGCTACGGTCGACCCTCCCTCGCGCTGGACCTCGCTGAGGAGTTCCGGCCATTGATCGCCGACTCGGTGGTGATCGGTCTGCTCAACAACGGTGAGATCACCGCGTCGGACTTCATCCGGCGGGCCGGAGCGGTGTCGCTGACCGCGGACGGCCGTCGGACCGTGCTGAAGGCCTACGAACGGCGGCTGGACACCGAGATCCGTCATCCCGTCTTCGAGTACCGGATCAGCTACCGGCGGGTACTCGACGTCCAGGCCAGGCTGCTGGCCGCAGTGCTGGTGGGCGAGGTGCCGGAATACATCCCCATGGTCACGAGGTGACGCCGTGGCCCGTCGCCGGTACCTGATGGCCTACGACATCGCCGATCCCAAGCGGTTGCGGCGGATCTGCACCTTGATGGAGGACCATGGAGAGCGTCTGCAGTACTCCGTGTTCCTGTGTGACCTCACGGTAGCCGAGCTGGCAGAGTTGGAGTCCGCCGTAACGGAGGCGATGAACCTTCATGAGGACAGCGTCGTCCAGATCGACCTCGGGCCGCTCCATGCGCCCGCCGCAGTACGCACCCTCGGGCGCCCGAGGCGCCAGCCGACAACCGGCCCTCAGATCGTGTGATGGTGTGCGAGCGGTCCGGTACTGCGTCGGTACCCGGTGAGCGCTCGTCTGCACGTCAGCGACCATCTCACCGTCTTCGCAGGGCTCGGCCCGTGCCGCATCATGCCGACCTGTTGGCACCTCTCGCGCGAACCGGTATCCTGCCTGCTCACAGGCCCAGTTTTCCCCGAGCCCTGATTCCGGCCCCCAGGGCCGGACCCCATTGAGGCTCGGCGCGCGGTGGCCGGTGCCGAGCCCGACCAGCGACTGATTCCGGCCCCCAGGGCCGGACCCCATTGAGGCGGCGAGTCCCGCGGCGACGGCTTTGGCGCTGAACGTCTGATTCCGGCCCCCAGGGCCGGACCCCATTGAGGCATCACGTCACGGACGGACGTGACACGCGAGTTATGATCTGATTCCGGCCCCCAGGGCCGGACCCCATTGAGGCAACACGTCGGCGTACAGCTGGGCGGTCGGCTGAAGATCTGATTCCGGTCCCCAGGGCCGGACCCCATTGAGGCGAGCCGTACGCGGCGATGACGAGCCTGGTCCCGGCCGGGCTGATTCCGGTCCCCAGGGCCGGACCCCATTGAGGCAGACCCCGCTGATGCGCCCCGACCAGATCATGCGAATCTGATTCCGGCCCCCAGGGCCGGACCCCATTGAGGCGAGAGGCTGGTGAACGGTACCGCGATACCCCAACAGCTGATTCCGGCCCCCAGGGCCGGACCCCATTGAGGCTCTGTGGTGCCACCGTCATAGTCGCTGGTGTCCACGTCCTGATTCCGGCCCCCAGGGCCGGGCCCCATTGAGGCCCGACCACCTCGGTCACCCACCCTTCCGGCCACCCCCTGATTCCGGCCCCCAGGGCCGGACCCCATTGAGGCGACCACCGACATCGTTCCCGACTCCATGTCGATGACCTGATTCCGGCCCCCAGGGCCGGACCCCATTGAGGCACTCCCCATCCCAGCGCGACCCGGACAAAAAGGAACTGATTCCGGCCCCCAGGGCCGGACCCCATTGAGGCGAACAGGAAGATAACGAGCTGGACGGCGCCGCCCCCGCTGATTCCGGTCCCCAAGGCCGGACCCCATTCTGGGACGTTTAATCCATGAGTCCTGGGGTGGACTGGATGTCCCGGGTTCAACAGGAGAGCTGCAACCGGTTTGCGCAACGACTCTCACGTTGAGTCCGGGACGGTGGCCAGGGTGAACTGGTGAGCGGCCGTAACGAGCGTGCGGCCCGTCACGGGGCATGTTCGCCATTCGGAACCGATTGGCTGTCTGCGGGTGGCCGCCAGGCACGGCCGTTTCAAGATCATTGGTTGAGGGATTCGCGCGGGGATGGGCCACTGTCACCGGGTGCGGGCAGGGGGTGGGTATTCCTGGTGGGTCGCGCCTGCCGGGGCGGTATCGGGGTGTGATCGCCGGAAGTGAGCTGTGGTCGTGCGCTGCTGCACGGCCACAGCTCACTTCCGGCGATCAAGGTGGGCGAATCGAGTCTTGGCGCAAGCTCCGAATTGGTGATCTTGAAACGACCGTGGCCCGCCAGGCGCCATTCGGAACCATATGGCGGTCCCACTCGACATCTTGGGCAGGTGGCCGGCCATCCGGTTGAGGTCGGGGCTGGTCTGGTCGAGGTGATCCAGGAGCGGCATCAGGTCATCGTCCCTCGCGTTGGGCGGGCGCGGTCGTCGGTCGGTGACCGTGAGGCGTGGGAGTGGCGGGGGTGATCAGCTCGCCGGTGAACAGCCTGGTTCCGGTACGTCTTGCTGGTGGGCTCAACGCGGCGCTGTGCCGTGGTCGTGGGTGGGTGGTCGAGGTCGACCGGTGTGAGCCCGTCCAGTCGGGCGTCGAGCGGGTAGCGCGCCGACAGCACGGGCGCGCGTGACGCGGCGGAGGTCACCTGAGGCTCAGGAAGCCTCGCCCGGAGTGCGTGCTTGCCTTCTGCAATTATGTGTATGCTGCAATCAATTGAGGAGGCCCACGTCGATGACTAGGGAGCCCATGTGACCGACGCGGCGGAGCCGAGCAGGCCGGCCACCCGGGAAGGACACTGTTCATGACCGCCACCGCGGCGCCGCCGCAGCATCGCAGCGTGCCGGAGCCGGCGTCCGGGGTGTTCACCCACCGACAGATTCTGACGATCTTCGGCGGGCTGATGCTGGGGATCCTGCTGGCGGCGCTGGACCAGACGATCGTGTCCACGGCGATCCGCACCATCGCCGATGACCTGCACGGGTTGAACCAGCAGGCCTGGGCGACCACCGCCTACCTGATCACCTCGACGATCTCCACCCCGCTGTACGGCAAGCTGTCCGACCTCTACGGGCGTAGGCCCTTCTTCCTCACCGCTATCTCGATCTTCATCGGCGGGTCGGTGCTGTGCACGATCTCCACGTCGATGTACGAGCTGGCCGCCTTCCGCGCCGTGCAGGGGCTGGGAGCCGGCGGGTTGATGTCGCTGGCGTTCGCGATCATCGGTGACATCGTGCCGCCGCGAGAGCGGGCCCGTTATCAGAACTACTTCCTGGCCACGTTCGGCGCCGCGAGCGTGATCGGCCCCCTGGTGGGCGGTGCGTTCGCGGGGGCCCACTCGATCCTGGGGATCGCCGGATGGCGCTGGGTGTTCCTGGTCAACGTCCCGGTCGCCGCGGCTGCGCTGTTCGTCGTGGCCAGAGTGCTCAACATCCCGCACACTCCCCGCGAGCACCGCATCGACTGGCTGGGTGCGGTGGCACTGACCATCGCGGTGGTACCCGTTCTCCTGGTGGCCGAGCAGGGCCAGGGCTGGGGCTGGGACTCGGTCCGAGCGGTCGTCTGTTACGTGATCGCCACGGCCGGCCTCATCGGGTTCCTCACGGCCGAGCGAGGGATCGGCGACGATGCGCTGATCCCGCTACAACTGTTCCGCAACGGCGTGTTCAGTGTGACGTCAGCCGCGTCCTTGATCATCGGTACGGGCATGTTCGGTGGGTTCGTGCTCATGCCGCAGTACCTGCAGATCGTCAAAGGAGCCACGCCCACCAAGTCCGGACTGCTGCTGCTGCCACTGATGGCCGGGATCATCGTTGGTTCGGTGCTGTCCGGGCGGCTGACCTCCCGTACCGGCCGATACAAGATCTTGCCCGTGCTGGGGACGGCGGTGATGGCCGTCGCGCTGCTGCTGCTGCACTTCCGTCTGGGGGTCGACACCTCCTTGGGGGAGGTCGACGTCTACATGGGGCTGTTCGGCCTCGGGCTGGGCGGCTGCCTGCAGACACTGGTCATGGCGGCGCAGAACGCGGTGCCGGCTCGGGACATGGGGGTGGCGACCGCCTCGGCGACATTCTTCCGGCAGATGGGCGGCACCTTGGGTGTCGCGGTGTTCCTGTCGATCCTGTTCTCCACCGCCGGAAGCAAGATCGCCGACGCATTCCGCGCCATCGGCCGCACGCCGGAGTTCCAGTCCGCGCTCGCCGACCCGGCCGTCCGCGCCAACCCCGCCAACGACGTCGTCCTGCAGGCCGTCCGCACCGGTGGGGTCAGCGGGTCCGGCAACGCCGGTGGCGTTCTGCAGGACTCCTCGTTTCTGCAGCACATCGACGCCCGACTGGCCCGGCCGTTCCTGGTGGGCTTCTCCAACGCGATGGATGGGGTGTTCCTCGTCGCGGCTGGGGTGATGATCATCGCCTTTGTGCTCATACTCTTCCTGAAGGAGGTTCCACTGCGTACCCAGTCAGGCATCGAAGCCCTCGCGGCCGAGTTCGCCGCCGAATCGGGCGAGGCACCCCGAAGCGGGGTTCGGGACAGCGGGGTTCGGGACAGCGGGGTTCCGGACAGCAGAGTGCCGGAAAGCGGCGAAACGCTACCCGCACCGCCGGTCGGCGTGCCGAACCCGGCCAGTGCGGGCCACCGGCCCGGACCGGTGATCCACGGCCAGGTCACCCGCAGCGGGCACACCCCACTCGCGGGTGTCGCCCTCACCCTCACGGACCTGTCCGGCCGGCAGCTGGACCGCGACTACTCCGATAGCGGCGGGCATTACCGGCTCGAGCCGCCCGGCGGCGGCAGCTACCTGGTCATCTGCGCCTCGACGGCACACCAGCCCGGTATCGCGCTGGTCGCGGTGGCCGATGCGCCGGTGCGCCACGACTTCATGCTCGCCGGAGCCGGCGCAAGTCTGTCCGGCATGGTGTACACCGCCGAGCCTGGGCAGCTCATCGCGGGCGCGGTGGTCACCCTCATCGACATCTGCGGCGACGTCGTGGTCACGACCACCACGGGGCCCGACGGCCGGTTCGCCTTCCTCGGTCTCGCCCAAGGCCTGTACACGCTCACCGTGGCGGCCAGCGCCGTGCACCCGGTGGCGCGCACCGTGGAGGTCCCCGCCCACGGTGACCTCACCCAGGACGTCGAGGTGCGCGCCAGAGCCCAGCTGGTGGGCAGCGTGCGCACCGCCAGTGCCGGCGCGCCGGTGCCTGAGGCGCTGGCCACCCTGCTCGACTCTGAGGGCCACGTGATCGGCGCGGCCATCACCGGTGTCGACGGTGAGTTCGTTTTCGACGACCTGCAGGCGGGTGCCTACACCGTCACCGCCGCCGGGTACCCACCGGTGGCCACCGAGGTACACCTCGGCCTCGGAGCCCCTACAGAGACCGTGATCACCTTACGGCCTGCCACCCTGGCCGACGCCGCGGCGGGTAACGGCGCCCTCGGCGGCGGCGCCCACCGGGAGGGTCACCGGCATGGCTACCGCTGAGACCGGCGGCGGGGTGCTCACCGGCACGGTGGTCACCCGCGACGGATGGCCGGTGCCGCACGCCGTGGTCACCGTCGTCGACGTCACCGGGGCCCAGTCCGGTCGTGCCGCCGTGGGCCACGACGGTCACTTCGCCGTGACCGGGCTGGGCCCCGGCACCTACACCGTGATCACCGCCGCCGTCGGGCATGACCCGCAGGCCCGTACCGGCCTGGTCAACGGCGCCGGCCCCGTCGACCTGGGCCGTCTGGTGCTCTCCCCGGTCGGCGCGACCGTGCTGCCCGCCCCCGGGACCTGGCACGTCGACCCCACCCACTCCACGGTGGCGGCCACCGCCGTCCATCTCGGCTTCGCCAAGATCCATGGCCGGTTCCGCGAGTTCAGCGGCACCCTGACGGTGGCCGACCCGGTGGAACACAGCTCGGTCGACGTGATCATCGAGGCGAGCAGCATCGACACCGACAACCCGGACCGCGACGCTCACCTGCGTTCGCCGGATTTCCTGGACGTGCAGGCCTTTCCGCACATCCGCTACACCGGCCACCGGCTCACCGCGCTCAGCCCGGACACCTGGCGGCTCGATGGCCGGCTCACCCTGAAGTCGGTCACCCAACCCGTGGCGCTGAGCATCGACTATCTGGGTACGGGTGCCGGCCCCCTGGGTGATGTCCGCGCCGGGTTCCACGCCGGCACCCAGCTCGACCGCGACCAGTTCGGCATGATCTGGAACCAGTCGCTGCTCGCCGGGGTGTTCGCCGTCGGGCGCACCCTTCGCGTCACCATCGACGTCGAAGCCGTGTACCAGCAGTCCTGACCGACGAGACACGAACCGCCCGGCTACTGGGAGGCGAGCTCGGCCGCGGTGGACCGGACCTCGTGCTCGCCGGCGCCCGCCGCCACCAGCTTGCGGTACCGGTTGAGCAGCCGGGGCGCGTGGAAGGCCAGTACGGCGACGAGAGCGCCGTCGGCGAAGTAGCCCGCCACGGTGCCCTTGATCACGCCGGGGTCGTGCAGCACCTCGACCGACGTGGCCAGATCGCAGCGCCCGGCCAGCTGCAGCGTCAGCCCGTACTGGTCGGACCAGAAGTACGGCACGACGTCGGCCTGGCGGGTGATCTGCTTCCCGGTGATGCGCTGGGCGACGACCGCGGCCTGCTCGGTGGCCGAGGTCCAGTGCTCGATGCGGGGCCGGTCGCCGACCGTGGGGTGCCGCCAGGCGGCGATGTCACCGACCGCGTAGACGTTGCCGGTGCCCTCCACCAGGCCGGTGACGTCGCAGAGCAGCCCGCCTTCGGTGGGTACGCCGAGCCTGGCGAGCCACCCGACGTCCAGGACGGTGCCCACTCCGACCACGCCGCAGTCGGCCCGCACGATGCTCCCGTCGGCCAACCGGGCGGCGATCCCCCCATTGCCGTCCAGGAAGCTGTCGATCCGCGTACCGCAGCGCACCGCGACCCCGTTGTCGGTCTGTAACCGGGCGCACAACCGCCCCATCCGCTCGCCGAGAACTCGGGCGAACGGCGCCGACAGCGCCTCCAGCATGGTCACCTCAAGGCCGGCTGTGCGGGCGGTAGCGGCGACCTCGGCACCGATGAAGCCGGCCCCGACCACCAGCAGCGAGCGCGCCCGGGAGATCGAGTCCCGCAGCGCGCGACAGTCCTCCAGCCTGCGCAGCACATGCAGCTCCGGGTGGTCGGGCTGGCCGGGCAGTCGCCGCGGTCGTACCCCGGTGGCCACCACCAGCGCGTCGTAGCGCAGGCGGGTGCCGTCGTCCAGCTCGACGCCGCCGCTGTCGACACCGACCGCGGCGGTGCCCAGGCGCAACGAGACATCGAGGTCAGCCAGCTCGCCGCAGTGAAGAGCGGCCCGTTCCTCGGGCCACTGCCCGGCGAGGATCTGTTTGGACAGCGGGGGCCGGTCGTAGGGCTCGTGCGGCTCGTCGCCGACGAGGCTGATCCGACCGGGGAACCCCTCCGCGCGCAGGAACTCGACGGTCCGCAGGCCGCCCAGCCCGGCGCCGACGACTACCACGTGAGCCATGCTCTCCTCCGGTTTCAGGGCTCACGCGAAAGCCCTGCCGCAGGCTAGCCTCCCGCTCCGGCCGTCAGCTCACCAGCAGCTGATGCCGGCCCGTCCAGAACTCCCGGCGTTCCTCCTCGGTGAGGCCTCCCCAGACCCCGTACGGCTCCCGCACGGCCAGCGCGTGGCGGCGGCACTGCTCCAGAACCGGGCAGCCCTGGCAGATCGCCTTGGCCCGGTCGGCGCGGCGAGATCGCGCTGAGCCTCGTTCGCCGTCCGGATGGAAGAAGATGCTGCTGTTCAACCCCTGGCAGGAGCCCCTGAGCTGCCAGTCCCACTCGTGAGCGACCGGTTTCGGAAGTCGTCGAGTGTCCGCCATCTCCACTACCGTCCTCAGCTGGTCGCTCGGTCCGGGGCTGCTCGGTTGATACCCATTGCGTGGTGAGGGCAAACCTGACCTGATCTCATCCCAGCGTACCCGGGGTGTTCGTCTCCGGTGCGGGTGTGCCGACCCCTGATGCCCCCAGTGCCGGGTCATCGGGCATAATGGACTAGCGAGTCGACACCGATGTTGGTGCGGCCGAGGTCGACTGTGAGCGCTTTCGCGGCGCTGGAGCTTCTCCGTGGGACTGCGGGGTGGCCACGCATCAGCGGCCACCATCTTTCCAGGAGAGGATCACCCCCGCGTGCCTTCGAACCACCCCGCCCTGGGGCAGCCATGCAGTTTCCGCGAGCTGAAAGTGCCCGAGGAGCTGCTCACCGTGCTCACCCGGCAGGGCATCACCACACCGTTTCCGATCCAGGCCGCCACGTTGCCGGATGCGCTCGCCGGTCGTGATGTGCTCGGCCGGGGCCGAACCGGCAGCGGCAAGACTCTTGCCTTCGCGCTCCCGACGATCACCGCGCTGGCCCACTCCGGGCTACGCCGCCGCGCCGGCCGCCCGCGCGCGGTGGTGCTGGTGCCCACCCGGGAACTGGCCGACCAGGTCGCCGAGACCTTCGCCCCACTGGCCGCCACGTTCAGGCAGCGGGTCACCACCGTCTACGGCGGTGTCGGCCAGGGCCGGCAGGTGTCCGCGCTGCGCGGCGGGATCGACGTCCTCATCGCCTGTCCCGGTCGCTTGGAGGACCTGCTCGGCCAGGGCCACGTACACCTCGACGCGGTCGAGATGACGGTACTGGACGAGGCCGACCACATGGCCGACCTGGGTTTCCTGCCTGCGGTACGCAGGCTGCTGGACCGTACCCCCGCCGGCACCCAGCGGCTGCTGTTCTCGGCTACGCTGGACGGCGCCGTGGACGTGGTGGTGCGCCGTTACCTGTCCGATCCGGTGGTGCACTCGGCCGACCCGCCGGTGATGCCGACATCCAGCACGGAGCATCACCTGTTCACCGTGGAGCACGCCGACAAGCCTTCAGTGGTCCGCGAACTCGCCTCCGGCCAGCGCCGCAGCCTGCTGTTCACCCGGACCAAACACGCCGCGAAGAAGCTCGCCAAGCAGCTGACCGTCGCCGGGCTGCCCGCCGTGGAGCTGCACGGGAACCTCTCGCAGAGCGCCAGGGCACGCAACCTCGCGGCGTTCAGTGCGGGCAGCGCGCGGGTGCTGGTGGCTACTGACATCGCCGCGCGCGGCATCCACGTCAATGAGATCGGCCTGGTGGTGCATGTGGACCCGCCCGCCGAGTGCAAGGCGTACCTGCACCGCTCCGGGCGTACCGCCAGAGCCGGCGCCGAGGGCGTCGTCGTCACGCTGTCCACTCCAGAGCAGGTCGGGCAGGTGCGGACGCTGACCCGGCTGGCCGGCATCAAGCCGGTGATAGCGCGAGTGCGTCCCGGCGCGGAGCAGATCGCCGCGCTCACCGGCCCGCCGGCCCCGCTGGTCCTCCCCGCCGCCCCCACCGCCGCACAGGTGTCGCCGCGGCGCCAGGGCGGCGTTGCCGAAGCGTCCCGTCGCGGACTACGGCGGCCCACCCGGCGCCGTTCCACCCGTCGCGCCGCCTGAGTCGGGGGTCTCGACGTCCACGCGGACCGTGACGAGCCAGCCGGCCAGGCCGCGTCGCCGGTGGTGGCGACAGGTGCTGCTGGTCATGCTGGTCGGGGTGGTGCTCCTCGGAGCCGCGGTGGGCTGGTCTGTGGCGGGCGCGCTGTGGGCGCCGGGTACCGACAGCGTGGCCGCGCGACTGGCTGAGTGGGGCCGTGACCACGGCTTCGACGGCTTGATCACCTGGTTGGAGAGACAGCAGTACGAGCACAACCAGCCCCCGACCGGTGGTGTGCCGGTGGGAGGAATCCCCCGGCTCGGGGCGGTGCCGACGGCACCGTCCGATCCGCGCGCCATGACCGGCTGGCCTCACCTGCCGGCGCCGCCGCCGCTGCACCCGCCGCCGGGCATCGCGCCCCTGCCCGGCGAAGGCCTGTGGGAGACCGTGGTGACCGTGCACGGCCGGCCGGCGGTCCGGGTAGCCCACGTGCGCCCCGACCGCGAGCACACCTCCTTCCTGGTCGGCGTGATGTGGATTGATCCCACCCTGGTACGTGGACAGCTACATCCGGGTTTCCAGGACCCCGGCGGAACCTGGCGAGCCGGAACATCGCTGACCCCGGTGGAGCAACGCACCGTGGTCGCCGTCTTCAACGGTGGGTTTCGTCTCAACGGCGCCGGCCACGGCGGCTACTACAGCGAGGGCCGTACCGCGCGGCCGCTGGTGGACGGCGCGGCCAGCCTGGTCCTACGCGCCGACGGCACGGCCACCGTCGGCGCCTGGAACCGCGAGGTCCGGATGGAACCGGACGTGGCCGGCGTCCGGCAGAACCTCGTCCCGCTGGTCGATGACGGACAGGTCAACCCGACCTGCCAGAGCGGCGGTACGGCCCAGTGGGGCAACACCGTCGGTCAGGTCGCGTTCATTCACCGCTCGGGTTTCGGGGTCACCGCCGATGGTGGCGAGGTGTACGTCGGCGGACCCGCCCTCTCGGTGTGCAGTCTAGGGCAGATCCTGCGGGCCGGCGGTGTGGTGCGCGGTATGGAGCTGGACATCAACCCCCACTGGGTCAGCGGCGCCTACTTCCATCCCTCGCCTGACGGCCCGCCGCAGGCATTTCAGCTCTTCCCCGGCGAGAAGGTCGCCGCCGACCACTACTTCAGCCCTTCCAGCCGCGACTGGTTCGCCTTCTACGCCCGCCCGTGATCCTCACCGGACCTGTGGGTTCACCCGGGGCCGCGGCGGCCCGGTGACCTGGAGGGCCGCATCGAGGAGGTGATGATCCGGTGAGAGCCGGCACACCGGGTCCGCCCGCGCGGCGTCCCCCGTGAGTTGGAAGGCCTGGCAGCGGCAGCCGCCGAAGTCGATCTTCTTGCGCGGGCAGCCGCGGCAGGGCTCCGACATCCACTCGTAGCCGCGAAACCGGGTGAACGCGGGGGAGTGACGCCAGATCGCGCTCAGGGAGCGCTCCCGCACGTTGTCGATACCGAGTCCGATGATCTGCGCCGCCGCCGGGCAGGGCAGCGCCCACCCGTCAGGCGCAATGACGATGTGTCGCCGTCCCCAGCCGTGCATGCACGGCTTCGGGTAAGGCTCGTGATAGTCGGCGACGACGTAGAGGATCTCGAGAGTGTCGCCATAGGCCGCCCGCGCCCGAGCGAGGGCCTGCTCGGCGGCGGCGACCTGGTCCCGTGTCGGCAGCAACGCGGACCGGTTGAGCAGCCCCCAGCCGTAGTACTGCGCGTGCGCGAGCTCGAGCCGGTCCGCGCCGAGTGCGGCGGCGAGATCGACGATCGGCCCGATCCGGCCGATGTTCCCGCGATGCAGCACGACGTTGATCGTCAACGGCAGCTCCAGCGCCGTGACCGCGTGGGCGGCGGCCATCTTGCGGTCGAAGACGCGGGCTCCCGCCGTCTCGTCGGCCGCCATGCGGTCAGCGTCCTGCATGCTGAGCTGGACGTGGTCGAGCCCGGCGTGCGCCAGCTCGCTCGTTCGCCGCTCGTCGAGGCCCACCCCGCTGGTGACCAGGCTGACGTAGAAACCCAGGTCGCGGGCCCGTGCCACGAGTGGGGTGAGGTCCGGCCGGGTCAGCGGCTCACCTCCGGTGAGGTGCACTTGCAGCACGCCCAGCGCTCGGGCTTCCGCCAGCACGCGGCACCACTCGGGCAGCGCCAGCTCCGCCGCGTCCGGAACGGCGACGGGGTTGGAACAGTACGGGCAGTGCAGTGGGCACCTGTAGGTCAGCTCGGCGAGCAGGCCCAGCGGCCTATCCACGGCTGGCCACCAGCAGATGCTGCATGAGCAGATCCCGCAGCAGCGACATGACGTCCTCGCCGAGGACGTCGTCGTACATCTCGCCGAGCGCCCGCACCACCTCCGCCACGCTGCGGCTGCCGTCGCACTGCCGGATGACCGCGGCCGCCGTCTCACTCAGTATGAGCACACCCTCGGGGAACAGCAGGACCGCCGCACCGGTGAGCGGGTCGGTCCCGGTGCGCACCCCGCAGCGCAGCTGTGGTCGGTCGGTGAGCGACAACGTCGCCGTCATCTACGCTCCCGCAGTGCATGCTCGATCGCGTCGAGCATGCTCCACAACACGTCGGTCTTGAACTCGAGGGCGCGCACCGCGGCGTCCTGGCCTTGCCTTGAACTACAGTGTGACAACACGATGTCCAAGGCGTCGGCGCATTCTTCCCGGGCTCGGCCGATACGGGAGTCGAAATACGTCAGCGCGTCGTGGTCAAGCCACGGGTAGTGTCGTTTCAACGCGGCTGCCCGCGTGGCCATCGCGCGTGGGGCGAACAGCTCGGTCAATGACGACGCGATGCCCTCGAGCCATGGCCGTGTCCGAGCGAAGGTGACGTAGGAGTCGACCGCAAAGCGCACCCCCGGTAGCACGTGCCGCTCGTCGGTGACCTCCGCCCGACTCAATCCGACCGCCTCCGCCAACACCAGCCACCGTGCGCAGCCGCCGTCACCGTCCGAGGTGCCGTCGTGGTACACGATTCTCGGCAGCCACCGTCGGCGGATCTCTGGCAGCGGACAGTTCGCGACGATGGCGGCGTCCTTTTGCGGCAGGCTTCGCTGGTAGTACCACCGGTTGGCCACCCACAGCCGCAGCTGAGACGGATCGAGCTCCCCGGCGTCCATCCGCTGATGAAAGGGGTGCTTGTCCCAGTACCCGCTCTCAGTGGCTCGCAGCATGCCCTCGAACTCCGTACGATCCAACGCCAGCCGGTTTTCGCCCATCTTCCCCCACTACAGCTCGTACTCGGCGCGGCTGACTGAACTCTCAGCGCCGACCCGCGTACATCGTGACCTCCATGGGAGTGTCCAGACGTTCCCAGGTCGGCGCCGCCCACTGACGGCGGGTGCTCGGCGTGCTCCGGGTCGACCTCTCGAGCCGCCCGCTGACAACGCGCCCGTGTCGACCGTCGACAACGATCATATTCGACCTCCGCTGTCCCCCGAAGAACCGCCGTGAATTCGTTACCAAGAGTCACACATGTAACGCTCTCATGGTGACAGGGTGTATCGACCGATGTCAAGGATCACACGGCCGGTGGCTCAGGTATCACACGGTCGCCTCGGCCGCCGTCGCCGGGCAGCACGCGCGTCAGCCGCCGGCCCGGCGTGAGTGGTCGCGCCGGTCGAGCAGCCCGCGACGCAGGAGGCGCGGTGGTGGTGCTCCTCGAGCGCCGTGGACATTCCTGTTCTCAGGGACATCCTGACAACGCCGGCGCCAGTGCCTCCCCGGCGGTCACAACTTTCAGGGGACGTCCCGATGACACCGACTCGGCGCCGCACCCACACTATAACCCTATGGATCACCACCTACGACAGAGCCTAGCGCCGCTGCCCTACGCGGACTGAACCCCAGGGGCCGTGGGAATGATGATTCACTGACTGTCGGCATCGACTGAAACGAGTCTGGCATGAGTCTCGACCTGGACAAGGCATGTGACGCAACGTATTTCCTGGACCACGACGCTCCGGATGTCCGTGAGTTCGTCCACCGCGCTCTTCCTGCCGATGCTGTGAGTCTGACGGACAAGGCGGTGAAGCTGTACTACGCCGTACGCGACGGCGTTCTGTACGACATCTACGGGGCGGACCTCTCTCGGCAAGGGCTGCGGGCGAGCTCGATTGCGCGGCGGGGGAGGGGCTTCTGCATCCACAAGTCGATTCTGTACGCGGCTGCTGTCCGGTCCGTCGGAATCCCCAGCGGCCTGGTGCTGACCGATGTCCGGAATCATCTTTCCTCAGAGCGGCTGAAGCGGCTTGTCGGCGGGGACGTCTTCCACTTCCACTGTCTCACCACGATCTACCTGAACGGCGGATGGATCAAGGTTACACCTGTGTTCAACAAGGCGCTGTGTCGGCTTTACGGCATCGCACCCCTCGAGTTCGACGGCGCGAACGACAGTCTTCATCATCCCTACGACGAGCACGGCCGCAGATACATGGAGTTCGTGCGCACGCACGGGGAGTTCCTCGACTTCCCCTACGAGATGGTGATCGCCGGCCTCTCGGGTTCGAGCCCCCGGCTGTTCCGCGGCGCGGCGACGGTCATGACCGGGTCGCTGGCGGCCGAGGCGCTCGCCTCGTAGCGGGAGGAGCCGAGAACCATGTACGTCAAGGTCTGTGGCATTACCCGGCCCGAGGAGATCGACCTGCTCGGGGCGCTCCCGGTCGATCTCGTCGGCCTCTGGCACGGAGTGTCGGGCGGGCGCGCTGACCTGCCGCTGACCGAGTGCCGGCGGTTGGCGGCAGCGGCCTGGGCGACACGCAGCCTCGAGCCGGTCCTCGTCACGTTCCTGAACCAGGCCGAAGCACTGCGCGAGGTCATCCATCGCTTGCCCGTGCGCTGGGTCCAGCTGCATGGATACCAGACACCCGGCCTGGTCCGTACGGTCAAGCGGGCCGTCCCTGAAGAGGTGCGCATCATCAAGGCGCTGCACCTCCAGGGGACGTACTGCCTTGAGGCACCGCTCATCCGCGCCTATGAGAAGGCCGGAGTCGATGTCTTCCTCTTCGACGCCGCGACTGACGACGGCCGGATTGGAAGCACCGGCCGGTCGTTGGACGGCAGCGTCGTCTCGTCGCTGGCCGAGCGGCTCACCCGGCCGTTTCTCCTCGCCGGAGGTATCAGCTCGGAGAACTGGCGCGAGCACGCCATGTCAGTCCGCAGCCCCGGCTGGCTCGGTATCGACGTCGACACGAACGCGCGCGGGCGGGATGGGACGATTCGGCCGGAGAACGTCGAAGCCATCATCCAGGCGTGGGCCGCCTGCGCAGACCTCGGGCACCACCATGTCTAGCACGTTTCTCGGTGAGCTGCTCTCATCCCGTCTCCCCGTGATCATGGAGATCAAGAGGAGGGACGGCCACGGTAGGGACCTCTTCCAGCAGCGTTCGTTATCGGAGATCGTGTCGGAATACCACCGCGCCGGCGCACCGTGTCTCTCCGTTGTGACCGGGCGCTGGTTCGGCGGCACCGACGAGATGCTGCGCGATGTCGCCCGGCTCACCAGCCTGCCCATTCTGAAGAAGGACTTCATCACCACGGAGGACCAGATCGTCCAAGCGAAGGGAATGGGCGCCTCAGCGGTCCTCCTGACGGCCCGGGTCCTTCCGAGAGCGGTGCTTCAGCGCCTCATCAGGACTGCGTTGCGCCACGGGCTGACTCCCTTCGTGGAGGCGGTCAGTGAGCCGGAGCTCGAGGCGGTGGTCCACGGCGAGGACTGCGTCGTCGCGATCAACAACAAGGACATCCGGCGCCACGAACGCGGCCACGCCGACATCGACCGGAGTCTCCTGCTGTTGGAGGCTGCGCTCCTGACCGGGACTCGGTGCCCGGTCAGCGCGAGCGGCATCGATGAGCCGGAGGTCGCCGCGCGCCTTATCACCGCCGGGTTCAAGGGTGTGCTGATCGGCACGGGACTTCTGCTCGCCGAGAGCGTGCAGGGGTGGTCGCGTGATTTCGGTCGGTGGCGGGGGGTTGGGCGTGAGTGAGCCGGCTGGCACGCGGTGACTGAACGCCTCGGCCGGTTCCGCAGCCCACAGTGTGGGTGCCGGCATCGTCACCATGCGACATCCTGAACGGAGGACGATGATGCTGACAACTAAGGAGCCAGTCCAGAGCTGCGACGCCATTGAGCTCAACCCTCATCGTTGGCGCGCACTGCCGTTCCTGCTTGTCGGACCCTTCCTGTCGCTGTTCGATCAGTTCGTCGTCAACGTTGCGGCAAGTCCCATCGGCCGAGACCTCATGGCTTCTCCCCCGCAGCTCGAGGCGATCGTCAGCGGCTACGGGCTCGTATACGCCCTCGGGTTGGTGACCGGTGGACGGCTCGGTGACGCCTATGGCCGGAAGCGGATGTATCGAGTGGGCCTGCTCATGTTCACGGTGACGTCGGCCCTGTGCGGGCTCGCACTGAGCCCGACGGAACTGGTGGCTGCCCGGTTGCTGCAAGGAGCCTCGGGCGCCGTGCTGCTACCACAAGTCCTCGCGCTGATCAGGATCCAGTTCCCGGACGGTGAACGGGCCCGAGCGCTGGCCGCGTTCGGTGTCTCGATCGGCATCGGGCAGATCGGTGGGCAGGTACTCGGTGGTGCCATACCATACTGGAATGTGTTCGGGCTGGCATGGCGACCGATCTTCTACATCAACGTGCCGGTGTGCCTGGTCGCCTGGGTCTGCTGCGGCTTGTGGGCCCAGGAGAGCCGGCCGAACGGACTGACTCGACTCGACCTGCTCGGTTCGCTGTTGTCCGTCGGGGGAGTCGGCATGATGCTGGTTCCCCTGATAGGCGGCCACCGGACGTCGTGGTGGCCAACGGGCACCGTGTCCGTCGCTGCGGGTATGCTCCTGCTGGTCATTTTTCTGTCGAGGCAGCGGAAGCTGTCCATGGATGATGACGGCCAGCCACTCGTGCCCACGTGGCTGTTCCGTACACGCGGGTTCACGATCGGCGTGCTGTTGAACATGGCCCTGTACCTCGCTACCATCCCATTCTTTTTCCTGCTCGGAATTTACCTCCAGAGTCACCTGGGTGAGTCGGAGCTGGCTGCGGGACTCACGTTTACGCCGACCGGCGTCGGTTTCATCGTCGCCTCGCGAATCGGCCCACGCCTGTACGCTCGCTTGGGGCTGTGGGCGGTCCTGCTGGGCACCGCACTCACCGCCGTGGGACTCGCGCTGACCCTGGGTATCGCGCTGGCGAACGGCGGCACGATGACGTGGCCACTGCCACTCGCTCTGCTGCTGTTCGGACTCGGTATCGGCACGACACTGCCCCTCGTGACGGGCACCGTCCTACGCCATCTTCCGGCGGAGCAGTCCGGCGCGGGGGCCGGTGTTCTGGCCGCGGCTCAGCAG
The DNA here is from genome assembly GCA_019243635.1 of Pseudonocardiales bacterium. GTDB lineage: Bacteria > Actinomycetota > Actinomycetes > Mycobacteriales > Pseudonocardiaceae. The sequence continues at coordinate 50,315 of JAFAUB010000139.1, forward strand.
ATTTCGGGCGCTGTGGGAGTGGCACTGTGCGGCGCGTTGCTGTTCACCGGTGCGGAACTGGGCCCGGGAGGAGGCTCCAGCCCATACGTGCTGCCGCTCGCCGCGCAGCTCCTTATGGCGATCCTGACTTTGGCCTGTGCCTTCTGGCTCAGGCACGTCACATCCGGAGACAGACCTCTCAGGTGATCGACTCCGCAGCGGCGGCGTCACGGGACATCCGCACCCGCGAATACCTGCATCACAGGAAAACCGCGTACGACGGCAAGCATCACCAGACGCTAGAGGCCGAGCATCGTGGCGATCCGGCGCCGCTGCAGCTCGGACGTGCCGGAGTAGATCGTTCCCGCGATGGCGTTCCGGAGGTCCTTTTCCAGGCCGTACTCGGTCACGTACCCCCTGCCGCCGAAGAGCTGCACCGCAGCCATCGCGGAGGCGACGTTGGCCTCGCTTGTCAGCAGCTTGGCGATGGCGATGTCCATCGTGACGTTCTCCCGGTTGGCGTGGCGCTCGGCCGTGTCATAGAGCCACTTGCGGGACGTCTCGACTCCGATTTTGCCATCGACGATCTTGTCGGCGACAGACTGGAACGAGCCGATGGGCTGACCGAACTGCCTTCGGTTCTTGGCATGGTCGAGGCAGCGTTCGAGACGATGCTGCATCTCTCCGACCGCCATCACGAACAAACAAAGGATCTCCCACGCCAGAACGTACTCAAGGATGAAGAAGCCGGACCCGGGCCGGCCGAGGACGTTCGCTCCCGGCACCCTGCAGCCATCGAAGGTCAACTCACAGAACGGGGAGGTCTTCAACCCCATCTTCTCGACCGGCTGCCCGACGGTGAAGCCCGGGGTCTCCCGCTCGACGGCGAACGCTGTGATACCCCGGAAGTCCCCGCTGGTGCCCGTCCGCGCGTAGACGACGAACAGATCCGCGACCGGGCCGTTGCTGATGAATGACTTTCTGCCGTCGAGAACGAAGCTGTCGCCCTCGGCGGTGGCCGTGGTGCGCATGCTCATGGCGTCTGAGCCGGCGTCCGGCTCGGTGATGGCGTGGGCGCCGATCGACGCTCCGTCGCAGATTCGTGCCATATAGCGTTGCTTGAGGTCGGTCGACCCGAATCGTTGCACCGGGATGCCGGCGCTCACGATGTGTGTTGCCGCTGAGAAGTTCAGGCCGCCGTTTCGGCAGCCGTATCCGAGGTCTTCGAGCACGTACATCGTCGTCAGCAGGTCCTGACCGAGACCTCCCCACCGTTCGTCGAACGGCAGGCGAAGGAGGCCTGACTCGCGGACCAGGTCCCACTTCTCACGGGAGAACACGCTGTCACGATCATGCTCGATGTGACCGGCGCTGAACGCCTCGTGCCACCGGCTGAAGGACTTCCGCAACTCCTGCTGCTCTTCGCTCCACTTGATCACTGTCTCACTCCTGGCTGGACTCGGTACCGGCGTCCTCTAGTACTGGGAGAACCGCTCCGAGTCCAGGTCGTGGTGTTCGTCTCCGGTGAGTGCCGGCGAGAACACGCACACGAGCCTCAGGTCCTCGTCGCGCGACGCGATGAGAGAGTGGGGTTCGTTCCTGTCGAGTGCGTACAGCGTGCCCGGCTCGATGGCATGCGTCTTACCACCGGCATCGATCACCTCACCTCGGCCGGCGATGCAGTAGCACGCCTCGAGATGTCTCTTGTACTCCATCCGGGAGCTGGTGCCCGCTCGAACGATCGTGTCGGTCACCGTGTACCCGAGGCCGTCGGCCTCCAGGAGGAAGCGGCGGCTCACGCCGTTTCCCCACTCGACGGTCTTCACGGCCGACAAGTCTCGAACGATCATGATGGTCCCTTCTCGGCGGTGGATGACGGCACCCACCAGGGGCGTGGCGTTCATGGCGAAGATACTTGTATAGAGCTGGTGTCGGCCCCTTCAGATACATCGGGACCCCAGCAGATACCGAGCTCGCCCAACGCAGGGTCCCGCGAGGGCCAGGCTCTATGGCGAAGACCGACCGAGGGTGAGCAGGAGGGCGCGGACGTCCTTGAGCACGTCACGGCGCTCGAGAATGGCGCGCTCGATGCAGGCCACCCACCCGCTGCCCACAATCGCCGCGTCCGCCCCGACTTCGCGCAGCGCGTCGATGTGACTCCGGTCCCTGACGCCGAAGCCGACGGCGATCGGAACCGCTGTCCGCCGGCGCAGGGCGCTGATCACCGGCACCAGCGCATGGTAATCGGGCGCGGCAGCCCCGGTTCTCCCGTAGTACGCCACGAGATAGAGGTAGGCGGATCCGTGACACGCCGCCTCGTCGAGCACGGCGCTTGAGGAGGCGGCGTAACAGGTGGTTACGACGGGCTGGCCCAGAAGATGAGCGGCCTTATAGTACTCCTGTCGCAGCCTCGGTGGCAGGCCGTGGACCAACAGGGCGTCCGCCCCGGCCGACCGCACACGCGCCAGGAAGTCCCGCAGCGGCACGGCCCGCACAGTGTGGCTCCAGTCCGCCAGCAGCGCGATCTTCAGATGTGAGAGCCGCGGGCGGACGGCCGCCACGAAGGTGAGGACGGCGTCCAGGTCGATGCCGTTTTCCAGCGCACGACGAGCGGAGCGCCTGATGGTGGGCCCGTCGCTCGCCGAGTTCGGGAACGGGACCGCGAGCTCCAGGCAGTCCACACGGCAGGCGTCCAGCAGGAATACCAGATCTTCGAGCAGGTCCAGAGGCGGGTCACCGGCGTTCAAGAACACCGCCAGGCCGATGTCTCCCGGGCGTCGGTCTGCGAAGAACGCGGACACTACAGCCGTTCCCGGGGCTGCACGCGATCCCCTCGTCCGGATATCCGCTCGATCAGGCGCAACGGAAGACCACGTTCCATCGACTGGCGGGCCGATCGCAGGGCTTGCGGCCATTCATCGGCCACCTCGCACGCGATCGCGAGCGCAGCGGCGTTGAGGCGGATGCTCTCGATCGCGGCGGGCGGACCATCACCGGAGAGCAGCCCGAGGAAGTGGCTGACGATCGAGGTGTCCTCGGCCGCCGGCCTGAGATCCTCCAGGGACCCTGCACCGAGCCCGAGCGCCTCGGGCGTCAGGCGGAGGTCGTGGTCGTCGGCGCTGTCATAGATGATGTTCTCCTCGAAGCTGACGAGCTCATCGACACCGGTGCCGTTCGAGCACACCAAGAACCGGCGGTCGGGTTCGCGCGCCGCGAGATGCCTGAAGGTGGGCAGCAACGCCGGGTCCGAGACGCCGGTGACCTGAGCGGACACCGGCACAACCGCCAGGAACGGTCCGACCGAGTTGAAGAACCGTCCCAGGGCGCGCATGTCGAAGGGCAGGATGCTCCTGGCCAGGAGCCTCAGCTCTCCGGGGTAGACGAAGCTCCCGGCGCAGGCGATCCCGAAGGACTCCACCATGGCCTCGGTCTGCGCGTAGGAGGTGGTCAGCGGGACATCGAGTCGTTCAAGTAGGTCGATGGACCCGCAGCGGCTGGTGTACGCGCGCGAGCCGGTCTTGATCACCTTGGCGCCGATGGTCGCGGCGACGAAGGCCGCCGCGGTGGACAGGTTGAACGTGCTGGGACCACCACCCGTTCCCACCACGTTCACGGTCGCGGGCAGTGGTGACGACAGCTGCCGGCCGCTCTCCCGAAGGGATGCGCGAAATGCGCCCACCGAGGTCGCGTCGGGCATCCGCGTCGACAAAGACGACACCAGCGCCGCCGCCTCGCCCTGGCGGAGCGTGCGGCTGCGAAGGCGGTCCCAGAAGGACCGCCACATCGCCTCGGAGACAGGGTAGTCCCGATTGACGAGCGCGACGAGTGCGTCGCGCTCAGGACTAGGTCGCATTGGTGGGGGTCTGTGTGTGCTGGATGATGGCGTGTATCGCCTCCACCGAGTGGAAGCTCTCCGGGGTGATCTCGGTGTCGTCCAGGGCGATGTTGAAGGTGTCCTCCAGCCAGACGATCACTCGGAGTACTCCGAGGCTGTCGATGACGCCGCCGGCCAGCAGGTCGTAGTCGGTCTCGAGCTGCTCGGGCGGGACGTCGGGCAGGAACTCCTCGATGATGAACTTCTTGATCGTGTCGGTGTGGTCGGTCATGTGCTCTTCTCCTTGTGGGCTCGGTGGAAGTGGGCACGCTGTCGGTCAACCTTGCCGGTCGGTGTCTTCGGCAGGGGGGTGGTGACGATCTCTATGGTCGAGGGGATGGCCACCCGGTCCAGGCCGCGAGCACAGTGCCGGCGCAGGGACAGGCTGTTCAACTGACCGGTCTTGTCCCGTCTGACCACGGCATGAAGCCGGTTCCCGGCCACGTCATCAGGGACCGCGACGACCGCGACTTCCATCACCTGGTCGTGCTGGAGGATGACCTGCTCGACCGCCTGCGTGCTGACCCGCACGCCGCGGACCTTCACGTAGCCCTCGGTTCGGCCTTCCAGGGTGATCGAGCCGTCGTCGTGCCGGCGCACGATGTCGCCGGTGCGGAAGTAGGTCCTGTGGCCGGTCCCGTCCCGGCGTGACACGAACTTGCCCTCGTTGAGCGCCTCGGTGAGATACCCCCGGGTCTGGAACGGGGTCGCGACCCACAGCTCACCCGTTCCCGATCCCTCGACCACGCGACCTCCGTCGCTGACGACGAGCGCGCTGACCCCCTCGACGGGCCGGCCGATCGGGATGTGGCGCCGGGCGCCGACGTCGGACATGTCGATCTCGTGGATGAAGCTGTCGTTGGTCTCGGTCGAGCCGTAGACGTTGTAGAAGCGCGCCTGGGGGAAGAGCGCGGGGAGCGCCTCAAGCGTGTGCAGGGGGATGCTGTCGCCGGTGACGATCACGTGGCGGACGCTCTCCAGGCGGTGGGCACGGTCTCGAGCCGCGTCGATCAGGAGGCGGTACAGCATCGGGACCGCTTGGATGACGCGCACCTCACTGGTGGTGAGCAGGTCCAGCAGGTAGCGGGCATCGGTCGCGCGGTCCTGGTCGACCATCGCCACGCAGCCGCCGTGCTTGAGCGTGGTCCAGATGTCCAGGAGGCACAGGTCGAAGTTCAGGGGCGCGTAGTTGAGGACCGTGGTGCCACTCGTGATCGCGAAGCGGGAGCCGGCCCAGTCGGTGAAGCGCTCCACTGCGGGCACCGACAGCGGCACGATTTTCGGCACTCCGGTCGAGCCGGAGGTGGTCAGCATCAACGCGGTCCGCTCGACACCGGGTGAGCGGGCGGGGGAGCGGTCCTCGGCGGCTGCCGCGCCCAGGACCTCGCACCTCAGCTCACCCGAGACCGCCGCCGGGGATGCGTCCGGGGAGAGCACGTGCCCGCAGCCGGCCTGCGCGAACAGCCGCTGCAGCGTCTCCGCGCCCAGACCGACCGAGGGCAGCAGGACCGGACGGCGGTCCAGCAGGCACGCCAAGATCAGCGAGATCGCCCGCGGCGACTTCTTGGCGAGGATGCCCACGCTCCCCTCCTCGGGAAGCTCGAGCCGCTCAAGACTCGACCGGGCCTCACACACCATCTTCCCCAGATCGCCATAGCTGATCCGCTCGCCGTGCCAGAGCAGCGCCGGTGCCCCCGGCTGATACCGCACCCGCTCCATCACACGACCCACCACAGCGGACTCACCCAGCGCGAGACTCCGGTCAGCGCCGCTGATCGCTATATCCACGGGCTGGCTGGTCATCTCGGATCCTTTGCGACTGCTTGATGGCGTGGGTCACGAATAAGAGCGCATGGCGCCCTCCGTTGATACACAGAACCTGCGACTTCGCCGGATCCACTTGCGGTGTCGTCATCGCCTACGCGCGAACAGCAGCTACCCCCGGCCCGACCATTTCCGCGGGGGGCTGGGGGTAGCTGCTCACGAGCTCGGGCGTAAGGCAGAATCCCGCTCAGGTGACGGCGATGCCCTGCATACCGCCGGCACCGGTGATGGTGACGATCTGGGTGAGGGTGCCATCGGGTTTGACGCGGAAGCCGTCGACGCCCCCGGCGGCACCGAGCTGCACGTAGAGGAATTGTTGATCGCGGGTGCCGACCAGGTCGATCGGGTTCGTTCTGGTGGTGATCTGGGGGATGAACACGGTGGGAGTGCCTGCGGGGTCGATGTGGTAGCCGGTGATGGTGTTGCTCAGACTGTTGACGACGTAGAAGTTGCCGGCGATGTGGGCGACCCAGCACATGGTCTGCTGTCCGTCGGGTTGGGAGGCGATCTTTGTGATGGTGCCGTCGTGGTGGACGGTGTAGGTGGTCAGCGTGCTGCTGCCCGCATCGGTGACGGCCAGGTGGTGGTAGTCATCGAAGATGAATCCGAACGGGAGGGGGGTGCCTGCGGGGTTGGCCGTGAAGGTGTCGGAGGGCCGCCCTTGGGGTCCCACGGTGAAGACGTCGATGAGGCTTCCGTTGCCCTTGGTGGTGATGACCAGTTGCTGTCCGTCGGGGGTGAAGCCGATCTGGGCAGGGGAGTTCGCGAACTGCATCGGTCCGGTGGCTGGGGTGAGCCCCAGGGAGCGGGTGGAGTTCTCGATCGGGTGGAACTGGCCGTCGGTGATCCGGTATCCGGTGATGGCGCCGGCCTCGTGGGCGTTGAGCACGTAGAGCAGGTTGCCGTGGACGGTCACGCTGACCGGGAAGGTTCCACCCGAGGGCAGCACCTGGCGCAGGCACAGGCGGCCGTCCTCCAGTCCGAGCACGGACACGGTGTTGCTGCCGGCGTTGACGCCGATCAGCACATGGTGGTGGGTGTCATAGACGAGTGAGCCCTGGGAGCCGAGAGGATCATTAGGCGCACCCTCGTTGACGCCACCGATCCCCCCGGTATCGACGGTCTCGGCGAGGGTGAGGGTGCCGTCGTCGGCCCGGTCGTAGACCATGATCTGGTTCCCGGCGGGGTTGTTGGTCTGCACGAAGACCAGGTGTCTTGTCATCAGGTTTGCTCCGAACGTTTCGTTGGCGGTGAGGTCTTGGTGGCGGAACCGGCTTGGATGCTCGGGGATTACTTGACGACTCCGGCGAAGCGGAGGAGTTCGGCGATGCCGAAGCGGCCCTTGCTGTTGGCGAGGGTGGGTGTCCAGATCGGGTAGGTGGATCGGTAGGAGATGGGGTCGGCCTCGAGCAGCCCGAGCAGGACCTCGCTGACGATCAGCGCGCCGACCGCGCCGAGCCGGCCGCCGTTATGCTGCAGGTCGGCTTCTCTGAGGATGTAGTACCACAGGTAGATCGGACCGGTGGTGCCCAGCTCGGCGTCGCTGAGCGGAACCTGACCGATCTTGCGGGCGATGTCCTGGGCGGAGGGCAGTTCCTGCGTCTCGCTGCGGAGCAGGTTGCGCACCACCAGTGACCGCAGTTGTGGGGCGATCTCCGCCGGTACGTCCGTGATGGAGGGCAAGTCAAGCAGGCGGCGGTTGAGCTTGGCCTCGATGCGCCTGGCCCGCTGTGGGGTGCGGTTGTCGTCGATGGCGAAGAAGTGGGTGAAGTCCAGCGCGAACTCCGGCGCCACCGGGCCACCCCGCAGGTCGGTCCGCAGATGGGGGTCGCGCGGGGGAGGCGGGATCAAGCCGGTATCCGGATCCGGCAGCGGGAACAGCGAGAGCGTGTACTGGTCATTGATGGTGTATTCGGAGCGGATCGTGGGGTGCATGAAGCGGAACGCGGCGACGGCGAACTCGACCGGTATGAACGGGTTGCCGTCGGGCGCATAGAACTGCAGCCCGTCGCGGTCGATTCGGTCCACGGTGTCCTGGCCGGCGACCAGTGGCAGGTACTCGTGCACGATGATCCACTGGTAGTGCCAGCGCACGATCTGCTGGGCTTTGGCGAACAGGTCGTCGTAGTAGGTCCGTACGCTGAGTAGCTGGTCGATGGAGGCGTTCGGGGGCGGCAGGGTGGTGCTCGGGGCCGGCGGGAAGGGATCACCGAACACATCGGTGATCTCTTGGGCCGCCAGGGCGTCCACGACCCGGTTGTGGAACTTGATGAACGCCAGGTGGAGCTGGTTCAGCAGCAGGTTCTCGTCGTTGCGCGGGTCACCGATCAGCGCCACGTTGTCAGGGGGGGAGGTGCGCCCGAGGTCCACCCCGTCGGGGGAGACCACGAGTTTGGTGTTGTGGGAGCACGTGTCATACAGGTAGGGGCTCGCGAACGGGCCGGAGCCGTAGAGATGGTCCAGGTCCAGCATGGGCGGGCGGAAGTTGCGCAGCCCCTCGGGGTCCATCTGCCGGCCCAGCATCGAGGTGACGTCGAAGGTGATGTTGTGGTCGATGAACTGCCCGAGGAAGGTGAATCCCGCATCCAGCGTGGGGCTGTCTTGCGCGTGGGTGGTGTCCCCGCCGTCCATCAGCCCGGTGCCGGGCAGGCCGAACTCCTCGGCCATCGCGAGACCGGTCGGTGGCCGGGGGTCCAGGGTCGGGAACAACCGGCCGAACCGCCCCGCCGGCGGATTAACGCCTCGGGGGACGTCCAGACCACGGACGTCAGAGCCATGCCGTGCTTGTGTCATGATGCCTCCTAGACATAGACATGTGAATTTCGCCATGGGGAATACTCCCTGCCGCTGGCATGGGAGATACTCAGCTGCCTGCCACCGGCAGCTTCGACGTCTGAACTTCCTCCTCCGTCCACCATCCGAGCCGGCAGCCATAAGAGGATGAGCAGCCCCATCGAAGTACGTCACACCCATCACACGATCGAGTGGACTTGTACGACGCGCTGAGGCGCCTCAAGAACTCCTAAGAGTACTCGTCTCGCACCGATCTGTCGCATCGTTCACCCGGAGGGTTTAATGTCGTCGCTGACCTGTCTTAATGGTCGGTGGTCTCCAGGGGTGAGTGCACCACCGGCTTGACCTGGGGCCCTCGCGGGGGCTCACATCGAGCTACTAGCGGGCAGGCCAGGGGCTGCCCGATGCGCGAGCCGGCTTACGAGCCCTCGCCCCAGGTCAAGCCGGTGGTGCACTCACCGTCTGACATCAAGATCGATTTCCGTCACAATCGGCGAATGTGATCGACTCGATCCCCACCGCTGGGTCACAACCATCCCGGACCGCGTATTTTTTAAATCTCCGGGACACCCCGACGAACCTAGCGGCAGCGCGTCCCAGTGGCCACCAACTTTCAGGGTGCGCCCCGATGACACCGGCTCGGCGCGCCACCCACACTGAGATTCATGGACCACCGCCTACGGCATCCCGCGTCGTCCACCCCATCCCTCGATCTCGTTCCGCAAGGAGGATGAAATGCCGATTGACACCCGTCTTGAGGAAACGGCGTCGCCGGTAGGTCTGGACACACTCGCCGAAGATACCCACACCGGCGTCGTGTATCGAAAAAACCGGGTCGCGCTCAAGTTGTTCGTCGTGGGGCTGCTTGCCGCGGTCGACGCACGGGAGGCCGCCGTTCACCGTTGGCTGGTGCGCTACAGCATGACCGCATTGCGCATCAGCATGGGAGCGGTATATTTCGGGTTCGGTATCCTGAAGTATTTCCCCGGGATGAGCCCGGCCCAAGACCTTGCCCTGGCAACCACGCACCTGCTGACCCTCGGGCTGGTCCCCGCTGCGGTGCCCAACAGTGTGGCGATGGCGTTGATCGCGACGCTGGAATGCGCCATCGGGCTGTTGCTGATCACGGGGCGGTGGCTGCGCCTGGCCATCTCACTGCTGGCGGGTCAGCTGGTCGGCATCCTGTCCCCGATCGTGCTGCTCACCGGGAGGATGTTCGCTGGGCCTCATCACATGCCCACCCTGGAAGGCCAGTACGTCCTCAAAGACGTGATCCTGCTGGCCGTGGCCATGGTGATCGCCACCACGGTGCGCGGTGGTGCCATCACTGATGGTGGGCACCGTTTCCTGAAGGCCAGGTAGCTTTGAGGAGCGGGCCCGCCCCTGCTCTCCCGACAGCGAGCGCTCGCTGTCGGGAGAGCAGCTTATTCATTCTTATCGGTGTCGGGGCTGGTGTTCCTGAGCTGCCAACGGCTGCGGATGCCGAGTTTTTGGTAGATGTGTCCGAGGTGGGTCTCCACTGTCTTGACGGAGAGGTGGAGCTGTCGGGCGATCTCCCGGTTGGTTCGGCCGACCCGGGCGAGCTGGGCGACGGTGGCCTCCTGGGGGCTGAGCTCGTCGGGTCTCCGGCTGCGGGTGCGCCCGCCGGCTCGCCGCCACTCGGCCCGCGCGCGGTTGGCATGCCAGCCGGCTCCGCATGCCTCAGCGATGTGAAGCGCCTCCGCGAGCAGCGTCCGCGCCCGGGCGATCTCACCGCCTCGGGTCAAGAAGGCGCCGTAGTCGGTCAGTGTCTGGGCCCGGGCCAGTGGCATGGGCAGCTCGTCGTGGAGGTCGAGCGCTTCGGTGAAGTAGGTCTCCGCGAGTGCTCGGTCCCCGGTGCGCTCGGCAAGGGCGGCTCGTCCGGTGGCGACGACGATTTTCGGCCACCGGCTGGGAAGAGCGATCGCGCGCTGCGCGACCCAGTCGATCAGATGCCGTGCGTCGGTGTCTCGGCCACAGGCGAGGTGGGCGGCGACCGCATCCGCCGCCCACGGCAGGTACGACGGGTCGACCTCGCCGGTGCGGTCAGCCCATTCCTGGAGCTGGGTGAACAGCGAGCATGCGGTCTCGGCATCTCCTTGGCGGTGTGCGAGGGCTCCCCGCACGCGAAGTTTCAACCCATCGGCGAGGTGCATGCTGTACCGGTGGTGGATCCTGGTCGGCAGCTGCGCGCAGCGCAGCGCCGCCTGCTCCAGCTGCCCCTGCTCGAGGAGGACCAGCGCTCGGCAGGTGATGGCCACTGGTGACACGTAAGGAGGAAACAGCTCGGCGAGCTCGATGAGTCGATCGACATGAGTGAGCGCCTCATCCAGCCGGCCTAAGCGGCACAGGCCGTCGATCCACGCGATCGCCGCCTCGATGAGGGTGGTCGGTTCACATCGGCGTTCGGCTGAGCTCAGCATCTCGGTGAGCAGCCGTTCGGCGTCGGTGAACCGCTCCGCTTGGACGGCCAGGATGGCGTAGCTGAGCGCGGGATGCCGGTATCTGTGCCGGTCCATGGACCGCGAGGTAGGGATGAGGTCCACGCGGGTAGCGGCGGTCGCCGCCGTCACCAGGCCGTCGGGGTTGCCGCAACGATAGGCGAGCGCACCCCAGGCCGCCTGTGCCGAGGCCTGCATCATCCCGTGAGCCGTGGCCAGCTGGGCGGCTCGGTCAGCCCACGGTAGGGCGGCCCGGGGACCGGACAGTATCTCGTGCTGGCAGGCCTGGTCGAGCAGGACTCCGATGGCGAGTGCGGGATGCTCCTGTTCGGCCAGAGCCACCGCCGACTCATAACAGGCGACGGCGCGTTTCACCCGGCCAGTGACGAAGCTGGCCTGTCCGAGCTCACGCAAGACGGCGATACGGTCCGAGGGGGACAGCGCTGGGAGGTGTAACAGCCGCTCGTAGATGGCTATCGCCTCCTCGCTGGCGCCGCCCGCGACCAGGGCCGCGGCTAAGTCGAAGAGCAGTTCCGCCGGTGCGGCCTCACCGGCGAGCCGCATCCCCGCCTCGAGGTGCTGGCGGGCGGCGCGGACCGCGCCCACCCGCAGCGCCGCGCGTCCCGCCCGCGCCACCGTGGACACCGCCTCGGGGTCACCGGCCAGGTGAGCGGCCATCGCATGCTCCGCGGCCTCGGCCGGATGAGCCCCAGCGGCGACCAGGGCACGGAAGGAGGCCGCATGCAGGTCCCTGCGCACCGGAGGCGCGATGTCGTCGTACACTCCCTGCCGGATCAGCGCGTGGGTGAACCGCGCCCACCCGTCGTCGGCCTCGTAGAGGAGACCGCCGCGGAACAGACCATCGATCTCGGTAGCGGCCTGGGTGGCGGACAGCCCGGCCACCTCTGTCGCGACAGCGGCACGGAACCGGATACCCAGCACGCTCGCCGCCTGCAGATAGCGCTGCCCGGCCGCACCGACCCCGACGAAGCGAGAGAACCGGACTTGTCCCTCGGAGAGCCTCCCGCTCCGGCGTAGCTCGGCGGCGACCTGCTCCACCAGCAACGGATTGCCGCCGCACAGCTCGATGGCCTGGTCCACTACCGTGGCCGGGACCCGCTCGCTAAGCCGGGAACACAGCAGCTCCCGCGCGACAGCGGTGCTCAGCGGAGCCAGCGGCTCGATCTCGGCCAACCCCTGGGCGGCCAGATCCTGCGCCGAGGTGACCGCCTCCGTCGGCCATGGCCGGGTGGTGGCGACCAGGGCGACCGGCAGGTGGGCCAGGCGACGGCAGAGCAGATGGATCACGGTCAGCGAGTCCGGGTCCGACCAGTGCAGATCGTCGAGGGCCACCAGCAGCGGGCGGACCGCAGCCTTCCGTACACCGCGGAGAATGTCGTAGAAGCGGGCCTGTGCGGAGATGTCGGCGGCCTCGCCGCCGACGGTGTCCAGTGCCATGCCGCCACCGGGAAGCCTCTCATCGAGAAGCTGATCGAGAGCTTGGCCGATCAGGCCGAACGGCAACATCGCCTCCACCTGATCCCCCCGTCCGACGCCGACCGCAAACCGCGGTCTCGCCACGGTGATCGCATGCTCAAGCACCGTGGTTTTGCCCAACCCGGCCGTCCCCACGACGAACAGCGCTCCACCCCGGCCCTCGTGGGCGTCGTCGAGGAGCCGCTCCAGCGCGTCCAGCACCTCACCGCGCTCAGCCATCTCGGTTGTGGCCCGCCGACCTGCTCCGGTCCTGACCATGGCCATGCTCCCTCTGTAGTCCATTCACGGGCCA
>JAFAUB010000161.1 GCA_019243635.1 Pseudonocardiales bacterium
CCGGTGTCCGGGCCCCGACATCAACGTGCCCGACGACGTGCCCTCCACCACCACCTCCCGCACACCCAACCTCGGGATCTCCAGAAGAGCCACCGGCGTCCCCGCCGCCCACGGCTTGCTCGCCTGGTCGAGTGGACCGACCGGCGCAACCGCGTTGGCCAGCTCGCTGCGGAACTCGCTAGCGAGCTGGGCCTGGTCGTGGTCATGCCGCAGATTGCCCAGCAGGGTCAGCTCGAGCAGAAACGACAACGCCAGCACCGCAACGATGCCCAGCACCTGAGCCGCCAACCGGAACCTGGCACTTCTGCCGGACACCGCATCGGCGACCGGCGGACGGTGTCGCGCAACGCCGTGCGCCGGTCGCTCTCGCACCCGAGGACCACCCTCCAGCACGGCAACGGCAGCCGGGGGACCGGTGGGATCAGCACCTGGCCACGGACGGGAGATCAGCGGGAACTCGCGCCGGAACCCCCCAGACGGGACTCGGCTGGTCACGAGGTGCGCCGCTTCCAGATCCGGCTCACCACTGCGGCGACGAGCCGCAGGGTGTCGGTTCATCAGGGATCTCCCACCAGGCGTGGGCGGGAACCGGCGCACGGGGCTGCCGGTTCCCGCCCACGAGCGGTACTCAGATGGCGGTCAGAGTTCACAGCCCGGCAAAGAAGGACTGGATGAACCGCTGCCACGGTTGGAACAGCGACCCCGCAACCGTGGACGTCGGACCCGGCGACACCGGCGTCTGCCCCACAGCCACCGTCAGCGGCACCGCGTCCGACTCCGACGGTCCGAAGGCCACCGGATCAGTGGGAGTGAACGCCGCCGTCAGCGAGTGCGTGCCCGGCGTCAGCGTCGGGGTGGCGAGGACCGCCCTGCCATGGAATACCCGCACCGGCCCACCCAGCGCGGATGACCCGTCGCTGAACTGGACGGTTCCAGCCACGCGGGCGGGCGCCACGTTCGCTATCAGGAGTCGCGGAACCCTCTGGGCGAACGTGCCGCTCGGGATCACCGTGAGCTTGGTGGTCGTGGCCTTCGCCCCGACGCCACCGTTGCCCCCGAAGCGGACCGTATTCGACGTCGACGGCGTGAAGGCCGCCGGGTCCGTGGGGGTGAACACCGCCGTCAACGAGTGCTCACCGCTGGTCAGGGTCCCGACGAAGAGGAGGGCGAAACCGTTGGATACGGGCACCGGAGCACCCAACGCGGTGGTCCCGTCATTGAACTGTACGGTGCCGGCCGCGTTGAATGGCGCCACATTCGCACTGGCAATCACGAAACCCCCCAGATCAAACGGAAGGGGAACACGGATCATCCTGAGCATGGTCATCGTGACCGTCACCCCGGGTCGGGGCGACGGACCCGGCGAAGGCGACGCGCTCGACACGGACGACGGACCCGGCGAAGGCGACGGACTCGACACGGGCGACGGACCCGGCGAAGGCGACGGACTCGACACGGGCGACGGACTCGCGTTAGGGATGACTGTGTAGTTCAGCGAGTTGTCGAAGATGAGGCCTCCGGTGAAGGTACCGAGCTGCTTCCCCGCCGGACCGATTATATCGGTGCAATGCAAAGTCACGTGGTACTCACCGGGTTGGAGCGTCTTGCCGCGGAGCTTAGCGTCGTCAACGAGGGTGCCGGAGAACTGTAGAGTGATGGGGAATCTAGTGGAGAAAGCGGCGTTGCTGCTGGTGGTTCCGGTAACCGGGAACGGGTTGCTGTCTGGGAAGGTCGATGTGGCGTCCGGGGCCGTCCCGTCCGCCTGCACTGGCCCGACGATTGTCTGGTTGACCGCTTGTGTCCCGGTCGGGCAGGGAGCCGAGGGGGTGCCGCTCATGGGAGTCGTCTCGGCGCCGGTCGCCGGGTTGAGGGTGTCGGTACCCAGCGAGCCCGTCGGTACGGTGGCGCCGGCCACCTCGCTCACCAGTAACAGCGACCCGGCCGTGACTGCGGCCACCACCACCCCCGAGCCCAGCCGCGTCAATAATTTTCTTTTATGCACGATATAACTCACTTTCAGAGAAAAGAGGCCCCACTAAGTGGTATTGACGATGACGGAACCGCAGTCCGGATTGGTCGCGAAACCGAAAGCGTGGGATCGTCGCGGAATTGGGGACAGCCCGCCGGAGGGCGGCGCCCACTGACTCGCCTCGGAACCCACTTGACCGGTTTTTGGGTTGTCACGATGAGCGACGCTTCCCGATCTGTCTCGCCGTCAGTGCGGTGACCAGGGCACCGAGCACGGCGCCAGCCAGGACCAGCCACGGAGCACCTCGGGCGGTCACGTCGTCGCGCTGGGCGGCACGTTGTCCAGCCGGTGACGGAGTGTGAGAGTCGATCCCTGTCAACCGGGCGGCGGGTGGTAGACCGGTGGGCGGCGATGCTGCGGCCGGGTCGAACGCGGACCCGTCAGCAGCCAGCTCCCGCACCGGAGGCGGCGACCCGACCGGCTTCGCCGCCCCGACCGCCTGGTAGGTCGTGGGGCTGGTGAACTCCAGCGACCCGGTGAACTCCCCGAAGCGTTCCTGGGTCAGACGATCGATGCAGTACACCGTGATGTCATAACGACCGGCCAGCGTGGTGTGATTCTGGTGCGCGTAGTCCCGCATGACCAGCGCGACATAAACGTCGAACCCGATGCTGTGTGACATGCCGGCCTGGATGGGGGCCGTGATGACCTGGCCATCGGGGGGGAGACCATTGCCGCGCATGGTTGCGTAGTACGCGCCGGCCGGCGCTGGGCACCCCGCTGAGGTGCGCAGCCGGATCGGGTCCAGGTCAGTGCCGGTACCCGGGATGACGGTCACCCCGCCAGTCGGGTCGGCCTGCGCGGGCGCCGCGGTCACCGCTACCAGCACCCCTAGCGCGACGGCGAGCAATAGGACAACGCGGAACAGTCGGTTCATGGAGTTCCTCTGCCGCCTGTGAGCGGGAACCGGTTTGACGGCGCCGGTCCCCGCTCGCAGGCGGTTCTCAGATGGTGGTCACCGTGCTCAGAACAGCCGGTTGACCCTCACCGACACCGTGTTCGATGTCGACGGTTTGAAGGCGGCCGGGTCGGTGGGGGTGAACACCGCGGTCACCGCGTGCGTCCCCTGCGGCAGCGGCCT
>JAFAUB010000035.1 GCA_019243635.1 Pseudonocardiales bacterium
ACCGCCGCGACATGGCCACCCGATTCACCACCTGGAACCAGATCACCGGCACGACCACCACAGCAGCCTGACACAGCACCAGGGATCACCCGAGCCGGGCCCGACCCTGCCTCCACAACCAGGCAGGCTCACCAAGTTGACAGCGTCTGGCAGAAGCGGCTCACGGTGTCCAGCGCCGTGTAAGACAGCGCGCCGGCGGTCACCTTCCGATCGCCCAGCGCTACCTCCATGTTGGGGTACAGCCCAGATACGGACAGAAGCCGCCATCAGCCGACCTTGAAGAGGGATTTCCGTGTTCAGGTGGGTACGGCATCTCTGTGCTCGGCTTCGACCGCAGCCTTAACCACGAGAGCCGACACCTCATCCGAGCAGCAGAAACTCACTCCATGATCCACTGATGGCGGCTTCTGTCCGTATCTTGGCTGTACCCCAGACGAGGCCAAGGCCTGGTCCAGGCCGATAGGGCCAACGATCAAGCACCACGACCAACCAGGAACTCATCCACTGTTGCGCTTCCTGACGGATCTGTACGACCGGGGACCGAGCCGCTACCGTCGGTTGATGTTGAGGTCAGGGAGGGGTGTCCATGTCCGTAGTGCTCGATCCCGCCGATGATGACCTGCTAGCCGGCTCGTTGACTAGCCCCTTGTCGTCGATCGAGATCCCTACCGGGCGGCCGGGCGACCCGGTCGGTACCGACACGGGCACGCGGACACCCGACCCGGAATCCCGGCCGCTGGTGTTGCGCCAGTTACGCCCGGCCCCGCGGCGCGAGATCCTCGAGCACGGGTACGACCCGGTGCGCCAGGTCGCCACCGACCTGGAGGGGCGGCCGCTGCTGCCGGATTTGAAGAAGGACTGGACCACGATCGAGGGCACCCACACCGACGGTGACGGCGGTGACAACGAGATGTGGGAGTGGGAAGAAGTCAAATGACGGTGCTGGTGCTGGCCCGCGAGTTCGACCCCACCGCCGACGCCGTGGTCACCGTGCTGGGCGAGCGGGGTGTGCCGGTGTTCCGCACCGACTTGGCTGCCTTTCCCACCCACCTGCGCTTGGACGCCCGGCTGGCCGGCGGCCGGTGGACGGGTCGGTTGTGGAACGCCCATCACGCGGTGGCGTTGGAGGAGATCCGGTCGATCTGGAACCGCAGCCCGGCCACCTACCGGTTCCCCGACACACTCACGGCCGCCGAGCGGGAGTTCTGCTACCGGGAAGCCAAACTTGGCGTCGGTGGCGTGCTCGCGGCGCTGGACGTGCTGTGGGCGAACCACCCGAACCGGTGCGCGGACGCGATTTTCAAGCCCTACCAATGGAAAACCGCCGCCGACTGCGGTCTGGCGGTCGCGGACACCACGATCACCAACGACATCGACACGGCCCGCCGGTTCGTCAGCGACACACCGCACGCGACGATCACCAAGGCACTCGGGCCGTCCGGGATCACCGAGCACGACCAGGTCCAAGTCGCCTACACCCGCCGGCTGACCGACGCCGACCTAACCGGTACGGTGGGCGTAGCCGCCACGGCGACCACGCTACAGCGGTTCGTGCCCAAGGCGTTCGATGTGCGCCTGACCGTGATCGGCCAGGACCTGTTCCCGGTCGCGATCCACGCCGACAGCGAGGACGCCCGTGTCGACTGGCGCTGCGACCCCGCCGCGCTGCGGTATGAGCTGGTCGCGGTGCCCGACCCGGTGGCCGAGGCGATCGGCCGGTACATGAAGCGGACGAACCTGGTCTACGCCGGGTTCGACTTCGTGGTCACACCGGCTGGCGAATGGGTCATGTTGGAAGCCAACACCGGACCCCAAATCGGTTGGCTGGAAGCCGCGACCGGCGCCCCCCTTACGGACGCGATGGCCACCCTGCTCGCGAAGGGCACGACATGACGAGCCCGACCAGCACCACACCGACCAGCACGGTCACCGACTGGCCGGTACGCGCCACGGCGCTGACCGACGAACTGACTGCGGCCGGCAAGCTGACCTCGCCAGCCTGGCGGGCCGCGGTGGAAGCGGTACCCCGGCACGTGTTCGTACCCGAGTTCTACGTGTACCGCGACGGCCGCATGATCACTGTCGCCGCCAGCGACCCAACCACCAGCGGCGAGTGGCAGGAGCAGGTGTACTCGAACACCGCGCTGGTCACCAAGATCGGTCAGGACGAGCCCGGCGGCCCGCCGGTGTTCCTGTCCTCCAGTTCGACACCCGGCCTGATGACCCGCATGGTGGAGGCGCTGGACGTGCGCGACGGGAACCGCGTGTTGGAGATCGGCACCGGCACCGGCTACAACGCCGCGCTGCTCTGCCACCGGCTCGGCGAGGCGCGCGTGTACTCCGTGGACGTCGAACCCGACCTCCTCGAAACCGCCCGTATCCGGCTGGCCGAACTGGGCTACCACCCGACCCTGGTCGCCGGGGACGGCGCAGAGGGCCTGGCCGAGCACGCGCCGTTCGACCGGATCATCGCCACCTGCTCGGTGCCGGCGATCCCCTGGCCGTGGGTCGACCAGGCCCGGATCGGCGGGGTGATCCTGACCGACATCAAGGTCGGCCTGGCCGCCGGCAACCTCGTCCGGCTCACCCGCACCGCCCCGGACCGTGCCGAAGGCATGTTCGATGCCGGGCAGGCCGCGTTCATGGAACTACGCCACACCGCCGGCAGCCCGGGCCGGATTCCCTACGCCCGCACACCCGAGGACAGCCCGGCCACCGAGTCCACGACTGAGTTGGATCCGCGCATTCCGTGGTCCAACCCCGTGGTGTGGTTCCTGGCCGCGCTGCGCCTCGGCGGACACTACCGGCTCGGCTACACCGGCGGCGACCCCCACCACGGACCCGACGCGGTCAGCATCACCACCCCAGAGGGCTCCCGCGCCGAAATCACCCTCGCCACCGACCACGACGACGGGCACCGGGTGTCCGAGACCGGGCCGGTGCGGCTGTGGCAGCACGTCGAACACGCCCACCAGCAGTGGGAGTCCGCCGGCCGCCCCGGCTGGCCCCGCCTCGGCCTGGCCGTCACCCCTGACACGCAGACGATCTACATCGACGAACCCGGCAACCCCCTCGCCGGCGTGTCGTGAAGGTGAGTCTGTTGCGAGACCGTTCGGATCCGGGGGAGATCAACCGCCCGAGTGCCCGGGATCAACCAGATTATGGCCAAGTGGATGGTCAAAAGCAGCAGATGCGCTGGTCACCGACCGGAGCCCAGCTCTGGCATTGTCAACTTGGTGGGCCTGTCCGGTGTTATGGGCATGGTTTGATCGGTCGGGCCGGGTCCCAAGATCCGTTTCAGGCGGCTGCGGCCGTGCCGGTGATCTGGTTCCAGGTGGTGAGTCGGCCGGCCATCTCGCGGCGGTACTCCGTGGCGGAGAGCCAGTGACGGCCGGGCCGGAAGTGCGGGGAGATCCCGCTGAAGGCGGAGAGGAACCGCTGGGCGTGCCGGGCTGAGGTGAACCTCTTCATGGCCCGTTCCCGCGCCCGGGTCGGTTGATGCGAATTCTCGGCCCGGTTGTTCAGGTACTTCGATGCCCCACCTGCGGCCACGAACCCCTCGCAGCCCGCGACCGGTGGGGGTTCCGGGTCCAGCTGCCGAAAAACCAACGGATATCGCTGCGCAGGTAGTTACAAAGGCTGCGCTAGGAGCGACCGGGGTCGGGAAGCCAGCCCCCGCGCCGTAGGTGTCAGCGGCGCGAACCCGCAGGTAGGGCACTTGCAGACCGCAGTTTTCAGCGGAAAGACGGCTGACTGCCGTTGAAAACACCGCTTCCCAGCGGCAGCCAGCCGTCGGGTCCGTCCGCCGCACCATAAGCCGGGTCGCCAGGCTTAGGTGTAAGTCGTTGACCAGGGCTGATGTGCCTCTCGCGTTGGTTTTGCGTCGGATGGACCTGAAACCCCCAAGGTGGCGAACGCGTCGACGTCGATGGTGACAGTGAGCTGTTGCCCGCCGTGGGTGTGCACCGTCTTCGCCGGGATCCACTCGCTGCGCCGGTCACGGTTGGCGCGGATGAACTCCACAGCATCCAGCACGCTGCGATCAGCCGTGGTCGAAGTCATCTCCAGGGCGTCGACCAGCGTGAAAAGCGCCGGGCGGTGCGAGCGGTAGAAGCCTTCCAGCAGCGGCAGGTAATTGTTGCCGTGGTAGGCCGACACCGCCTCATGCGCCGCAGACAGCTGTTCCACACCGCCAGCGGCCTCCAGCGTCTTGAGCAGCAGCCGTCCAGCGCGTTCGGCAACCTCGGCGTCCGCACCCGGATCACCCCCCGCGCCAGCTGCGTTGCGGTGGTCGCGGTCCGGCGGGGCGGTGGCCTCGCGGGCACCGGCAAGAACCTCGCCGAACACGCCGATCAACCGCTCGGACTCCGCGCGGTGGGCCTCGCGCAGCTCCTCCAGGCGCTCGCGTCCCTTCTTATGCAGGGCGGCCATGCGCTTGCAGAACATGGTCACCACCTCATCACGCGCCTCCACCCGCTGCTGGTGCAACAGGCTGACCAGCAGCGTCACGCGCTTGGCGTCGCCGGTCTTGCGCATGTCATCGACGTTGGCCACCCGGGCCTCGCCAGCGAAGTGGGCGATCTTGCCCGGCGGCACTCCCTCCAGCCACCGCTCGGTCGGGCCGATCGCGTCCAGCGTTTGCAGGTGCGCCAGCCGCTGCTTGAACTTGCCCAGGGTCGGTGCCTGCGCCGCCGTCTTGATCCGGTCGAACTCGCTGCGCCGCGTGGCCGGGTCCACTAGGGGTGTCGTTAACGAAGCTGCCAGGAACCGCAATCCGTGGTATACCGCCTGGTCAGCGCACCGTAGCCGCAGCGCTTCGGTGCTCCAGACAGCGCCCAACCCGGAAAACGATCAGTGTCGTGACCAGCAGCAACAGCCGCGTTTG
>JAFAUB010000082.1 GCA_019243635.1 Pseudonocardiales bacterium
ACCAATCGCCGGCCGCTCTAGGATGGCCTCTCCGACGTTCGTCGCAACGTGCTCAAGCCCGAGCGGTGTGATCAGCCGCTCACGCAGCACGGTGTTGAACGGCTTGCCATGCAATACCTCTACCAATCGCCCAAGAACGACGTAGCCGCTGTTACAGTACGAGAACTGATCACCCGGCGGGAACAACTGCGCCACATCAGCGAGAGTGCCCACGTACTTCTCGACTGCGTCGTCGTTGCTGCCGGTGTCGGTGAACAGATCACCTTCGAAGCCCGCCGTGTGACAGAGCAACTGACGGATCGTCACCGTCGCGCTTGCTGCCTTGTCAGCGATGTGGAATCCCGGCAGATACTCACGCAGCGACCGGTCCAAATCCAGCAGTCCCTCGTTGGCCAGCTGTTGTACCAGCGTCGCCGTCCACACCTTGGTGATCGACCCGATCTGGAACACCGCGTCGGTCGTGACCGGGACCCCGGTGGCGGTGTTGAGCACACCGGCACCGGCGTCGAGCACCTCGCCATCCATCAACACCGCGACCTGCGCGCCGGGCACCCCGTGCTCGTCCATGAGCTCCGGCAGCCTACGCGTGACCCACTCGGACACGGCTCGCGATCGGATCATGCCTGCACTAGTCGACCGTGAACGGGTCGTAGGTGATCCGGTCCAGTGGGGTGCCAGCGACCAGCATCCGGGACACGGTGGCCCTGATCATCGCCGGAGAGCCGCAGACCAGCACGTCCCGGTCCGGCCACGCGCCGAAGCGGGTGACCACATCGGCGAGTGTCCCGTGCTCCATCCCCGCCGTCCTCGGGTACGACTCGACCGCCGGGATCACCGTCAGCCAGGGGTTCGTGGCGGCCATGGCGGTGAGCGTGTCGAGGTCGTGCAGGTCGGCGTGGGTCCGGCCGCCGACGAAGATCGTCACCTCCGGGTTGTCACCCCACTGTGTGAGGTCTTCGAGGATGGCGCGCATGGGGGCCGTTCCGGTGCCGCCGGCCACCATCACGACATCCCGGCCGGAGCTCCGGTCCACCGTCATGAGACCCATCGGCGAGCCGATCCGCCAGGTGTCGCCGACCTGGGTGTGCCCGACGATCGACCGGCTGACCGAGCCGCCCGGCACCGCGCGGATGTGGAACTCGATCGAGCCGTCCGGGCGCGGGGTGTTCGCGGGAGACAGGTAGCGCCACAACCTCGGGCGCTGAGGTACCTCCACGCTGACGTACTGTCCGGCCCGGTACGGCACCGGCTGCTCGGGGGTGACGCGGACCACGGCCAGGTCCCAGCTCAGCCGGTGGTGGTCGACGACCCGCGCGGTCCACCACGCGGGTCCGGGGTCCGCCTCGGCCGCCTCCCGCATCGTCTTGGCGACCAGGCCATAGGCGTCGCTCCACGCCTTCTCCACCTGCGGTGTCCAGACCGGGCCCGCGTACTGCTTCAACGCGGTCACCAGCGCGGTCCCCATCGGGTCATAGTGCTGCGCCAGCACCCCGAACTTGCGATGGTCGCGGCCCAGCTGGCGCAGGAACGGCACCAGCTCGTCGGGTCGGTCGACGTTCTGCACGATGTGCATCAGAGCCCGCATGAACCGGCTACGCTGCACCTGCATGTTCGCCGCGAACAGCTCGCGGGTGTCCGGAGCGATGGTGAACAGCATCGCGTAGAAGAACTGGGCGACGTCCTCGACGCGCGGCTGGACCTGCGCGTAGCTCTCGCGGATCAGTTGAACCATGATCGCGGCTGCACCCGTGCAGTGCGGCTGGCGCTCGGGTGGGGGAGCGGGGCTCCGCACGGGATCGGCTGGCATGGTCCGGGAGCGTTTTCTCCAGGGTGGATGGCAAGCGGGGGGATTCCTCGCGGCTGCCGCGAAATCGTATGACACTGCCCGGACGGCCGCTACAGTGCGCCGCTGGTACTTCAGGGGGTTCCGCGACCGCTGGACCGCCGAGCTTGAGCGGAACACACTCAACTTTTCCTACGTTGAACACCGCGGAAGCACCACAGAGCCCAGTGCGGAGGGAACGCTTCGAGGATGGACTCCTTCAACCCCACGACCAAGACGCAGGCCGCTATCTCCTCGGCCGTGCAGGCCGCCTCGATGGCCGGTAACCCCGATGTGACGCCCGCGCACCTGCTCGGGGCGCTGCTGGCGCAGGCTGAGGGCATCACGGTGCCGCTGCTGGCGGCGGTGGGCGCGGACGCCACCGCGGTGCGCAAAGAGCTGGACACCATCATCCAGCGCCTGCCCTCGGCCACCGGCTCCACGGTGGCCGCGCCGCAGCTCAACCGGGAGGCGGTCAAGGCGCTCGGTCATGCCCAGAACCTGGCGACCGAGATGGGCGACTCGTACGTGTCCACCGAGCACCTGCTCGTCGGGCTGGCGGCCGAAGGCGGCGCGGTCGCGCAGCTGCTGCGCGCCCGCGGCGCCACCCCGGACGCTCTCAAGGAGGCGTTTCAGGCCGTCAGAGGCTCGGCCCGGGTGTCCAGCCCGGACCCGGAGGGCACCTACCAGGCGCTGGCCAAGTACGGCCTGGACCTCACCGAGCGGGCCCGCTCCGGTGAGCTGGACCCGGTGGTCGGCCGCGACGCGGAGATCCGCCGGGTGGTGCAGGTGCTGTCCCGGCGCACCAAGAACAACCCGGTGCTGATCGGTGAGCCCGGCGTCGGCAAGACCGCCATCGTCGAGGGCCTCGCGCAGCGCATCGTCGCCGGGGACGTGCCGGAGTCACTGCGCGACAAGCGGGTCGTCGCGCTGGACCTCGGCTCGATGGTGGCCGGCGCGAAGTACCGCGGTGAGTTCGAGGAGCGGCTCAAGGCGGTCCTCAAGGAGATCACCGACTCGGCCGGCCAGATCATCACGTTCATCGACGAGCTGCACACCATCGTCGGCGCCGGGGCCACCGGCGAGAGCGCGATGGACGCCGGCAACATGATCAAGCCGATGCTGGCCCGCGGCGAGCTGCGGATGGTCGGCGCGACCACGCTGGACGAGTACCGCAAGCACATCGAGCGCGACGCCGCGCTGGAGCGGCGGTTCCAGCAGGTGCTTGTAGGGGAGCCCTCGGTCGAGGACACCATCGGCATTCTGCGGGGCCTCAAGGAGCGCTACGAGGTGCACCACGGCGTGCGGATCACTGACGCCGCGCTGGTCGCCGCCGCGACCCTGTCCGACCGCTACATCACCGCGCGGTTCCTGCCGGACAAGGCGATCGACCTGGTCGACGAGGCGGCCTCGCGGTTGCGGATGGAGATCGACTCCCGGCCGGTGGAGATCGACGAGGTGGAGCGCGCGGTGCGCCGCCTGGAGATCGAGGAGATGGCGCTGGCCAAGGAGTCCGACCCGTCCTCGGTGCAGCGCCTGGCCGCGTTGCGCGCCGAGCTGGCCGACCGCCGGGAGCACCTCGACGAGCTGACCACCCGCTGGCGCAACGAGAAGGCCGCCATCGAGGCCACCCGGGAGCTCAAGGAGCAGCTGGAGCAGCTGCGCGGCGAGTCCGAGCGCGCCGAGCGCGACGGTGACCTGGGCCGGGCCGCGGAGCTGCACTACGGCAAGATCCCCGCGCTGGAGCGCCGGCTCGCCGAGGCCACCGCCGCGTCGCGCGACCCCCAGGTGATGCTCAAGGAGGAGGTCGGCCCCGATGACGTCGCTGACGTGGTCTCCTCCTGGACCGGGATCCCGGCGGGTCGGCTGCTGGAGGGCGAGACCGCCAAGCTGCTGCGGATGGAGAACGAGCTCAGCCGCCGGGTGGTCGGCCAACCCGAGGCGGTGCGTGCCGTTTCCGATGCGGTCCGCCGGGCCCGCGCCGGGGTCGCCGACCCGGACCGTCCGACCGGGTCGTTCCTGTTCCTCGGGCCCACCGGCGTCGGCAAGACCGAGCTGGCCAAGGCACTGGCGGAGTTCCTCTTCGACGACGAGCGCGCCATGGTGCGCATCGACATGAGCGAATACAGCGAGAAACACAGCGTAGCTCGCCTCGTCGGCGCCCCGCCCGGATACGTCGGCTACGACCAGGGCGGGCAGCTCACCGAGGCGGTCCGCCGCAGACCCTACAGCGTGGTGCTGCTCGACGAGGTGGAGAAGGCCCACTCCGACGTGTTCGACGTGCTGCTGCAGGTACTCGACGACGGGCGGCTCACCGACGGGCAGGGCCGCACGGTGGACTTCCGCAACACCATCCTGGTGCTCACCTCCAACCTGGGCTCTGCGGCGCTGGCCGATCCCACGCTGGAGGAGCGTCAGCGCACCGACGCCGTGCTCGGTGTGGTGCGCCGGCACTTCAAGCCCGAGTTCCTCAACCGGCTGGACGACCTGGTGGTGTTCCACTCGCTGTCCACCAAGGAGCTGACGGCCATCGTGGACATCCAGATCGGGCAGCTGGCGCGCCGGTTGGCCGCCCGGCGCCTGGAGCTGGACGTCACCGACGCGGCCCGGGAGTGGCTGGCGCTGGGCGGGTTCGACCCGATCTATGGGGCGCGCCCGTTGCGCCGGCTGGTGCAGACGGCGATCGGCGACCAGCTCGCCCGGGCGCTGCTGGCCGGTGAGATATCCGACGGCGACACCGTCCGCGTCGACCTCGACCACAGTGCCGGTGGCGGCACCGGAGCCCTCACTGTCACCCGCGCCTGACCCCCTCGAACCCGAGCCGATATGGAGACGTATCGGGGCTGACGGACCCCGGAGTGGACCGAAATGTCTCCATACCGGCAGCGCTTGCCTTGCTGTGAGAACTCCTGTCGGTGGTCTCCACTAGCCTTCGCCTCGTCGTCGGAGGAGAGGGGTGCTGATGTCGGTCGCGCTGTCTTCGCCGGCTGCCGGTCGGGCCGAGGTGTCGGCGCTGTACGCGCCGCTGCTGGAGCGGCTGGCAGCCGCTGCGGGTGTCGATGAGCTGCGCTCCGCGCTGGTCGAGGAGGCCGGGGCGGTGTGGAGCCGGCCCGGGTTCGACACGGTGCTGTCGGAGTCACGGTTGGCGTTCACCCCGTTCGACTACCAGCTCGCGACGATGCAGACGGTGCTGCGCCGGATGCGGGGGCGGGCGATCCTCGCCGACGAGGTCGGGCTGGGCAAGACGATCGAGGCCGGGCTGGTGCTCTCCGAGCTGCGGATGCGCGGGCTGGCCGACCGCGCGCTGGTCGTCACCCCGGCCGGGTTGGTCGGGCAGTGGCGTGAGGAGCTGGAGCGCAAGTTCGTCTTGCCCACCACGGTGGCCGCCCGCGGGGGCTGGGAGCGGGGTGGGGACCGTCCGGTGGTGCTGGCGTCGCTGGCCGCGGCCCGGCGCGACCCGCTGAAGGCCGCCGTCCTGGACGAGCGATGGGACGTGGTGATCGTCGATGAGGCCCACCGGCTGCGCAACCCGTCGAGCGCGTCGGGCAGGCTGGCCCGGGCGCTGCGCACCCGTTACCTGTTGTTGCTCACCGCCACGCCGGTGGAGAACCGGTTGCAGGATCTCTACGAGCTGGTCAACCTCGTCGCGCCGGGGCTGCTCGGCACGGCCGCGCAGTTCCGGCGCACCCACGGCAACGCCGACGCGGGAGTCGAGGCCTTGCGCAACGTCGACGCGCTGCGCGCCCGCACCCGTGAGATCATGGTGCGGCACCGGCGCAGCGAGGTCGCGGTGCTGTTGCCGCAGCGGCTCGCCGAGACGGTGCTGGTCACACCGTGTGCGGCCGAGCGTTCGCTGTACGCCGATATCGTCGCCCGGATCCGCGAGGTGGCCCGGTCGGCGACGCCGACGCAGCTGATGACGCTGCGCAGCCTCACTCGGCTGGCCGGCTCCAGCCCGGCTGCGGTGGCGCCCACGCTGGACAAGGTCGGCTGGTCGGATCTCACGGCCCGCGCGCGGGCGATCGAGCGCCCCCGCAAGACCGACGAGCTGCTGGCCCGGCTGCGCACCCACGTCGAGCGGGGCGAGAAAGTGCTGGTGTTCACCGCGTTCCGGCACACCCTCGACGCACTCGCCGTCGAGGTCGAGGCGGCCGGTATCCCGGCGGTCCGCTACCACGGCAGCCTGTCGCGTCGGGAGAAGGACGCCGCGATCGACGCGTTCCGCGGTGACGTACCGGTGCTGCTGTCCACCGAGTCGGCGGGCGAAGGACGCAACCTGCAGTTCTGCCATGTCATGATCAACATTGACCTCCCGTGGAACCCGATGCAGATCGAGCAGCGTCTGGGCCGGTTGCACCGGGTTGGCCAGCAGCACGACGTGCTGCTGGCCAACCTCGTCTCCCTGGGCACCATCGAGGAGCGCATCCTGCACGTGCTCGAGTCGAAGATCAACCTGTTCGAGCTGGTCGTGGGGGAGCTGGACATGATCCTGGGCCGGGTCACCGACGACTTCGACTTCGAGACCTCGGTGTTCTCGGCCTACGTCACCGCCGCCGACGACGCTGAGTTCGCCGCGTCGCTCGAGGGCCTGGGCGCCGACCTGGCCCGCGCTCGCACCGACTACCTGCGCACCCGCGGCGCGGTCGACCAGCTCGTCGGGGAGAACTGAGCATGGACCCTGGTCTGCGGTTCTGGCTGCGCTACGTCGAGGGCTGCGGCGGGCTCACCGAGCGGGCCGGTGACAGCACGCTGGTCGTGCTGCCCCCCACGGTGGCCAGACAGTTCGACCTGCCCGACGAGCTGGTCGTCACCGCCGAGCCCGACATCGCCCGTGAGGACGGAGCGGTGCTGCTCGCCACCGGTCATCCGGTGCTGATCCAGGCGGCCGATGCCGCGTTGCGCGACGGTGACGTCGGGGTGGTCGCGCTCGCCGCGCCCGGCACCCCCGCGCCGGGTGCGGAGCTGCTGGAGCAGCGAGTCCGCGACCAGGTCGCGGTGGAGCACGGTCGGATCGACGTCACGGGCCTGCCGGTCCGCATCGACCGGCCCGTGCTGCGGGTGGGCGCGCTGGTCACCTACACCGTGTCGCCCGAGGAGTGCTACCAGGAACGGCTGGAGTGCTGGGTCGACGCGGGCTCCGGCTGCCGGCTCAGCCCCGATCATGTCACGCGGCTGTGCGCCGCCCCGCGATCGGAGCGCCCCGTCCCGGCCCGTGCGCCGGTTCTCGATGCCGTCCGCGCGGCGCTGCGTCAAGCCCACGGCATCCTGGACGCGGCCGCCGAGCAGCGGCGCTCGGCGCTGTCGGACCAGGCGTCGGAGGCTCACCGGCGTGAGCACGCGCACGCCCGCGAGTATTACGCCGACGCGCTGCGCTCGCTCGAGCGCCGTCGGGCCTGCGCTGATCCCGACCGGGCGCAGCTACTCGAGGCCCGCGCGAAGAGCACCCGGCAGGAGCGGGCCCGGCGGCTGCTGGAGATCGATGAGAAGTACCAGGCCCGCCACGTGATCCGGCCGTACCGGCTGCACGCCGTACCGGCTGCACGCCGTGCTGGTCCCCGGCTGGCGGGTGCCGGTCGACGTCCGCCGAGGGCCGCGGCGCTACCCCTTCGCCTTCGACTGGCTGCCCTGTCTGGGCGCCTTCGCCGAGGAACGCTGCCCGCACTGCGGCGTGGCCGCCACGCTGTCGGTGAGCAAGACCCGGCTCGGCTGCGTCCGGTGCCTGCCCGCTCCGGGATGAGTGCGACACGCCGTCCGCGCCGAGCGCGACACACCGGTGTTCGGCGCGACCCGCGGCGGCGCGGGTCGCGCTGAGCGGAATTGTCACCGGTGGCGCTCATACTGCTCGCCGACCGGTTGGACCTGGAGGCGGGAGAATGCGGTGGCACAGCGGAACCGGGAGCGACGGGTTGCCGCGGCGGTGCGTCGTCGGGCGCGCCGCCGCACCCACGTCGGACCCCAGAGTGTCGGACCCCAGAGTGTCGGTTCCGGGGGCTCTGGTTCCGGGGACTCTGGTTCCGGGGGTGTCGGGTTCAAAGGCGCTGGGTTCAAAGGCGCTGGGTTCCAGGGCGCTGGGTTCCAGGATGCTGGGTCGGAGACCGCGGGCACGGGCACTCCACGTGCGGGGACGACACGGCCGAGGCCGTCGGCGGAGACGATCTCGACCGTGCTGCTCAGCGCTGCGCGCGAGCACTGGGCGGGCGATACGGAGGCCGGCGCGCGGATCGGCGCCATGGTGGCCGATCGGTGCGCCGAGGCGCCGAGCCTCGTCGCGGTGGCGGCCCAGGGCGCGGTGATCCCGCTGGTCACGTCGATGTGGGCCTGCGGCTGGTCGCCGGAGGATCTGCACCAGGTGGCCCGGCGGCGGTTGGATGCCGCGGGTGTCGGCTACCTCGTCGATGCGATCGCCGAGGAGTCTCGGCGCTACGCCAAGGCCACGGTCCCGCAGCGGTGGCGCGAGGACCTCCGGCAGATCGGGGCGGTGCTGTGGTGGGAGCCCGCCCGGACCGGAGGTCATCTCCTCCAGTGGACCCTCCGGCACGGACGCGCTCTGGCGGACGCGCTCACCACCGTGATCGAGGTGCTGGCGATGCTGCTGTCGCTGCCGGTGCTGCCGAGGATCGTGCCGTCGCCGGGGTCCGCCACCGACGCGGCAACGCCGCGACGCGGCGTCGACCAGAAGATATTGGCTCGGGTTCGGGCGTTGCTGGCCAAGGCGGAGTCCAGCACCTTTCCCGAGGAGGCCGAGGCACTGTCGGCCAAGGCGCAGGAACTGATGAGCCGGTACTCCCTGGAACGGATCGTGATAGACAGCGCCGGCGACACGGGGTCGGACCCACATCCCGCCACCGCCCGCAGGATGTGGCTGGACAGTCCCTATGTGGCAGCCAAAGCTCTGCTGGTGGGCGCGGTGGCCGAGGCGAACCGGTGCCGGACCGTGCTCTCGGAGAAGCTCGGGTTCACCACCGTGCTCGGCGACGAGGTCGACCTGGAGATCGTCGAGCTGCTCAGCACGTCACTGCTGGTCCAGGCGAGCAGAGCGATGGTCTCGGCGGGCAGCCAGACCGCCCGCACCGGGCAGTCTCGGACCCGGTCGTACCGCCAGTCGTTCCTGATCGCCTACGCAACCCGCATCGGCGAACGGCTGGGCACCGCGCGGAACGCGGGCGCCGCCGCAGTGGCCGACTCGGCTCGGCTACTGCCGGTGCTGGCCGCTCGGGAGCGGGTCGTGGACGAACTGTTCGAGTCGATGTTCCCGCAGTCGGTGTCCCGCTCGTACCGCGTCGGCAACGCCGCCGGTTGGCACGCCGGCCGCGCGGCCGCGGACCTCGCCACCCTCGACACCCGGCGCGCCGTCGCCTCGGGAGACAGCTGAGAGCCCCCACCCGGGGAACGCTGGGCCCACCCGGCCGCCTCGCCGGCGTGCCGTCCTCGCGTTCGCTAAGCCCGTTCGCTAGGTCGGAGCCTTCCAGGGTTGCACCCACGGGTTGGCGGGCCAACCCGCCGCGGCGGCCCTCCGCGGGCGGGCGGTGGCATCGTCCAGCGACTCCCGGATGATGTCAGCGTGGCCGGCGTGACGGGCGGTCTCTGTGATCAGATGAAGCAGAACCCACCGCACCGACCACGCCGTGACATCGCTCGGCACCCAGGCCACCCACCGCGAGGCTGGGACCGGCACCGGTTGCCCGAGGTCGTGGATCTCGGCGATGACCGCGCCAGTCTCCTTGGCCACCTGCTCGTACAGACCGAGCACACCGGCCAAGGTCTCGCCCGGCTCGAGCCGAAAGCTGGCGTGGTGCTTGTCTGGCGACCACTCCCGGTCGCGCTGCGGAACGGTGTCCATCCACACTCGCTCCGCGGTCGCGACATGCTTGATCAGTCCCTCGACACTGTGTGAACTCGCGGAGGGGCGAACTCGCGGAGGTGGTGGCTCGGGCCTGTTCGTCTGTCAGCCCGTATGCGGTGAGGCGGAGAACCAGGCGCTGCTGAGCGAGGTAGGCCAGTAGCCCCTCGCGTTCATCCGCCACCGGTGCGACGAGTCCGGGCATATGGTGTGCCTTTCTGCGCGGAGTGTTCCGCGGGACCGTTCATCGTGGTGTCGAGCCCTGGTCGGGTGGTTCGGTGGGGGGTTGTGACCAGTCTCGTTGGTGGGCTTCGTGCAGGAGTGTCTGGACGATCTGGTGTTCGGGGACGGTTTTGATGACCTGGCCGCGGAGGAAGATCCGGCCTTTGCCGTTGCCGGCGGAGACGCCGAGGTCGGCTTCGCGGGCTTCGCCGGGGCCGTTGACCACGCAGCCCATGACGGCGATGCGCAGGGGGACGGGGAAGTCTTGGAAGGCGGCGGTGACCTGGTCGGTGAGGGTGTAGACGTCGATCTGGGCGCGTCCGCAGGAGGGGCAGGAGACGATCTCCAGGCGGCGGGGTCGCAGGCCCAGGGCCTGCAGGATCTGGTGGCCGACCTTGACCTCCTCCACGGGTGGGGCGGACAGGGAGACGCGCAGGGTGTCGCCGATGCCCTCGGTGAGCAGGACGGCGAAGGCGACGGTGGACTTGACGGTGCCTTGGAGGTGGGGTCCGGCTTCGGT
>JAFAUB010000078.1 GCA_019243635.1 Pseudonocardiales bacterium
GGCACCCGTCCGAGGATTTCGCAGATCCGCGCGTACTCGCCGTCAGCCAGCCCCAGTTCCCGGTACGGCTGCTCAGTGCTCACCACACTTCGAGCGTATGCGGCGCCATGAACTCTCTGCCCGAGGAGGAGGCGACGCTGCCGTGCAGCGCCCCAACAAGGCCTTTTAGGCACGCACAACGCCGAGGACCGCGTCGACGGCGGAGCGGAAGACGTCCAGGCCGTCGCTGGATGGGCCGGTGAGCGCCTCGATGGCGTGCTCGGGATGCGGCATCAAGCCGACCACCCGGCCGTCGGCCGAGGTGATCCCGGCGATATCGTGCGCCGCGCCGTTCGGGTTGCCACCCAGGTAGCGGAACACCACCCGACCGTCGCCCTCCAGGCCGGCCAGCGTCGCCGCATCGGCCACGTACCGGCCCTCGATGGACTTCAGCGGCACCACGATCTCCGCACCGGGGGCATATCGGCCCGTCCAGGCGGTGGCGCTGGTCTCCACCCGCAGCCGCTGGTCGCGGCAGACGAAGCGCAGCCCGGCGTTGCGCACCAGGGCACCGGGCAGCAGACGAGCCTCACAGAGGATCTGAAACCCGTTGCAGATGCCCAGCACCGGGGTGCCGCGACGGGCGGCGTCAAGGACCACGCCCATCACCGGTTGGTGTGCGGCGATCGCGCCGGCTCGCAGGTAGTCGCCGTAGGAGAAGCCGCCGGGCAGCACTACCGCATCCACTCCGTGCAGGTCGGCGTCCGCGTGCCAGAGCGGTAGCGCCAGCGCCCCGGCGTGGCGCACGGCACGGGCCGCGTCCACATCGTCGAGCGTGCCGGGGAAGGTGATGACGCCGATCCGGCAGGGACCGATCTGCCGGGGAGTGATGTCCCCGGGACTGATCTCACCGGGACTCACAGTCGGCGTACCGTCCAGTCCTCGATCACCGGGTTGGCGAGCAGCTCACCCGCGATCCGATGCAGTGTCTCGGCGTCGACATCGTCCTCGACATCGAGCTCGAAATGCTTGCCCTGCCGCACGTCGCGCACCCCGTGCAAACCCAGCCGGGGCAACGCGCGCGCGATCGCCTGACCCTGCGGGTCGAGGATCTCGGGTTTGGGAACGACGTCGACAACCACTCGGGGCACGCTGTAAGAGGCTACCCGTGCTCGGCCCGCACGTGGCACGCTTGGCCGTAGGTGCGGCGGGCCCAGGATAAGAGCATCAGCGCAGGAGGGGGTACCCGCGTGCAGATCATTCACTTCCGGCAGTCCTGTGTGCTGGTCGAGACCGGGACGGCTCGGCTGCTGCTGGATCCCGGGATCTACTCCGCCGGCTACCACGAGCTCACCAGGCTGGACGCGATCCTCATCACCCACCAGCACCCTGACCACCTCGACCTTCAGGCGCTGCCCGCGCTGCTGACCGCCAACCCGGCGGCGCGGCTACTGGTCGACTCCGGCTCGGCACCGCAGCTGGCCGAGGCGGGCATCGCGCACGAGGTGGTGGGTCCTGGGCACCGGGTGGAGCTGGCCGGCACGGGCGTCGAGGTGATCGGCGGTGACCATGGCGTGATCCACCCCGATATCCCCGTCGTGCCGAACAACGGCTACCTGATCGAGGGCGACGCCGGCACGATCCTGCACCCCGGGGACTCGTTCGCGCCACCCGAGCACGACGTCGAGGTGTTGCTACTGCCCACCGCAGCGCCGTGGCTCAAGCTTTCCGAAGCGGTGGACTACCTCCGGGCCATCACCCCGTCCCTCGCGGTGCCGATCCACCAGGCCATCTTGGCCAAGCCGAACAAGCACTACGACCTGTTCCGCGAGCTTGCACCCGCTGGCACCGACATCCGGATCGCGGCGCACGCCGAGCCTCTTAAGCTCTGACCCCGACAAGCTCTGACCCGATCGGCACGAGGTGAAGGTCGTGGGGGTGTCGACCGGGCCTGGCCGGCACCCCCACGCCACGATGGACCACTCGTGGAAACTCCTGCGACTACTTGGGTGCGACACCCACCAGGCCAAGAAGATCGCCGGTGTCACCCACGATAGGCAACCCTTGCAGCAGGTTGCCCAGAACCGACGGCAGTTGCACCGGGGACGGCAGCGACAGAGCCGGCAGCCCAAGTGCCGAGATCTGCGGCAGCAGGTCCAGCGCCGGCAGTCCCATCTGGGCGGCTGCGGGATCCTGCCGGGCGGACGCCGCAGCCATCTCCCGCAACACACCCGCGTTGCCCGACCTCAGGAGAATCGGAGAGGTCTCGATCCCGAACGCATTGCCGTTGACCGTGCCGGTGAACGGAGCAGTGCCGACCTGCTGTCTGATGAACCCGGTGTCGCCCTTGATGCCCTGGGCGGTCCTGATGACATCATCAGCCTGCCCTGTGACGACGACGACCCGGCTCCTGATGTCGTACACATTGTCGAGGGTTCCGGCGAGCTCCCCATCGATGGAGTGCACGTAGGAGTTGATCGACCTAGCGCTACCCAGAACCATCACCAAGTTCGGAGCAATCGTACCGACAGCCTTGTTGATATCCAGCACCGAGCCGTTGATCTGCTTAGCGGATTTGTTGATCGGACCCACAGCATCGTTGACCTGCTTGAGGCTGGTGTCGATACTGCTGGCGGAGTCGGCGATGCGACCGATGGTCGGGCTGAGGTTCTGGGCCGCATCACGGATCTGGTTCGCGGTATTAGAGACGCTGGTGAGGACCGGAACCGTGTTGAGCTTGCTGTTGATCGGCGTCAACGCACTGTTGATGGTGCCGACCCGACTCTCGATCCGGTTAGCGGCTGCCAGGATGCCCGTCAGGAAGATCACCGCAGTCAGCGCCCAGAGGACGACGATCACGAGCATGATCCCTGGTAGGGCTTGGGATGTTAAGCGTCGCATCAGTCACCTCCTTTACGGGTGGCACTTGAACGGAGGCAGCAGGGACAGCGTGGGGGAGGTGCAGATGTTGGTCAGGTGGCGGTTCGTCTCCTGAAGCTGAAGGTTGATGGTGCTGGTGTCGTTCTGGATACCTTGCAGGAGCCCGTTGATGACGTTGACCTGCGGAGTGACCAAGGCGGTGCCCCGGCTGTCGATGTTCTGGACCGACTCCAGCGTGCCGTCGATCGACTGCGCGAGGCCGAGGACGTTCAGCAGCACGTTGGAGGTGTCGATCAGGGAGGTGGAGATGGCCGCTACCGACTGCGAGGCGCCCACCAGGGTGCCCGAGGTGTTCACCAGCGAACCTGATGTGTTGACCAGCGAGGCGGACGTGTCCTTCAACGAGGCGTCGATGGACTGCGCCGTACCCCTGATCGACACCAGCGAAGCGGTGGCGTCGGCCACCTGGCCGCGGATCGGCTTCAAGGCGGAATCGATGTCGGTCAGCGCGGCGTTGATCGTCTGGATGTAGTTCGGCAGAGGCTGGACGTTACCCGTGGCGCCCGTCACCGAGCTGGACGCCGTGAACAGCCCGTTATCAATCGACTCGAGCGCTCGCACGATGCCGATCAGGAAGCCGATGACGACGATGACGACGATGAGCCCGAGCGTAGTGAAGATCCACAGAAACCGAGCGAACGAGCTACCGGTGGCAGGAGGCGGGACAGTCGCCGACGTTCTAGAGAATTGCTGTGTTGTCATCTTCCATCCTCCTAGCAGCGCGGCGACGGCGGGTTGATCAGGTTAAGACGGACCTTGGCATCGATGCAGCGAGACGTCAGCTCCGCGTTGATCGCCTGGTTGACGATGTTGCCGGTGTCGATCTTGATGTTTCTGGCGATGAGGACCGTCCTGGCCAGAGCATCATTGATGTTCGCCGCGTCGATGTCGATGCGCTGCGCAACGTCGAGGATGGCTGCGGCCCGGTTGTTGATGCCCTTCGCGGTGCTGTTGATCGCGAAAGCGGTACCGTTGATCGTTCCGACGTTGGTGTTGATGTCCCTGGCGCTCCCGTTGATGGTGGTCGCCGTACCGTTGATCGTCGCGGCCGAGCCGTTGATGGTCCCGGCGGTGCCGTTGATCGACTTGGCCACACCGTCGATGTCACGAGCGGTGGCGTCGGCCGTGTTGAGCAGACCCTGCAGCGGCTTCGCGCTCTGCAAGATCGAAGCGGCAAGCTCGTTGGTCCGGTTCAGCTGGATGACCGAGTTGGTCGCGACGTCGATGTTGCCGGCGTTTCCAGAGATAGTCTGCGCCTTCTTGTCGATGCTCTGCGCCGCAGCCAGGGTTCGGGCCAGCAGCGCAGCCGCTATGCCGATGACCACGACACCGACGACGAGGATGACGACACTGACAACGTTGAACAGTCCAGCTCCTCCAGATCCGCTGGATCGAGCATCCGTTCTAGCCAACTCCACCACCGCTTCCTTAGTGCAGGATTTTTCATGCAGGGAAGCGTGCTGGGCGGGGAGTCACGGCGGGACAGACGAGTGTCGCCGCAACGGCCGACGCCGCTGGGACGGCCTCCTTTCTCAACACGCCTCCCCGGGGCAGCTGCTCCCGTCAGGTACGCGGCAGCTTGGAGGAAGTCGACCAAGAAAGCAAGTGGGTGACCGTGAGGACGGAGTGTAGTGACCTCGCCCGCCTCCGGACCCGCTCACGCCGGGCGAGGGCGGCCGTTCCCGCCCTCCGCGACCGCCTCGACTCGGGTTTTGGTGATCAGCTCATCGTGTTTGAGCTGCGCAGATAGGCGGGAGAACAGATGCGGTCGCGGTGCGCGACCGGGCGTCTGGAGCCGAAAACGCGGGCTGTCTACCCACCGTATGCTTCTGGGAGGGCAGTTACCTACCGTCACAATTTTCTGAGTGACCCAGCAGTAACATGCCGAGGTTGGGCGTCATTTCCGACCGATAACTACATTGAGTCAGCGAGCCACCCTAATGGGTGGATATTGGATCGTTCACCCGAAATAGCCACCAGGACGCGTGTCCCAAGGTCCGGAGTGCAGCCGGCAACCGGCGGGCCACGAGCAGGAGGAACCCGCCTGCCCCAGGGCGCCCACGGCCGTTTCAAGATCATTATTTGAGGGGTTCGCGTGGGGATGGACCACTGTCACCGGGTGCGGGCAGGAGGGGTCGGTATTCCTTGGTGGATCGC
The DNA here is from genome assembly GCA_019243635.1 of Pseudonocardiales bacterium. GTDB lineage: Bacteria > Actinomycetota > Actinomycetes > Mycobacteriales > Pseudonocardiaceae. The sequence continues at coordinate 5,077 of JAFAUB010000078.1, forward strand.
GCCCGCCGGGGCGGTATCGGGGTTTGATCGCCGGAAGTGAGCCGTGGCCGTTCGGTAGTGAACGGCCACGGCTCACTTCCGTCGATCAAGGTGGTCGAGTCGAGTCCTGGCGCAAGCTCCGAATCAATGATCTTGAAACGACCGCGGGGTGCCCGAGGAGGGGTCAGTCGAAGCGTCGCACCAGACGTACCAGCACCCAACTCACGACCAGCCAGAAGGCCGCGGCGAGGCCGTAGTCGACCACGATGCGCGTCCTGGTGTCGGGCGGCGCGAACAGGCCGCGGAAGCCCAGCTGAAGACGGTCCGCCCAGTACGCCACGAACCTGGTGATGTCGTTGGTGGGGTTCGCTTCACCTAACGTGAGCACCACATGCGCCACCAAGATCAGGACGAAGAGTCCGCCCACGATCCGGATCACGCTCGCGAGGGCCGCAGCGATCCTGGCTCGCCTTTCGCGGACCGACGTACGGCTGGAGGCCATGACCGCGAGTCTGCCACGGACGACACCATGCGTGCCGGAATGCTCACCGGACATGTTCGGCGACCAGGCGCCCAGTCAGGCGCCCAGTCAGGCGCCCAGTAATGTCCACTCGCGCCCTCTCGGATACCGGGACGGCGGTTGCGCACCGCCCGGTGGCCCCGGCTACCGTGACGGCGTGGCACGCGCCCTCCTGCTTCGCCGCCGCGATGGGGTCTGACGACGACCGGCCCCCCGTCGCGGAGTCGCCCGCGCGCATCCGCCGGTCGGATTTCCCCGGTTACCCGGCTTACCCGGCTACAGAGAGCGCAGAAGCAGAAGATGACTCCCAGGCCCGTTGACATCGGCGCCGGCACATTCGCCTCAGGTGACACCAGCCGCATCCGGCCGCCCGCCGGCTCGGCTCCAGCCGATCAGTCCTCATGGAACCTCCAGCGCGGCAGCGCGATGCCCGTACACCGCTACCGGCCCTTCGGCCGGACTGTGGAGCCGGTGTCCCTCCCAGACCGCACCTGGCCCGACGTCACGATCAGCCGGGCACCGCTGTGGTGCGCAGTGGACCTGCGAGACGGCAACCAGGCTTTGATCGATCCGATGAGCCCGGTCCGCAAGCGGCGCATGTTCGAGCTGCTGGTGCGGATGGGCTACAAGGAGATCGAGGTCGGGTTCCCCTCCGCGAGCCGGACCGACTTCGACTTCGTCCGCGAGATCATCGCCGAGGACGCGGTGCCCGAGGACGTGCGCATCCAGGTGCTCTCACAGTGCCGGCCCGAGCTGATCGAGCGTACCTTCGAGGCACTACAGGGTGCGCAAAAGGCGATCGTGCACATCTACAACTCGACCTCGATCCTGCAGCGCCGGGTGGTGTTCAGGGAGGAGCGCGAGGGGATCAAGAAGATCGCCACCGCCGCGGCCGAGATGCTGGTGGAGTACGCGGATAAGTACTCCGACACCGACTTCCGGTTCCAGTACTCGCCGGAGTCTTACACCGGCACCGAGCTGAGTTACAGCGCGGAGGTGTGCAACGCGGTCACCGAGATCTGGCGGCCCACTCCGGACGCGCCGGTGATCCTGAATCTGCCGGCCACCGTCGAGATGGCCACCCCGAACGTCTACGCCGACTCCATCGAGTGGATGCACCGCAACCTGGAAAGGCGCGACGCGGTGATTCTCTCGCTGCATCCGCACAATGACCGCGGCACCGCGGTGGCCGCCGCCGAGCTGGGCTACCAGGCCGGCGCGCAACGCATCGAGGGCTGCCTGTTCGGCAACGGGGAACGTACCGGAAACGTGTGCCTGGTGACGCTGGGAATGAACCTGTTCAGCCAGGGCATCGATCCTCAGATCGACTTCTCCGACATCGACGAGATCCGCCGCACGGTGGAGTACTGCAACCAGCTGCCGGTGTCTGAGCGTCATCCCTATGGTGGTGACCTGGTCTACACCGCGTTCTCCGGTAGCCACCAGGACGCGATCAACAAGGGACTGCGGGCGATGCGGGCCGACGCTGCGGCGGCCGGCGTCGACATCGGCGAGCACCGCTGGGAAGTGCCGTACCTGCCCATCGACCCGAAGGACGTCGGGCGCACCTACGAGGCCGTGATCCGGGTGAACTCGCAGTCGGGCAAGGGCGGTGTCGCCTATGTGATGAAAGCCGAGCACCAGCTGGATCTGCCGCGCCGGCTACAGATCGAGTTCTCCCGGATCATCCAGCAGCACACCGATACCGACGGTGGCGAGATCTCGCCGCAGCAGATCCGGGACATCTTCGCGGAGCACTACCTGGACCGGCGGACCCCCCTGCGGGTGCTGCGGCACCGGTTGTCCGACGACGGCGAGGGCCATGACGAGATCTGCGCCGATGTGCTGGTGGAGGATGAGGAGCACCAGATCAGCGGATCGGGCAACGGTCCGATCGCGGCCTTCGTGGATGCCCTGGCCGCGCTGGGCTTCGACGTCCGGGTGCTCGACTACTTCGAGCACGCGATGTCAGCCGGGGACAATGCCGCAGCGGCGGCATATGTCGAGTGCACCGTCAGCGAGCAGGTCCTGTGGGGCGTCGGCGTCTCCGGGTCCATCGTCACCGCCTCACTCAACGCCGTCGTGTCGGCGGTGAACCGCGCCCTGCGCTGAGTCTTCTCCTGGGCCACAGCTCACTTCCGACGATCATCCCGGCCACCACGCAGGCTGAGCGGCCTCCCCGGGGTCACGCTCACCGACCTCTGCGGTTTGTCCATCCCGCTCGGCGGGAATGACCCTGGCAGTAGCCCGAAGGGAACTATCGATGAGTGCGGTACGACCGTCGGCCGACGAAGAGCGACTGGCCAGGGGCCTCGGCTGGCTGAGTATGGGGTTGGGAGTCGCGCAGCTGCTGGTACCCGGACACGTCAACCGGCTCATCGGGGTCGCCGGTACCCGCCGTAACCGAGTGGTCATGCGGGCGGTCGGTCTACGCGAGCTGGGTGGCGCGGTCGGCATTCTCGGCCGTTCCCGGCCCGTGGGCTTTCTGTTCGCCCGCCTCGCCGGCGATGCCATGGACCTGCTGCTCCTGCGGGCCGCCCGCCGAGACACGGGCAACGCCCGATACCGGGTGGCGACCGCGGCCGTCGCCGGCGTCGCGGTGCTGGACCTGGTCGCCGGCGCACAGACCAGTCGCTCCGCTCCGCCTATGGTGGCCGCGGCCTTCCGCGGCCTGGCCGAGCTGCGGCAGGCGCGCGCGTTCCATCCCCGCGGGCTGATGCTCGCCGGGGAGCTCACCATCGGAGCGGGGAGCGGCCTTCCGGTGGACGCGGGAGCCCGGCCGGTGGTCGCCAGGCTCTCCAAGGGCGTGGGCACACCGGGTGGGGCTCCCGACATCCTCGGACTCGCCGTGCGCATCCCGACCGGCGAGGGACCCGCGGCGTCCTGGGACCTCGCGTTGTCCAGCTCGGGAAGCGGGGCCCTGAGCCGGATGGTTCCGCTGCCGGCCCGGCGATGGGGCGCGGCGCGCTACGGCAGCATCGTTCCCTACCGCTACGGTGGTCGACGAGTGTGGCTGCTCGCGGTACCTGAAGACGGTCACCCCCCCGGACCCGCATCGTTGACGCGGTTGCAGCGGTGGATAGGCGAGCACCCGCTGCGGTTCACCCTCCACACCGGACTCAGCGCCGGCGGCTGGCGGGAGGCCGCCAGGTTGACGCTGCACACCGTGCTACCCGGCACTGAGGCGGACCGGGTGGCCTTCGACCCGATGACGAACCGCCCTCCAGAACTTCGAATGTCTCCACGCTGGCTCAGCCGGATGCGTGAGCGGGCCTATCAAGGCAGCCGGGCCGGC
>JAFAUB010000172.1 GCA_019243635.1 Pseudonocardiales bacterium
ACATCGAATTCTGGTACAATTCCAACAGGCTCCACTCCGGTCTCGACTACAGGACACCGCAAGAGGTCCTTAAAGAGTGGGTAGACTCGCAGGAAGCAGCGTAAGAAGCACACAATCCGACGGTCCGAAAAACGCGGGGCAGATCAAACCTCGCGGGCGTGCTGGGTGGCTGGGGGCGGTTGGAGGAGGCCGAGACCGAACACCGCGCCGTACTGCACATCCGACAGCGGGTGCTGGGTGAGGACCACCCGGGCACGCTGATCAGCCGCGACAACCTCGCGGGCGTGCTGGGTGGTTGGGGGCGGTTGGAGGAGGCCGAGACCGAACACCGCGCCGTACTACACATCCGACAGCGGGTGTCGGGCACAGAGTGAACTCGACAAGACTGCCCAGAGGATCAGAACGCCACTCGAACTCGAGGCGAAAATTTCTTGCTGCCCGCGTCAGCTCCTCTCTTCGATGAGCGGAGACCCTCGTGCCGTTCCGTCGACCCGGCGTAGCCCTACCACGCCGGGTCGACGGAACGGCACGCACCAGCCGGAGGATGCCTCGGATCTGCCCCCGTGACACGGTGGTAACCCTTTGCGGAGGTCGACGGGATGACACGAGGGACATCCCCGCGTACCGCAGCGTCGCTCCGCTCGTACCATCCCAGAGACCTGATGGAGCGAGCGTCCGCGTTGGAGGTTGGCCATCCGGCCGGGCCGCGACCGAGCACGGCCCGGAGGGCCGCGCGCAGTGTCGTGGTTCCGGCCGGTGACGCGGCCCACCCGCGAGGTGAGCCCGCGCCGCCACAGGCGGCGCTCTTGAATCCCATAGAGCCGAATTCTGCAACAATGCGAAACCATGCACGCAAGGCGGAACCGCTCGTTTTCGAGGTCTGCGCTCGACACTTCAGCACCGATCGTCCGGGGTGTTTCAGCAGGTCATCGACGTGGTGTGGTCGTCGGTGAGTGTCCACGATCCTCAGCGACTGAGACCCCGAACGAGACCCCACGCGCATGACCTGACCCCCCTGCCGCTGGTCTGCTGACGCCGTCAGGGGGCGATCTTCGTGGTGGCGTGAAGGCCGTTAGGCCTGGGTTGTGGTGATCTGTCGGGCCGTTCGGGCGAGTTCCTGGGTGTCGGTGCCGGGTCGGGTTTCCAGGGTGGTGGCCAGTGGCATCAGCCATTCCCGGCGGGCGGCGATGGACTGCAGGGTGCTGACCTTCTCGATGGCCTGGTGGGCCGGCGTCAGTCCCCGGGGCTCGCCGTTCCGTATGTGGATCTCGGCGAGGAGGAGCTCGGCCACGGTGTGGCCCCGACGGTAGTGGCCCTCACCGAGAACTCGGGCTCGATCGGGCCCACCGGTGCTCACCTCCTCTCTGGGTGTGGGGGCACCTGGTGCCGGGGGTTCGGGGAGCTGCACGCGGTCCAGCGGTCGTTGCTGTCGCCCGCGTCCGCCGCGTCGCGGGTGTATCGCGGCGGCCCGGCATCAGATGCAGGGCGCACTGTGACAGCTGAGACCAGAGTGGCGGTGGAGGGCGGCTCGCATCGAGCTGTGAGGCCGTCACCCCGGTGTGCCACCCCTTAGGGTTGACGGCCATGACGGTCGATACGGGAGAGCCGGCCGCTGACCGGGTGCGGCTGAAGACCTTGCGGCACAGCCTCGGTGCTCACCTGGCCACCTACCGCACCGCAGCCGGGATCTCCCAACCCGAACTGGCCCAGGCTATCGGCCGTACCCGGACCACAGTGTCGAAAGTCGAGCACGGCACCCGCGGGATGCCCGAGAAGCAGTGGAGGATCACCGACGACGTATGCCGCGCTGACGGTGCCCTGGTGAATGAGCACACCACACTGGCGCAGGCGGAACAGGACTACCGTGGTCGTTGGCGTGCCCACCAGCGCCAGGCGCGGCAAGCGGCGGCGCAGGCCGACGCGGATGCCCTGAGGGCCTCGCCCGTGCCGTCGCTTGGTGTGCGGGAACGTGGCCAGGTGGGTGGGTGCGAGGCGTGGCCAGAGACGATGGGTGTGGGCGGTGCGTTAGCCGAGGAACTGATGCGGGAGGTGGTGACGAGATTGGTGCGGTTGCTGGGTCGCCGCGAGGCGCTGCGGGTCGCCAGGTGGGCGCTGGGGGCCGTGGGCCTGTCTAGCTTGGACACCGATGAGTACACCCGGGTAGCGCAGGCCCTGGACGCTCCGCATCGGGTTGACGCCCAGGTCGTGAACAACCTGGCCATCACGCTGGCTTATTGCAAGCGTCAAGAAGACGCGCTCGGGCCGTGTGAGGTGCTGGATACCGTTGTTGCGCAGCATGGGATCGTGCGCCGGCTGCTCACGGGTGGCTGCCGGGAGGAATGGCGCAGGCCTCTGAACACTGTGGATAGCGATATGGCATCAGCGATCGGTGGCTATCTGCTCGATATGGGCCAGCCCAGCGGGGCTAGACGCTACTTCGAGCATGCCCGCCGGGCTGGTCACGATGCCCGCAACCCGGCGTGCGCCGCTTACGCGGCAGCCAGGACGAGCTATGCGGCATTCCTGTGTGGCGACACCTGCACCGCGCTGGACACCGCCGCCGCCGCGCGGAGCCTGGCGGCACGCACCGATGACGCCCGGCTCAAAGCCCTCGCCGAACTGCAAGCCGCTGGCGCCTACGCGCTAGATGGTCAACACGGGCCCTGTACAGCCGCGTGCGCGCGAGCTCAGGAATTCCTCACCAACGGGAACGGGTGCGCTCCGGGTTCGCTGGCGTACTGGGTCCACGAGGGCGCGCTAGACAGTAAACGCAGTATCTTTTTCTCGCTGCTGGACAGGCCACAAGATGCTGTCGACGCCGCAACCAACGCTCGGGTAAGATTCGACCGCGCCTATGTAGGCAGCTACGCTCGTTGTGAGATACGACTGGGTAACGCGCTCGTCCGTTCCAAAGAAATCACCGAGGCCGCGTGTGTACTCGGTGCCGTAGCCAGATTCGCGAGCCTCTCCCCACGGCTCACGGCGGAACTCCACGCCGTCCGAGCCCTGATGCGGCCCTGGGACGATACCCAAGCCGTTACAACACTTGATGACCAGTTGGACGCATATGGACTCAGCCCCACCGCCATGCCTTGCTGGTGGCCCGGGAGTTTCGGTCCGAGCAGCTAAACGGCCGTGACTCCTGATATGGGTTGTCGCCGTGTCCGGGCGTGCGCTGAAGATTGTTCAGCTTGTCTCCCGTGGGGTGAGCGGGGTGATGAAGTCCAAGGCGGGTACGGTCTGTGGAGTATTCGACGTCTGAGATTTCCACGCGCCGTCCGTGCTGGTCGATGGAGATTCGCCGGCAGCGCAGCACGTGGCGCGACTAAACCTCACCTTGATGTGCTTATCCGGCGGGCTTGACCAACCGTTACGAGCATCGTTGGAACTACGAAACCGCTACCCGCGTAGTTCCCTGTCGGCCCTGCTGAGCCCCCTGGAGAAACGCCCGGCGCACCCGCTCGGAGCGATGTTCGGACTCATACCGGGCCACCGCGCCGAGCTGCCGGGCCACCATCCGCCCGGACGGACTCGACAAATCCAGCGGCTCAGCCTGCACAGTGTGCGTCGGCACGTCCCGGCCCTCGGTGCACACGGCGATGTACTCCTCCAACTCAACCGGGGAACGATGCAACCGGTCGGTGTGCCAGGCCGGCACAGCGTCGATACGCCCGGCCCGAATCGCCGCCAGTATCGCGCGGTAGCGCGGACGTCGCCTCCCTGAGTAGGCGCTCAGGGCATTGTCGGCGAACACCTCGGCGACACGCCAGCCCAGCCGGGCAGCCAGCTCACGGCAGCCGACCTCCTGGCGCTCAACACCGAGCCGCGGCAGCCGACCATGACGCAGGACCGGTCACGGATCTCGACGTGTCGGCGCAACGCGGTGTCGGTGGATCGTCGGGTGGAGTCCGCGGCGGGGGACCGCTGTGCGCTGGTGTGCTGGCGGGCGAGGTCGGTGACCACGGGTCCCCAGGCGTCCAGCGTGTCGGGGTCGCTACTGACGAGGCCGTGCAAAGTGGCGGCAGGGATCTGGAGCTCCACGATCGCGCGGCAGCTCGCCATGCGGTGGGGGCACCGGCGGGTCGGGCGCGGGTGACTCCGCAGTAGTCCAGTTGCCCGTGCTCGTCGGTGATCGCGAAGCGCCATTGGGCGCCGCCCAGCGTGGTGGCGAGGTCACGGGCCAGTCCAGCATGTATGGGTCCCCAGCCGGCCAGCTCGCCGGGGTGGTGGTCGCGCCCGAGCAGGGTGGACAGCCGCGTTCGCAGTTCCATCCCCGCGCTCGCCGGGCCGCGCGGCGCCGGCTCATCAACCGCGCAGCCCGCGCCCTCCGCGGCCCCGTCGTCGTCGGGCCTGTCGTCGTCGGGCCTGTCGTCACGGTCCTCGGGTCTGTCGGGGTCGCCTTCGCCGTCGTGGGTGCCCTCGCCGGGTCCGTCCTGGTTCTGGTGGGTGGCGTGGAGGCGCTCGAGGATGGTCGCGTCGTCCAGGCCGGTGTAGGTGCCCTCGGTCATGCCGAGGAAACAGCTCCGCCCTGATGTGGTTGATCGGGCGGGGGTCACCGGCGTGCTTGGCGGTCTTGGCCAGCGCGATGGCCGGCTTCTTGACCTGCTCGATCAGCTGCCCGGTGGTCAGCCCCGCCGCCCGGGACAGCAGCTCGGCGCACAGCGCGCGGGCGGCCTGCGGGCGCAGCTCGGTGGTCCACTCCGAGAGCACCCGCGCGCGGGGCTCATCCAGCGCCTCGGCGTCCATCGCGGCGTGCACCGCAGCAGCCGGGTCAGCAGGTCGTGCGCCGGCCAGAACTGGACCTGCGCGGCCCGGCGGGTCAGCACCAGCGCGGCCCGGACCTCATCTGCGGCGAACTCATCAGGAACCGCCAGGCGGCGCAGCTCGTCCTCAGCCGAGGCGACACCACAGCACCCGATCTGCGCCATCGCGGCCATCAACCGGGCCCGCTCATGACTGAGCTGCCGGTACTGCGCCTTGAGCACCTCCACAGTCATAACCCGACAACCCCGACAGCTCGATCCCCGCCAACACACCCGCCGGCTCCGGGCCCGGCGCAAGCGCCGCCAACCCCTCCGGAACCACCTGCCGAACCGCCACGAACCACACGCTACAACCCACCACCGACAAAACCGCAGCGATGCGCTTAACCGGCCCCCGCCTTCGCCGGTAAGAAAATCCGCTCGGCCGGGGCGCCGCGCGACCGCACTGCCAGGGCACCCGTGTAACTACCAGGGCACCCGCCCGGGTAGGGCGCGCCATGATGGGGGCATGACACCGGTGCGGATGACGGCCTGGGTGCACGGTCGTGTGCAGGGCGTGGGGTTCCGCTGGTGGGCCCGCTCCCGGGCGCTGGAGCTGGGCTTGGTCGGCCATGCGGCCAACCTGTCCGACGGGCGGGTCGAGGTGGTTGCGGAAGGCCCGCGAGAGGCCTGTGAACGGCTGCTCGCCGCGCTGCGCTCCGGGTCCACGCCTGGGCAGGTGAAACAGGTCACCGAGCGGTTCACCCATGCCCGGGGCGGTGTCACCGGCTTCGTTGAGCGCTGAGCGCCGCGGTACTCGTCCTATCGTGCCCGACCTCGGGTGCCGGCATGAGTACCCTGCTCAGACATGCGGTAGAGGAGCAGCGAGGAGGGTTCGGCGCACCGTGCACCTGAAGAGCCTGACGCTGAAGGGCTTCAAGTCCTTCGCCTCGGCTACCACGCTGCGCTTCGAGCCCGGCATCACCTGCGTCGTGGGTCCCAATGGCTCGGGCAAGTCCAACGTGGTGGACGCGCTGTCCTGGGTGATGGGGGAGCAGGGCGCCAAGGCGCTGCGCGGCGGCAAGATGGAGGATGTCATCTTCGCCGGCACCGCCGGCCGCCCCCCGCTGGGCCGCGCCGAGGTCACGCTGACCATCGACAACACCGACGGTGCGCTGCCCATCGACTACACCGAGGTGTCCGTCACTCGACGGATGTTCCGTGACGGGGCCAGCGAGTACGAGATCAACGGCAGCAGCTGCCGGCTGCTCGACGTCCAGGAGCTGCTCTCAGACTCCGGGATCGGCCGAGAGATGCACGTCATCGTCGGGCAGGGCAAGCTCGACTCGATCCTGCAGTCCAAGCCCGAGGAGCGCCGCGCGTTCATCGAGGAAGCCGCGGGCGTTCTCAAGCACCGCAAGCGCAAGGAGAAGGCGCTGCGCAAGCTGGAGGCGATGCAGGCCAACCTGACCCGCCTGGACGACCTCACCGCCGAGCTGCGCCGCCAGCTCAAGCCGCTGGGCAAGCAGGCCGAGATCGCCCGGCGGGCTCAGGCCGTGCAGGCCGATCTGCGGGACGCCCGGCTGCGGCTGCACGCTGACGACCTGGTGACCCTGCGTGTGGCGTTCGCCAGGGAAGAGGCTGACGAGGCCGCGGCCAGGGCCCGCCGGGCCGAGGTGGAGAGCGCGCTGGACGCGGCCCGCGCCGAGCAGACCGACCTGGAGGGACAGCTCGACGCCACAACGCCGCGCCTGGCGGCGGCGCAGGACACCTGGTACCAGCTCTCGGCGTTAGCTGAGCGGCTGCGCGGCACGGTGCAGCTGGCGGCGCAGCGAGTCCGGCACCTGTCCGCCCTCACCGAGCAGCATCGCCCCGCTCGGGACCCTGACGAGCTGGAGCGCGAGGCCGCGGCCGCGCAGGCCACCGAGGCGCAGCTGCACGCGGTAGTGGAGGAGGCCCGCGCGGCCCTGTCCGGTGCCCTGGACCGGCGCGCCGAGCTGGAGCGGGTCGTCGCCGACGCCGAGCGGGCGCACCTGGTCGCGGTCCGCGCCGTCGCCGATCGGCGGGAGGGGCTGGCCCGGCTCGCCGGCCAGGTCGAGGCTCTTCGGTCCACCTCGGGCGCCACCGAGGAGGAGATCGAGCGGTGCTCCAGCGCGCTGGCTGACGCCGGCGAGCGGGCGCGGCGCGCGCAGCGGGAGTTCGACGAGCTGGTGCACACGCTCGATGCCCTGCATGCCGGCGAGGTCGGGCTCGACGAGCGGCACGAGGCGGCGTCGGCCGCGCACGCCACCGCCGCGCGGCGCGCGGCCGAGCTCGTCGCGGCACACCGGGAGGCCGAGCAGCAGCGGGCCTCCTGGCGGGCCCGGGTGGAGGCGCTGTCGATCGGCCTGGCCCGCAAGGACGGGTCGCAACCGTTGCTGGCCGCCGGGTTGCCCGGTGTGAAGGGCTCGGTCGCCGCGCTGCTCACCGTGGCCCCCGGGGCCCAGGCCGCCGTGGCGGCCGCCCTGGGTGCCGCGGCGGATGCGCTGGCGGCGTCCGACGTGGATAACGCGGCCGCTGCGCTGTCCCTGTTGCGGGCGCGGGACGCCGGCCGCGCCGGCCTGCTCGTCGGCGGGGCGCCGGCCACGGTGGACCGCTCGACCTGGCCGGAGCTGCCGGCCGGCGCGCGGTGGGCGGTGGATCTCCTCCAGGCGCCGGAGGCGCTGTGTCCCGCGCTGCACCGGCTGCTGGAACGCACCGCGGTGGTCGAGGACCTGGACGCTGCCCGGGCGCTGGTCGCCGCCGCGCCCGCCACGCGGGCGGTGACCGTCGATGGCGACGTGCTCGGCACCGACTGGGCGCATGGCGGATCGGGTCGCGGTCTGAGCGTCATCGAGGTGCAGGCCGCCGTCGATGACGCTCAGTCCCGGCTGGCGGAGTCGGAGACGCGCGTCGAACAGCTGGCCGCGCAGCTCGAGGGGGCCAGCGCCGAGGAGGCTGACCGCGCCGAGGACATCGACAACACCCGGGCGGCTCTGCACGAGTCGGATGCCCGACTCGCCGCGGTCGCTGAGCAGCTCGCGCGGCTCGGCCAGGCGGCCCGTTCCGCATCCGATGAGGCCGAGCGGCTACACCGGCAGCGTGCGGGGATCCAGGCGCGTCAGGACGGGGCGCGCAGAAGCCTGGCTGAGCTGGAGGAGCGGTTGCGGCTGGCTCAGGACGAGTCGGTGGATACCGAACCGGATACCTCCGAACGTGACGACGCCGTCGCGGCGCTGGGTACCGCCCGCAGCGAGGAGGTCGAGGCGCGGCTGGCGCTGCGCACCGCCGAGGAGCGCGCCCGGGCACTGGCCGGTCGGGCC
>JAFAUB010000080.1 GCA_019243635.1 Pseudonocardiales bacterium
TCTTCGAATACATCGAAGTGTACTACAACCGCCGGCGGATCCAGAAAGCGCTGGGCTACCGCACACCATTCGAATACGAGCTAGGAATTGACACCGGAGCGATTCTGGTGGCATAATTTAACTGTCTACAGAAGCGGTTGGCCTCCAGTGATCGGGCGGGCCCTGTCGGAGGGCGCGTCCGCAAGACGGGTGTCCGGTCGGCGGGCGCACTACGTGAGGAGTCCCTGAGAAGGGGCCGATGGCTGACATGCCGCTGAGCAGGTTGGCGCGCGATTTCGCCGCCGAGATCAGCTACCACGACTGGTCGGACGCACCGTTTCGTACCGACCGTGCCGGGCACCGCCGCGAACACGACGGTAGGAATGCCAGTGCCTTTCACCTCGACGCTACCCAGACCGAGAACGTGCGCATCAACGTCATGTGGGTGGTAGCCCAGGTCCTGGGTCACCATGACCCGAACCTTGACATTTACCGCTTCGCCGAGGCCTGTGGCGTGGACACCCGCACGCCGTCGGGCCAGCCCCGCTCGGGCTCTATCACCGCCGGGCTGCGCCACGACAACATCGGCCGGCTTGGGGGCCCGGTCCTCTGCCACAGCTGCCACGTCTGTGACCGTGCGGTCCAGCCGGACGACCAGGGCAAGATCCGGCGCGAAGGTGTAGCCCGCCAGGATTCCTCCGCCGTCGGCTGGGCTTGGGGGCCGGTCGTGGTCCACGAGGAGTGCCGAACTAAACTGCGGACTCCACTCGACCATCTCGTCGGCAATGGTTACGTATCCATATGGGAGAAAATCGCCGCCTGACCGGGTTTCGATCGGTCCGTGTGGCGGATAAGGGGGGCCCGGGGCTGGGAAACCGCGTAATCAGCTGCTGCGGGTTCGCGGTGCCGATGGTTGTGTGTGATCACCAGGTGCGTAACGACTCCAGGTGGCCCCGACCTGGGTGGCGATCTTGGCTGTGGTGACGGGGTGGTAACTCAGGGCGTCGGCGACGACGGGTGCCGGCATTTCCAGAATGTGCTGGCGGATGGCGGCGGTGCGGGCGCTGCTGGTGGGGACGTCGAGTTTGCGGAGGAGCCCGGCGAGGCTTTCGGGGTGCATGGGTTGTCCTGCTCGGCGGCCAGGGAACAGCCAGCGGGAGTTGGGGTTGGTGGCAGTGTTCATGTTGTCCCGCTCGTTGATCCAGGTGAGCAGGAGCTGCGCGAAGGGGGTAGGGACCGGTGAGGGTGGTTCCCAAGCCGGAGCAGGACCCCTTCCCCGTCACGGATGACGTCGTCGATGGTGGGGGGCCGACCGAGATACGGCCGAAACGTCTAACGGCCGGGCATCTTCCCTGATCAGCAGCTGACTTGGAGGCGCGGACCGAAGGCCGATCGGTCTGCGGCGTTCCCCGGCGTCGGGCTGCCGGACCTGGTGATCTTGCTGTCGGCGCCGCTCGGTAGCGTTCGCACCATCACGTTGGGCCGGATGGTGGGTCGGAGTGTGTGGTGGCGTCGATCGAGCGGACGGCCTACCCTTGTCCGGACTAATTTTGTTGATCATTGCTTTGTCGGCGTCGCGGATCGAAGAGTGCGTCACGGATCGCTTCGGACCACCGGAATGCCGAGGTCAGTGGTGCTGGACGTGATGGCGCGTTCAGCGCGTTCGAGCTGCACCAGCTTGTCCTTCGCGGCGGTGAGGCTGACCTGTAGACCCTCCACTTCGCCCAGCCACCCGTAGGCGCGGGCTTCCTCGGTCCGGGCGGTGAGGTTCTTCGTGATCTCGGTCAGCCGCCCGCGTGCACGGGGGTCGATCCGCAGCATGGGGCATCGAATGCAGGCGTGTTCGTGCTGGCGGGAGTGGCCGTAGGGCCGGCCGCACGTTCCCAGCTCGACCTTACGGAGCTCGAAGTGGCGTTGGAACTCCCGCCATTCCTCGTCGGTGGGTTGCCGGTACTCGGACTCGGGTCGCAGCGCACGGCGTTTGGTGAGGAAGGCTCGGTAGGCGCGGACGAGTTCGTCCTGGAACATAATGGCGGAGTCGGATATCGGAACTGTCCGAATGCCGGTCCAGCACGCCGTGCGGCGTGCATCGCTTGAGGCGCCCACATAGCTCATGGGCGAGCCGACCCGCACCACAGGCGCGCTCAGCGCGCCGAGGAGCGGAAGCGGCGCGGCAGTAAGGCTGTTGGCCCCGCCCCCAGCTCAGCGTCCCTTCTGACGGAAGCATCTTGCATCAGAAGGGATTGTTTAGGTATCCGCCCTGCTCAGACAGCCACTACAGATCGGTCTAAGACGACGCTCCAAGGCCATGATGATCTGGTGACCTGGGGTTTCTCTCCCGTCTGGTGCAATTCCCGAGCCTTCGGCGAGGTAGGACTGTGTGGTGGCCAGGTTGTGATGTCCGAGCACGCGGGCCGCGATGTGCACCGGCAGGCCGCCGGTGACGGCGTCGGTGGCGAACAACCTCCGGAAGTCGTGGGGTGTAGCGCAACGGCTGGCCCGCGTTGTCGCGCAGCTCGGCTCGCGCCAGCGCGTCGTTGAGCATCCGCTGGGTCAGAGCGTGGCTGAACATCTGGGACCGCCAGCCGTGCCCGGTCGTGCGCTGGAACAGGTGCGGCAGCGGCGGACCGGTGACACGTTCGTGCGCGTCGTAGCGCGCGACCATCGGCACCGCGCCGCCATGGGCGGCGCGCAGGCGGCTGATGACGGCGGCCAGCACGCTGGCCGGCTCCGGGCTGACCAGCAGCAGCCGCTCCTCATTGACCTTGGATGGCACGATCTGCAACATCGGCACGAGTTCACCGGTGTCGGGCAACCGGTAGGAGATCAACGCGAGGTGGGTGGTCTCCATCAGTTCCTCGGCCCGGAGAAGATCCCGGTGTGCCGGAAGGTCTCGATCACCGCCCAGGTTCAGAACGCGTCGTCCTCGGCCCAGCCGGCATCGACACGCTCGCCGGTGTCGACGTCCTCGGCCCATGCCTGCGGCGCGGGGAACCGAGCCGGATCGCGGACCGCGAGCTTGGAGATCACGCGCCGGTAGGTCCGCCCGCCGTGCTCGACTACGTCACCGACCGGTACCGCCGTGATCTTGACTAGCAGCTCGGCTTGGTCATCGCGATGTCGCTCGGCGCTGGCAATGAGGATGGGCAGATGGGGAAGCCGTTCCCGGATGCGTTGATGGGACCAGGACTGCTGGGCCTTCCTGCGCTTGGCCTGGCCGGTGGTGTCGGCCTTGCGTACAGGGCTGGGTGCGGCCCACTGGGCCCAGCTCGGGTCTTCCAGAGCCCATTCCTGGATGTCGAGGTAGAAGGCGCGGACGTTGGTGAGCGCCTCGATCACCGCTTTGCGTGGCCGGCGGGACCCGCCGGCGTCGGCCTTGCGGAACGCCATACGCTGCTTCCATGCCTCAGCCACCTCGCAGGGCAGCCGCAGCGTGGTGACCTCGGGATGGTGGGCCTCGATATCCGCCCAGAACAGACCAGCGAGCTGCGTGACCAGGTTCCGAAGGGTGCTGTAGTCGAGGTGCGGGCGCCGCTCGTTGAGGTAGCGGATCAGCACCGTGCGGATCTCGGGGTTGGTGATGCCGTAGAAGTCGACCAGCGCCGCAGTCGACTGCGAGCCGGGACACAGCTCGTCCCGCAGGGTGCGGTCCGCTGGGATCACGCCGATGCCGCGCAGGAGGTCCCAGGCGGCCCACTGACCAGATTCAGCGGCCGCGCGCCTGGTAGCGCCACTCGCGGTACTCGTGAAGTCGTCCGCGGTCAGCTGCTCAATGTCCTGGCCTGCGTGGACCATGATCTTGGTCAGGATCCGGATGCCTGCGGCTTTCTGACCTCGGTGCATTCCGCACTTGTCGGCCACGGCGTCGAGTTGCTCCTGTAGCCGTGGTGGCCACCAGACGCGTCGTGCGGCTGGGAACAGGTGGTGGCAGTCGTAGGCGTTGGTGAGGAAGTCGTAGGTGGGCAGCACGATTCGCGCGATGAGCAGGAAGTACAGGCCGCGGGACGTTTCCTGGCGCCTCGTCGGTTCGGAGCGGGTGTCATCGGGGGGAAGTCGGGAGAGCCAGTCGACCCCGGCGTCGGCGCCGGCTGCGATCCAGCGCGCCTGCCAGCCGTCGCCGGGATGGGGTCAGCAGCCAGTCCAGGATCGTGGCTGCTCCCTTGATCGGGTGGGGCTTGTGATCGCGGGGAAGGTTCGAGTACTGGGGTAGCTCGCGCAGCAGGGTGAGCACCGCGTCGCGTCCGGTGCGGTCGTGCGACCCGATCCGCAGGGGCAGCGTCTTGTCGAAGCCGCGCCAGTAGCGGGTGCGCTGCTCGGTCTCGCCCACTGTGGTCGCGGTCATCGGACGACCTCCCCGAACAGCACAGCCAGGGCGGCCGGGTCATATCCCTGCGCCACGACCGGGGCCTGTGTGCTCCCGGTCGCGTGTTCGGCCAGGTGCTGGCGGACCGGCGGATGACCGCATCGTCATCGTCTTCGGTATAGATCTGGGTTGTCGTCAAATCGGCGTGTCCGAGGATGACCTGCACGTCCCGCATGGACAGTGACTCGTCCCTGGTCATCCTGATCGCCGCCGTGTGCCGAAGATCGTGCATCGACCAGTTGCTGCCCAACAGCGCGTTGGCCCGACGCAACACGGCCCGCATGGCGTCGTAGTTCAAGGGTTGGCTTGCCAACTCGGCCTGGTCCCCTCGGCGTCGACGGCGCAGGGTCACCCAGATCGTCGAGCCCCCCGGCGGGTCACCGACGTCGGCCAGGTAGAGCCGTAACCAGACGAACGCCTCCGGGCTGGCCGGCAACCACTGCTCCGCGCCGGTGCCCTTGCGGCGTACGCGGATGAGCTGGTCTCCCCAGTCCAGGTCGGCAGGGCCAGCACCCAACAACTCGGAGGCCCGCGCGGCGGTGCTGACGGCCAGCGCGAGGACCGCCCGGTCCCGGTTGGAGCGCATCGCGCTGAACAGGTCGTTCCAACGCTCATCGGGCATGGCTCGGGGGCGACGTTGGGGACCTTCGGGTTGTAGCGCAACTTCCCGTCCCGCTGCCACGGCTCCATCGGGTTGTGGTGGGCACCAGGACGGCCGCCACGGCGGCGGTCGAGCGGCACGGGGTTGATCAGCGGAGGATGCCCCAGCTCGATCCAGTACTCATAGAAGGTGCGCAGCACCGCGTTGCTGTGGCGCAACGTCCGAACCTGGTAACGAGTGTCCAGGTGCTTCTTGCGGGTGACCGGGTTGACGGTGCCGGCGGTCACGGCCGACGCGGTGCGCTGTCCCGGCTTGGTCGCATACCGCAGCCACAGCACGAAGTCACGGACCTCGGCCGAGGTCACCCGATCCCAGTGCACTTCGATCACCAGAAGGAACCGCCACCAGCGCATCAATGCGTAGGCGTAGCTGCGGATGCTGGTCACCTTGTTCCCGCGAGCCACGAAATCCCCCAGGAACCGCACGATCGGCTCGACCGGCTGACCGTCCGAATCCAGCACGGGTAGCCGGATCGACTCAACATCCCGCTGAACGTCATCAAGCACCTCGCGCAGCCCTTCTCCTCGTAGCTGCGTGAGTCCTACCGATCAGCCAGCAGCAGATTCCCCCGACACGCTGGTCAGTCGGTCCGTAGCCCGGTCAACACACCGCAGTGCGGTCGATCGACGCCACCACGCACCTCGGCAAACACGATCAGATGAACCCCGTAACCCTAACCACAGTGGACAGTCACCCCTCTACCAGCCCCGACCAGCGGCGATGCGGGCTCACGGCCCCTTTCTGCCGTATTCCGGTCCACCCGTCATGCAACCTGGCCGACGTCACCAGTTTCCGCTCTTTCGGACGCGCCTTCTCCTGTTCATAACGCTCTTGGGCGGCGATAGCCCGGTGATCAGCGGCACCACCATTGCGCTTGATCTCGCTTGAGATCGTGCTATGATGTCGCCCGAGCAATTCCCGATAGAACGTGCCGACCGGTTTAGGTGCAGCTCCCGGGAGATCGTCTCCCGTTTTTCGGCGTACAACGGCTCAGCCCCACTCGTCAATCATTCCCCCAGAAGATCCACCGGAAATGGGGTACCTTGGCAGAATCAAAATCTGCTAGGATAATGGGGGGTCGTTACGACCGTTCGAGCCCAAGCCCTCATAGGATGGCTCACCGACGGTCACCGAACCTCCTCATCCCAGAAGCAACCTCTCGATCATTCCAGCCCCCTGATCACCAAGTCGATGATAGTGCCCCGAATAGGGGTATCCCCCACATCCTTTGATTTCCCTGAGGTTTGCGACTCGGGGACTACGCTTCCGGATCGCTCCTGGCCACTGGGGATAAAAGCAAAGGTAGGCGCCGACTATCAGTAGGAGCTGGTGAGCGCGAGTATGAATGAATGACACTGTCAGTGGGGGTGTCCTGCTGATCTTGTCATCTCCACGTCATTTTCCCACCTGGCTCGGACGACATTGCCTGATGCTGTGGTGATGATTCTCGTGGGAATCGCCCAGCTCAGTGCCACGGCGACTATTCCTATCAGCGTGCTGAGAAGGAGTGCGACGCGGAAGCCGGCCCACGTCGGCACTTGTGCGTGGCCCGAGGCGAGGATACTCGTGCCGACCTGAGCCCCGAGTGCACCGCCGACAGCCCTGATCACGTACACCACGCCGCTGATGCTGGCGGTACGCTCGGCCGGAACGGTGGCTGTGATGATGTTCATTGCCTGAGTAAGACCGAGCCCGATGCCGAATCCGGCCACCGCGGTGGAGACGAAAATTAGCTGGGAGTAGTTGGCCACGAGAAGTACCGCGTTGGCCACGACAGCTGCCCCAGTGCCCATCACCATCACCGCCCGGACACCGATCCTTCGTTCGAACCGTCCGGCCAGTGGGGCGCTGAACGCGGCGACCAACCCGAGCGGGGCCAGATAAAGTCCGGCTCGGGTGACCGAGTCCCCCAGGCTGTACCCAGCGCTCGCTGGGGCCTGGACGAGCAGCGGTATCAACATGAACACAAAACTGGCGAAGCCAACCACGAACGACACTGCGCACGCCAGGAGCACGGCTCGGTCGCTCAGTTGCCGCAGATCCACAAGCGGCTCGCGCGTGCGCAGCTCGAGCAGGAAAAAGGCTGCCATCAGTAGCACCGAGACCGCAACGAGCCCTAGCTCCTTGGTCGACGACCAGCCCCATGCGGTGCTTTGCGTGATAGCGATCAACACTGCGGCAAGCCCCAACCCGAGCAGAACCGCACCAGCCCAATCCACACGGCCGACTCCGCTTGGTGGGCATGAGGGCACCACGAGCCAAGCGAAGACCAACGTTACAGCAAGCAACCCGAAAGGAAACCAGAACAACCATGTATAGGGCATCCGCGCCACGATGGGCCCGGCGACCGTCAGCCCGATCACCGAGCTCAGCGCCCCCACACCGATGATCAGGCCGTTGGCTGAGCGTATCCGCTCGGATGGCTGGGTATGTCGAGTAATCCCCACACTAAGCGGCACCAGGCCCATCCCGACACCCTGTAGAAACTGACCGATGGTCAGCACGGTAATCGAGGTAGCGAGGGCGGCGACCAGCGTGCCTGCGCAGACCACGGTGAGCACGCCGAGCAAGACACCGCGCTTGTTTCGAGTGTCGGCCAGCTTGCTGATTACCGGTGTGGACACCGCCCCGGCGATTAGCACACTGGTGAATACCCAGGCGATCGCTGGGGTCGAGGCGCCCACTGCCTGTTGGATCACCGGCAGCGCCGGGGCAAGCATCGTCTCCAACGCTCCGTACCCAAAAGTCGCGAGAGCCAGCACCGCGAGAGCGAGTCGACCCCCACCGGGCTGGGTAACGGTCATCAAGCGCCTCCAGTTTCAGCAGCAGAGCCGGTCGGGTGAGGCGCCCACACGGCATTAGGTCTCATTAGGTTGTTTGGCGGTCGAGGATACTTGAGTTCAAACGGTGAGCGCGACACCGGCCTTGACCTGGGGTGAGGGCTCGTAAGCCGGCCCGCGCATCGGGCAGCCCCTGGCCTGCCCGCTAGTAGCTCGATGTGAGCCCTCGCGAGGGTCCCAGGTCAAGGGCGGTGTCGCGCTCACCACTAGAGACCACCCATCGGCTTGGAGACCACTTGGTTCACCGTGGACTCCACGAACGCCGAGGAGATGGCCTCCCCACACCGGCGGCGCTCACCGTAGTTGGGGATCCATGTGGCATTGGCCCGGATGTATCCGGCGAACTCGACCAGGTACTTGGCGAGCTTGCGTTGCGCTTCTCCCGGATCTTCGCTGTCAAGGTCGTCTTCGAGCCAGGACAGTACCCGCTCGGCGCGGAAGGTGTTGCCGTGCCACAGCAGCCACTTGAGCCGCTCCAACTCCCTTCCCCTCTAGATCGTTTCTGACCGTGGTAAGCCGGAAACTTTAGACAGGAGACGGCGTGCGCCCTCATTTGATCATGCTCAGGCGCCCACAGGAACGTCAGTAGCGCCCGTTTGCTTATTTGGATCATGAGGTCTTGAAGGACATGCCCGACCGTGTGTGACCTGCGGATCTGCTATGTGTCGTCATGTTTTCGATCTTTCAATGTTGTGTGACCTGATGTGTGGCGATTTTGTATCGGAAGGTGGTCAACGGGAAGCCGTATTGGTACCTGCGGGAGATGGCTCGGGTGGTGCTTTCACCCCTAGAGACCGCTCACCAAGCCGCCTGGTCCACGTGTTCATCAACGCATCCTCTAAACTTTCCGGCAGGACGGGGCCGGCTTGTCCTACGGTGATTTGCGTCGGCTGAGTAGCCAGAGCCCAGCAGCTCCCATGCCGAGCAGCGCGCGGTCGATGGCCTTCGACCGGCGGGCAGCGAGAGAGTGCCCCCGGTGGGCGTCCTGGCCGAGCTGGAGGATGAGGTCCCGGTTCGACACGTCGCGCAGCAGACCGCGCAGCTGGTTGGTACTAAGGAGATCGAAAGTAGCTAGACCGACCGGTGGGCTACTTGATGTAGCTCAGGCATGGATCGCTGAAGAAGGCGCGAACAAGGTCGGGTAAGCGTTGGAGGCGTAGGAGCGCGGACTTGGCCTTGTCGCGTAGGTCGTCGAAGGACGTGATGGCGGTCTTACCGACACGGTCGTGCTTGACGTTCTTCCAGACCCGTTCGTCGGGACTGGGCTCCGGTGAGTAGGGCGGGAGGAAGAACAGGCGAAGCCTGCCTGTGGTTGAGGCGGCGTAACTGGTCAGGTCGCGGTGGTCGGCGTGGCGGCTTGATCTTGTCGCCGGGGTTGTTGATGATCTGGCGGTGCCCGGGACGCTGTCGGTGGTGGAGCTGCTTGAGCGGCTCGCGCAGCGGGACGAGTTGATCGAGTTGTTGTCGGCGGAGCTGGGCGCTGCTCGGGTGCGGATCGCTGAGCTGGAGGTTCGGCTGGGGCAGACGTCGAAGAACTCCTCGAAGCCGCCGAGCTCGGAGGGGTTGGCCAAGCCGGCGCCGAAGTCGCGACGCGAACGCGGCGCCCGCAAGCCCGGGGGGCTGGCTGGCCATCCTGGATCGACCTTAGCTCCGGTCGCGGTTCCTGACGAGGTGATCGAACACGAGCCGGGGTGTTGCCGGGAGTGTGGGCAGGGTCTGGGCGGGGCTGTGGAGGTGGGTCGAGAACGCCGGCAGGTGTTCGACATCCCGCCGATCAGCGTGCGGGTGACCGAGCATCAGCTCGTCGAGCGGCGCTGCGCTTGCGGAACCACTACCAGCGCCGGCGCCTCTAAGGGGGTGACCGCGCCGGTGCGGTACGGGCCGCGGGTCACCGCGGTCATCCTCTACCTCTACGTCGGGCAGTTCCTGTCTGAAAAGCGCACCGCCGCGGCGTTGACCGAGCTGTTCGGCACGCCGGTCTCGGAAGGCACCGTCGCGACGATGACCACCCGCGCGGCGAAGGGGCTGGGCGGATTCCTGGAGTGGGTGCCCACCAACCTCGCCGCCGCGGAAGTGGTGAACTTCGATGAGACCGGGCTGCGGGTCCAGAGCCGACCGCGGTGGGTGCACTCGGCCTCCACCGGGAAGTACAGTCTGATCACCGTGCACGACCGGCGCGGCACCAAGGGGATGAACGCCGCCGGAGTGCTGCCCGAGTTCGCCCGTGCACGACGCGTGGGCGCCCTATGACACCTACCCAGCACTCACCCACGCGTTGGGTAACGCCCACGCCCTGCGGGAGCCCCACGCCGTCACCGACACCACCCCGCGGGGCCGGTGGTGCTGGTCCCAGCAGAGCGCCGACGCGCTGCGCGAGATGAACCAGCTGGTCAAAGACGCACTCGCCGCCGGCGACACCCACGACGATCTCGGCGGCATCGACGCCGCCGCGCTCACCGCGGCGATCCACCGCTACCGCAGCGCGGCGCTACTCGGCAGGGAGGCCACCAGCGCCCGAACGAGCAAGCTGATGGCCGAACACCACGCCCTGGCCCGGCGCCTGATCGACCGCCAGGACGACTACCCGCGGTTCACCACCGACCCCCGGGTCCCCTTCGACAACAACGCCGCCGAGCGGGAAGTCCGGATGGTCAAACTGCGACAGAAGGTCTCCGGGTGCCTGCGGACCCTCACCGGAGCCCAACAATTCCGCGCCATCCGCAGCTACCTCGCCACCGCCGCCAAACACGGCACCCACTTCTTCGCGGCCCTCACCACACTCGCCGAGGACCGCCCCTGCCTACCCACAATTACCTGACACCACATCACGCGAACTCGAGAACCTGACCAGTTACCGCCAAGAGATCTGGGCACTGCTGCTCACCCACTACGCAACCCGAAGACTCATGTGCCACGCCGCCGACGAAGCCGGCCTCGATCCTGACCGTCTCTCTTTCACGCGCTCACTTCGCGTCATCCGTCGCCAGGTCACCGACCAGGCGGCTTTCCCCCCTCGGAGGCTGAAGAAAGCGACCAAAGCCACCATCACTGAGATCCTAGAAAAGATAAACCGCCGCCGGCACCGCACCTACCCCCGCGTGGTCAAACGAGCCCGCCATAACTCCTACCGTGTCAAACGAGCTACGGATACCGGGACCAAGCACGACGGGCCACCGACCGTGGAACTACGCCGGGTCGCCTAACTTAGTGGCATTGGCCCAAGGGTCCCCGTTCCGTCCGGGGGCCACAGGCGAGGGGAAGGCTGGACGGGTGAACAACCGTGAACCCTTGCTGATGCTTCGTTAATGGATCCCCGCAGAGGGTCAGTGCATCGAGGGTGAGCCCCAAGCAGTACACGCGGACGCGCCCATCCGATAGTGCCTGGTCCATCGTGACGAACGGCTCCTGGTCGGCATAGTCGACTAGTCGACCGCTCCCATCGCACTCGGTGCTGCCACGCCCGAGCTGGAGGAGCTTGAGCGCGTCGTTGGGGTGCCCGGTGCGGGCCAGTGTCACTCCGGCGTGCCAGACATCCCACGGCTGTAAGTTGTCAAGCCGCTTCTTGTTGATCTTGTTGGGGTGTGGGCCAGGCGGTGGCCTCATCATAAGTTGTGCGGGTACGTAGGCAGCCGTGGAGGATGCCGACGAGCCGGTTGGCGACGCGGCGTAGGGCGTCGTTATGCCCGATGCCGCGAGCCCTCATCGCGTCGTGGTAGCGGCGGGCTCCGGGTGAGGCGGTCAGGGCGGTGAAGGCTTGCTGGAACAAGGCCTCGCCCAGCCGCCGGTTGCGAGCGTAGCGGGCCGGTACGGTGGTCTTGGTGCCGGAAGCTCGGGTGACTGGGGAGGTTCCGGCGTAGTTACGGCGGGCTTCTGCGCCGGCATAGCGGTGGGTGTCGTCTCCGAGCTCCGCGAGTGCCCGGGCGCCGAGGATCATCCCGAGTCCGGGTTGGCTCAGGTAGATCTCAGCATCCGGGTGTCGGCCAGAATTTTCCTCCACCTCGGCAGCGAGGATCGAGATCTGTTTCACCGGTTCGCTGATGATGGACACCAACGCCCGGGTTGACGCGCCGAACGCGTGGGCGACCGCGGGAAGCGCGCGGAGGTGTTCGGTGCGCAACGCCGCGTGGATCTTGCCCGCGGTTGCCTCGAGGGAGCGCCTGCGGCCGGCTTCGCGCAGCGGCGTACTGATCGCCTCGACGGTCAGGGCCTGGCCTTGCTCCGGTGTGGGCGCGACCGCCAAGACGGCGAGGGCATCGCGTCCGGCCAGGTCATCGAAGGCATCCAGAGCCGCCGGGTAGTACTCGCGCAGTATCGAGCGGAGCTGGTTGGTCTGCCGTTGGCGGGTCCAGACCAGATTCTGATGACCGCGCGCCAGTACCTTGACCGCCTCGGCGAGGTCTGGGTCACCGGTGATCTGACGGTGATGTTCCCGGTCCAGGCGAACCACCTCAGCCAAGACGTGAGCATCGCCACGATCCGACTCAGCACCCGAGGTCGAATGGCGTTCGCGGTACCGCGCCACCTGCATCGGGCTGATCGCATACACCTGGTAGCCGGCGGCGGTCAACGCCGTCACCCACGGGCCCCGATCCGTTTCCATACCGATCACGACATCCGTGTTCCATACCGATCACGACATCCGTGGCCTCGCCGTCCTCGGGCAGGTGTTGCGCGATCAACGCATGGAGTCCGGCCATGCCCTCGACACCCTCAGGAGGACGCCGCCGAGCCAACAGCCGACCAGCCTCATCCACCAGCTCCACATCGTGGTGGTTTTCGGCCCGGTCATCACCCACGAACAACACTCATACCCTCCTTTCCCCAGTTGGTCAGCACGGAGGAAGAATACAGCGACCTCATGGATCAGTGCTCACACTTGGCACGCCATCCCACCAGCCATCACTTCTCCTCACCAACCGGCAGAGGCCCGATCCGGCACTAGAGCTCACATCGGCCCCGGCGGCAGGAGAGCTCACCCACCGGCGGCTCAGGCGTACCACCCTGCCACATCAGCAACCGGCTGGTACAAACCCATTAGGCCGCGTTGGCGATCCCGTAGGTGTCCCGGGCCGCACCAGCCAGCCTCATAGCGCGGGTGAAGTGGCCGGTCCCGTCCAGCCCGGAGTCGTAGCACGCCCAGCCTGCCTCGGTGTGCAGTTCAGCCAGCGCGGCGGCTAGCTGTGCTGTGACGGCATCGGTCGCGGGGACGTGCATCCACCGGGTGTAAAGGGTCGCGGCGGTGCTGAACAACTCGGCCTGCCCGCCGTAGTACCGCGCGATACCGCGCAGCCCCTCGGTGACTGCCCGCACAGTGTGCACATGGACCATCCCCAGCCGCGAGGGCAGCGGCTGCGCGGCTGGGAGGGCGAGCTCGGGTAGACCACCAACGCCTGACCCAGACCGGCGGTCATGGTGGCGGCGACCAGGACGCGGCGTTTCATGGCCTCGGTCACCTCCCATCTGGCGAAGGCGGGTCCGGTGCCTGCTCACCGTAGGTCAGGCCCAGCCGCGCCCGGGGTACGCCGACACCGTCGGCGATGCGCTCGAGTACCCGCACGTCCGCACCTGACGGCCGTTGAGGATCTCGCACACCTCCGACTGGGACTGCCCGGTCAGTTGCGCGATCCGGCGCTGACTCACGCCTAGGCGTCCGAGGAGCCGGTAGACGGTGGCGATGTCGCGGGCGGTCAGCGCGGCGCGCATCTCATCGCTGTCGAAGAACTCGGGCTCAATCGGACCCACTGGTGATCACCTCATCTCTGGGTGTGGAGGCACCTGGTGCCGGGGATTCGGGGGGCTGCACGCAGGCCAGCAGTCGTTGCTGTCGCCCGCGCCCGCCGCGTCACGGGTTTATCGCGGCGGCCCAACACCAGGTGCATGGCGCACTGTGACAGCTGAGACCAGAGAGGCGGTGGAGGGCGGCTCGCATCGAGCTGTGAGGCCGTCACCCCGGTGTGCCACCCCTTAGGGTCGACGGTTGTGACGGTCGATACGGGGGAGCTGGCCGCTGACCGGGTGCGGCTGAAGACCTTGCGGCGCAACCTCGGTGCTCACCTGGCCACCTACCGCACCGCGGCCGGGGTCTCCCAACCCGAGCTGGCCCAGGCCCTGGGCCGGACCCGGACCCGGACCACGATCTCGAAGGTCGAGCACGGCACCCGGGGGATGCCCGGGAAGCAGTGGAGGATCACCGACGAGGTGTGTCGCGCTGAGGGCGCCCTGGTGAGCGAGCACACCACGCTGGCGCAGGCCGAGCAGGACTACCGTGGTCGGTGGCGTGCCCAGCAGCGCCAGGCGCGGCAAGCGGCGGCGCAAGCCGGCGCGGACGCCCTCAGGGCCGCACCCGGACCCTCGCCTGCCGCGCGGGAGCGCGGTCAGGACAGTGGGCGCGACGCGTGGCCGGAGTCGGGTGCGGACGGTGGGCTGGCCGAGGAGTTAACCTCGGTCATTCGCGCGCCCAGCAGACTGGAGGTGACCTGGTGTAGGTGATCTGTGGTCGTAAGTTCGTCGTCGCTTGCCGGTGTGAGTCCGGTCCGGGTAGCTGTCAGGAGGCCCGGTAGCAGACTGGCGGCTTGGTCTGGAAACGGGTCAG